>CAJUGI010000002.1:123967-327727 GCA_910586065.1 uncultured Christensenella sp. | reverse complement strand
CTTGCCGTGCATTAGGGCTTGCATTAGGTTGTCAATAGCCTTTTTGTTGTCCTCGTGCTGATTTACAATAGGTTTGTTAAAAAAACAAGCCTATTTTTTATTTTTAAGGAGGTAAACCTATGAACGAAGCAACCACGACCAAAAAGAACGCCCCGCCCCGCGTGCCGATAACCGCATTTATAAGCGAGGACACGCGCGACGCGCTATTGCGTATCGCCGCCGAAAGGGACTTGTCTTTAAGTAGCATTATTCGCGTTGCTTGTAGCGAATACGCAAAGAAAAATACCGAAAATTAAGGAGTCAAAAATTATGGTAATCACTTATTACATCGGCGGCGAGCCGCACTACTTATTACCGAACGGCGAAAGCATAACGGCAAAGCAATACGAAGCATTGAAAGCCGCAACCGCGAAAAAGGACGAAGCGGCAGGATACCGCGACCGCAAGGCGGGTTATTACGACAAATGGTATCGTTACAACCGCGACGACAACGGTGCGGCATACGATAAAGGTTGCGTCCGTGCGGTAAATGAAGGCAAATGCCCCGACGATTTTTGCCTTATTGAGTGCGCGGAGGCGGCGGTATGATTGAAAAATCGTTTGACAAGGCGTACCCGATAAAGATTAACGGAATACCGCAAAGCACGTTGACGCGGGCGGCTAACCGCTTACTTGCGGAATATGCCGCCGCGTTCGGCGGTTGGGGCGGCGCACCCGACGAAATAACAGCGATTGCCGAACAAATAAAGCAAGGTATCGACTCGGAAGAGTACGAATACGAAAGCACATACGACGGCGGCGGTATCGGCAACAAAGTGTACGACAACGTCAAATACACGAACGAAGCACGCGCCCGCGCGTTTTGGGACACCGACGAATACAACGACCCCGTCTATCGCGTTACTTGGTACTTCTTTGCGTCCGAAACTTACACAAAAAATATTGCAGGAAAAACGCTCCGCGCGGGGTCGTATCACGATATTTTGAAAAAGGTTACGACAGCGAAAGGCAAATACCGTTACTTTTGCACGCACCGCCCGCCGTCGCGCGGCATTATTCCCGACGGGTTTGTATCTTACGATACATACGGACGCGATGAGCGTTACATCGGCGAAGTTACATACAACGAACAACCGCCCGCCGAAGCGTTGCGAAATTGGGGACTTGTAATCGACCCCGATTGGGAGCGCATACGCGCGGCATACGTCGATATTGAATAATCACAGGAGGCACAAAATGAACAATCAAACCAAAAACCCGTTATTAGCGTTTGGCACACCCGCAAAGGTCGTTATTAACGGCGAGCAAATCACGCACCCGCAAGCAATCGGCGCGTACATAACGGCGATTGCGGAAAACCCCGAATACATACGGTCGATTGCTTTTAGTGTAATTAACCGCGTTGTAAAAATTTACATCAAAACAACCGACAACGGCATAACTGTTGCGCCGCCGTCGCCCGCATTGGCGCACGCGCTTAAAATCGACGAACTAAAAAACAGCATAACCGAAATTGCCCGAAGCGAACGCCGCGACATCAAATCATTTACAACCCGCGAACTTTTAGACTCGGCGGCGAATGTGCTTGATATTATGCAAGACTTTGACGAAAGCCCGTACAATCGCGGGCAACGCAAACGCTTACAAAACTTTATTGCGAAATGGACGGAGGCGGCAAAATGAAGCATTGTTGTATATGCGGTCAACTTTTTGAAGGTTACGGAAACAACCCCGCGCCCGTCGAAACGCGCGGCGAATGTTGCGACGATTGCAATATAAACATTGTCGTCCCCCGCCGCTTGCTTGACGCGAAAAAAGCGCAGATACGGGCAGCGGCGGTCGCGCTCACATCAACGCCGTTGCAACGTGCGGAAAGCGCAAAATTAAACGCACTCGTCGGCAAGGTGGTTGAAATCGAATACACCGACGGCGACATCGAAGTCGGCATTTTACATAAAGAAACACCCGCAATAAAGTACCAAAACCCCGACGGCGATAATACGACGATATGCGGATATTGGCTCGACCGTATCAACGGCGAATTGCACTTCAAAAAGACGCACGTTAAAACCATACGACCGACGGAAGCGGCGCATACATCGCAGGAAAGCAAGCAATTAAACGAACTTTGCGGCAAGTCGGTATTTATCAAGTTTAATGACGGCTCGGTGGCGGCGGGTTTTTTGCATAAGCAAACAATAATAACCGACAATAATGCGCCGATAATTCGCTATTGCCTTGTAACGCCTATTCGCAACATCGTTTTCTTTAATTCGGACATCAAGTCGATACGGGAGGAGCGTTATGGAAATTAAAAAGTGTAAATTTTGCGGTGCGCCTATCGTATGGCTCAAAACACAAAACGGTCGCGCTATGCCGTGCGACGCGGACGCGGTCAAGTATCAAGAAAATTACAAGGGCAAGGACGTTATCGTTTTATCGGACGGCAAGGTTATAAAAGCAACGGTCGTCAACCCGAACGGCGGCGGGCTTACACCTATTATCGACGGCGAAGGTTACATATCGCATTTTGCAACGTGTACGCACGCGGACGAAGCGCGGCGACCGCGCCGCACGGAGTCCCCCACTTCCGCCCCGCCCGAACAAAAGCCCGCCCCGACCTATCCCGACCCCGACGCGGGCGATTATTACGCCGATTTATACGCTATGGCGGAAGCGGCAAGCAAGGAGCGGCGCAAATGGTAACGGGCGGCGGCGCATACATCGCAAACGGCTTGTATAACGCCGATTGCATAACGGCAATGCGCGCAATGCCGAACGAGTGCGTCGATATGGTTTTAACCGACCCGCCGTACAACATCAATTTTGTACCGCAACGCACCGCCGAGCGCGGCGCAATACTTAACGACAATTTATCGGTGGCGGACTTTGACAAATTACTCGGCGACTATTTTACGGAATGTTACCGCTTATTGAAACCCGATACCTTCCTTGTATCGTTTATGTCTTGGGCGACGATACCCGCGTTTGAAAAGGCGATACGGACGGCGGGTTTTCAAATCAAGTCAATGCCGATATGGGTCAAAAATAACTTCGGTATCGGGTATTATACCCGCCCGCAATACGAGCCGATGTACCTTGCAATCAAAGGCAACCCCGCCCCGCCCGAAACGGCAATATCGGACGTGTTGAATTACGCCCGCGTCGTCAAGCAAGTACACACTTGCGAAAAGCCTATACCGCTATTGCAACGGCTTATAACGACGTTTTCACACGAAGGCGACGTTATATTCGACGGGTTTGCGGGGGGGGGGTACAACCGCTATTGCCGCCCGCAAATTGCGGCGTAAATATATTTGTTTTGAACTCGATAAAAACTACTTCGATATTGCGACATTGCGTATCGAAAACGAATTTGCGCAAGCGTCGTTTTTATACGATTAGCGGAAGCGGCAAACGGAGGCAACAATGCAAACGCTTAAACGAATAACAACGCTTTTAATATTGCCCGTGTTGGCGGCGGCTCTCTTGCGGGGGGGGTATCTTATGATACTTGACCGCAACCGCGTTTACAATATGAATTGCCTTGACGGTATTCGGCAAATGATTGCGCAGGATATGCGCGTCGATTGCGTAATAACCGACCCGCCGTATTTGATAGACTACAAAACCCACAGGCGGCAAGACAAGCAACATAAATTTTGCAAGGCAATTCAAGGCGATACCGACCCACAGTTGATTATTGACCTCGTCCCCCTTTTATTCGATGTAATGAAAGATAATACCCCGCTTTATATGTTTTGCGGGAGCGACAAAGTCGATTTTTTCAAACAGCAAGTCGAACGGTACTTCACTATAAAAAACCTTATTATATGGGATAAAGGCAACCACACGGCGGGCGACCTTGACGCGCAGTACGGCAAGCGGTACGAAATAATCATTTACGCAAACAAAGGACGCGCCCCGTTTAACCCCGAAATGCCCCGATACGACGATATATGGAAATACAACAAAGTTACGGGCGAAAAACAAATACACCAAAATCAAAAGCCGACCGACCTACTATCCCGCATTATTCGGCAACACACGCGCGAAGGCGACTTGATATTGGACGCGTTCGCGGGCAGTTGCTCGACGGCGGTTGCGGCGTATCGGTTACAACGTGATTATATCGCGTTTGAAATATCGCCGACCGAATACGCCGACGGCACGCAATGGCTCGACTCGGTACGGTCGCAAGTATCAATTTTCGATTTAATTAAAGGAGGCACAATATGAACAATCAAACCACTACACCGCAACAGGCGCAGGAAATCAAAAAACTTTACGCCGTTGCAATGCATTATTACGGTATCGGCGAAATAACCGAATATGCCGTCGTCAAAGAAACGCCGAAAACCTACGCCGTCGAGCCGTTGGAGGACTTTACAAACCCGCTCAACCGTTGGCATAGGACAAACATCGTCAAAAAATCGGATATGGAAATTTACGACAAACATTTTTGCGAAAGTTATACGGCGGCTCTTGCTTACAAAAAGGAAATGCTCGAAAACTGTATTGCAGGTAACGAAAAACGCATTGCAGAAATGACGGCAAAAAACGAAAAGTACCGCGCAACTATCGAAGCGACATCGGCGGAATTACAACAATTAAACGACGGAGGCGCATTATGAAAATCATTGTCGATAAACCGACCTTCCCGCAACAATCGGCGACGATACAGTACAGCGCACCCCGCGCCGTAAATATCGGCGACGTATTCTATCGCATACATCGCGCCGAGTCGAAAAGTTTTTACCCCACTTGCCGCGTATGCGAAGGCAAAGGCGAATTAACAATAAACGGTATTACGTTCAAATGCCCGCAATGCCGCGTCGAAGCAGAAGCAATACACATCGAAAATTACGCCGTCCGCCGTTTTCGCGTTTTTGCAATCGAGGACGCGGTCGATACGCTCGAATGGAAGCCGTCCGATTTTCACACAATAAAAATTTTTCTTTACCGCAAAATCGGCGGCGGACATTGGGTATCAAGGGACAATACGGGCGCAACGCAATTTACAGTAGACGAATTTTGCCGCGAGTATAACATACCTTTTGCGGGCGACCCGAAATACCACGACGGAATATACGACGACTACAAAACCGCGCTTGCGATTGCGGCGCAAATGAACGAAGCGGAAATAAACCGCTTGCACGCATACAACGTCGAACACGGCACGGCTTACGCGGTAGATTTTACACCAAAGCACGACCCGAAATAAAGGAGGCTTACAATGGCAAAATACGGTTACAAGAAAACAAAAAACGGGTTTTCGTTTTACGGCGACCTTCAAGAATGTATAAACGCCGCAAAGCGTCGGCTCGAAAACTTACACAAAAACACCGCTTATATTGTGCGCGTTTACGACGAAGCAAGAAGCAGACGCGACGCGCATTTTAAGGCGATAGAAACCGCAACGGACTTTATCGAAGTTGCGACCGAACATCTTAAAAAACAGGCGGCGGAAAATGAAGCAAACAAAACCGACGAATAAAAAGAAATCGAAACCCGCACCAAAACCGCAACCCGACTATTGCTTGACGTGCCGCGTACCCGTCGGCAAATGTAAAGGGAATTGCACCAAACAACAACAAAAATTAAACGGAGGTATATAGAAATGACAAACAACCCGCTCAACGGGTATCAACCCGAATACGCCGACGCAATCGCGGACGCGCAGGAGCACAACATCGAACACGCGAAAGCGTCGCAGGGCGGCGGCTCGCCCGACTCCCCTATTTTGCCGACGTGCCGCTTTTGCGGGCGGCAGATACTCCCCGTCGACAAATACGCCGACGCGGAAGCGGCGAACGAAGCGGCAACGCGACAATGCGATTGCCCGCAAGCCCGCGAATATCAAGCGGAACTCGAACGGGCGGAAAAGCGCGAAAAGAACATCAACAAATTGCGCAAAGCCCTTGACGATGTATCGGCTTACTTTACGAAAGAACGCGGGGTCGAATACACCGACGCGCTTTACAATCTTTTATTTAATTGCGGCGTTGCCGTAATCGACGCGCAGGTCGAAAAAGCGAACTTAAACTTCGGGCGCGTGAAGGTTGCAATATCCACGAACAGCAAGGGCGCAATCGTAATCGCGCTTGCGTATTCCGACGGTTTTCGCGTGGAGGTTTGATATGACAAGTTTACCGCAACGCGTCGACGTTGCCTTTACGATACCGATTGAACAAACAATAACGCCCACAATGCCGAAACCCGACGGAAGCGGCGGGCAAGTGCGGCTCACTATGCGGGCAGACATCACAAAGACAAAACGCTTTTTTAAGCGGTTACAAAAACTTTGCAAAAAGTACGGTTACACTATCGGCGAAATACAACCCGCGAAGGAGGCGGAATAATGGAAAAGTACACAATAAAAGAACTCGGCGAACTTATAAACGCTATCAACAAAAACCCCGACTCGACAATCGAATTAACAACCGACCGCACGGGCGGGCTTACAAGCGCGTTTAACGGCGCGGCGGGTTTGTGGTTAAAAATCACACCGCCCGACCGCCCGCAGTATTGCAAAGGAGCGGACAAATGCAAAAAGACCAAAAGAAAATAATAAAAACCCCGAAAATCGTTGCCGTCGACTTTGACGGTACACTATGCAAAGACGCATACCCGAACATCGGCGAGCCGCTCCCCTATTCCTTATATTATATAAAGAAACTTGCGGCGGCGGGAAACATCATTATTTTGCACACTTGCAGAAACGGCGCACTTTTGGACGCGGCGGTTGCGTGGTGCAAAGAGCGCGGCATTGTGTTTGACTACATCAACGAAAACGTCCCCGATAATATCAACCGTTACGGCGGCGATACGCGCAAGATTTACGCGGATATATACGTCGACACAAATGCGGTCAACCCGCGCCGCGTGGTTGGTATCGGCGAAAACGACGAATACGCGATACCATACAAGGCGGCGGAAGTAGTCGCCCGCCGTGATTTATGCGACGCTCATTGTTATTGCCCCGATATTCGGGCGGCGGGTAAATGCTACGATTGCGACGTATTCCTTGCGTTGCGCGAATATTACGCCTTGAAACTTATCGACAAGGCGGACGAGCCGCCCACATCGGCGGCGGGAGGTACATAATGCCCCGTTACAAAAAACTAATGATACAACGCGGCGTAATGCAAAAGGCGGTTGCCGAAAAGGTACGCAAAACCGACCCGCGAGTCGATACGTCTTTAATGAGTAAATTCGTAAACGGCGTTTGCTTACCCACGCCGCCAACGCTTGCAACGATATGTAAAACGCTCGCTTGCGACCCGCTCGATATTTACGACCGCGACGAAATCACGCTTGCGCCGCCGCCTACAATCAAAATCGAAGGACTCGACGCAAAGATGTCGCCCGCCGAACTTGCGGCGGCTATAAACCACGATGTACGCCTTTTTATGGCAAATGCGGACAACCCCGCACCGACGGCGGAAGCGGCAAAGAAACGCGAACGTCGCCGCGTAAAAGGCTTGTACAATCTTACAGTCGAAATACCCCGCGACGTTGCCGAGCGCGTATTCGCGCCCGAAGCATTGCGAAAACTCGGCTATTTAAGTAAAAGCGACTTTGTGCGGCAAGCGGTCGCCGCGCTCGACGCTCGGTTATCCACAATCGAAGCAAAAGAAAAAGCCGACGACGCAAGAACGCCGAACGGCAACAAGTAAATAAACCACAATTAAAGACAAGGAACGGGCGGTCGAAATTGGCACTTCCGACCGCCCGCGAAACTTGACACAAAATGCGTATCAATCAAACCGATAATATTATACCACATCGGCGGCGAAGTGTCAATGTTTTGCATACAAAAACCGTGCTTTTGCGTCCTCGTAATGAAGTATTATCGTATCAACGACGCAAGCAGGAAAAAAGACAACGCGCCCCGCGCTCCTTCCCCTTATCGGTAAACTACATCGGGGGTCGAGAAAGGGGGCGGCGGGGGAAAACATCGGGGGCGTTTGATAAACTCGATAAAGAAAGAACAAGCCCCATTTTAGCCCCCGCGTGTTGTCCCCCGCTTTTTTGGCTATTCTTTGTCTTTTACGTTAAAGCAATTTATCGGAGGCAATATGGCAAAACGCTACTACACACTCGACCCGCACAAATACAACTATGACGAGATATTCGGCGACGAAGCGCGGGAAGCGGAAAGCGACGCTCTCTTGCAATCGCTATCCGACCCGCACATCGTCAAGTATCGAACAAAGACGATTAAAAGCGGCAACGTGCTTGAAGTCGAGGTTTACCCGATATGGGAAACACACACGTCTACATCAAGGGCAAGGAAAACAAAGGAAAGCCGCGAAGCGCAAAAGCGGCTCAATTACAAAAATGCAGTCAAAACCGTTGTACGGCTTATCAATGCGAATTTTACCGACGCGGACTTTTGGGCGACGTTCACTTACAGCGAGAAGCGACTCCCGAAAACGTATGCGGACGCACAAAAGGAAATACAAAAGTTTATTCGCAGATTAAAGCACTATGCCGAACGACACAACTTCCCGCCGTTCAAATACGTTTATTGGACGGAATTTGAAAACGACGAAAAGAAAGGCAAACACCGTATGCACCATCACCTCGTAACGAACTTTGCCGACCGCGACAAAATGGAGGACTTATGGGGCAACGGCGGGCGCAACAATGTACGTCGGCTCGTTGCGGACGACAGCGGTTACGAGGGTATGGCGCGGTATTGTATGAAAGACCCGAAAGGACTCAAACGATACGTCGCGTCAAAGAACTTGAAAAAGCCGCAAATCACAGTATCGGACACAAAGTTTACGCGGCGCAAGGTAAACCGCATTATGTACGACAAGGTCAACCCCTATTCCGTTTTTGAGGGACTTTACAAGGGCTATCAAATGACGGACATCACAAAGAAAACAAGCGAATACACGACGGGCGCGTATGTGTACGTCAAAATGAAACGCAAGGAGTGAAAAAATGAAATACATCGGCAGTAAGGCAAAAATCGCAAACGAAATCATCCCGATTTTGCAACGCTACATATCCGCGTACAACATCAAGCAGTACGTCGAGCCGTTTGCGGGCGGTTTTAACGTGATTGATAAAATACAATGCGAATACAGGCTCGGCAACGATATTGACCCGCTTGTATGCGAACTCGTCGAAACGTGCCGCGAAAACCCCGCACTTTTGGACGAATTGGAAACGCCGACCCGCGCCGAATATTACGACGTGCGGGACAACCCCGACAAATACGCCCGTTGGTATCGGGCGGCGGTGCTTTTATTCGGCTCTTACAATGCCCGCGTGTACGGCGGTTGCTATGGTGCGACGGCAGTCATAAAAGGCGGCAAAACGCGAAATTACTTTATCGAAGCACGCGAGAATTTTCGCCGTCAATTACCCGCCTTGCGCAATATCCTTGTCGGCAACGCCGATTATCGGGAATTGCGACTCCCCGAACGGGAGCGCGTGCTTGTTTATTGCGACCCGCCGTATTCGGACGGTATCGGTTACGGCGGCGGCAAATTCGATACGGCGGAGTTTTGGAATTGGTGCAGGAAGCAAACGGCGGCGGGTCATATCGTAATCGTAAGCGAATACACCGCGCCCGACGACTTCGTTTGTATTTGGCAACACGAAATAACGACGCACTTAAACAACCGCGACAAGCAAAAGCGCGTCGAAAAATTATTTATTCACGGAGGCGCAAAATGGCACAAATACACGACTTGAAAATTTTACCCGAATATTACGCCGCAGTTGACAAAGGTGTAAAAACTTACGAATTGCGGTTTGACGACCGAAATTACGCCGTCGGCGATATGTTGATATTGCGCGAATGGGAAAACGGGCAATATACGGGGCGGCGGCTTACGGCAACAATAACGCACATCTTGAAGGGCTTTATCGGCTTGACCGACGGTTGGGCGGTTTTAAGTATCAAGAAAATCGGAGGTAAAAAATGCTTAAAAAAATAATATCGGCAATTTACGTTGTTACGTTGCTTGTAATTGTGGTTTGCGTGCCGCTATCGGCAATATTCGTCGTTTGTAAACTTTGCGGCGCGACTCCCCTATCTTGGCTCGGCGCGTGCGTGCCGCTTTTAATCGCGCTTGCCGTTTTGCCGTGCTTTATTCTCTCAAAAATTTTGCTTGACATCGGCAACAAATAAAATACCGAAACAAGGAGGTCAATAATGCCGAAACAACCCCGAAACGACACCGAAAAGAAAACAGCCGCGACAAAGGGCAAAAAACAGCCCGTCAAGGCTCGAAAGAAAGCGGACGCAAAACCGCCCGCCGAAGCGGATAACGCCGCAGAAACGGGAAAACGCGGCGCAAAATCACAATACGCAAATAAGGTTTTACCTTATTTGGCGGATATAGAGCGTTATGCGCGATGTATGGTTACTGAAGGCGATATATGCAAATTTTACGGCGTGGGTAAAACGCAATGGGCGCAATACAAAAAAGATTATCCCGAACTAACCGAAACGCTTTTACGCGCGCGCGAAGCGGGAAAAGCCGACTTACTCGATAACGCATACCGCGTCGCGGTCGGTTATTACTACGAGGAAACCCACACGACAACGGTCATTATCGACGGCAAACCGCACACCAAAACATACGTCGACCGCAAGTACGCAAAGCCCGACGCGGGTATGATACAATTCTTGCTAATCAACCGTTTTTCGGGCGAATTTGCACGCGACCCGCAAGCAATCGAATTACGCAAAAAGGCGTTGGAACTTGCAAAAGAGGGCAAATTGCCCGACGGTTGGGAGGGTATTTGATTATGCCGCTTGACCCGATACACGCCTTTTATTGCCGCAAAGAGTATTTAACGCTTGCGCAGTATTGCAAGATAAAAAGCGGCGGAATTTGCGCCCGTTGCGGCGGCGTATTCGATATTGACGAATTGCGACCGCACCATATAACCGAACTTACGCTCGACAACATCGACGACGTAAATATCACGCTAAACCCCGCAAACATCGAAGTATTGTGCCACGATTGCCACAACGCGGCGCACGCGCGTTTTGGTAATGTTGTCGGTCAAAAGCACGTTTACGTCGTTTACGGCGCACCGTGCGCGGGCAAATCAACGTATGTACAAAGCGTTGCCACACGCAACGATATTGTTGTCGACCTTGACCGAATACACGGCGCAATATGCGTATGCGGGCAATATGATAAACCCGACGCAACAAAGCGCGTCGCGTTCGCCTTGCGTGATTATTTACTTGACGAAATACGCACGGCAACGCCGCGCCGCCGTTGGCAAGACGCGTACATAATCGGCACATATCCCGACCGCATAGACCGCGACAGTCTTGCGCGGGAATATCCGCCCGACGTGATAAACTTTGTACACATCGACACATCGAAGGCGGAATGTATCAAGCGGGCGCACGAAACAATCAAGCAAGCGGCAACGCGCGACGCGGTTGTCGGTTGGATAGAAAAATATTTTGCACGTTATACGGAATAATACCCCCCCTATCCTTGCAAAATTTTTGAAACCCGAAAAGACTCCAGGCCGCAGGTAAAAAAAATTCACACCGAAGTTTTGACTTTTCGGGCGAAAAGTTTTCAAATTCCAAAAAGGAGGCGGAAATGAAAAAAAGCAAAGACAAAAAAACGCTTGCCGACGGCGAATACAAGCGGCTCGTCGATTTATACAAGGCGGCGGGCGTGGACGAAATCAAGTTACAAATTTACGACGAACTTATCCGCAAGGTCGCGGAGGTTTTTGCGTGTTTGGAAGCAATCAAAGAATTGCCGTCGATAATTTACGACCCGAAAAACCCGTCTATACAGCGGGAAACGGCGGCGGGTCGGGCGCGGGTCAAGTATATGGCGCAATACACTTCGGCAATGCAAAAACTTAACAAGGAATTGCTCGGCGGCTTAAACGGCGACGACGGCGACGATTTATCGGCTTATGACGACGACAACGATTAACGGCACGGAAGCGGCTACGCCCGCCCCCGCAGATTGGACGCTTGCAAACCCCGAAATTGACCCGCTTACAGGTTGGCAAGCATTAAGCGATACCGTCGACGGCGAGCATAGTTTTTTGATTGAATATTACAAGCGTTGCCGTTCGGGGGAAATCGTCGTCGGGCGCGAACTGAAAACCACGCTCGAAATGTTGATACAAGATATTTTCGCGGGCGGCGGCAAATACCGTTTTACACTTAAAGCGGCGCACAAACGAATTGCATTTATCGAAAACGAAATGAAACTTTTTCAAGCCCCCTTCGCGGGTAAACCGTTCAAAATGCAATTATTCCAAAAGGCATTTACGGAGGCGATATTCGGGTTTTACGTTTACGATACCGAGTTGTCATACGGCGCGGGTTGGGCGCGGCGTTTTCAAGAGGTTTTATTCCTTGTCGCCCGCAAAAACGGAAAAACCCCGCTCGTCGCCGCCCTTATCTTTGCCGAATGGTTTTGCGGCGGTATGGGGCAATCGGTAATGTGCGCGTCAAACGATTATGCGCAAGCCGCGCTCGTATTTAACGCCGTCAACGCTTTTCGGGAAGAGTCGCGGGCAATATCGCGCGTTACCCGCAAAAACAACAAAGGTATATTTTTCGGCAACCCGAAGCAACGCCGCAAAACGGGCAAATTCTCGAAGCAAAACAAGGGGTCAATCGAAATAATGTCGGCGAAGCAGGGCGCAAAGGAAGGTCGAAATCTTACACTTGCGGTCGTTGACGAAATTCACGAAATGAAGGACAATTCAACAATATTGCCCCTTAAAACATCGGTATCAACGCAGGACGAGCCGCTTTATTTTGAAATCACGACCGAAGGCATTGTGCGCGACGGCTATCTTGACGAGCGGCTATCCGACGCGCGGGAAGCACTTAAAGGCGAGGCGAAAACCGACCCGTCGCGTTGGTTGATATGGCTATATACGCAAGACAGCGAGGCGGAAATTTGGAACGACGAGCGCAGTTGGACGAAGTCAAATCCTATGTTAGGCATATCGAAAAAGCGGTCGTATTTACGGGAAAAAGTCGACACCGCCCGCCACAGCGGAAGCGACCGAGCGTTTATTCTTGCAAAGGAATTTAACGTCAAGCAATTAGCGAGTAACGCGTGGTTAGAGGAAAAATACATTGATTGTCCCGCCACGTTCGATATTGCCGACTTTGCGCATTGTTGGTGTGTTGTCGGGGTCGACCTTGCCGAAACAAACGACCTTTGCGCTTGCACGTTTTTATTTATGCGCCCGAACGACCCCGTCAAATACTTGCATACGATGTACTTTGTTACGGCGGTTAAAGCGGGCGACGGGCAATCGACCGACTCCCCCACTAACCCCGAAAAAAAGAATTACATCGAATGGGCGGACGCGGGGTTGGTGCGCATTGTGCAAGACAACGTAATCGACGATACGGTTGTATCAAATTACATTTGGGATATATTCAAGCAATACAATATACGCCCGCTTACGGTCGGTTACGACGAATGGCACGCAAAGGACTTCGCGAAAGAAATCGCGCAAAAATTCGGTAAAGAAGTGCCGCGCAAAATACGAATGACGACCGACGCGCTTAACGTGCCGACCCGCAACATCGAAACCGATTTACGGGCGCGGCTTATCAATTACAACAACAACGATATTTGCCGTTGGAACTTCCGCAACACAGCCGTCCGCGTTGATAAAAACGGGTTTGTAATGCCTTGTAAAATAAACGGCTACATCGGCAACAAGATTGACGGCACGATGTCAAAAGTAATCGCATACGCCGCGTTGCGGGAAGTCAAGTCGGCATTTATGGCGAAAATCGGAGGCTAAATATGGACGACAAAAAAACACCGCAAAATCAAAACGAAAGGTACACGCGGAGCGTGCGTTGCCCCGTACATCGCGCCGTAATCGGCAAATACGATATGCGCGACGGGTTGATTAACGCGGTTTTTCTTTGCCCGAAATGCCGCCGCGAATATACATACACGATACCGCCGCGCAAGCCGTGAAAAAACTTCTTAAAAAATCTTAACGAAAAACCGTTGACTTCGCCCCGCCCGCCGAGTTATAATGCGGTCAAACTGAATACACGCACCACCACCGCCGACGCGGTGAGTGCGCCGCAATCGCCTTGTATTGCCGCCCGCTCGGGCGAGTGCGCCGTTGGTGTCTGATTATTGCATTATCCACCGCCGACGCGGTGAGTGCGCCGCGATTATCCTTTAATCGCCACATTAAAAAAACGTGTGTGCGCCGATATTCACGAGTATTTTTGCTCGTCTATATCGGCGCACTTTTTTGTTATTTTTCGCAAGGAGGCAAGCCGATTGTCAACGCTTAAAAACGCTATACACAATTTGCTCGGTTGGGATAGACCGACCGCATACAACCGCGTTGTGAACGCAAACACGGTTTTATTTTCGTCGTTCGGCAAAGACGTTACCGCGTCGGACATCGTAAAAACGGCGATACATCGCGTTTGCGAGGAAGTATCAAAATGCAGTATCAAGTCGGTTACGGAAACGCAAAACCCGCACCGCGTAACGGTTGCGGACGACGACATCAATAGCGTTTTACTCGGTCGCGTCAACCCGATGTGCGGGCTTAAAGATTTTTTATATAAAATCGCGTACATAACGCTCGTCAATCGAAATTGTTTTATTTATTGGGCGTATGACGAAGTGCCGATAAAGGTTGACGGCAAAGACTATGTCAAGCGCGTTACGCGCGGTTTTTATCCGTTGGAAAAAGCCCGCGTAAAACTCTACTATGCGGGCGACGAAATGCGGGCGGAATTGCAAAGCACGACGGGCGGCGGCGTAACGCTTGACTTGCCGTATAGCGATTTAATTCACTTGCGGCTCGGTTACGGCGCAAACCCATATTTAGGCGGCGACGCAGACGGTCGCGCCGATTGGCGGGCAATTCTCAAAAACTTACAAACATTGCACGTCATACAAGAAGCGATACCGAAGTCGCTCGAAGCGTCCTTATCGTTGCACGGCGTTTTGACAATGAATACCGTTGCGGAAGCGGACAAACGAGAAATATCCCGCAAAGAATTTGAAAACCATTTATTTAACAGCGAACTCGGCATTGTTGCGACCGACTACGAGTCGCAATTTACGCCGATACAAATTGCGGCGCAGGATATACCGCAAACCGTTTTAACCTTTTTGCGCGACGAAATTTTGTCGGTATTCGGCGTTAGTGTGCCGATATATCTCGGTAAATACACCGACGACGACTTTACGGCGTTTTATCAAACGGCGGTCGAGCCGTTGCTTATGACGATTGTCAACGCTATGAAAATAACGCTCTTTACGTCGAAGCAACTCGCATACGGGCGCACGATAAAGTTTTACGATAAAATTGTGCAATCGCTATCGTTCGCGCGTCGGTTGGAAATCGCAAAAGCAACGCAAGAGGACGCGCTACTATCCCGCCCCGAACGGCGCGAATTGTTGGGCTATGACCCCGACGACGAGCCGACCCGCGTATCGTTGAACTACATCGACGTATCAATCGCAAATACCTATCAATTAACGGCGTTGTCGCAAGGCAAGAAGCCCGCCGCGCCGAAACAAAGCAAGGAGGACGACGAATAATGCCCAACGAAATCAAACCGTACACCGCGCCGCAGTACATCAAACGCGCCGCGCCCGACGGAAACCCCGCGCAAATCGACCCGTTAAAGGGCGTAATCGAAGGTTGCCCGATTGTATTCAATCAACGGACGGCAATCGGCGACTTGTTTTACGAGGAAATCGACCCGCACGCGCTCGACGACGCGGATATATCCGACATCAAGTTTATGGTAAACCACGACGACGGAATGATACCACTTGCACGCCACAGGCGCGGGAAGCGGTCGACTATGGACGTTGAAATCAAGCCCGACGGTTTACACATCAAAACAACGCTCGATATTGAAAACAACGCGACCGCCCGCGAACTTTGCTCGGCGGTTACACGCGGCGACATTGAAGATATGTCTTTTGCGTTCGGCGTTTTGGTATCGGGCTACGAATGGCGCGACCTCGATACGGATATGCCGACGCGCCGAATTACCAAAATATCAAAGGTTTTCGAGGTTAGTGCCGTAAACGACGGCGCATACCCGCAAACTTCGATATATGCCCGCTCCCCCGCCTCGTTGGATAACGACAAAATTGCGTTGGATAACGCAAAGGCGTCGGCGTTGGAAAATGAACAAAGGCGGCAAACCGCCGACTCGCAAGCGGCGTTACAACTTGCGAAAGAAAAATTTATTTTTGTGGAGGAACAAAAAACACTATGAACATCAAACAGTTGCTCGAAGAGCGTGCCGCCCTTTTGCAGGAAGCGGCAAAACCCGAAACCACCGCCGAGCGTCTTGCGGAAATTCGCGCAAGGGTTGAAGCAATCAACTACACCGTAACGGAATTGCGCAGGGACGAAGCGGACGCAAAAGCCGAAGAGGAAAAACGCGCGGCACGCCCCGCAAATGGCGGCGCACCCGCCCCCGCTCCCGTCGTTGTACACGACGACGCACAGGTCGACGCGCAGAAGCGCACCGCCGCAAATGCGGAAGTAATCGAAACGCGCGGAAATGCGCTTAAAAACGGCGAAAAGGTGTATATCGAACATCGCGCCGTCGCGTCCACGTCTACGGCTCTCGGCACGGTTGCAAGCGGCGACATCACGCCCGCGTTTGAACAGGTCGGAACGCTTGACACGCTTGTCAACGAAGTACACCTCGAAGGCACGGGCGCGGAAAGTTACAAGAAGCCTTTTGCAAAGACTATCAGCGAGGGCGGCATTACCGCCGAAGGCGCGGACGCAACCACCGCAGAGCCGACGTTCGACTATGCGTCGATTAACAAGGTCAAAATCACGGCTTACGCCGAAGTCAACGAGGAAGTCGAAAAGTTGCCCGCCGCGCGGTACGACGCGGAAGTTAGCAACGCCGTCGTCGGTGCGTTGCGTAAAAAGATTATCGGACAGATAATCGGCGGAAGCGGCACGGACGAACTTGTCGGCATTGTAAACGCCCCCGCGAGCATTATCACGGCGGCACAGCGTAAAACCGTTGCCACCGTCGACGAAAACACGCTCGACAACATCATTTTCGATTATGGCGGCGACGAAGATGTCGAAGGCGACGCTTACCTTGTACTCAACAAATTGACGCTCAAAGAATTTGCGAAAGTCAAGGGAACGGACAAACGCCGCGCATACGACATCGTTGTACGCGGAAATTCGGGAACGATAAACGGCATACCGTTTGTTTGCACGTCGAAACTTGCCGCCTTCGGCGCGGTCAAGGCGGGCGACCCCTACTTGATTTACGGCAAATTGAAAGGCTACGAATTGGCGTACTTCGCCGACATCGAAGTCTTGAAATCGACCGAGTACAAATTCAAGCAGGGCGTTACCGTATTCAAAGCGTCGGTAATGTGCGGCGGCTCGCCCGCGATGTACAACGGCTTTATGACCGTGCAGAAAGCGGCGAAGGCTTGATAATTCGGTTTTTGGTTGCGGGTCGGCGCAAGAGCCGATACGAAACGGTATTACGTTAGGAGGTCGAAATGCAAGAAGTCGACGAAATCTTATACAAATTGGGCTACTATGACGCAGACCCGCAATTAAAACAAACCGTACAAGGCTACATAAAGACGGCGGAGGAATTTATGCTCGACAGCGGCGTGCCGCAAGAGCGTTTATCGACGCAACGTGCGCGTGCGGTCAAAGCACTTTTCGCCGACGCGTTCGATAAAGGAACGCCCGACGACGTAATCAAGAAGGACGGTATGGTTGTCGCGCTTATTGTGCAGTTGCGGAGGTAATATGGCAAAGCAAACGGTCAAGGAACGGCGCACGCTTGTCAAATTCGCCGTACAACGCACGACGCATATTGCAGGAAGCGGCGCGGCGACAACGTGGGAAACAATCGCGGTCAAAATAGGCGAAGCCGACGACGGCTCGCCTATAATGACCGATTGCTTTTATTGCGAATGGTTGAACGCATACGGGCAAGCGGCGACGCAACAGCAAGCCGACGGCGTTATACGCCCCGCCCGCTTGCGCTTGCCGTTCGTAAAAGCACTTTACGACGCGCTCATCACAAAGGACGTGCGAATTTATTTACACGGCAAACGCGACGACGCGCATACGTTTTGTCTTGCAGGGGCGGCGGATAACTACCTCGAACAATGCAAAATGATTGAACTACAAGTCAAAAAGTACGAGGGCAAATAATGAACGTAACGGCGATAATGCAACAAATACTCGACGAAACCCTTTTACCGTTCGGCGTTTTATCAAACCACTTGCGGCGGGTTGAAGCGGATAATATCGCAAATTCGCAAGTCGAGGTAAACGGCGACGAGTACGTCGTTTATAAAATCGTATCAAATCGCCCGAAAACATACGGCGACGGCAAAGCAAAGACGCGCCGCGTGTACATCGACGTGAATTACTATTACTTGTACGAAAAGACCGACCCCCGCTATTCGGGCATTGACGAACGCTTAAAGGCTATCAAACGCGCCGTATTGCAAGACCCGCATTTTGCTATTGCAAACGACGAAAGCGATATACCCGACAGCAATAACCCGTATCGCGGCGTAAACATCGAATTTGTGTACATCGGGGCGGTTGATTATGGCTAATAAAGGCATATCGACGGGGCATATTCCGCTCGGCGAATTGCCCGACGTGTTGACGGAAATTTTAACCGATTTTCAACACACAAATTTTGAAGCAAGGCAACAGGCGGTACAGCGCGGCGCGGAGGTTTTCAAAAGCGCGGTCGAAGCCGTAACGCCCCGCGACACGGGCGAAATGGCGCAGTCTTGGCAAATCAAGACAAAGTACAAAGACCGCCGCTACGTCGGCAATACGCGCGTTGCAAGCGGCGACGTGCGCCGTAAAACGAAAGACGGCTCGAAAGGCGAAGCGCGAAGCGGCGTACCGTTGTCGAACGTGCTTGAATACAGCGACAACCCGCACAACGGTTTTATACGCCGATGTTTTGACGAAACCGAGCCGCAAATCTTTGAAGCAATCAAAAACACCATTAAAAACGGAGGTAAATAACAATGGCAAACACAAACGCGGCGGCTACACCCGCGCAAAATCTTATTCGTTTTAATATCCGCAACGCGAAGTACGCCTTCCCCACGCCCGACGGCGGTTGGGGCGACTTTGTGTCTATGGGTACGTCAACGAAAATGGCACTTGAAACCGACTCGTCCGAAAAGGAAGTTTACGGCGACGGCGAGTGCATTATCCACTACGTCAACGAAAAAGGCAAGACGGGAACGCTCACGCAAAACAACATTTGCAACGCTTACGAAATCGCGTGCGGGCGTAAAATCTTGCTTGAAAACGGGCTTGCCGACATCAAGCCGACCAAAAACACGCCGCACGTCGTTTATTTTGAAATATGCGAAATGGACGGCGACAACAAAATATCGGTCGCAAAATGTATGTTGTACGGCGTAACGTCCACGCGCCCGTCGGAAAGTTACGACCAAAACAACGGCGAAATCAACGAGTCCTCGTTCGATACCCCGCTCAAAATCAAGGGTATCAAGGTACTTGCGGCGGACGGCAAGGTTTACGTCGACGAAAAAGGCAACAACCGCCTCGTATGGCAGTTGACGAAAACGCCCGATATGGAAGGTTACGCGGACTTCGGCAGTACGGTCATTGTGCCGAAAATGAAAGCGGCATAATCGGAGGCGGCAATATGATAAATACCACTTTACCCGTGTTTGAAACCACGCTCGACGAAACGAAGGGCGAACTTATCCATAAAACGCGCGACATCAAGGTGCAAATCGACGTATCGCTTTTTGCCGAGAAGCGTTGGGAAGAGAACTTCCCCGCGAACGCGAAAAACGAAACGCTTTTTGCATACGTTGAGCGTATCGGCGACAAGGGCGCGAAAAACCCCGCTTACCTTATGTCGAACTTAAAGGCGGTTTATTGCTTTATCGTAAGCGACGAAATCGCCGACTTCGGCGCGTTTTTGCGCCTTTTCGATATATCGGGCGGCGAGTGCTTGACGCGGCTTTTAGACAAGATAAAGTTTGTTTTTGAAATCGCGTTAAAGGCGGCGGCAAGCGCAAAAAACTCATAGAGCACGGTCAAGAATATACGCGGCTATCGGGAATATACGCGAAATTAAACCCGCGCCCCGAAGCCGCAAAACCCTTGACCGTGCCGCGATACATAACCATTGCGCAAAAGTGCGTCGAGCATAGAATACCCGACGCAATTATCACAAATTCACATTTTAACGACCTTTACGTTTTGATTATGTCGATTGATATTGCGAACTTAAAACACGCGATAGAACAAACGCAGAAATCGAAAAGTAAAAACGGCAACCGCGTTGTGCGCGATGTATCGGCGGCGGAAGCGGTCAAATTCTTAAAAGGAGGCTAACACTATGGCGGACAATATTCGCGGCTTAACGGTTGAAATCGGCGCGGACGCGTCGACGTTTAACAAAGAATTGAAAAACGCGCGGAACGAAGCGAAAGCGACGCAAACCGAATTAAACGCCTTGCAAAAAAGCCTCGAATTAAAGTTTGACGCGGATAAATTCGCGCGGGCGCAAAAGGTCGCTCAACAGGCAATCGACCAAACGGCGGCGACGGCGGACTTGTTGCGCCGCCGTTTGGCGTACTTGGAAGAGTCGGGAAACGTCGACACCGACGCATACCGCAAATTGCAAGCCGAACTCGCAAAAACCGAATTGCAAGGACAGCAGTTGCAACAGCAACTCGAAAAAATAAACACTATCAAGTTTACACAACTCGGTAATCAAGTATCGAAAGTCGGCGACGCAATTACGGGCGTCGGGCAAGCGTTGACTCCCCTATCCACACTCGCGGCGGCGGGCGTTACCGCGCTCGGCGGCTTAAACGTCGCGGCGGCAAGCGCGGGCGCGGCGGTCGACGACCTTGCGTTACGGCTCGGAATATCCGCCGAAAAAGTACAAGAATATCAATACATAACGGCGCAATGCGGGGTCGAGTGGAGCGTCTTTGAAAAAGCAATGATAAAAGCCCGCGCCGCAATGCTTGACTTGTCGACGGGTACAATGAACACCGCGTCGCAAGCGTTACAATCGCTCGGCTTAAACATCGCCGAATTTGAAAGCAAAGAGGCGATGTTTGACGGCATTATCGACGCTTTATCGAATATGCAGGACAAAACCTTGCAAGCGGCATACGCAAACGAGATTTTTGGCGACAAGGTCGCAAATCAAATGTTGCCGTATCTTAACGCAGGGACGGACGCAATCGCGCAGTTTAGGGGCGAATTTGAACAAATCGGCTATTTATCGAACGAACAGGTCGCCGCGCTTGCAACGCTTGACGACACGTTTTTTTTGCTGAAGGAGTCGATTAAAAACGTCGGCTTGCAAATCGGGACAGCCCTTGCGCCGCTTATGCAACGGCTCGCCGAAAACATACAAACAAACTTGATACCAAAATTACAACGGCTCGCGGAGTGGTTTAACGGCTTATCGGTCGCGCAACAATCTTTTGCGTTAAAGGCAATGCTCGTCGTTGCCGCCCTTGCGCCGCTGACGCTCGGTATCGGTAAACTTATCGGCGCGGTCGGCAACATCATAAAAATATTGCCCGCGCTACAAGCGCAATTAACCGCGCTTGCGGCTAACCCGATAATTTTGATTATTGCGGCAATCGTCGCAATACTTGTCATTTTGTACAACCATTGCGAAGCCTTCCGCGAAGCGATAAACAACCTTGTATCGGTTATCGGTCAAGCATTGAAACCCGCGCTCGACGCGGTAATGCAAGTGCTTGACCTTGCAATGCAAATCATACAGCCGATTATAGACCTTGTCGGCGGTATCTTGGCGGTCGTCGTCAATCTTGTATCGGAGGCGTTGCAACCGTTCGTCGAAATCATACAAATGATTTTCGGCTTGTTACAACCGCTTTTCGATATGCTCTCTATGGCGGTCGATATGTTTTTAATGCCGATACAAATTGCTATATCGACGTTATTTAGCGTATTACAACCGCTTTTAAGCGTCGCGCTTATCCCGATTAAACTTTGTTTACAGGCGTTGCAAGTGCCGTTAAAAGTGCTTGGCACGTTGCTCGGTTGGCTTACGCCGCTTTTTTCGCTTTTCGGCAAAGTCGTTACGACGATATTTAACGGCGTTGTAAAAGTAATCAACTTTGTACTCGGTTTTATCGAGGACGCAATCAATTTTGTAATCGGCATTATAAACGGGCTTATCGACGGCGTAAACGGTGCGCTCGGTTGGCTTGGCGTACACATCGACCGCATTGCCGAAGTAAAGTTACGCATTGATACAAGCGACATCGAGGATATGGACGACGTAAACGCTATTATCGACAGCACACCGCCCGACACGTCGAACGTGGGCGGCGGCGGTACAGTTTACGACGGCGGAAGCGGCGGCACATACGGCGATACTTACAACTACGACAACTCCACCACGAACAAAACGCAGAATATACAAGTCGTTATACAAAACTATGCCGCCGAAGTTGACACCGACGCGCTTGTACGCGACATCAACATTAAACTTGCGGAGGCGATGTAATGCGTAAATTTATTTTGCACACCTACGACAAATCGAAATCGTTTGACTTGAATACCGAAACCGCGCTTGCCGCCGAGCCGCAAGGACTCGGCAACAAATTCTCGCTATCGTACAAAGAAAGCGAAAAAGGCAAGCATTTAACGAACGTAAAACCCGACTTTGAACAAATACAACTAACCGTATATTTTAACGCCGACGGCTCGAACGGTTACGGCAATTATAAAAGTTTGTTGTTATTCTTTGCGGAGTGCGGTACATCGCCGTTTTTGTTTGAATACAACGACGGAATTACCGACAAATTTTGCGAAGTGGTATTGAACACGATACCGAAGTCGGAAATCGACGCGGAGGGCATTTTCGCCGAAACGCTTGTATTTGACCGTCAAACGTATTGGTACGAACGCGTCGAACAATCTTTTGCGTTGAAGCGCACGGACGCGGCAAATACCGCCTTCCCCTTGCACTTCCCTTTTGGTTTTGCGGGTATGGTTTTCAAAAACAAATACAAGGTATCAAACCCGTTTTTTGTGGACGCGCCTATCGTCATAAAAATTACGGGCGACATCGCCGCAAATATCCGCCTTTACTTGGCGGATATGAACGACCGCGTCGTTGCCGAAATAGCGTTATCGACGAACAACACCGACGGCACGGAAATTTTGATTGACCCCACTACTAAAAAAATAACCGTTACCGACACCGACAGCGGCGCAACGTCGAACGGTTACGGGCTTACCGATAAAACAAAGCAATCGTTTTTATACTTGCCGCAGGGCGAGTATTACATCGGCTCGAATATGACGGCGGACGACGACGGCACAATCGAAATGTCGATAAAGCGTTATTTATTCGATTAAGGGGGCGGCGGCGTGTATATAGCAATTTACGACGAAAACAAACGGCATATAACGAACGTCGACAACGCAACGTATGACTTGACGACGCGCGTTTACGATAACGACTCTTTTACCGCCGAAGGTGTGAACGACGAGGACGTGAACGACGCAAAAATCGTTGTTTTGAACGACGACGCGGGCAATTATCAATACGCTTGTTTTGCCGACGAAGTTACCCCCGAAAACAACAAACGCAAGGTAAAAGGACTCGACTTCAAAACTTTGTGGGACACCGAAATATTGCTTGATTTTACCGCCGACGGCAGTTTTGACGCGCGGTTATCGAAAATCTTTGAAAAGGTAAAAGCGGCGGTATTTAACGGCGCGGACGCGGCAACGCGTTTGATACCCGTCGACGTGATTATTCCGACCGACAACACCGATACGACCGAAACATACGGCAGTTTGCAAGGGACGTATCAATTCGTAAACGCGTACAAGTTTTTGAAATGCTACTTGAAATATTACGAATACAATATCGAAAGTTTTTATAACGTGGCGGCGGGCAAAATCGTTTTTACGTTCGTTAAGTGTAACGACCGCGTAACAATCAATTTAAGCGACTTTATACACGAGTTGACAACTACATCGACCGCGACAAACAAAGCGGTTGCAACTATCAAATACAAGGTTGACACGCCCGAAACGGACGAGGACGGCAACATCGTTTACACCACCACGCAAAAGACCGACGAAAACGGCAACCCCGTATTTAACGACGACGGCTCGCCCGTATATATCCCGAAATATAAACCCCGCCCGTCCACCCTTGCGACCGTGTATTATTACCGAACGAAAAACAACGATATTGTACAGGCGGACGCAAGCGGCAACGTCGCGGGCAGATTATACCCCGTAAAGGCGAAATATTACGAGTCCGAGTATTTAGCCGACGCGCAGTTTAACGCCGTCAACGAACTTGCAAACGCCCGATACGTCGATAATATCATAATCGACAATAACGCCGTAATCGACCCGCTCGATTTTTCGGGTTATCGGCTATATACGAAGGTTGCGCTATACTACGACGGCAAACTTTACAAGACGCTCCCCATAAGCGAAAAAATAACAACGCTAAACGGAAGCGGCAAAAGCACCAAAATTAAACTCGGTTTTAAGAAAATACTTTTGACCGAAATAATCAAAGCATAGGAGGCAAGCAATGATAAAACCCGTTACTTTTCAAGGGCAAAGCAATTTTAACGCGAATTTGTACGCGCTCGAAGTAAAATCGCGCTTTATCGACCAAAACAACGCGCACGGCTATTATTTGAATTACGGCGACGAACTCGCCGCAAGCGTCGTCGGCGGCAATCAAATTCAAGTCGGGACGGGCGCGTTTGTGGTTTGTGCGCGTATGGCGGAAATTACCGCGCCCGAAATCTTGCGCCCGCAAATTTTCGACACGTTCAAGGGTTACGTCGTCGCCCGTATCGAAACGTACCACCCCGCCGACGAATTAAACGTAACACTCATTGCGAAAGTACAAACGTCTTGGGAAGCGTTAAACCGCGAACTCGAACAAAACGACGTTTACGCGGCGGAAGCGGATAACGTAAATACGGCATACGAACTCCCGATATATTCGTTTGAAATATCGGGGACGCAAATCGTCAATTTAACGCGATTGATAAAACCCGTTTGCGATTATGCCACAATGAAGGCAATCGTCGACAATGCGCTTGCAACGGCGCAAAACGCCGTTACGACGGCAAATGCGGCGGTCGATACGTCGAACGACGCACGCACCAAAGCGGCGGCGGCAGTTACCACCGCGAACGGCGCAAACGCAAAGTCCGATAATGCCGTTACGACGGCAAACACGGCAAAGACGAACGCACAAACGGCACTCACGACCGCGAACGGACTCGACGCGCAAATCAAGGCGGCAAACGCAACGGCGGCGGGCGCGGTCGACACGGCGGGCGCGGCGGCAGACACCGCAACCGCCGCAAGCAACAAGGTTGACGAACTCGAAACGCAGATTGCCGAAAAGCAAGGCACGAAGGTTACGCTTAACGGCGAGCCGCAAGCGACATACCCCGCCGACGACCTTGTACATAGCGACGACAAAATCGCAAACGCCGAACACGCGGACTCCGCGCAAATCGTTATTTATGCGGCACAGGCGGCGGAAGCGGAAAAAGCCGTCGGCTACACGCGCGGCGGCGAAATCGACAAAGTATTAAAAAGTATTTTTGCGCGGCTTACCGCGCTCGAAGGAGGCAATTAAAAATGTTAAACTTTGAAAAGGCAAAAATTTACGGCGTTGATAAAGTCGGCTCGTCTAACCCCGCCGCGCTTATCCGCACCGACGACGCGGTCGGGTTAAACGTAACGGTCGGCACGACCGATATTACGTCAGACTTCGACCGTTGCTATCCGTACTCGGATATGCAGGAAGTAACGGACGCGGCGGGCAACGTGTTTATCAAGATACCGAAATTTTACGCGAAAATCACGCCGAACGACGACGGCACGTTCAAACATCAAATATCGGGCGTGCGGTACGACGGTTTTTCAACCCTTTTCGTCGACGGCGAAGGCAACGAACTTGATTATATCCTTGTCGGCAAGTACGAAGCGAGCGGCAATTCGTCCCGCGCCTATTCAAAGTCGGGCGCGACCGTGCTTGTAAACATCACTTGCGACGCGCTCCGTACCGCTTGCAAAGCGAACGGCGACGGTTATCAACAGTACGATTTTTTGATTGACTTGATAATCAAAGAATTATGGCTCGTTGAAATGAAAACAACGAACTCGCAAGCGATTATGTACGGATATGCAAACGGTAATTCGGCGGCGGTTGCAACGGGCAGGACGGACGCGGTCAAAACGCCGTCGGGGTCGGAGGAAAGCAACACGGACGGAAAACACGCTTGCAAATATCGCGGTATCGAGAATTTGTGGGGCAATACGTTTACTTGGTGCGACGGTATATCGTTTTCGTCCGAAAAAGTGTATATTTGCACCGACCCGAAATCTTACGCGGCGGGCAAAATCACGTCGCCGTATGTGTATCACGGCAACCGCTCGTCGGGCGGCGGTTGGATAAAAAAGGTTGCCCCGCTTAACCGAAACCCCCTTATACAGTACGCAACCGAAGCAAGCGGCGGAAGCGCGACAACGTATTTTTGCGACTACGCGCTCGTGGACGGCTCCGTCTTGGCGGTTGGCGGTGCTTGGGTCATCGCGACGAGCGCGGGTTTGTGGTTTTGGCGCGGTGGTTACACGCCGTCGCACTCGGACGCGGGCATCGGGGGTCGCCTTTGCAAAAAGCCTCTTTAAGGGGGTTGCAAGGGGGACTCCCCCCTTGCGATTAAAACAACGATTAAAGGGCAGTCGGCGCACTCCCCGCCGCGAACGTGAACGGCTCCGTCTTGGCGGTTGGCGGTAATTGGAACAACACGACGAACGCGGGTTTGTGGTATTGGAACGGTAATTACACGCCGTCGAACTCGAACGCGAACATCGGGGGTCGCATTTAATCTTGATATATTCGCTTAAAGCGCGGACAGTCCTTGCCACTTGGCAAAAAACACTCCACAAAGAGGGCGGTTTAGTAAATCATTGAACGACCGCAAGGAGATTAAAGGAAATGAAGCGGGTCGGTCATTTGTACGAAACTATGTGCGACATCGACTTTATCAAAAAGGCGATACGCAACGCGGCAAAGGGCAAAACCGACCGCGCCTATATACGTCGAATAATCGACGACATCGACCGCTATGCGCAGGAAATCAAAACAATGCTCGAAGCGGGCGACGTGAAATTATCGCCGTCGCAAACGTGCGTAATATACGACAATTCTTGCCGCAAGCAACGCACAATCACAATACCGCGATTTTATCCCGACCAAATAATACATTGGCTCGTTATTACGGCGTTACAACCCGTTATAATGCGCGGTATGTATCGGTATTGTTGCGGAAGCATACCAAATCGCGGCGGCATTGACGCGAAGGCATACGTCGAAACGGCAATACACGACGGCAAAATGCGGTACTGTGCAAAACTTGATATATCAAAGTTTTTCGACAGCGTGCGCCCGTCCGTTTTGCTTGATATGTGGAGGCGCAAAATCAAAGACGGGCGAATGTTGGAACTTATCGGCAAAATACTCGAAAACGGCGGCGACCACTTGCCTATTGGTTACTATACGTCGCAATGGTTTTCAAATTTTTACTTGGAGGGACTCGACCACTATGTAAAAGAACAATTACACATCAAATATTATGTGCGGTACGTTGACGATATGGTTTTAATCGACAGCAACAAAAGAAAGTTACGCCGCGCGGTTGCGGCGATAAACGAATATTTGCACGGTATCGGCTTAAAGTTGAAGGATAATTGGCAAGTATGGCGGTTAAACTCCCGCCCGATTGATTTTGTCGGGTATCGCTTTTATAGGCATAAGACCATTTTACGCAAGCGCATATTTTTTCGATTATGCCGCAGGGTGCGCAAAGTCAAAAAGACGGGTTACATCACACCGCGACAGGCTATGAGCCTCTTATCCCTTATCGGTTGGCTATCGCACATAAACGCTTGCAGGTTTTACAAAAAGTATATTTACCCGTATGCGCCGAAAAACAAACTCAAACGCATTGTAAGTAATTACACAAAACAACAAAATAAAAAACGGAGGTAATATTCATTATGGCAAACAAACAGGAAGCAAAAAGCGGCTCGGCGGTTTTTAGTGTTGAAAAATGGCTCGAAACCGCAAACGCAGACAAGGCGGCGGGCATACTCACGCAACGCGAAATCGACGACGCGCGGGCAATATGGGTAAACGCTCTCGACGGCAAGACAAAGGACGAAATCGCCGCAAGCGGGCAAACGTCGTTGCGCGACGAGTGGTTTGTCGAGGTGTAACGTGAACATCGCGGCAACCATTTTAACGGCGTTTATAAGTACCACCGTCGGGGTCGTCGTAACGGCGGTTATCGCGCATTTTAAGTCGGGCAAACAGCGGCACAAAGCCCTCGAAAACGGCACGCAATGTCTTTTACGCGCCGAAATCATACGGCAAAATGAAAAGTGGGTCGAGCGCGGCTATTGCCCCGTTTACGCGAAGGACGCGGTGCGGCGCGAATATGAAGCATACCACGCGCTCAGCGGCAACGGCGTTATAACGGAACTTTACAACGACATTATGGCGTTGCCCGAAACACCACCGAAGCAAGCAAAGCAAAATAAAAAATCGGAGGACGATTAACTATGAATTGGCAACAAATTTTAATCAACATCGCAATTACGGTCGCCGCCGCGTTGCTTACCGCGCTCGGCTCTTGGGTATTGGTTAAGGTCAAAACGCTTGTATCGACCAAAATCAAAAATCAAAAGGCGCAAGCTCTTTTATCGGGCATTGTGGACGTTATCGCGTCGGTCGTCAAGGCGACGTATCAAACCTATGTACAAGCAATCAAAGGTACGGAAGCGTGGACGCAGGAAGCGCAAAAACACGCCTTGCAACAGGCGGCGGAAGCGGCGCAAGCGCAGTTATCGACCGAAGCAAAAGACTACATACAAGCGAACTTCGGCGACGTGGGCGCGTGGGTACAAAACCAAATCGAAGCGACGCTCTACGACTTGAAAAACAAGAAGGTGTAATTATGGACGTTGTAATTGTATGCGGTGCGCCCGCAAGCGGCAAAACACGTTACGTCAAAGAAAATATGCAACTCGGCGACTTCGTTGTTGACCTTGACGCGATACGGGCGGCGGTAAGTTTTTACGACGGCAAAATGCCGTTAAACAATTTGACCGCTACAATATTCGATATACGCGATTATATTTATGCCTTGATAGAACAAAGCGCAATCGACGCGCCCCGTTGTTGGGTTATCGCGGGTTTACCGAAAAAGGCAGACCGCGACCGACTTGCCGCCCGCCTAAAAGCAAAGGTCGTATTTTTGAATACTACGGAGGACGAGTGCGTGCGGCGGGCAATCGCGGACGATACGCGCACCGACAAAAATTTTCAAATCAAAATAATTACGGAGTATTTTACGACGTATTACAAAGACGCAAAAATCACGCCGCGCGAAAGCCGCGACAAAACGATTGCACGCTATACGGCGGCACTATACAAAACGATTAACGACTAAAAAAGCGGGACGCATATTTGCGCCCCGCTTTTACTATGCTTGCGATAAAATCATTATATCGACTCCGTAATTCTTACCACCGCCCCCGCCGTATATAGACGTTATAACGCCGTTGAATTTGCAACCCGCTTTATATTTTTTTAACAGTTTTTCGCCGTTGTCGCTCGGTATCACACCACAAGAAGCGTCAAGCGCGACATTAAACACTTCGACGGTATTCGGGTATTCGTCGTTCGGGTTATGCTTTATCAATACGCTATCCCCTACGACCGACGCGGCGAGCGTATCTTGCCGCCCGTTAAACGTAACACCGTTTAATTTTGTTATAAGCGGCAATTTGCTATCTTTTATGAACGGCAAGTCAATGTTTACCGATATATCGTATTTGCCGTCGTTATTTTCGATTGACGCAATCGAACAAGGATAGTCGCGCCCGCCGTAAATTGCCCGCAAATATTTACCGTATGGGAATAAACCTATTTTTACGTCGCCGATATAACAATTTGCGTCGATTATAGGATAGCCGCCGCTTGACCGCATAACCGCGTCGCCCTCATACTTTATAACAACCGCGTCGCCGACCTTTACATCAATACCCGCGACACGGCGGTCAAATGGCGTAATTCTAACCGTTGTCGGGTATGTATTAAGCGGCGCGGGCTTGCGCTTTTCGGGGGCGCGTATCGCCGCGTCGGACATTATAACAACTGAAGGTTGCCGTACATCGGCGGCGGGCGGCGTATCTTTTTGCCGTTCGGACGCGGCGGCGGGTTGCGCGTCCCGCTCCGCTTGCTTTTCACGCTTGCGGGCAAGCGCGGCAAACACCGTAAACACCACGCCGACGGCAAGCAAAAGCAAAAATACAATCGCTTGCCACGTTTGCAAATTCTCGGCGTTTTCGCCGATGTCGCCGCCGATAATGCCGCAGAATATGAACACGGGCAACCACGCAACGACGGCAATTATAACCCGTACCGACCGTTTAAGTTTGTAAAACCACATCATAATTAAAAGCCTCCTTCGCTTTTTATTTGTTTTTCAATTTGATATGCAAAGTTTAATAATTCGGTTTTGCGCCGCATATCGAACGCCCCCGCCGCTTTTAGCAATTCGCGCTCGTATTCCGTAAGCACCGCCCCCGCCGCGTCGCCCGCTATGGCGGTATTATTCGAGTTATTGTTGCCGATTATTTGTTGAACGGGTGCGCCGCGCGGCTCGCGCCCCGTAATAAGATAGTCAAGCGACACGCCGAAATATTCGGCAAGCGTTACGCAATGCTCGACCGTCGGCGTGTACTTGCCTTTTTTCCACTCCGACACGGTCGTCGGGCGCACGTTTAGCAATCGGGCAATATCCGTTTGCGTCTTGCCTTTTTTGTTTAATAGGTCGAATATTCGGTCGGTTAGCGTCATAGAAAAAAGACTCCTTGCGCGTTTTATTTTTTCTTACAACGCAACAAGAAGCCTTGACAATCTCGGTCAACCGATATATAATATATGCAAGGTTGTCGCAAAACCGATAAAAAGGTTTTTGCGATATTCCGTTAGCCGTGCCGTGTTTGGCGGCTCTTGCGCGTGTATAAAGTTTGTCGCAAAATTATTATACAACTTCCGCAGGGGTTTGTCAATGCGACACGGCTATAAAATTATGTGTTGACCGTTATCGGCGCACCGAAAAACGCCCCCACATCGGGAGCGTTTTTTGTTTGAAAAAAGTTAAAAATTTTTTGAAAAAGTGCATTAAAAGTGTTGACATATCACGTTGAACGTGATATAATATAATCAAGAAAAGCAAAGGAGGTGAGAAACGTGGACGCAATAAAAAAAGCCTTGCAAGACTTGGCAAATGCGATTGATAACCAAACAGCGGTCGAAAGCGTAAAGGTTACAATCACGTTGAAGAAGCCGAAGCCCGACAAGGCAACCACCACCGCCGACAAGTAGTCGGCATAGGCAGAGCGGGCGGGAAACCGCCCCTCGTAAGTCCTATTATAGCACATCGGCGCAGGGTTTGTCAACCCGTATAATGGACTATGGAGGTAAAAATGCACAAAAAAGTTAAAAACGGTATCGAGAAACATTATTGCGACGCTTGCGGTGAGTTGCTTTACGACCTCGTACCAAAGCACAAAATAACCGCAACAATTTTCGGTATTGCAATACCCGAATACGGAATTAAAGAGTATTGCAAATGCGAGCGTATTGACAAAAACGAATATTGCGAAAAATGTTACAAGGAGGTTTACAATGAAAATCGAAAAAAACGGCAAAATTTACACGGTTCGCGAAAATAAAGCGTCTTGGACGGTATCGCTTGCCGCCGACCGCGTTACCATATCGGCGAATGTATCAAAAGTCGATTGCCCCACTTTTGAAAGTTTGAAGGCGTTTGTCGACGAAAACGATATTTTTTAAGGAGGTGCGGATATGGCACGAAGCGAAGCGCAAAAAGCCGCCGACGGACGTTACCGCGAAAAAACGCAAGGCAAATACAAGCACTTTGTCGTCAACTTAAAATGCGACGAGTGCGACCGTATCGAAGCCGCAATATCGGCGGCGGGTTTATCGAAAGCCGAATTTTTGCGGCGGGCGGTTGAACAATTAGAAAAAAAGCAATAAAACACGCAAGCGGGCGACACATCACGGTCGCCCGCTTTTACTTCACGGAGGAATTATGAAAGGTATCAAGTTCACGGCACGCGAAAAACAAAAAGCCCTCGAATTATGGGGCAAATGCGGCGACTACTTTTACGCCGCGAAAAAATCAAAATGCACGGTGCAAAGCCTTTACCGTTGGCGGCGGCAATACGACGGCACGCTTGTAAGCCTTGAAAACAAGTCGAGCCGCCCGCATACCCCGCACCCGAACGCACACACGGACGCGGAAGCGGCGCACATCGCCGCCGTTTTCGCTGAACGCCCCGACATAAGTTACGCGGAAGCGTTGGGCGTACTGCGCACGCAATACGGTTACTCGCGCACATACGGCGGTTTTTATCGGTATTTAATGAAGCACAAACTCCGCCCCGCCCGCGAATACGACGGCTATATCCCGCAACCGTATGACACGCCGCAAATGCTCGGCGTAAAAATGCAAATGGACGTAAAATACGTCCCGCGCGAATGTTACAAAGGCGTTGTACCGACCGACGAAAAACGGACGCGATTTTTTCAATATACAATGATTGACGAAGCGACGCGCGAGCGGTTTATTTACCCTTATACGGAGCAATCGGCAAGGGCGACGCGCGACTTTATAAAGCGTGCAATCGTCTTTTTTGGGTATATCCCCGATTGTATTCAAACGGACAACGGCGGCGAGTTTACAAACCCGCGCGGGGCGGGTTGCAAAAAGGTACATATCGCCGACGAAATAATGAACAAATTAAAAATCAAACATCAACTTATACGGGCATACACGCCCCGACATAACGGAAAAGTCGAACGGTCGCACCGCACCGACAGCGAAAATTTTTACCGTTTTTTGACGTTTACAACATACGAAGAATTGCGCGAAAAAATGCGCGATTGGTGCAATCGGTACAATAATTGCCCGCACTCCGCGCTCCGCGATAAAAACGGGCGGCGGGCTTGGCAGACTCCGCTCGAAAAACGTGCCGAATTGTTGGACGAATTGAAAAACGCGGCGGTGGACGTTTATCACGTTAGATTATTAAAACCGAAAGCGGCGTAAACGCTTAACAGACAGCAAAAAGCGGCAACATCGGGCGAACGCAACCGCGCCCGAACGGGCGGCGGTGCTTTTGTGCGCCCTTTTTTCGATATTCGGCGGAAAAATCGCCGCAAATGCGGCTCTCTCGCTCGCCGTTCGCTTGACTTTTTGCCCGTTTTTTGATATTTTTAAGAAAAACACTAAAAAACACTAAAAACCTATTAAAAAACGCTTGACAAAATAACAGTGCTGATTTACAATAGGTTTGTTAAAAAAACAAGCCTATTTTTTATTTTTAAGGAGGTAAACCTATGAACGAAGCAACCACGACCAAAAAGAACGCCCCGCCCCGCGTGCCGATAACCGCATTTATAAGCGAGGACACGCGCGACGCGCTATTGCGTATCGCCGCCGAAAGGGACTTGTCTTTAAGTAGCATTATTCGCGTTGCTTGTAGCGAATACGCAAAGAAAAATACCGAAAATTAAGGAGTCAAAAATTATGGTAATCACTTATTACATCGGCGGCGAGCCGCACTACTTATTACCGAACGGCGAAAGCATAACGGCAAAGCAATACGAAGCATTGAAAGCCGCAACCGCGAAAAAGGACGAAGCGGCAGGATACCGCGACCGCAAGGCGGGTTATTACGACAAATGGTATCGTTACAACCGCGACGACAACGGTGCGGCATACGATAAAGGTTGCGTCCGTGCGGTAAATGAAGGCAAATGCCCCGACGATTTTTGCCTTATTGAGTGCGCGGAGGCGGCGGTATGATTGAAAAATCGTTTGACAAGGCGTACCCGATAAAGATTAACGGAATACCGCAAAGCACGTTGACGCGGGCGGCTAACCGCTTACTTGCGGAATATGCCGCCGCGTTCGGCGGTTGGGGCGGCGCACCCGACGAAATAACAGCGATTGCCGAACAAATAAAGCAAGGTATCGACTCGGAAGAGTACGAATACGAAAGCACATACGACGGCGGCGGTATCGGCAACAAAGTGTACGACAACGTCAAATACACGAACGAAGCACGCGCCCGCGCGTTTTGGGACACCGACGAATACAACGACCCCGTCTATCGCGTTACTTGGTACTTCTTTGCGTCCGAAACTTACACAAAAAATATTGCAGGAAAAACGCTCCGCGCGGGGTCGTATCACGATATTTTGAAAAAGGTTACGACAGCGAAAGGCAAATACCGTTACTTTTGCACGCACCGCCCGCCGTCGCGCGGCATTATTCCCGACGGGTTTGTATCTTACGATACATACGGACGCGATGAGCGTTACATCGGCGAAGTTACATACAACGAACAACCGCCCGCCGAAGCGTTGCGAAATTGGGGACTTGTAATCGACCCCGATTGGGAGCGCATACGCGCGGCATACGTCGATATTGAATAATCACAGGAGGCACAAAATGAACAATCAAACCAAAAACCCGTTATTAGCGTTTGGCACACCCGCAAAGGTCGTTATTAACGGCGAGCAAATCACGCACCCGCAAGCAATCGGCGCGTACATAACGGCGATTGCGGAAAACCCCGAATACATACGGTCGATTGCTTTTAGTGTAATTAACCGCGTTGTAAAAATTTACATCAAAACAACCGACAACGGCATAACTGTTGCGCCGCCGTCGCCCGCATTGGCGCACGCGCTTAAAATCGACGAACTAAAAAACAGCATAACCGAAATTGCCCGAAGCGAACGCCGCGACATCAAATCATTTACAACCCGCGAACTTTTAGACTCGGCGGCGAATGTGCTTGATATTATGCAAGACTTTGACGAAAGCCCGTACAATCGCGGGCAACGCAAACGCTTACAAAACTTTATTGCGAAATGGACGGAGGCGGCAAAATGAAGCATTGTTGTATATGCGGTCAACTTTTTGAAGGTTACGGAAACAACCCCGCGCCCGTCGAAACGCGCGGCGAATGTTGCGACGATTGCAATATAAACATTGTCGTCCCCCGCCGCTTGCTTGACGCGAAAAAAGCGCAGATACGGGCAGCGGCGGTCGCGCTCACATCAACGCCGTTGCAACGTGCGGAAAGCGCAAAATTAAACGCACTCGTCGGCAAGGTGGTTGAAATCGAATACACCGACGGCGACATCGAAGTCGGCATTTTACATAAAGAAACACCCGCAATAAAGTACCAAAACCCCGACGGCGATAATACGACGATATGCGGATATTGGCTCGACCGTATCAACGGCGAATTGCACTTCAAAAAGACGCACGTTAAAACCATACGACCGACGGAAGCGGCGCATACATCGCAGGAAAGCAAGCAATTAAACGAACTTTGCGGCAAGTCGGTATTTATCAAGTTTAATGACGGCTCGGTGGCGGCGGGTTTTTTGCATAAGCAAACAATAATAACCGACAATAATGCGCCGATAATTCGCTATTGCCTTGTAACGCCTATTCGCAACATCGTTTTCTTTAATTCGGACATCAAGTCGATACGGGAGGAGCGTTATGGAAATTAAAAAGTGTAAATTTTGCGGTGCGCCTATCGTATGGCTCAAAACACAAAACGGTCGCGCTATGCCGTGCGACGCGGACGCGGTCAAGTATCAAGAAAATTACAAGGGCAAGGACGTTATCGTTTTATCGGACGGCAAGGTTATAAAAGCAACGGTCGTCAACCCGAACGGCGGCGGGCTTACACCTATTATCGACGGCGAAGGTTACATATCGCATTTTGCAACGTGTACGCACGCGGACGAAGCGCGGCGACCGCGCCGCACGGAGTCCCCCACTTCCGCCCCGCCCGAACAAAAGCCCGCCCCGACCTATCCCGACCCCGACGCGGGCGATTATTACGCCGATTTATACGCTATGGCGGAAGCGGCAAGCAAGGAGCGGCGCAAATGGTAACGGGCGGCGGCGCATACATCGCAAACGGCTTGTATAACGCCGATTGCATAACGGCAATGCGCGCAATGCCGAACGAGTGCGTCGATATGGTTTTAACCGACCCGCCGTACAACATCAATTTTGTACCGCAACGCACCGCCGAGCGCGGCGCAATACTTAACGACAATTTATCGGTGGCGGACTTTGACAAATTACTCGGCGACTATTTTACGGAATGTTACCGCTTATTGAAACCCGATACCTTCCTTGTATCGTTTATGTCTTGGGCGACGATACCCGCGTTTGAAAAGGCGATACGGACGGCGGGTTTTCAAATCAAGTCAATGCCGATATGGGTCAAAAATAACTTCGGTATCGGGTATTATACCCGCCCGCAATACGAGCCGATGTACCTTGCAATCAAAGGCAACCCCGCCCCGCCCGAAACGGCAATATCGGACGTGTTGAATTACGCCCGCGTCGTCAAGCAAGTACACACTTGCGAAAAGCCTATACCGCTATTGCAACGGCTTATAACGACGTTTTCACACGAAGGCGACGTTATATTCGACGGGTTTGCGGGGGGGGGGTACAACCGCTATTGCCGCCCGCAAATTGCGGCGTAAATATATTTGTTTTGAACTCGATAAAAACTACTTCGATATTGCGACATTGCGTATCGAAAACGAATTTGCGCAAGCGTCGTTTTTATACGATTAGCGGAAGCGGCAAACGGAGGCAACAATGCAAACGCTTAAACGAATAACAACGCTTTTAATATTGCCCGTGTTGGCGGCGGCTCTCTTGCGGGGGGGGTATCTTATGATACTTGACCGCAACCGCGTTTACAATATGAATTGCCTTGACGGTATTCGGCAAATGATTGCGCAGGATATGCGCGTCGATTGCGTAATAACCGACCCGCCGTATTTGATAGACTACAAAACCCACAGGCGGCAAGACAAGCAACATAAATTTTGCAAGGCAATTCAAGGCGATACCGACCCACAGTTGATTATTGACCTCGTCCCCCTTTTATTCGATGTAATGAAAGATAATACCCCGCTTTATATGTTTTGCGGGAGCGACAAAGTCGATTTTTTCAAACAGCAAGTCGAACGGTACTTCACTATAAAAAACCTTATTATATGGGATAAAGGCAACCACACGGCGGGCGACCTTGACGCGCAGTACGGCAAGCGGTACGAAATAATCATTTACGCAAACAAAGGACGCGCCCCGTTTAACCCCGAAATGCCCCGATACGACGATATATGGAAATACAACAAAGTTACGGGCGAAAAACAAATACACCAAAATCAAAAGCCGACCGACCTACTATCCCGCATTATTCGGCAACACACGCGCGAAGGCGACTTGATATTGGACGCGTTCGCGGGCAGTTGCTCGACGGCGGTTGCGGCGTATCGGTTACAACGTGATTATATCGCGTTTGAAATATCGCCGACCGAATACGCCGACGGCACGCAATGGCTCGACTCGGTACGGTCGCAAGTATCAATTTTCGATTTAATTAAAGGAGGCACAATATGAACAATCAAACCACTACACCGCAACAGGCGCAGGAAATCAAAAAACTTTACGCCGTTGCAATGCATTATTACGGTATCGGCGAAATAACCGAATATGCCGTCGTCAAAGAAACGCCGAAAACCTACGCCGTCGAGCCGTTGGAGGACTTTACAAACCCGCTCAACCGTTGGCATAGGACAAACATCGTCAAAAAATCGGATATGGAAATTTACGACAAACATTTTTGCGAAAGTTATACGGCGGCTCTTGCTTACAAAAAGGAAATGCTCGAAAACTGTATTGCAGGTAACGAAAAACGCATTGCAGAAATGACGGCAAAAAACGAAAAGTACCGCGCAACTATCGAAGCGACATCGGCGGAATTACAACAATTAAACGACGGAGGCGCATTATGAAAATCATTGTCGATAAACCGACCTTCCCGCAACAATCGGCGACGATACAGTACAGCGCACCCCGCGCCGTAAATATCGGCGACGTATTCTATCGCATACATCGCGCCGAGTCGAAAAGTTTTTACCCCACTTGCCGCGTATGCGAAGGCAAAGGCGAATTAACAATAAACGGTATTACGTTCAAATGCCCGCAATGCCGCGTCGAAGCAGAAGCAATACACATCGAAAATTACGCCGTCCGCCGTTTTCGCGTTTTTGCAATCGAGGACGCGGTCGATACGCTCGAATGGAAGCCGTCCGATTTTCACACAATAAAAATTTTTCTTTACCGCAAAATCGGCGGCGGACATTGGGTATCAAGGGACAATACGGGCGCAACGCAATTTACAGTAGACGAATTTTGCCGCGAGTATAACATACCTTTTGCGGGCGACCCGAAATACCACGACGGAATATACGACGACTACAAAACCGCGCTTGCGATTGCGGCGCAAATGAACGAAGCGGAAATAAACCGCTTGCACGCATACAACGTCGAACACGGCACGGCTTACGCGGTAGATTTTACACCAAAGCACGACCCGAAATAAAGGAGGCTTACAATGGCAAAATACGGTTACAAGAAAACAAAAAACGGGTTTTCGTTTTACGGCGACCTTCAAGAATGTATAAACGCCGCAAAGCGTCGGCTCGAAAACTTACACAAAAACACCGCTTATATTGTGCGCGTTTACGACGAAGCAAGAAGCAGACGCGACGCGCATTTTAAGGCGATAGAAACCGCAACGGACTTTATCGAAGTTGCGACCGAACATCTTAAAAAACAGGCGGCGGAAAATGAAGCAAACAAAACCGACGAATAAAAAGAAATCGAAACCCGCACCAAAACCGCAACCCGACTATTGCTTGACGTGCCGCGTACCCGTCGGCAAATGTAAAGGGAATTGCACCAAACAACAACAAAAATTAAACGGAGGTATATAGAAATGACAAACAACCCGCTCAACGGGTATCAACCCGAATACGCCGACGCAATCGCGGACGCGCAGGAGCACAACATCGAACACGCGAAAGCGTCGCAGGGCGGCGGCTCGCCCGACTCCCCTATTTTGCCGACGTGCCGCTTTTGCGGGCGGCAGATACTCCCCGTCGACAAATACGCCGACGCGGAAGCGGCGAACGAAGCGGCAACGCGACAATGCGATTGCCCGCAAGCCCGCGAATATCAAGCGGAACTCGAACGGGCGGAAAAGCGCGAAAAGAACATCAACAAATTGCGCAAAGCCCTTGACGATGTATCGGCTTACTTTACGAAAGAACGCGGGGTCGAATACACCGACGCGCTTTACAATCTTTTATTTAATTGCGGCGTTGCCGTAATCGACGCGCAGGTCGAAAAAGCGAACTTAAACTTCGGGCGCGTGAAGGTTGCAATATCCACGAACAGCAAGGGCGCAATCGTAATCGCGCTTGCGTATTCCGACGGTTTTCGCGTGGAGGTTTGATATGACAAGTTTACCGCAACGCGTCGACGTTGCCTTTACGATACCGATTGAACAAACAATAACGCCCACAATGCCGAAACCCGACGGAAGCGGCGGGCAAGTGCGGCTCACTATGCGGGCAGACATCACAAAGACAAAACGCTTTTTTAAGCGGTTACAAAAACTTTGCAAAAAGTACGGTTACACTATCGGCGAAATACAACCCGCGAAGGAGGCGGAATAATGGAAAAGTACACAATAAAAGAACTCGGCGAACTTATAAACGCTATCAACAAAAACCCCGACTCGACAATCGAATTAACAACCGACCGCACGGGCGGGCTTACAAGCGCGTTTAACGGCGCGGCGGGTTTGTGGTTAAAAATCACACCGCCCGACCGCCCGCAGTATTGCAAAGGAGCGGACAAATGCAAAAAGACCAAAAGAAAATAATAAAAACCCCGAAAATCGTTGCCGTCGACTTTGACGGTACACTATGCAAAGACGCATACCCGAACATCGGCGAGCCGCTCCCCTATTCCTTATATTATATAAAGAAACTTGCGGCGGCGGGAAACATCATTATTTTGCACACTTGCAGAAACGGCGCACTTTTGGACGCGGCGGTTGCGTGGTGCAAAGAGCGCGGCATTGTGTTTGACTACATCAACGAAAACGTCCCCGATAATATCAACCGTTACGGCGGCGATACGCGCAAGATTTACGCGGATATATACGTCGACACAAATGCGGTCAACCCGCGCCGCGTGGTTGGTATCGGCGAAAACGACGAATACGCGATACCATACAAGGCGGCGGAAGTAGTCGCCCGCCGTGATTTATGCGACGCTCATTGTTATTGCCCCGATATTCGGGCGGCGGGTAAATGCTACGATTGCGACGTATTCCTTGCGTTGCGCGAATATTACGCCTTGAAACTTATCGACAAGGCGGACGAGCCGCCCACATCGGCGGCGGGAGGTACATAATGCCCCGTTACAAAAAACTAATGATACAACGCGGCGTAATGCAAAAGGCGGTTGCCGAAAAGGTACGCAAAACCGACCCGCGAGTCGATACGTCTTTAATGAGTAAATTCGTAAACGGCGTTTGCTTACCCACGCCGCCAACGCTTGCAACGATATGTAAAACGCTCGCTTGCGACCCGCTCGATATTTACGACCGCGACGAAATCACGCTTGCGCCGCCGCCTACAATCAAAATCGAAGGACTCGACGCAAAGATGTCGCCCGCCGAACTTGCGGCGGCTATAAACCACGATGTACGCCTTTTTATGGCAAATGCGGACAACCCCGCACCGACGGCGGAAGCGGCAAAGAAACGCGAACGTCGCCGCGTAAAAGGCTTGTACAATCTTACAGTCGAAATACCCCGCGACGTTGCCGAGCGCGTATTCGCGCCCGAAGCATTGCGAAAACTCGGCTATTTAAGTAAAAGCGACTTTGTGCGGCAAGCGGTCGCCGCGCTCGACGCTCGGTTATCCACAATCGAAGCAAAAGAAAAAGCCGACGACGCAAGAACGCCGAACGGCAACAAGTAAATAAACCACAATTAAAGACAAGGAACGGGCGGTCGAAATTGGCACTTCCGACCGCCCGCGAAACTTGACACAAAATGCGTATCAATCAAACCGATAATATTATACCACATCGGCGGCGAAGTGTCAATGTTTTGCATACAAAAACCGTGCTTTTGCGTCCTCGTAATGAAGTATTATCGTATCAACGACGCAAGCAGGAAAAAAGACAACGCGCCCCGCGCTCCTTCCCCTTATCGGTAAACTACATCGGGGGTCGAGAAAGGGGGCGGCGGGGGAAAACATCGGGGGCGTTTGATAAACTCGATAAAGAAAGAACAAGCCCCATTTTAGCCCCCGCGTGTTGTCCCCCGCTTTTTTGGCTATTCTTTGTCTTTTACGTTAAAGCAATTTATCGGAGGCAATATGGCAAAACGCTACTACACACTCGACCCGCACAAATACAACTATGACGAGATATTCGGCGACGAAGCGCGGGAAGCGGAAAGCGACGCTCTCTTGCAATCGCTATCCGACCCGCACATCGTCAAGTATCGAACAAAGACGATTAAAAGCGGCAACGTGCTTGAAGTCGAGGTTTACCCGATATGGGAAACACACACGTCTACATCAAGGGCAAGGAAAACAAAGGAAAGCCGCGAAGCGCAAAAGCGGCTCAATTACAAAAATGCAGTCAAAACCGTTGTACGGCTTATCAATGCGAATTTTACCGACGCGGACTTTTGGGCGACGTTCACTTACAGCGAGAAGCGACTCCCGAAAACGTATGCGGACGCACAAAAGGAAATACAAAAGTTTATTCGCAGATTAAAGCACTATGCCGAACGACACAACTTCCCGCCGTTCAAATACGTTTATTGGACGGAATTTGAAAACGACGAAAAGAAAGGCAAACACCGTATGCACCATCACCTCGTAACGAACTTTGCCGACCGCGACAAAATGGAGGACTTATGGGGCAACGGCGGGCGCAACAATGTACGTCGGCTCGTTGCGGACGACAGCGGTTACGAGGGTATGGCGCGGTATTGTATGAAAGACCCGAAAGGACTCAAACGATACGTCGCGTCAAAGAACTTGAAAAAGCCGCAAATCACAGTATCGGACACAAAGTTTACGCGGCGCAAGGTAAACCGCATTATGTACGACAAGGTCAACCCCTATTCCGTTTTTGAGGGACTTTACAAGGGCTATCAAATGACGGACATCACAAAGAAAACAAGCGAATACACGACGGGCGCGTATGTGTACGTCAAAATGAAACGCAAGGAGTGAAAAAATGAAATACATCGGCAGTAAGGCAAAAATCGCAAACGAAATCATCCCGATTTTGCAACGCTACATATCCGCGTACAACATCAAGCAGTACGTCGAGCCGTTTGCGGGCGGTTTTAACGTGATTGATAAAATACAATGCGAATACAGGCTCGGCAACGATATTGACCCGCTTGTATGCGAACTCGTCGAAACGTGCCGCGAAAACCCCGCACTTTTGGACGAATTGGAAACGCCGACCCGCGCCGAATATTACGACGTGCGGGACAACCCCGACAAATACGCCCGTTGGTATCGGGCGGCGGTGCTTTTATTCGGCTCTTACAATGCCCGCGTGTACGGCGGTTGCTATGGTGCGACGGCAGTCATAAAAGGCGGCAAAACGCGAAATTACTTTATCGAAGCACGCGAGAATTTTCGCCGTCAATTACCCGCCTTGCGCAATATCCTTGTCGGCAACGCCGATTATCGGGAATTGCGACTCCCCGAACGGGAGCGCGTGCTTGTTTATTGCGACCCGCCGTATTCGGACGGTATCGGTTACGGCGGCGGCAAATTCGATACGGCGGAGTTTTGGAATTGGTGCAGGAAGCAAACGGCGGCGGGTCATATCGTAATCGTAAGCGAATACACCGCGCCCGACGACTTCGTTTGTATTTGGCAACACGAAATAACGACGCACTTAAACAACCGCGACAAGCAAAAGCGCGTCGAAAAATTATTTATTCACGGAGGCGCAAAATGGCACAAATACACGACTTGAAAATTTTACCCGAATATTACGCCGCAGTTGACAAAGGTGTAAAAACTTACGAATTGCGGTTTGACGACCGAAATTACGCCGTCGGCGATATGTTGATATTGCGCGAATGGGAAAACGGGCAATATACGGGGCGGCGGCTTACGGCAACAATAACGCACATCTTGAAGGGCTTTATCGGCTTGACCGACGGTTGGGCGGTTTTAAGTATCAAGAAAATCGGAGGTAAAAAATGCTTAAAAAAATAATATCGGCAATTTACGTTGTTACGTTGCTTGTAATTGTGGTTTGCGTGCCGCTATCGGCAATATTCGTCGTTTGTAAACTTTGCGGCGCGACTCCCCTATCTTGGCTCGGCGCGTGCGTGCCGCTTTTAATCGCGCTTGCCGTTTTGCCGTGCTTTATTCTCTCAAAAATTTTGCTTGACATCGGCAACAAATAAAATACCGAAACAAGGAGGTCAATAATGCCGAAACAACCCCGAAACGACACCGAAAAGAAAACAGCCGCGACAAAGGGCAAAAAACAGCCCGTCAAGGCTCGAAAGAAAGCGGACGCAAAACCGCCCGCCGAAGCGGATAACGCCGCAGAAACGGGAAAACGCGGCGCAAAATCACAATACGCAAATAAGGTTTTACCTTATTTGGCGGATATAGAGCGTTATGCGCGATGTATGGTTACTGAAGGCGATATATGCAAATTTTACGGCGTGGGTAAAACGCAATGGGCGCAATACAAAAAAGATTATCCCGAACTAACCGAAACGCTTTTACGCGCGCGCGAAGCGGGAAAAGCCGACTTACTCGATAACGCATACCGCGTCGCGGTCGGTTATTACTACGAGGAAACCCACACGACAACGGTCATTATCGACGGCAAACCGCACACCAAAACATACGTCGACCGCAAGTACGCAAAGCCCGACGCGGGTATGATACAATTCTTGCTAATCAACCGTTTTTCGGGCGAATTTGCACGCGACCCGCAAGCAATCGAATTACGCAAAAAGGCGTTGGAACTTGCAAAAGAGGGCAAATTGCCCGACGGTTGGGAGGGTATTTGATTATGCCGCTTGACCCGATACACGCCTTTTATTGCCGCAAAGAGTATTTAACGCTTGCGCAGTATTGCAAGATAAAAAGCGGCGGAATTTGCGCCCGTTGCGGCGGCGTATTCGATATTGACGAATTGCGACCGCACCATATAACCGAACTTACGCTCGACAACATCGACGACGTAAATATCACGCTAAACCCCGCAAACATCGAAGTATTGTGCCACGATTGCCACAACGCGGCGCACGCGCGTTTTGGTAATGTTGTCGGTCAAAAGCACGTTTACGTCGTTTACGGCGCACCGTGCGCGGGCAAATCAACGTATGTACAAAGCGTTGCCACACGCAACGATATTGTTGTCGACCTTGACCGAATACACGGCGCAATATGCGTATGCGGGCAATATGATAAACCCGACGCAACAAAGCGCGTCGCGTTCGCCTTGCGTGATTATTTACTTGACGAAATACGCACGGCAACGCCGCGCCGCCGTTGGCAAGACGCGTACATAATCGGCACATATCCCGACCGCATAGACCGCGACAGTCTTGCGCGGGAATATCCGCCCGACGTGATAAACTTTGTACACATCGACACATCGAAGGCGGAATGTATCAAGCGGGCGCACGAAACAATCAAGCAAGCGGCAACGCGCGACGCGGTTGTCGGTTGGATAGAAAAATATTTTGCACGTTATACGGAATAATACCCCCCCTATCCTTGCAAAATTTTTGAAACCCGAAAAGACTCCAGGCCGCAGGTAAAAAAAATTCACACCGAAGTTTTGACTTTTCGGGCGAAAAGTTTTCAAATTCCAAAAAGGAGGCGGAAATGAAAAAAAGCAAAGACAAAAAAACGCTTGCCGACGGCGAATACAAGCGGCTCGTCGATTTATACAAGGCGGCGGGCGTGGACGAAATCAAGTTACAAATTTACGACGAACTTATCCGCAAGGTCGCGGAGGTTTTTGCGTGTTTGGAAGCAATCAAAGAATTGCCGTCGATAATTTACGACCCGAAAAACCCGTCTATACAGCGGGAAACGGCGGCGGGTCGGGCGCGGGTCAAGTATATGGCGCAATACACTTCGGCAATGCAAAAACTTAACAAGGAATTGCTCGGCGGCTTAAACGGCGACGACGGCGACGATTTATCGGCTTATGACGACGACAACGATTAACGGCACGGAAGCGGCTACGCCCGCCCCCGCAGATTGGACGCTTGCAAACCCCGAAATTGACCCGCTTACAGGTTGGCAAGCATTAAGCGATACCGTCGACGGCGAGCATAGTTTTTTGATTGAATATTACAAGCGTTGCCGTTCGGGGGAAATCGTCGTCGGGCGCGAACTGAAAACCACGCTCGAAATGTTGATACAAGATATTTTCGCGGGCGGCGGCAAATACCGTTTTACACTTAAAGCGGCGCACAAACGAATTGCATTTATCGAAAACGAAATGAAACTTTTTCAAGCCCCCTTCGCGGGTAAACCGTTCAAAATGCAATTATTCCAAAAGGCATTTACGGAGGCGATATTCGGGTTTTACGTTTACGATACCGAGTTGTCATACGGCGCGGGTTGGGCGCGGCGTTTTCAAGAGGTTTTATTCCTTGTCGCCCGCAAAAACGGAAAAACCCCGCTCGTCGCCGCCCTTATCTTTGCCGAATGGTTTTGCGGCGGTATGGGGCAATCGGTAATGTGCGCGTCAAACGATTATGCGCAAGCCGCGCTCGTATTTAACGCCGTCAACGCTTTTCGGGAAGAGTCGCGGGCAATATCGCGCGTTACCCGCAAAAACAACAAAGGTATATTTTTCGGCAACCCGAAGCAACGCCGCAAAACGGGCAAATTCTCGAAGCAAAACAAGGGGTCAATCGAAATAATGTCGGCGAAGCAGGGCGCAAAGGAAGGTCGAAATCTTACACTTGCGGTCGTTGACGAAATTCACGAAATGAAGGACAATTCAACAATATTGCCCCTTAAAACATCGGTATCAACGCAGGACGAGCCGCTTTATTTTGAAATCACGACCGAAGGCATTGTGCGCGACGGCTATCTTGACGAGCGGCTATCCGACGCGCGGGAAGCACTTAAAGGCGAGGCGAAAACCGACCCGTCGCGTTGGTTGATATGGCTATATACGCAAGACAGCGAGGCGGAAATTTGGAACGACGAGCGCAGTTGGACGAAGTCAAATCCTATGTTAGGCATATCGAAAAAGCGGTCGTATTTACGGGAAAAAGTCGACACCGCCCGCCACAGCGGAAGCGACCGAGCGTTTATTCTTGCAAAGGAATTTAACGTCAAGCAATTAGCGAGTAACGCGTGGTTAGAGGAAAAATACATTGATTGTCCCGCCACGTTCGATATTGCCGACTTTGCGCATTGTTGGTGTGTTGTCGGGGTCGACCTTGCCGAAACAAACGACCTTTGCGCTTGCACGTTTTTATTTATGCGCCCGAACGACCCCGTCAAATACTTGCATACGATGTACTTTGTTACGGCGGTTAAAGCGGGCGACGGGCAATCGACCGACTCCCCCACTAACCCCGAAAAAAAGAATTACATCGAATGGGCGGACGCGGGGTTGGTGCGCATTGTGCAAGACAACGTAATCGACGATACGGTTGTATCAAATTACATTTGGGATATATTCAAGCAATACAATATACGCCCGCTTACGGTCGGTTACGACGAATGGCACGCAAAGGACTTCGCGAAAGAAATCGCGCAAAAATTCGGTAAAGAAGTGCCGCGCAAAATACGAATGACGACCGACGCGCTTAACGTGCCGACCCGCAACATCGAAACCGATTTACGGGCGCGGCTTATCAATTACAACAACAACGATATTTGCCGTTGGAACTTCCGCAACACAGCCGTCCGCGTTGATAAAAACGGGTTTGTAATGCCTTGTAAAATAAACGGCTACATCGGCAACAAGATTGACGGCACGATGTCAAAAGTAATCGCATACGCCGCGTTGCGGGAAGTCAAGTCGGCATTTATGGCGAAAATCGGAGGCTAAATATGGACGACAAAAAAACACCGCAAAATCAAAACGAAAGGTACACGCGGAGCGTGCGTTGCCCCGTACATCGCGCCGTAATCGGCAAATACGATATGCGCGACGGGTTGATTAACGCGGTTTTTCTTTGCCCGAAATGCCGCCGCGAATATACATACACGATACCGCCGCGCAAGCCGTGAAAAAACTTCTTAAAAAATCTTAACGAAAAACCGTTGACTTCGCCCCGCCCGCCGAGTTATAATGCGGTCAAACTGAATACACGCACCACCACCGCCGACGCGGTGAGTGCGCCGCAATCGCCTTGTATTGCCGCCCGCTCGGGCGAGTGCGCCGTTGGTGTCTGATTATTGCATTATCCACCGCCGACGCGGTGAGTGCGCCGCGATTATCCTTTAATCGCCACATTAAAAAAACGTGTGTGCGCCGATATTCACGAGTATTTTTGCTCGTCTATATCGGCGCACTTTTTTGTTATTTTTCGCAAGGAGGCAAGCCGATTGTCAACGCTTAAAAACGCTATACACAATTTGCTCGGTTGGGATAGACCGACCGCATACAACCGCGTTGTGAACGCAAACACGGTTTTATTTTCGTCGTTCGGCAAAGACGTTACCGCGTCGGACATCGTAAAAACGGCGATACATCGCGTTTGCGAGGAAGTATCAAAATGCAGTATCAAGTCGGTTACGGAAACGCAAAACCCGCACCGCGTAACGGTTGCGGACGACGACATCAATAGCGTTTTACTCGGTCGCGTCAACCCGATGTGCGGGCTTAAAGATTTTTTATATAAAATCGCGTACATAACGCTCGTCAATCGAAATTGTTTTATTTATTGGGCGTATGACGAAGTGCCGATAAAGGTTGACGGCAAAGACTATGTCAAGCGCGTTACGCGCGGTTTTTATCCGTTGGAAAAAGCCCGCGTAAAACTCTACTATGCGGGCGACGAAATGCGGGCGGAATTGCAAAGCACGACGGGCGGCGGCGTAACGCTTGACTTGCCGTATAGCGATTTAATTCACTTGCGGCTCGGTTACGGCGCAAACCCATATTTAGGCGGCGACGCAGACGGTCGCGCCGATTGGCGGGCAATTCTCAAAAACTTACAAACATTGCACGTCATACAAGAAGCGATACCGAAGTCGCTCGAAGCGTCCTTATCGTTGCACGGCGTTTTGACAATGAATACCGTTGCGGAAGCGGACAAACGAGAAATATCCCGCAAAGAATTTGAAAACCATTTATTTAACAGCGAACTCGGCATTGTTGCGACCGACTACGAGTCGCAATTTACGCCGATACAAATTGCGGCGCAGGATATACCGCAAACCGTTTTAACCTTTTTGCGCGACGAAATTTTGTCGGTATTCGGCGTTAGTGTGCCGATATATCTCGGTAAATACACCGACGACGACTTTACGGCGTTTTATCAAACGGCGGTCGAGCCGTTGCTTATGACGATTGTCAACGCTATGAAAATAACGCTCTTTACGTCGAAGCAACTCGCATACGGGCGCACGATAAAGTTTTACGATAAAATTGTGCAATCGCTATCGTTCGCGCGTCGGTTGGAAATCGCAAAAGCAACGCAAGAGGACGCGCTACTATCCCGCCCCGAACGGCGCGAATTGTTGGGCTATGACCCCGACGACGAGCCGACCCGCGTATCGTTGAACTACATCGACGTATCAATCGCAAATACCTATCAATTAACGGCGTTGTCGCAAGGCAAGAAGCCCGCCGCGCCGAAACAAAGCAAGGAGGACGACGAATAATGCCCAACGAAATCAAACCGTACACCGCGCCGCAGTACATCAAACGCGCCGCGCCCGACGGAAACCCCGCGCAAATCGACCCGTTAAAGGGCGTAATCGAAGGTTGCCCGATTGTATTCAATCAACGGACGGCAATCGGCGACTTGTTTTACGAGGAAATCGACCCGCACGCGCTCGACGACGCGGATATATCCGACATCAAGTTTATGGTAAACCACGACGACGGAATGATACCACTTGCACGCCACAGGCGCGGGAAGCGGTCGACTATGGACGTTGAAATCAAGCCCGACGGTTTACACATCAAAACAACGCTCGATATTGAAAACAACGCGACCGCCCGCGAACTTTGCTCGGCGGTTACACGCGGCGACATTGAAGATATGTCTTTTGCGTTCGGCGTTTTGGTATCGGGCTACGAATGGCGCGACCTCGATACGGATATGCCGACGCGCCGAATTACCAAAATATCAAAGGTTTTCGAGGTTAGTGCCGTAAACGACGGCGCATACCCGCAAACTTCGATATATGCCCGCTCCCCCGCCTCGTTGGATAACGACAAAATTGCGTTGGATAACGCAAAGGCGTCGGCGTTGGAAAATGAACAAAGGCGGCAAACCGCCGACTCGCAAGCGGCGTTACAACTTGCGAAAGAAAAATTTATTTTTGTGGAGGAACAAAAAACACTATGAACATCAAACAGTTGCTCGAAGAGCGTGCCGCCCTTTTGCAGGAAGCGGCAAAACCCGAAACCACCGCCGAGCGTCTTGCGGAAATTCGCGCAAGGGTTGAAGCAATCAACTACACCGTAACGGAATTGCGCAGGGACGAAGCGGACGCAAAAGCCGAAGAGGAAAAACGCGCGGCACGCCCCGCAAATGGCGGCGCACCCGCCCCCGCTCCCGTCGTTGTACACGACGACGCACAGGTCGACGCGCAGAAGCGCACCGCCGCAAATGCGGAAGTAATCGAAACGCGCGGAAATGCGCTTAAAAACGGCGAAAAGGTGTATATCGAACATCGCGCCGTCGCGTCCACGTCTACGGCTCTCGGCACGGTTGCAAGCGGCGACATCACGCCCGCGTTTGAACAGGTCGGAACGCTTGACACGCTTGTCAACGAAGTACACCTCGAAGGCACGGGCGCGGAAAGTTACAAGAAGCCTTTTGCAAAGACTATCAGCGAGGGCGGCATTACCGCCGAAGGCGCGGACGCAACCACCGCAGAGCCGACGTTCGACTATGCGTCGATTAACAAGGTCAAAATCACGGCTTACGCCGAAGTCAACGAGGAAGTCGAAAAGTTGCCCGCCGCGCGGTACGACGCGGAAGTTAGCAACGCCGTCGTCGGTGCGTTGCGTAAAAAGATTATCGGACAGATAATCGGCGGAAGCGGCACGGACGAACTTGTCGGCATTGTAAACGCCCCCGCGAGCATTATCACGGCGGCACAGCGTAAAACCGTTGCCACCGTCGACGAAAACACGCTCGACAACATCATTTTCGATTATGGCGGCGACGAAGATGTCGAAGGCGACGCTTACCTTGTACTCAACAAATTGACGCTCAAAGAATTTGCGAAAGTCAAGGGAACGGACAAACGCCGCGCATACGACATCGTTGTACGCGGAAATTCGGGAACGATAAACGGCATACCGTTTGTTTGCACGTCGAAACTTGCCGCCTTCGGCGCGGTCAAGGCGGGCGACCCCTACTTGATTTACGGCAAATTGAAAGGCTACGAATTGGCGTACTTCGCCGACATCGAAGTCTTGAAATCGACCGAGTACAAATTCAAGCAGGGCGTTACCGTATTCAAAGCGTCGGTAATGTGCGGCGGCTCGCCCGCGATGTACAACGGCTTTATGACCGTGCAGAAAGCGGCGAAGGCTTGATAATTCGGTTTTTGGTTGCGGGTCGGCGCAAGAGCCGATACGAAACGGTATTACGTTAGGAGGTCGAAATGCAAGAAGTCGACGAAATCTTATACAAATTGGGCTACTATGACGCAGACCCGCAATTAAAACAAACCGTACAAGGCTACATAAAGACGGCGGAGGAATTTATGCTCGACAGCGGCGTGCCGCAAGAGCGTTTATCGACGCAACGTGCGCGTGCGGTCAAAGCACTTTTCGCCGACGCGTTCGATAAAGGAACGCCCGACGACGTAATCAAGAAGGACGGTATGGTTGTCGCGCTTATTGTGCAGTTGCGGAGGTAATATGGCAAAGCAAACGGTCAAGGAACGGCGCACGCTTGTCAAATTCGCCGTACAACGCACGACGCATATTGCAGGAAGCGGCGCGGCGACAACGTGGGAAACAATCGCGGTCAAAATAGGCGAAGCCGACGACGGCTCGCCTATAATGACCGATTGCTTTTATTGCGAATGGTTGAACGCATACGGGCAAGCGGCGACGCAACAGCAAGCCGACGGCGTTATACGCCCCGCCCGCTTGCGCTTGCCGTTCGTAAAAGCACTTTACGACGCGCTCATCACAAAGGACGTGCGAATTTATTTACACGGCAAACGCGACGACGCGCATACGTTTTGTCTTGCAGGGGCGGCGGATAACTACCTCGAACAATGCAAAATGATTGAACTACAAGTCAAAAAGTACGAGGGCAAATAATGAACGTAACGGCGATAATGCAACAAATACTCGACGAAACCCTTTTACCGTTCGGCGTTTTATCAAACCACTTGCGGCGGGTTGAAGCGGATAATATCGCAAATTCGCAAGTCGAGGTAAACGGCGACGAGTACGTCGTTTATAAAATCGTATCAAATCGCCCGAAAACATACGGCGACGGCAAAGCAAAGACGCGCCGCGTGTACATCGACGTGAATTACTATTACTTGTACGAAAAGACCGACCCCCGCTATTCGGGCATTGACGAACGCTTAAAGGCTATCAAACGCGCCGTATTGCAAGACCCGCATTTTGCTATTGCAAACGACGAAAGCGATATACCCGACAGCAATAACCCGTATCGCGGCGTAAACATCGAATTTGTGTACATCGGGGCGGTTGATTATGGCTAATAAAGGCATATCGACGGGGCATATTCCGCTCGGCGAATTGCCCGACGTGTTGACGGAAATTTTAACCGATTTTCAACACACAAATTTTGAAGCAAGGCAACAGGCGGTACAGCGCGGCGCGGAGGTTTTCAAAAGCGCGGTCGAAGCCGTAACGCCCCGCGACACGGGCGAAATGGCGCAGTCTTGGCAAATCAAGACAAAGTACAAAGACCGCCGCTACGTCGGCAATACGCGCGTTGCAAGCGGCGACGTGCGCCGTAAAACGAAAGACGGCTCGAAAGGCGAAGCGCGAAGCGGCGTACCGTTGTCGAACGTGCTTGAATACAGCGACAACCCGCACAACGGTTTTATACGCCGATGTTTTGACGAAACCGAGCCGCAAATCTTTGAAGCAATCAAAAACACCATTAAAAACGGAGGTAAATAACAATGGCAAACACAAACGCGGCGGCTACACCCGCGCAAAATCTTATTCGTTTTAATATCCGCAACGCGAAGTACGCCTTCCCCACGCCCGACGGCGGTTGGGGCGACTTTGTGTCTATGGGTACGTCAACGAAAATGGCACTTGAAACCGACTCGTCCGAAAAGGAAGTTTACGGCGACGGCGAGTGCATTATCCACTACGTCAACGAAAAAGGCAAGACGGGAACGCTCACGCAAAACAACATTTGCAACGCTTACGAAATCGCGTGCGGGCGTAAAATCTTGCTTGAAAACGGGCTTGCCGACATCAAGCCGACCAAAAACACGCCGCACGTCGTTTATTTTGAAATATGCGAAATGGACGGCGACAACAAAATATCGGTCGCAAAATGTATGTTGTACGGCGTAACGTCCACGCGCCCGTCGGAAAGTTACGACCAAAACAACGGCGAAATCAACGAGTCCTCGTTCGATACCCCGCTCAAAATCAAGGGTATCAAGGTACTTGCGGCGGACGGCAAGGTTTACGTCGACGAAAAAGGCAACAACCGCCTCGTATGGCAGTTGACGAAAACGCCCGATATGGAAGGTTACGCGGACTTCGGCAGTACGGTCATTGTGCCGAAAATGAAAGCGGCATAATCGGAGGCGGCAATATGATAAATACCACTTTACCCGTGTTTGAAACCACGCTCGACGAAACGAAGGGCGAACTTATCCATAAAACGCGCGACATCAAGGTGCAAATCGACGTATCGCTTTTTGCCGAGAAGCGTTGGGAAGAGAACTTCCCCGCGAACGCGAAAAACGAAACGCTTTTTGCATACGTTGAGCGTATCGGCGACAAGGGCGCGAAAAACCCCGCTTACCTTATGTCGAACTTAAAGGCGGTTTATTGCTTTATCGTAAGCGACGAAATCGCCGACTTCGGCGCGTTTTTGCGCCTTTTCGATATATCGGGCGGCGAGTGCTTGACGCGGCTTTTAGACAAGATAAAGTTTGTTTTTGAAATCGCGTTAAAGGCGGCGGCAAGCGCAAAAAACTCATAGAGCACGGTCAAGAATATACGCGGCTATCGGGAATATACGCGAAATTAAACCCGCGCCCCGAAGCCGCAAAACCCTTGACCGTGCCGCGATACATAACCATTGCGCAAAAGTGCGTCGAGCATAGAATACCCGACGCAATTATCACAAATTCACATTTTAACGACCTTTACGTTTTGATTATGTCGATTGATATTGCGAACTTAAAACACGCGATAGAACAAACGCAGAAATCGAAAAGTAAAAACGGCAACCGCGTTGTGCGCGATGTATCGGCGGCGGAAGCGGTCAAATTCTTAAAAGGAGGCTAACACTATGGCGGACAATATTCGCGGCTTAACGGTTGAAATCGGCGCGGACGCGTCGACGTTTAACAAAGAATTGAAAAACGCGCGGAACGAAGCGAAAGCGACGCAAACCGAATTAAACGCCTTGCAAAAAAGCCTCGAATTAAAGTTTGACGCGGATAAATTCGCGCGGGCGCAAAAGGTCGCTCAACAGGCAATCGACCAAACGGCGGCGACGGCGGACTTGTTGCGCCGCCGTTTGGCGTACTTGGAAGAGTCGGGAAACGTCGACACCGACGCATACCGCAAATTGCAAGCCGAACTCGCAAAAACCGAATTGCAAGGACAGCAGTTGCAACAGCAACTCGAAAAAATAAACACTATCAAGTTTACACAACTCGGTAATCAAGTATCGAAAGTCGGCGACGCAATTACGGGCGTCGGGCAAGCGTTGACTCCCCTATCCACACTCGCGGCGGCGGGCGTTACCGCGCTCGGCGGCTTAAACGTCGCGGCGGCAAGCGCGGGCGCGGCGGTCGACGACCTTGCGTTACGGCTCGGAATATCCGCCGAAAAAGTACAAGAATATCAATACATAACGGCGCAATGCGGGGTCGAGTGGAGCGTCTTTGAAAAAGCAATGATAAAAGCCCGCGCCGCAATGCTTGACTTGTCGACGGGTACAATGAACACCGCGTCGCAAGCGTTACAATCGCTCGGCTTAAACATCGCCGAATTTGAAAGCAAAGAGGCGATGTTTGACGGCATTATCGACGCTTTATCGAATATGCAGGACAAAACCTTGCAAGCGGCATACGCAAACGAGATTTTTGGCGACAAGGTCGCAAATCAAATGTTGCCGTATCTTAACGCAGGGACGGACGCAATCGCGCAGTTTAGGGGCGAATTTGAACAAATCGGCTATTTATCGAACGAACAGGTCGCCGCGCTTGCAACGCTTGACGACACGTTTTTTTTGCTGAAGGAGTCGATTAAAAACGTCGGCTTGCAAATCGGGACAGCCCTTGCGCCGCTTATGCAACGGCTCGCCGAAAACATACAAACAAACTTGATACCAAAATTACAACGGCTCGCGGAGTGGTTTAACGGCTTATCGGTCGCGCAACAATCTTTTGCGTTAAAGGCAATGCTCGTCGTTGCCGCCCTTGCGCCGCTGACGCTCGGTATCGGTAAACTTATCGGCGCGGTCGGCAACATCATAAAAATATTGCCCGCGCTACAAGCGCAATTAACCGCGCTTGCGGCTAACCCGATAATTTTGATTATTGCGGCAATCGTCGCAATACTTGTCATTTTGTACAACCATTGCGAAGCCTTCCGCGAAGCGATAAACAACCTTGTATCGGTTATCGGTCAAGCATTGAAACCCGCGCTCGACGCGGTAATGCAAGTGCTTGACCTTGCAATGCAAATCATACAGCCGATTATAGACCTTGTCGGCGGTATCTTGGCGGTCGTCGTCAATCTTGTATCGGAGGCGTTGCAACCGTTCGTCGAAATCATACAAATGATTTTCGGCTTGTTACAACCGCTTTTCGATATGCTCTCTATGGCGGTCGATATGTTTTTAATGCCGATACAAATTGCTATATCGACGTTATTTAGCGTATTACAACCGCTTTTAAGCGTCGCGCTTATCCCGATTAAACTTTGTTTACAGGCGTTGCAAGTGCCGTTAAAAGTGCTTGGCACGTTGCTCGGTTGGCTTACGCCGCTTTTTTCGCTTTTCGGCAAAGTCGTTACGACGATATTTAACGGCGTTGTAAAAGTAATCAACTTTGTACTCGGTTTTATCGAGGACGCAATCAATTTTGTAATCGGCATTATAAACGGGCTTATCGACGGCGTAAACGGTGCGCTCGGTTGGCTTGGCGTACACATCGACCGCATTGCCGAAGTAAAGTTACGCATTGATACAAGCGACATCGAGGATATGGACGACGTAAACGCTATTATCGACAGCACACCGCCCGACACGTCGAACGTGGGCGGCGGCGGTACAGTTTACGACGGCGGAAGCGGCGGCACATACGGCGATACTTACAACTACGACAACTCCACCACGAACAAAACGCAGAATATACAAGTCGTTATACAAAACTATGCCGCCGAAGTTGACACCGACGCGCTTGTACGCGACATCAACATTAAACTTGCGGAGGCGATGTAATGCGTAAATTTATTTTGCACACCTACGACAAATCGAAATCGTTTGACTTGAATACCGAAACCGCGCTTGCCGCCGAGCCGCAAGGACTCGGCAACAAATTCTCGCTATCGTACAAAGAAAGCGAAAAAGGCAAGCATTTAACGAACGTAAAACCCGACTTTGAACAAATACAACTAACCGTATATTTTAACGCCGACGGCTCGAACGGTTACGGCAATTATAAAAGTTTGTTGTTATTCTTTGCGGAGTGCGGTACATCGCCGTTTTTGTTTGAATACAACGACGGAATTACCGACAAATTTTGCGAAGTGGTATTGAACACGATACCGAAGTCGGAAATCGACGCGGAGGGCATTTTCGCCGAAACGCTTGTATTTGACCGTCAAACGTATTGGTACGAACGCGTCGAACAATCTTTTGCGTTGAAGCGCACGGACGCGGCAAATACCGCCTTCCCCTTGCACTTCCCTTTTGGTTTTGCGGGTATGGTTTTCAAAAACAAATACAAGGTATCAAACCCGTTTTTTGTGGACGCGCCTATCGTCATAAAAATTACGGGCGACATCGCCGCAAATATCCGCCTTTACTTGGCGGATATGAACGACCGCGTCGTTGCCGAAATAGCGTTATCGACGAACAACACCGACGGCACGGAAATTTTGATTGACCCCACTACTAAAAAAATAACCGTTACCGACACCGACAGCGGCGCAACGTCGAACGGTTACGGGCTTACCGATAAAACAAAGCAATCGTTTTTATACTTGCCGCAGGGCGAGTATTACATCGGCTCGAATATGACGGCGGACGACGACGGCACAATCGAAATGTCGATAAAGCGTTATTTATTCGATTAAGGGGGCGGCGGCGTGTATATAGCAATTTACGACGAAAACAAACGGCATATAACGAACGTCGACAACGCAACGTATGACTTGACGACGCGCGTTTACGATAACGACTCTTTTACCGCCGAAGGTGTGAACGACGAGGACGTGAACGACGCAAAAATCGTTGTTTTGAACGACGACGCGGGCAATTATCAATACGCTTGTTTTGCCGACGAAGTTACCCCCGAAAACAACAAACGCAAGGTAAAAGGACTCGACTTCAAAACTTTGTGGGACACCGAAATATTGCTTGATTTTACCGCCGACGGCAGTTTTGACGCGCGGTTATCGAAAATCTTTGAAAAGGTAAAAGCGGCGGTATTTAACGGCGCGGACGCGGCAACGCGTTTGATACCCGTCGACGTGATTATTCCGACCGACAACACCGATACGACCGAAACATACGGCAGTTTGCAAGGGACGTATCAATTCGTAAACGCGTACAAGTTTTTGAAATGCTACTTGAAATATTACGAATACAATATCGAAAGTTTTTATAACGTGGCGGCGGGCAAAATCGTTTTTACGTTCGTTAAGTGTAACGACCGCGTAACAATCAATTTAAGCGACTTTATACACGAGTTGACAACTACATCGACCGCGACAAACAAAGCGGTTGCAACTATCAAATACAAGGTTGACACGCCCGAAACGGACGAGGACGGCAACATCGTTTACACCACCACGCAAAAGACCGACGAAAACGGCAACCCCGTATTTAACGACGACGGCTCGCCCGTATATATCCCGAAATATAAACCCCGCCCGTCCACCCTTGCGACCGTGTATTATTACCGAACGAAAAACAACGATATTGTACAGGCGGACGCAAGCGGCAACGTCGCGGGCAGATTATACCCCGTAAAGGCGAAATATTACGAGTCCGAGTATTTAGCCGACGCGCAGTTTAACGCCGTCAACGAACTTGCAAACGCCCGATACGTCGATAATATCATAATCGACAATAACGCCGTAATCGACCCGCTCGATTTTTCGGGTTATCGGCTATATACGAAGGTTGCGCTATACTACGACGGCAAACTTTACAAGACGCTCCCCATAAGCGAAAAAATAACAACGCTAAACGGAAGCGGCAAAAGCACCAAAATTAAACTCGGTTTTAAGAAAATACTTTTGACCGAAATAATCAAAGCATAGGAGGCAAGCAATGATAAAACCCGTTACTTTTCAAGGGCAAAGCAATTTTAACGCGAATTTGTACGCGCTCGAAGTAAAATCGCGCTTTATCGACCAAAACAACGCGCACGGCTATTATTTGAATTACGGCGACGAACTCGCCGCAAGCGTCGTCGGCGGCAATCAAATTCAAGTCGGGACGGGCGCGTTTGTGGTTTGTGCGCGTATGGCGGAAATTACCGCGCCCGAAATCTTGCGCCCGCAAATTTTCGACACGTTCAAGGGTTACGTCGTCGCCCGTATCGAAACGTACCACCCCGCCGACGAATTAAACGTAACACTCATTGCGAAAGTACAAACGTCTTGGGAAGCGTTAAACCGCGAACTCGAACAAAACGACGTTTACGCGGCGGAAGCGGATAACGTAAATACGGCATACGAACTCCCGATATATTCGTTTGAAATATCGGGGACGCAAATCGTCAATTTAACGCGATTGATAAAACCCGTTTGCGATTATGCCACAATGAAGGCAATCGTCGACAATGCGCTTGCAACGGCGCAAAACGCCGTTACGACGGCAAATGCGGCGGTCGATACGTCGAACGACGCACGCACCAAAGCGGCGGCGGCAGTTACCACCGCGAACGGCGCAAACGCAAAGTCCGATAATGCCGTTACGACGGCAAACACGGCAAAGACGAACGCACAAACGGCACTCACGACCGCGAACGGACTCGACGCGCAAATCAAGGCGGCAAACGCAACGGCGGCGGGCGCGGTCGACACGGCGGGCGCGGCGGCAGACACCGCAACCGCCGCAAGCAACAAGGTTGACGAACTCGAAACGCAGATTGCCGAAAAGCAAGGCACGAAGGTTACGCTTAACGGCGAGCCGCAAGCGACATACCCCGCCGACGACCTTGTACATAGCGACGACAAAATCGCAAACGCCGAACACGCGGACTCCGCGCAAATCGTTATTTATGCGGCACAGGCGGCGGAAGCGGAAAAAGCCGTCGGCTACACGCGCGGCGGCGAAATCGACAAAGTATTAAAAAGTATTTTTGCGCGGCTTACCGCGCTCGAAGGAGGCAATTAAAAATGTTAAACTTTGAAAAGGCAAAAATTTACGGCGTTGATAAAGTCGGCTCGTCTAACCCCGCCGCGCTTATCCGCACCGACGACGCGGTCGGGTTAAACGTAACGGTCGGCACGACCGATATTACGTCAGACTTCGACCGTTGCTATCCGTACTCGGATATGCAGGAAGTAACGGACGCGGCGGGCAACGTGTTTATCAAGATACCGAAATTTTACGCGAAAATCACGCCGAACGACGACGGCACGTTCAAACATCAAATATCGGGCGTGCGGTACGACGGTTTTTCAACCCTTTTCGTCGACGGCGAAGGCAACGAACTTGATTATATCCTTGTCGGCAAGTACGAAGCGAGCGGCAATTCGTCCCGCGCCTATTCAAAGTCGGGCGCGACCGTGCTTGTAAACATCACTTGCGACGCGCTCCGTACCGCTTGCAAAGCGAACGGCGACGGTTATCAACAGTACGATTTTTTGATTGACTTGATAATCAAAGAATTATGGCTCGTTGAAATGAAAACAACGAACTCGCAAGCGATTATGTACGGATATGCAAACGGTAATTCGGCGGCGGTTGCAACGGGCAGGACGGACGCGGTCAAAACGCCGTCGGGGTCGGAGGAAAGCAACACGGACGGAAAACACGCTTGCAAATATCGCGGTATCGAGAATTTGTGGGGCAATACGTTTACTTGGTGCGACGGTATATCGTTTTCGTCCGAAAAAGTGTATATTTGCACCGACCCGAAATCTTACGCGGCGGGCAAAATCACGTCGCCGTATGTGTATCACGGCAACCGCTCGTCGGGCGGCGGTTGGATAAAAAAGGTTGCCCCGCTTAACCGAAACCCCCTTATACAGTACGCAACCGAAGCAAGCGGCGGAAGCGCGACAACGTATTTTTGCGACTACGCGCTCGTGGACGGCTCCGTCTTGGCGGTTGGCGGTGCTTGGGTCATCGCGACGAGCGCGGGTTTGTGGTTTTGGCGCGGTGGTTACACGCCGTCGCACTCGGACGCGGGCATCGGGGGTCGCCTTTGCAAAAAGCCTCTTTAAGGGGGTTGCAAGGGGGACTCCCCCCTTGCGATTAAAACAACGATTAAAGGGCAGTCGGCGCACTCCCCGCCGCGAACGTGAACGGCTCCGTCTTGGCGGTTGGCGGTAATTGGAACAACACGACGAACGCGGGTTTGTGGTATTGGAACGGTAATTACACGCCGTCGAACTCGAACGCGAACATCGGGGGTCGCATTTAATCTTGATATATTCGCTTAAAGCGCGGACAGTCCTTGCCACTTGGCAAAAAACACTCCACAAAGAGGGCGGTTTAGTAAATCATTGAACGACCGCAAGGAGATTAAAGGAAATGAAGCGGGTCGGTCATTTGTACGAAACTATGTGCGACATCGACTTTATCAAAAAGGCGATACGCAACGCGGCAAAGGGCAAAACCGACCGCGCCTATATACGTCGAATAATCGACGACATCGACCGCTATGCGCAGGAAATCAAAACAATGCTCGAAGCGGGCGACGTGAAATTATCGCCGTCGCAAACGTGCGTAATATACGACAATTCTTGCCGCAAGCAACGCACAATCACAATACCGCGATTTTATCCCGACCAAATAATACATTGGCTCGTTATTACGGCGTTACAACCCGTTATAATGCGCGGTATGTATCGGTATTGTTGCGGAAGCATACCAAATCGCGGCGGCATTGACGCGAAGGCATACGTCGAAACGGCAATACACGACGGCAAAATGCGGTACTGTGCAAAACTTGATATATCAAAGTTTTTCGACAGCGTGCGCCCGTCCGTTTTGCTTGATATGTGGAGGCGCAAAATCAAAGACGGGCGAATGTTGGAACTTATCGGCAAAATACTCGAAAACGGCGGCGACCACTTGCCTATTGGTTACTATACGTCGCAATGGTTTTCAAATTTTTACTTGGAGGGACTCGACCACTATGTAAAAGAACAATTACACATCAAATATTATGTGCGGTACGTTGACGATATGGTTTTAATCGACAGCAACAAAAGAAAGTTACGCCGCGCGGTTGCGGCGATAAACGAATATTTGCACGGTATCGGCTTAAAGTTGAAGGATAATTGGCAAGTATGGCGGTTAAACTCCCGCCCGATTGATTTTGTCGGGTATCGCTTTTATAGGCATAAGACCATTTTACGCAAGCGCATATTTTTTCGATTATGCCGCAGGGTGCGCAAAGTCAAAAAGACGGGTTACATCACACCGCGACAGGCTATGAGCCTCTTATCCCTTATCGGTTGGCTATCGCACATAAACGCTTGCAGGTTTTACAAAAAGTATATTTACCCGTATGCGCCGAAAAACAAACTCAAACGCATTGTAAGTAATTACACAAAACAACAAAATAAAAAACGGAGGTAATATTCATTATGGCAAACAAACAGGAAGCAAAAAGCGGCTCGGCGGTTTTTAGTGTTGAAAAATGGCTCGAAACCGCAAACGCAGACAAGGCGGCGGGCATACTCACGCAACGCGAAATCGACGACGCGCGGGCAATATGGGTAAACGCTCTCGACGGCAAGACAAAGGACGAAATCGCCGCAAGCGGGCAAACGTCGTTGCGCGACGAGTGGTTTGTCGAGGTGTAACGTGAACATCGCGGCAACCATTTTAACGGCGTTTATAAGTACCACCGTCGGGGTCGTCGTAACGGCGGTTATCGCGCATTTTAAGTCGGGCAAACAGCGGCACAAAGCCCTCGAAAACGGCACGCAATGTCTTTTACGCGCCGAAATCATACGGCAAAATGAAAAGTGGGTCGAGCGCGGCTATTGCCCCGTTTACGCGAAGGACGCGGTGCGGCGCGAATATGAAGCATACCACGCGCTCAGCGGCAACGGCGTTATAACGGAACTTTACAACGACATTATGGCGTTGCCCGAAACACCACCGAAGCAAGCAAAGCAAAATAAAAAATCGGAGGACGATTAACTATGAATTGGCAACAAATTTTAATCAACATCGCAATTACGGTCGCCGCCGCGTTGCTTACCGCGCTCGGCTCTTGGGTATTGGTTAAGGTCAAAACGCTTGTATCGACCAAAATCAAAAATCAAAAGGCGCAAGCTCTTTTATCGGGCATTGTGGACGTTATCGCGTCGGTCGTCAAGGCGACGTATCAAACCTATGTACAAGCAATCAAAGGTACGGAAGCGTGGACGCAGGAAGCGCAAAAACACGCCTTGCAACAGGCGGCGGAAGCGGCGCAAGCGCAGTTATCGACCGAAGCAAAAGACTACATACAAGCGAACTTCGGCGACGTGGGCGCGTGGGTACAAAACCAAATCGAAGCGACGCTCTACGACTTGAAAAACAAGAAGGTGTAATTATGGACGTTGTAATTGTATGCGGTGCGCCCGCAAGCGGCAAAACACGTTACGTCAAAGAAAATATGCAACTCGGCGACTTCGTTGTTGACCTTGACGCGATACGGGCGGCGGTAAGTTTTTACGACGGCAAAATGCCGTTAAACAATTTGACCGCTACAATATTCGATATACGCGATTATATTTATGCCTTGATAGAACAAAGCGCAATCGACGCGCCCCGTTGTTGGGTTATCGCGGGTTTACCGAAAAAGGCAGACCGCGACCGACTTGCCGCCCGCCTAAAAGCAAAGGTCGTATTTTTGAATACTACGGAGGACGAGTGCGTGCGGCGGGCAATCGCGGACGATACGCGCACCGACAAAAATTTTCAAATCAAAATAATTACGGAGTATTTTACGACGTATTACAAAGACGCAAAAATCACGCCGCGCGAAAGCCGCGACAAAACGATTGCACGCTATACGGCGGCACTATACAAAACGATTAACGACTAAAAAAGCGGGACGCATATTTGCGCCCCGCTTTTACTATGCTTGCGATAAAATCATTATATCGACTCCGTAATTCTTACCACCGCCCCCGCCGTATATAGACGTTATAACGCCGTTGAATTTGCAACCCGCTTTATATTTTTTTAACAGTTTTTCGCCGTTGTCGCTCGGTATCACACCACAAGAAGCGTCAAGCGCGACATTAAACACTTCGACGGTATTCGGGTATTCGTCGTTCGGGTTATGCTTTATCAATACGCTATCCCCTACGACCGACGCGGCGAGCGTATCTTGCCGCCCGTTAAACGTAACACCGTTTAATTTTGTTATAAGCGGCAATTTGCTATCTTTTATGAACGGCAAGTCAATGTTTACCGATATATCGTATTTGCCGTCGTTATTTTCGATTGACGCAATCGAACAAGGATAGTCGCGCCCGCCGTAAATTGCCCGCAAATATTTACCGTATGGGAATAAACCTATTTTTACGTCGCCGATATAACAATTTGCGTCGATTATAGGATAGCCGCCGCTTGACCGCATAACCGCGTCGCCCTCATACTTTATAACAACCGCGTCGCCGACCTTTACATCAATACCCGCGACACGGCGGTCAAATGGCGTAATTCTAACCGTTGTCGGGTATGTATTAAGCGGCGCGGGCTTGCGCTTTTCGGGGGCGCGTATCGCCGCGTCGGACATTATAACAACTGAAGGTTGCCGTACATCGGCGGCGGGCGGCGTATCTTTTTGCCGTTCGGACGCGGCGGCGGGTTGCGCGTCCCGCTCCGCTTGCTTTTCACGCTTGCGGGCAAGCGCGGCAAACACCGTAAACACCACGCCGACGGCAAGCAAAAGCAAAAATACAATCGCTTGCCACGTTTGCAAATTCTCGGCGTTTTCGCCGATGTCGCCGCCGATAATGCCGCAGAATATGAACACGGGCAACCACGCAACGACGGCAATTATAACCCGTACCGACCGTTTAAGTTTGTAAAACCACATCATAATTAAAAGCCTCCTTCGCTTTTTATTTGTTTTTCAATTTGATATGCAAAGTTTAATAATTCGGTTTTGCGCCGCATATCGAACGCCCCCGCCGCTTTTAGCAATTCGCGCTCGTATTCCGTAAGCACCGCCCCCGCCGCGTCGCCCGCTATGGCGGTATTATTCGAGTTATTGTTGCCGATTATTTGTTGAACGGGTGCGCCGCGCGGCTCGCGCCCCGTAATAAGATAGTCAAGCGACACGCCGAAATATTCGGCAAGCGTTACGCAATGCTCGACCGTCGGCGTGTACTTGCCTTTTTTCCACTCCGACACGGTCGTCGGGCGCACGTTTAGCAATCGGGCAATATCCGTTTGCGTCTTGCCTTTTTTGTTTAATAGGTCGAATATTCGGTCGGTTAGCGTCATAGAAAAAAGACTCCTTGCGCGTTTTATTTTTTCTTACAACGCAACAAGAAGCCTTGACAATCTCGGTCAACCGATATATAATATATGCAAGGTTGTCGCAAAACCGATAAAAAGGTTTTTGCGATATTCCGTTAGCCGTGCCGTGTTTGGCGGCTCTTGCGCGTGTATAAAGTTTGTCGCAAAATTATTATACAACTTCCGCAGGGGTTTGTCAATGCGACACGGCTATAAAATTATGTGTTGACCGTTATCGGCGCACCGAAAAACGCCCCCACATCGGGAGCGTTTTTTGTTTGAAAAAAGTTAAAAATTTTTTGAAAAAGTGCATTAAAAGTGTTGACATATCACGTTGAACGTGATATAATATAATCAAGAAAAGCAAAGGAGGTGAGAAACGTGGACGCAATAAAAAAAGCCTTGCAAGACTTGGCAAATGCGATTGATAACCAAACAGCGGTCGAAAGCGTAAAGGTTACAATCACGTTGAAGAAGCCGAAGCCCGACAAGGCAACCACCACCGCCGACAAGTAGTCGGCATAGGCAGAGCGGGCGGGAAACCGCCCCTCGTAAGTCCTATTATAGCACATCGGCGCAGGGTTTGTCAACCCGTATAATGGACTATGGAGGTAAAAATGCACAAAAAAGTTAAAAACGGTATCGAGAAACATTATTGCGACGCTTGCGGTGAGTTGCTTTACGACCTCGTACCAAAGCACAAAATAACCGCAACAATTTTCGGTATTGCAATACCCGAATACGGAATTAAAGAGTATTGCAAATGCGAGCGTATTGACAAAAACGAATATTGCGAAAAATGTTACAAGGAGGTTTACAATGAAAATCGAAAAAAACGGCAAAATTTACACGGTTCGCGAAAATAAAGCGTCTTGGACGGTATCGCTTGCCGCCGACCGCGTTACCATATCGGCGAATGTATCAAAAGTCGATTGCCCCACTTTTGAAAGTTTGAAGGCGTTTGTCGACGAAAACGATATTTTTTAAGGAGGTGCGGATATGGCACGAAGCGAAGCGCAAAAAGCCGCCGACGGACGTTACCGCGAAAAAACGCAAGGCAAATACAAGCACTTTGTCGTCAACTTAAAATGCGACGAGTGCGACCGTATCGAAGCCGCAATATCGGCGGCGGGTTTATCGAAAGCCGAATTTTTGCGGCGGGCGGTTGAACAATTAGAAAAAAAGCAATAAAACACGCAAGCGGGCGACACATCACGGTCGCCCGCTTTTACTTCACGGAGGAATTATGAAAGGTATCAAGTTCACGGCACGCGAAAAACAAAAAGCCCTCGAATTATGGGGCAAATGCGGCGACTACTTTTACGCCGCGAAAAAATCAAAATGCACGGTGCAAAGCCTTTACCGTTGGCGGCGGCAATACGACGGCACGCTTGTAAGCCTTGAAAACAAGTCGAGCCGCCCGCATACCCCGCACCCGAACGCACACACGGACGCGGAAGCGGCGCACATCGCCGCCGTTTTCGCTGAACGCCCCGACATAAGTTACGCGGAAGCGTTGGGCGTACTGCGCACGCAATACGGTTACTCGCGCACATACGGCGGTTTTTATCGGTATTTAATGAAGCACAAACTCCGCCCCGCCCGCGAATACGACGGCTATATCCCGCAACCGTATGACACGCCGCAAATGCTCGGCGTAAAAATGCAAATGGACGTAAAATACGTCCCGCGCGAATGTTACAAAGGCGTTGTACCGACCGACGAAAAACGGACGCGATTTTTTCAATATACAATGATTGACGAAGCGACGCGCGAGCGGTTTATTTACCCTTATACGGAGCAATCGGCAAGGGCGACGCGCGACTTTATAAAGCGTGCAATCGTCTTTTTTGGGTATATCCCCGATTGTATTCAAACGGACAACGGCGGCGAGTTTACAAACCCGCGCGGGGCGGGTTGCAAAAAGGTACATATCGCCGACGAAATAATGAACAAATTAAAAATCAAACATCAACTTATACGGGCATACACGCCCCGACATAACGGAAAAGTCGAACGGTCGCACCGCACCGACAGCGAAAATTTTTACCGTTTTTTGACGTTTACAACATACGAAGAATTGCGCGAAAAAATGCGCGATTGGTGCAATCGGTACAATAATTGCCCGCACTCCGCGCTCCGCGATAAAAACGGGCGGCGGGCTTGGCAGACTCCGCTCGAAAAACGTGCCGAATTGTTGGACGAATTGAAAAACGCGGCGGTGGACGTTTATCACGTTAGATTATTAAAACCGAAAGCGGCGTAAACGCTTAACAGACAGCAAAAAGCGGCAACATCGGGCGAACGCAACCGCGCCCGAACGGGCGGCGGTGCTTTTGTGCGCCCTTTTTTCGATATTCGGCGGAAAAATCGCCGCAAATGCGGCTCTCTCGCTCGCCGTTCGCTTGACTTTTTGCCCGTTTTTTGATATTTTTAAGAAAAACACTAAAAAACACTAAAAACCTATTAAAAAACGCTTGACAAAATAACACCTCAAAACGACGAAACGTTTTGGTATATAAACGCCGTAAAAAGGCGATGCGCTTCGGCCGGATAGACGGCACGGCAAAACGGCTTAACCGCGCAAAGATGAGCCCCGCGCAAAAAATTCTCCATGATCGGAATTAAATAAAGAACATTGCCGCAGGATGAAAAAACTGAAACTTATGACCGGCGCGGGACGAGCCGTATTGCCGATATGTCCCCTGCCGGTTTTGTTGTCGACGGTGAAATATTGAGCGCCTTGAAATAGGATGCAACGGTGAGTAGTAATTTTTTGAATTTCAATTCTTTATACCAGCGAGTACGAATTGATGCAATACAAATCAAAAAAACCCGAACCTTTCCAACGCCGGCTACAAAAATTTATTGAAAATACAAAACAGGGCGCAATATACGGTGAATGTAACGCCAACGGAAGATTACTTAATTATTTGAAAGCGCAAGCCCGTCAGTCACAGCTTAAACGAATTTTTTAAAAAAATATTCGTTTAAGCTGATTTTATTTACGCTTAATGTTATAATTCATTAAAATACGTTTCGGGAGACTTAAAACTTATGGGTGATAAACCGTTCCCCGGATTTGACAGAATCTGGTATCATTCATTCTGCACGGAGACAGAAATCGACAGAATTTTAAATCCTCAAACTGCAAAAGACGAGTTACTTCGCAAAAGAGCGGATATTGTAGCCGACCATACGCGTTACTATCGCGTATATAGGGCAAAATCGCAATCCGACGGCTACAAATCGTTTGAAGACTCGTTTGACAGCACGCATTATAAAAACGTTTTAAGCCGTCTTTCAAAAGACGATACGGAGCGTTGCGCCGAAATAACATACGGGGATATTTTTACCGACGAAGTAAACGGCTATGCATCTAAGGATTCGAAATGGGGAATTTTTATAAATTTAAATACAAGTTTAAAATTTTTTACCGAGTTCAGCAATCTTGCACTACTGTTTCCGGATTCCGTCGTACCGCAATATATAAAATTCAATTCCCTGCGTATCGCTCTCAGAACGATGATGAACAACGAATCTCTCGACTTTTATCTTGACCCGAGAGGAATAATACCCGCCGACATTGCAAAATCCGTTTTTACCCCCATTAAATACGAACTGCAGTACATTGCGGGGCATGAATTTTCACATTTTCTTTGCGGACATCTGAAAAATGAAAAAACCGCCCAAAAGGCGGTTCTTACGTTGAACGGCAAGTCATATTTAGAACCTGTCTACAACGTTTTACAAAAGCACGAATTCGAAGCCGACGTCCAGTCAGTTAAACGTCCGTTATACGCAAAAAATGAAAAACGCAATCTTGTCTTCGGCGCAATACTATGGTTTAAATCTTTGGAGCTATCCGAATTTGCGCAGGAAATTTGTTGTCCGCAGTCCCCTCTGGCAATAAAATCTCACCCCTCCGCCGTCGAAAGGTTAAACTGCATCCGCGAAAACTTCCCCAAAGAATACCGTGCGTTTACCAAACCAATCCGCAAAACGACGAAAATCTGAAAATTTTAAAAGATTTTTTATCTGAAGATTTATCCGTCAACTACGATAATTACGAAGTATACGGCTCGGCGTATCTTGACAAACCGAACACAAAGTGGCGAGGCAAAAAGCTTGTGGACAGAGTGGATTACTGATGCCGTTATCTTAAAATTATTTTACAGTCTTTCGAAAAAGCTCTCTCGTCTATGCGACAGGTTTTCGGCACCGAAACAATCTTCGGCCCGCCGTAATAAGACCTGAACGCGTCCGCGGCAACGTCCTTAACTCCGTCAGGCAAATATACTTCGCTTAAAGATATACATCCGTAAAAAGCTCCTACGCCGATAGTCTCTATTCCGTTTGAAAATTCAACTCGTTTTATACTTCTGCAATCTTCGAATGCCGCGTCGCAAATTTCACAAATTCTTTCCGGTATCCGCAACTCGGTCAGTTTCCGGCATCTCCAAAACGCGTACGGACCTATTCTCTCCAATGTAGACGGAAGCTTAACGGCTTTAAGATTTACACATTCTCCAAATGACTGTCCGCTTATCGTAATCAATCCCTCGGGCAGAACAACGTCAGTCAATCCGTCACAGCAGAAAAATACTTTTTCATCTATCTTTACAACGCCGCGAGGAATTTCCGCCCTGCGAATACCCAGGTCTTTAACGGCAAGAATATTAAACGTACCGTCGGCGTTTTGCGTATAAACAAAATCCTTCAAAGCCCACTTTTGTCTGAAAGTCATATTCGTCCTCCTCCGCTTGTCCGTCAGCCTCGCCGCGCACAAAACCGCACACACACATAACCAACATTTTTTACGACATTTTTCGACAAATTATAACATATTACGACAAAATACACAATAAACAACAATAAATATATACCAAAATGTAAAAGTTTTTTCATGTTCCGTCGTATATTCTTAGCATATACTAAGGAAATTCAATGAAAAAACTTTTTGCGTTTTTATTAACGGTAACCACTGTCGCAGCATGCGCGGTTACGTTTTCCGCTTGCGGAAACGGAAGCACTGCCTCCACGGCGCCTCCCGAACAGGATTCTAACGGAACAGTTTCTTCCACGCCGGGAAAACTCCCCGAAGAAGTTTCACCTCCACAACCGGTTTACCACACGGTTACGTACACTGCTGACGGCGAAACGTACGCTATCAGAAATGTAAAAAGCGGAGCGACAGCCGAAAACTTTACCATACCGTCAACTGAAGCCGGAACGTTCGAGCACTGGATGCTGAACGGTGAAAAATACGATTTTACTCTGCCCGTAACAAGCGATTTAACGCTTGAGGCAAAATTTAAAGCAATTTCACACACGGCAACTTTTTCAGACGATTCAGGCGTTTACGCAACATACGAATACTATTCGGATTTATCCGAAATCGAGTTTCCCGAAGTCCCCTCAAAACCGCACCATAGCGGCGAATGGGTTCAAAAATCCCAAACGGACGGCAATACGGAATTTATCGCAGTATATACACCGATTACGTATGAATTCAAAGTTTTCGATGAACACGGAGAAATTTTAAAAACTTTCAGCTATACCGTTTACACTTCCGTTTGCGATATCGAAAGCAATTTCCCGCTATTCCCGCAAAAAGATTATTATACGGGTAACTGGAGCACATACGCGCTCTACGGCAGTGAAACATCCGTCCGCCCCGAATATACTCCGTTAGAATATACGATAACTTTCGTCAATCTGAACGGTGAAACGGTCGGCACTGCAACTTATACTGTCGAAACCACCGAAGAAGCTCTTTGCGAACCTCCCGTTCCAGAGCTTGAGGGTTACGAAAACGGACGTTGGGAAGATTACGAACTGAACTTCACAGATTTAACAGTCCGTCCCGTTTACGACAAGTCGCCCGCCCCGCCGGAAACGTTTACCGAAGGACTGGTATTTGCACTTATCGAAGGCTCAGACTCTTACAAGATAACGGATTACCTCGGCACGGAAACGGACGTAGTGGTCCCCTCACTTTATTGCGGAAAGCCGGTGACGGTAATTGCAGACGAGGCGTTTATTAACTGCAACATAACCGGTATTAATCTGCCGGAAAGTCTTTTATCAATAGGCAAAAACGCATTCTGCAATTGCAAAATGTTAAAATCAATAAAAATCCCTGACAGCGTACACACAATAAGCCCCATGGCTTTTGCCGGATGCACTCTGCTTGAAAGCGTAACACTCGGCAGCGGCTTAACCCGAATACAAAATATGACGTTTGTTAAATGCACAAATCTTCAAACGGTAATTTTAGGCTCACGCGAAACAGTAATAGATAAAAATGCTTTTTACGAATGTCCAAAAATTGAAATAACCTATCCAGCCCAAACAGGCCGGCACCTAAAAGTGCCGGAATAAAAATGTCGCCCCGACGCCTTAACCATTCAGCGTCGGGGCGATTTATTATTTTTATAATTTATTCAAACAACTATTCTATATTCAAACGAATTCAATTGCGTAACAAAAACAACATTTAACTTTTCAAATGCAATTTCCGCAGAGCCTCTGGATTCCGCGCGTAATAACTGGAATTTTATGTTGCTCAATAAAAGCGCTAAACAAAAAAAGCTGAATGAGTGGAAAAACACCTTGGATACTGAGCTGGAAAAACTTGGAATAGGACAGGACGAGCTGTTCAATTATATTGTGAACAACGACGACGGATTTAACCGTTTATCTGAAATTTACAAAAAAGTATTTAAAAGCGGTACGGCTTTGAATAATACTTCTGTCATGTTGTTGCATTATCCGGAGCAGTTTAAATATTTTAATTGCAGGACTTGTAATGAAGTTTGCTTTTCGGAAAGCGCGGCAACGCTTTTAACCGGCGACGGCAGTATGGACAGGAGTATGCAACGGATAATCAGAAGCAAACTGTCTAATAAAGCAATAGCTGTGCTACAGATTCCGCATCATGGGGCAAGAGATAGTTGGCGGGCATTGAAAAGAAACTGGATTAAGTCCGGATTGTTTGCGGTTTCGTTTGGAATAGGTAACAAGTACGGACATCCTAACGCTGAAATAGTTTCTGAATTGTTGCTCGGCTTGTTTTTTGTCAGCATCGACAGTAGCTTTTATTCTTAAATAAGTTTCTCTGTCTATTTCGCCGTTAAGACGCATTTCAATAAGGCGCTCTGCTTTTTCGGACAACTTTTTAATCTCCAACCTATAACCGTTCCTTATTCTATCGATATCTTGCTGTTCCATAACAGTTTCGTTCATAAAGATTTTAATGGCTTTTTCTAATAGCTCGCTATCTTTCCAAACTTTTCTGAAAACTGCTTTTGCCATCATTTCAAGCTTCCAACCGCATATAGCTCGCATATCGCAAAAACCTTCACTTTCTCTGTTCGTAATTTTATTAGCTCCCTTATTTAACTGATTATAGCATTTATAACCTACAGGTTTTTCACCGTTTAATTTAGGTCTCCATTTTTCCATTCGCATAGAAGAACCGCAACGACATCTCAACTTTTTTGTCCAAACGTTACCGCTTTTATTTATTCCTGAATATTGTATTTTTGCCTTGCCGTTTACATTTACCAACCACAGATTTCTTTTGCTTTCTCTGATAAGTTTACAGTGTTCCCACTGTTCTTCGGATATAATCGGCTCAAAATTAGCACTAACATACTCAAACGTATCTTCATCGTGATTTACTATAACTTTCTGTTCGAGATAGTTATTCCTATGCGATTTATTATAGGCAACAACTCCCTTATAAGCAGAGTTATGCAGGCACCGCGATATTCTTGTATTGTCCCATTTAACAATTCCGCTTGAATTCTTTCTCCCTCTTTTAATCAGTTCGTCCCGAATCATTTGAAGTCCGAAGCCCGACTCGTACATGTTAAAAATCATACGTACAGTTTCTGCTTGTTCTTCATTTATTACATAAGAATCGCCTACCCTGTCATAACCCAGCAGATTTCCGTTTCCGTATAATACGCCGTTTTTTCTACTGATGGCTTGTCCCGCCTTAATTCTTTCCGACATCTTACGGCTTTCTTCCTGCGCTACCATAGCCCTTATCGTCAAAATCATTTCTCCTTCATTTTCCATAGTCCAAATTCCCTCCTGTACAAAAAATACTTCTACTCCATAATTTTTCAGTTGTCTTGTAATTTCAAGACACTCGACTGTATTTCTCGCGAATCTCGCAACTTCCCGTGTTACAATTAAGTCAAACTTACCCCTTTTCGCGTCATCTATCATTCTCATAAATTCAGGACGTTTCTTGGCTTGCGTTCCTGTTATTCCGTCATCTACATATCTTTCAATGACATTCCAATTGGGATAGCTTTTCTTTAATTCCTCGTACCACTGCATTTGATTGCCCAATGCATAGGTCTGCTCTTCGTGTTCCGTAGATACCCGTCCATAGAACACTACTTTTTTGTTGCCGACTGTTTGATAATTTTTCATTTTTTGTTCTCCTTTACTTGTATTGGTTATCTTAAAATACACCCTATCAAGAGAACGCAAAAGCTCCGCAACCACTTTATTGCAGAGCTTTATCAAGAGTTATTCAGTTGGTTATTACACGACTTGCTGCCGTAGTCCGAAAAATCAGTGTAATAGCAAGTAAAAAACCTGATTTTCTATTACACGAAAATATTATTTTATCAATACATACAAATGCAAGACTAGCAATAATTTTACATAAAATGGGCATAAAAAGGCCGTTTTCTAACGAAAACGGCCTAATTTTGTCTTATTTCTTTCTCGGGTTTTTAATATTCGCTTGTGCAGCCGCAAGACGCGCTATGGGCACGCGGTAGGGAGAGCACGAAACATAATTCAAACCGATTTTGTGGCAGAACTCGATTGACGAAGGGTCTCCGCCATGTTCGCCGCAAATGCCTACGTGCAGTTTTTTGTTGCTCTTTTTGCCAAGCTTAACAGCCGTTTCCATAAGCTTGCCCACGCCGACGGTGTCAAGGCGGGCAAACGGGTCGCTTTCATAAATCTTGTTCGCATAGTACGAAGGCAGGAATTTGCCTGCGTCGTCGCGCGAGAAACCAAACGTCATCTGCGTCAAGTCGTTGGTACCGAAGCAGAAGAAATCTGCGTTCTTTGCAATGTCGTCCGCAGTAAGCGCCGCGCGAGGTATTTCAATCATAGTGCCGACTTCGTATTTAAGCTTAGCTTTTGCTTCCTTAATAACCGCGTCCGCCGTCTTAACTACAACGTCCTTAACGTATTTAAGTTCCTTAACCTCGCCTACGAGGGGAATCATAATTTCGGGAACAACCTTCCAGCCTTTGTGGCGCTTCTGAACGGCAATCGCCGCCTTAATAACCGCTTTAGTCTGCATTACGGCAATTTCGGGATAAGTTACCGTAAGACGGCAGCCTCTGTGTCCCATCATAGGGTTAAATTCATGCAAGTCGGAAATAATCTGCTTAATCTGTGCAACGCTCTTGCCCTGCGCCTTTGCAAGCGCCGCAATATCTTCCTCGTCCGTGGGAACGAACTCGTGAAGAGGAGGGTCAAGGAAACGGATTGTAACGGGCTGACCTTCCAAAGCTTCCATCAAGCCTTCAAAGTCCGCCTGCTGCATAGGCTCGATTTTAGCGAGCGCCGCTTCTCTCTCCTCAACCGTGTCGGAGCAAATCATTTCTCTGAACGCGCCGATACGAGCGGGGTCGAAGAACATATGCTCGGTGCGGCAAAGACCGATGCCCTGCGCGCCGAACGCCGCCGCCTGTTTTGCGTCCTTGGGAGTATCCGCGTTGGTTCTTACGCCCAGCGCCTTATATTTGTCGGCAAGTTCCATAATTCTGCCGAAATAACCAGAATTGGGGTCTGCGGGAACGGTCGGAATAAGGCAGTCGTAAATGTTACCGGTAGACCCGTCCAAAGAAATGCCGTCGCCCTCATGATAAACTTTGCCCGAAAGCGTAAAGCACTTGTTTTCTTCGTCCATCTTAATGTCGCCGCATCCGGATACGCAGCAGGTTCCCATGCCGCGCGCAACAACCGCCGCGTGAGAGGTCTGTCCGCCGCGAACGGTTAAAATACCCTGCGCGAACTTCATACCTTCGATATCTTCGGGCGAAGTTTCAAGGCGTACAAGAACTACCTTCTTGCCCTTCTTTCCTTCGATAACCGCGTCCTCGGCAGTGAACACGATACTGCCCGCCGCCGCGCCGGGAGAAGCCGCAATACCCTTGCCAACAACGTTGTTCTTGTCGGCCTCCTTCAAAGCCTTGGCGTCAAACTGGGGGTGAAGCAGCATATCGAGCGACTTAGCGTCAATCTGCATTATAGCCTGCTCTTCGGTTATCATACCCTCGTCGATGAGGTCGCACGCAATCTTAATCGCAGCAGCCGCGGTACGCTTGCCGTTACGCGTCTGCAACATATAAAGCTTTTCGTTTTCAACGGTGAATTCCATATCCTGCATATCGCGGTAATGGTCTTCGAGAATTTCGCAAACTTTAAGGAACTGCTTATAAACGTCGGGGAACACTTCAGCCATTTTAGCAATGGGCATCGGAGTGCGCACGCCTGCAACCACGTCTTCGCCCTGAGCATTGGTGAGGAATTCGCCCATAAGTCCCTTTTCGCCGGTTGCGGGGTTACGCGTGAATGCAACGCCCGTGCCGCAGTTGTCGCCCATGTTGCCGAAAGCCATCATCTGCACGTTAACCGCGGTACCCCAGCTGTAAGGTATGTCGTGGTCCATACGGTAAATGTTCGCGCGGGGGTTGTCCCACGAACGGAATACGGCTTTAACCGCCTCGAAAAGCTGTTCCTTGGGGTCGTTGGGGAACTCTTTCCCAAGCTGCTTTTTATACTCGTCTTTAAACTGGTGAGCAAGAGCTTTAAGGTCGTTCGCATCAAGCTCTACGTCCTGCGTTACACCCTTCTTTCCCTTCATTTCATCGATGAGTTTTTCAAAATATTTCTTGCCGACTTCCATAACGACGTCGGAGAACATCTGGATAAATCTTCTGTAACAGTCCCACGCCCAACGGGGATTGCCCGATTTAGCGGCAATGGTATTAACTACGTCTTCATTAAGTCCAAGGTTCAAAATGGTGTCCATCATTCCTGGCATGGAAGCTCTCGCACCCGAGCGCACCGAAACAAGCAGTGGATTTTCCTTGTCGCCGAACTTCTTCCCGCAAATTTTTTCCATCTTGTCTATATAAGAAAGAATTTCCGCCTGAATGTCGTCGTTAATCCTGCGACCGTCCTCGTAATACTGCGTGCAAGCTTCTGTCGAAATCGTAAATCCCTGAGGCACGGGAAGCCCGATATTCGTCATTTCCGCAAGGTTTGCGCCCTTACCGCCCAAAAGCTCTCTCATGTTTGCATTACCCTCTGTAAAGAGGTAGCAATACTTCTTTGCCATTAAAAATTCCTCCAAAAAAATTGTTATTTAAATACTTAATTAAGTTTAATACAAAACGCATAATTAAGCAAGCAATTAAAATAAATTTTTTACTATTATTATATTTTGTAAGTTAATTGCATAAAAACAGGCGCAGAACCGTTTACAATTCAATCAGCTTCAATCAAAAACAAAAATTGCGGACCGAAAATATTCAGACCGCTTTAATTCGCAAATATTATAAAATTCTTTCCCGTTCTATGCGGGCGGGCAAATCACTGCTTTCAAAAAACCGCTTAACGCATTCTATTGCCTGTTCTGCGTTACGACAAATTCCCCCTCAATAAAATCCGTTTTCATCCCTTTGCCATTCAAAAATCTAACATTGTCTTTATGTCTGCTGATTGACAACCACAAGCAAAACCCGCCGTATTCTTCTAGTAGCCGCAATCTATATAATCATAATCCTAGCCGTCTTTCTTGCTAAAAAAGGTCAAAGCTGCAAGTTCTCCGTTAATTTTGACTTCAAGCGAAGTAATTTCCCTTGTTCTCATAAATAAAAAACGAAATAGCAAGCGGCTTCAAAGCACACTCTCTTAAAAGCTTTTCCGCCTCTTCAAACGCTCCGCACTTTATTTTTCCCGATTTCTATTTTGTTCCGTCAAAGAGAACAACTTCTATTTTCTCCTTAAAACTTGTTTAACTTCTTATAACGCCGCACGGAAATGGCAACACTCAAATATTTTTCAAATCAGCCTTATGTATTCCGACAAACTTTTAAACGCAAAATTAAGCTTGTACGAAAAGTATTCCCTTAAAAGCCGTAAAGCGCGCTTTTCGCCGTCGCCGGTTATAAAATCCTCTTCAAAATTTTTACCGTCAATCTTGCGAAAAACGTTATAAGTTACCCTGCTCGCACCGGCGCCTTCGCCGCAGTCGTAACAACTGAAAGCCCCCGCGTCAAAGTCAAACCTCAGCCTATCCCTGCCCAGAAGCGGGGCGCCGCATTTAACGCAATTGTCAAGCGCCAGCCCGTAGCCCGCACGCCTTAACGAAAAAGTCAAAAATCCGATAAGCGCCTGTTTTTCGTCACCGCCGCACATATCCGAAAACGTCTTTAAAAGCTTGTACAAAATTTCCCTGTCACCGTCTCCTTCAAATGTTAAATTCAAAGCGGCCTCTGCGGCGGCGCTCGCCGCATAAAACTTGTTCACGTCGGTGCGTAAATCGTAAAAACTCTCGGCTTCCGCCGCGCCGATAACGGTATATTTCTCTCCGCGCCGCGCCAGAACAAATTCGGCAAAACAAAAAGGCTGGGCGGCAAACCTGAGTTTTGCACCCGCCTTTTTAACGCCCTTTACCGCCGCCGTAATCTTCCCCGATTCGGCGGTCAAAAGGGTTATAATCTTGTCGTTTTCGTTGTAATCGGCGGCTCTCAGCGTAACCCCGTTAACCTTAACTTCCATAAAAATTAAATAGCCTTAGTAATCTAAAACGCATAGATACAAGCAAAACCAAGCACGCGAGTACCGGCAAGCGAACATACAACGAAGTTTTTCACCGAAAGCTGTACGGTACACAACAAATCTATTCGAATATATGCGTTTTACTCTCTTCCTTCAAGCTGTTTGTAAAGCATATAATAGCTCACATTACCCGTCTTTTCAAACATCTTCCAGGCAAGTTCCGCCGCGTCTCTGTCCTTTTTCATAGCACACCTCTTAAAAATAGAATGTGCCGTAATCACGTAATTATACGTCACGAATTTAATACGCCTTATTACGGAAGCTGATGCCGGCTACCCTAAAACGCAGAGTGCGGGCAGAACAAGGCGCGCGAGTACCGACAAGGAAGCATACAATTAAGTATGTGACCGAAGGCGGCACGGAACGCAACAAAGTTATGCTACGCATATATGCGTTTTAAACAATGAACATTTCTTTCACAAGCCCCGGGCGGTTGCGCCAATCCTCCTCAACCCGCACATATGTGGTAAGGAACACCTTCGCACCCAAAAACTTTTCCATGCCCTGGCGGGCAAACGCAGAAACTTCCTTTATCGCCCTGCCCTGTTTACCGATTAATATAGCCTTATGGTTTGGCTTTTCGCAAACTATGTCAAGGTTAATTTCATAAACGCCGTTTTCTTGCTTTTTAAATTCGTTGATTACGATTGCAATGCCGTGCGGCACCTCGTCGTCGAATTTCAAAAGGATTTTTTCGCGCATAATTTCGGCAATCATAAATTTTTCACTCTTGTCCGAAACTATATCGTCTTCAATCACCTTTCCGCCCTCCGGCATCTTGCCGGCAAGATATTTTTCCAGCTTGCGGATATTGGTATATTTCCTTGCGGAAACAGGCAAAACGTCGCACTCTATCCCGCTGTCAAACAGTTTTTTCACGTCAGACGCAATGTTCTCTTTGGGCATAATATCAATCTTCGTATACGCGATTGCCATAGGAATATGCCCCGACGAATACTTTTTCATCAGTTCTATATCCCCGTCGGATATCCCGCTATGACCGTCGTGAACAAACAGAATAAAGTCCACGTCCTTGGCGGCGTCGTCGGTTGATTTTAGCATAACGTCGGTCAAATAATTTCCGCTTTTGTAAATGCCTGGGGTATCCACGAAAACCAGCTGATGTTCGTCAGTCGTCAAAACTCCCATTATTGAATTCCGCGTCGTCTGCGGCTTTGGCGAAACGATTGCCACCTTTTCTCCGACAAGCACGTTAACAAGCGTGCTCTTGCCGGCGTTCGCCCGCCCGATTACTCCTATAAACCCCGATTTCATCTCTTCAGCCCCGCCTTAGACATTACTTTCTCCTCGCGTTCGCGCATAACCGCCTTATCTCCGTCGGTCATATGGTCGTAACCCAAAAGATGCCACATTCCGTGACACGCAAGATAATTGACTTCCCTCAAAAAACTGTGTCCAAACTCTTCCGCCTGCTCTTCGGCGCGTTTTTTGCAGATTGCAATGCTTCCCAAAAACAGGTTGCCTTCCTCGTCCAAATCCATAGGGAAATCGGCTTTTTTAAGCGTTACCCCCCTTATATTATCAAGCGAAGGATAACTAAGCACGTCCGTAACCGCGTCCACTCCGCGCGTTTCGCAGTTCAAACGCCTTATTTCTTCCTCGTCCGTAACAACTATTTCCGCCGCAAGGACGCAGTCGCTTTCCGTTTCTCCGTCAAACGCCTTTTCAAGCGCCGAAAAATCAAATTGGTCGCAATATATCTTTAACATAATCAGTTTTTGCCTTTCTTCGAAAGTACCAGTTTGGGGTACTGCACGCGCGAATGATAAACGCCAGTCAGCTCGTTTACAACCGTGCGCGTTACCACGTTCAGCTCGCGCAGTGTGATGTCGCAGTCGGCAAACTGGTCAAGATTGACCCTTTCTTCAACGATACTGCTTACAAGCGCCTCCACTTTTTCGGGAGTCCGCTGGGGGAGAGAACGTGTAGCCGCCTCCGATGCGTCCGCAATCATTATAATAGCCGCAATCTTCGTCGTAGGCGTAGGACCGGTGTACGAGTAATTTGCCGCGTTCAGTTCGCCGTCGCTCAATTTAAGCGCCTTAGCGTAAAAATACTTTATGGGCAGCGTGCCGTGATGCTGCACCGCAACGTCGGCAAAAAATTCGGGTAAGCGGTGTTTCTTAATAAGTTTCGCCCCATCTTTGGCGTGCGAACGGATGATATCGACGGATAGTTCGGGGGTAAGCTCCTTATGCAAATCGTACTCGTTCTGGTTCTCGGCGAACATTTCGGGGTTTTTAAGCTTACCCACGTCGTGATAATACGCTGCCGCCCGCGCAAGTTCCGAATCCTCCCCTATGGCGCCCGCGCACGCCTCCGCAAGCTGGGCAACCACTATGCTGTGATTATAAGTTCCGGGTGCGTTCAGCTTTAAATTCCTCATCAGCTTATTATTTTCCGAAGTAAGCTCCCTGAGTCTGAAAGGCGTAAGCTCGGAAAATAACGCCTCGAATATGGGTAAAAGCATCATAAACAGCAACACCGACATAATGCAGTCCAGCGCCGAAAACATCACTATTTCCAAAAGTCTGTTATCCATAGTGTCTACGTACTGCGTCAGCTGCATAACAATGTTTATGACAATTGCGGGCACGCACAGCAAAACCGCAACCACAATGCAGCCCAAACGCGTTTTAATCTTTTTCAAAAGAAAAATCCCGATAGTTCCCACAAAGAAAATAGTCAAAAGGCTTGCAAAGCTTTCTATCATAGGGATGGAACCGCCGGCAATGTCCGTACTGTTTAAAAACCTGTTAAAAATAAATATAATAAGCGCAAACTCACAGTTTACGAAAATGGCGTCCCTTCTTCTTAAAAACATTGCAAGCATAAGCGGCAAAAACAACAGCGGTCTTGCCGTGGGACTTACGAATTTGCCCAAAACGTTGCACATAAGCAACGCAATATATATTGCAAAATAAATTTCGATTATCCTCGAATACCTTGCCAGAACCGCTTTGTTTTCAAAAAAGAAATAAACGTAATTTATAATCATCAGAAGCGCCGTCGAAACGCATACGGTAATAACACTGCGCGTGTTTTCGACTATAAATTCCGCAACCGTAATATTGTGCTCGCCGTTAATGTTTATGAGATTAATCGTAATCATCAAAAGCATAAACAGCAAAAGCACTATATAGGCAATTATGAAAGTTAAAACGCTTTTAAAAACTTCATTCTTCGTCAGTTTTGTTTTCAAACTTTTTCCTCCCGGGGCTATCCGCCTCGTATGCTTTGACTATGCTCGTAACCAAAGGATTGCGAACAACGTCGTTAGCCGTAAGATATTCAACCTTAATACCGTCGACGTCCTTTAATATTTCCGCCGCGTGATTCAGTCCGCTTTTCTTCCCGTCGGGCAAATCAATTTGCGTCACGTCTCCGGTAACAACCATTTTACTGCCGTCGCCCAAACGCGTCAAAAACATCTTCATCTGTTCCCGCGTCGCGTTCTGCGCCTCGTCGAGAATTATGAACGCATTCGAAAGCGTTCTGCCGCGCATATAGGCAAGCGGCGCAATTTCAATAGCTCCGCGCTCCATAAGCTTGGCGTAAGTCTCCAACCCCAAAAACTCCTGCAACGCGTCGTAAAGGGGGCGCAGATAAGGGTCCACTTTTGTCTGCAAATCTCCGGGTAAAAATCCCAGCTTTTCTCCCGCTTCAACCGCAGGGCGGGTCAAAATAATGCGTTCAACCTGCTTTTGCTTATAAGCCTGAACCGCAAGACAAACCGCAAGGTAAGTTTTACCCGTACCCGCAGGACCGATGCCTAACACAACCGCATTTTTCTTTATTGCGTCAACATACCGCCTCTGTCCAACCGTCTTGCACTTCACGGGTTTTCCGCGGTAAGTTATCGCAACCGTACCGGAGGAAAGTTTTTGAATGTCGTTCGCCTTTCCTTCCCTCGCAAGCGCAATGCAATACTGTGTTCTGGCCTTGTCCACACTCTCGCCGTTTGCGGCAAGCACTAAAAGGTTTTCAAGAACCGAAACGGCCTGCGCCGCCTTGTCCTCGCTTCCCGTAACGACAACCTCCACGCCGTCAACGCGGATTATAACGTCCAGCTCATGCATTAAAACGTTTAAGTTTTCGTCAAACGTTCCCAATACCCTCTGCAGTATATCCGCATTTTCAGCGTCTATCTTCTTTATGCTTCTCGTAATTTTCCTCTATTAAGGCAGAACTCCCCCGTCCGCCGTTCAACTTAAATTTATACTTAACTTATGCAAATACGTAAAATCCATTACATAAATTATTCCGTCGGTCGTCGGTTTTATCTTATAACCGCGTTCAACAATATCTTCTTCGTCTATTAAAAGCGAAGCGTAAGCATTCTTCAAATTCTCTTCGCTATCCTCGGCGGCAAAATACTCGCGCGTATCTTTACAAAGTATTTCGGCGTAACCGGCGGCAATGCATTTTACCTGTTCCTCGCCCGCAAGCATATGCGCGTAAATAAGCACGTCGCCCTTTTTAACGGAGTCTCCCGCGGCAACTGCGGCGGTTCCGCAAATAGCCACAATATTTTTAACCGTACCGTTGCAATCCGATTTCAGTTCCTTCAAATCCGCGGCGCCGTAATGTTCCTCGTCCGTCTGCACGTCCACCACAAGCACGCTTCCGCGCTTTTCGATGTTGCAGAACGTAACCTGCGGCAACGCCAGTATTCTACCCGTCGCCACCGAAACGTTCAGCGAAGAAAACGGTTTAAATTCTCCCGCGCCCTCGTCCAGAACAATTTTACGCACTTCCGACTCAAGGTATTTTCCGCTTCCGCTCACCTCTATTTTCAGCACGAAATTATTCGAAACAAATGCAATTGCAACAAACGCCAGCACGCCTGCAACAAGCCCCGCGCGCAACTTAAAAAACGAAATTATCCTTTCCGATAAAGGCTTTTTTAAGGTACGTATATTATAACACGCTTTGCCGAAAATTGCAAAAACTTTTTCAACGTCTTGCCTATTTACCTTAAAAACAAACTCTGCGCCCCGTTTTTTACAGTCAAAAACGGCAATCTCCGCTTTTTTAAGTTTTTTCAGCGCGCTTTCCGCAGTAGAAACAACGGAAAATTCAGCCGTTTCACTTCTCGATTTTAACACTTTCAATAACGCCTCTGATAAATATATCCTGTTCGAAATACTTTCCCACTTCCAGCTTTTTGCCTTCAAGCGTAATCACTCTTTTCCCCGCCAGAAGAACAATACGCTCTTCCGAATATTCGGCAACACTCTTAACCGCGCGGAAATATCCGCCGAAGTCCGGCACGACGGTAAACGCTTTAAGCGTATCCCCGCCCAGTTCCCCCAAAATCTGTTCCAAAAGTTTCATATAATAATCTATGCCCGCGCCATTAATTTAATAACAGCAAAAAATCGGCGCGGAACCTATTCGTACCGCGCCGTAAGTTTTCTTATTTCCTTTAAATATTTTAATAAACTTTCTTTAATCCTCTTTAACGACTTTATATCTTGTCTTAATCGCTTACTTCCCCCGTTTCCGTCGTTCACCCCGCAAACAAACGCAAACCTCAACGATTTACTCTCGCAATTTTCTATCAACGCGCACACTTCGTCTTTCAGTCTGTCAAACTTTTCCCCCGCCCGCCTTGAATTTTTCATAGCACCCTCGAATATCAATAAAAGTATATAAGAAGATTTCTTCTTTGTCAAACAATTTAAGAAGTTTTCTTCGTAATATATAACTATGATTGGTGCAAGAATAAAAGAATTGAGAACCGACCGCGGCATTTCACAACGCGAACTCGGAAAAGCTATAGGCGTAAGCCAAAAAGCGGTTGATTATTGGGAACGCGGAGTAAACGAACCAAAGGCGAGTTACATAACCTTGCTTGCAAATTATTTCGAAGTTTCAGCCGATTACTTACTCGGTTTAGAAGATTAATTCAAAAGCCGCCCGCGCTTAAATAGCGCGGGCGGCTGTATGTTTTCGCAATTCTTTCCCCTTATTCCCAAAAAACCGCCCGAATTTTTAACATAAACGGCGCTAACATACGATTATGGCTAAAAAAATTTACATCACAAGTTTAAAGGGCGGAACCGGCGTAACCACTTTTACCGTGGGGCTGGGCTTTGCTCTGGCAGAATCGGGCGAGCGCACATTAATAGTTGACGGCGACAGACTTTGCGCCGGCGCGTTGCTTGCGGGCGGATTGCAGAATATGCAGGTTTTTACTCTTGCGGACTATCAAAGAGGCGCGTGTCGGGCAAAGCAGTGCATAATCCCGCACCCGAAATCTCAAAATCTTGGTTTTATGCCTTCGCTCGGACTATACGATTTATCCGCTGCAGACGGCGCAATTACAGACGTTGACGGTCTTTTCGACTACATACTGTTAGACAAAATTTTAAAATCCGTTGCAAACGAAGCGCTGATAGTAACGGAACCTTATCTCCCCTCGCTCAAATGCGCCGACGTCTGCCGTTCCAATCTTGCCGACGGCGGAATCAGGGAAATAGGACTTGTCGTCAACAACGTCAACGGCGGGCAGATAGTTTCGGGCGAAATTATGGGCGCCGCAGAAATTTCCGCACTCCTTCGCCTGCCGCTCAAAGCCGTTATCCCCGAAGATTTATCACTCTCCGGCGGAAAATGCAAAAAAACAACCGCAAAAGCTTTCAGGCTCGCCGCGGCTGCAATTTCCGGCAAAAAACAGGACGTATGCAACGTACTTAACGGCTACACGGGAGTCGGCGGCGCAATTAAAAGAAAGATGAGGGAAAGAATATGAATGCAAACAAAGTAATATCTCTCGACAGAGAGGATATGTCGGATTTTGCACGCAGTCTGTTTTTAAAAGATATAAAGCGTGTTGCCGAAGAATATTTTGAGTGTGACGGCGATTTGTCGCTTGAAATAACCCGTTCCGAAGGCGGTTTTCTCGTTTGCGTACTCTTCCCCACACGCAGAGTTAAATCCGTAAAGCCCCCGCTATAATCTTTTAAACACAACTTCCGTATTAAAAAATATTCCGTTAACCGATAAAACCGTTTGCAGTCAAATATGCATTTATATCAGTCGTACTTGATGCACGCGCAAACAGTCCGTCGTGAACGTTAGCCCCCACCGCACAGCCTCGCACAAACTCCATAGAAGTGTCAAACTGCGTAGTATTCATAGACGCCGACTGTGAAAACGGATAAATACCGTAACCTGTCAAATCGTAGTGTTCCAAAAACGTACCGACAGACGGAACCTCGCCTCTGTCCCCACCCTCGCAAGCTGCAAGCGTAAGCATAAGCACAGCGCAAATTACCGTCGTTATAACCGATAAAAACTTTTTCATATTAATTCTCCTTACCAGTTCTTTTTATCCTTTCTATGGCCGTGATTAGGCGCAATCCTTGCAAAGCTGCAAAGGTCAACCATTCTGTCGGGATAGAAGTTGGGAATACCGATTGCACGGATTATGCCCTGCGCATATAAATCTTCCAATGCACGCCATGAGCCGTAGTAATCTCCGAACGGTTGGTGCAAAAGCACAAGGTCGATATAATTGCTCTTCAATTTCCGCAAAGATTCAAATACGGATTTCTTTGTCTCCTCGTAGCCGTAGTGTTCTATCCATACTTTCGTGGTCAAAAAAATTTCTTCACGGGGAATACCCGATTTTACTATCGCGCTACCCACTTCTTATTCGTTGAAATAACTTTGCGCCGTATCCAAATGACGGTATCCGACTTTCAAAGCGTCGAGAACGCATCTCCCGCATTCCTCTTTCGACACCTGATACACTCCGTATCCGAGCTTAGGCATTTTCACTCCGTTGCGCAAAGTTACAAATTCCATTTCTTAATTCCTCAAAACTTTTTTATTTACATTAACAGTATAACACTATCTAATTCAAAAGGGAATTTCAAGTTTGTTTATCGTATTTATTTGAAGTTAATACACAAAAAGGCAGGCGGTTGTTTGACCGTCTGCCCTTAATTTTGTTTTATTTATTTTACCGCTTCTTCGTATTCCTTATCAAAAACGGGCTCGCGCCATTCCGTCTTTCCGTTTTCGGCGGGAACTTCGATTGCAAGGTGTGAAAACCACTTTTCTTTGCCTGCGCCGTGCCAATGCTTGACTCCTGCGGGGATATTTACAACGTCGCCTTCTTTCATTTTAATTGCAGGCTTACCCCATTCCTGATAATACCCCTCTCCGCCTACGCATACAAGAATTTGACCGCCTCCTTTGGTTGCATTGTGAATATGCCAATTATTGCGACACTTCGGCTCGAACGTTACGTTTGCGATAAACACCTGCTCTTTGCTTACGGGCGCAAGATAACTTTGACCTTTGAAATATTTTGCAAATGGTGTTTTAACGAACCGTCGCAAATACCCTGCGACATAAGCGAAACAACCGTTATTATACAGCGCGTCTTTACGTCTATGTCGGTATTGTTCCAATTCTCTCCGAAAAGCACGTCGTCGTTATAATGCGCAAATTCGGGAGCAAACTCTCCAAGCGCGTTTCTTCCCGCCGTCTGTACTATTTTCTTACCCATAATATCACTCCTTACTGATTTTTATTAGTGTATTTATAAAGTCTTTTACTTGCTTCGTCGGCGTAGGCGAATATAAAATGCCGAACGGAATTCGGTACTCCCAATCCGCAGAAATTATTTTTAAGAGCGGATGTACGTCCTCCCAACCGTCAACGGTAATAATAGGTACGTTTTCCTGCGCCGCCCTATTATAAGCATTAAGGTTAAACATATCAAAATCTTCAACCGTTACACCGCTTGCAATCAAATCTTCCCGAAGCTCGTCTATGTACTTATTCCAATTCTTGCGGATGAGCAACACCTTATAACGGCAGGCGGCGTGATAAATAATGCGTCTGCGGCTTTGGTAAAGCTGCCGCTTTCCGCAACATAAATGAATGTTGTAAGTTGGGAATTGCACATTTCGCTCACCTCCGCCGTCTGCATTTACTTTGAGTAATTATCATTATAGCAAAAAGTGAAAAGGGAATCAACAATTGCAAACAACCTCGCAAAAGCCGCGCCTTTAATTTCAACCGGATAAGTTTATACAACAGAAAATAAATTACAGTTTTAAAAAAGCAAGACCGGAAATTTTCCGGTCTTGCTTTTTTACTTATCCTTACGGCATTTTCAAATCGAATTCAGTTTAAACACGCAGTAAACGCGTCCTCCGCTTTACTGCATGTAATTTTTAACGGCAAACCTCAGTTCTTCGTCGTTCGCCGTCGCCGTCCAGTCGGCGGGCGCAGTCCTGCATCCGTCAGCCGGCGTAAGTCCGACGTTGTGAATACATTTGCCGTTCGGCCACAAAATCCGCGCCGTCGTCAGTTTAAACGCTTCGCCTGTAAAATCATTTTTAAACGTAGTCTGCATTATACCCTTTCCATACGTCCTTTCGGTTTTTGCGTTCGCCCCTACCCAACTAAGATAATTTTCCGTATAATCCGAAAGTATTATATTTTCATATTCAAGCACGCCGTAGCTCACCAATACGCCGATAAGCGCCTCCGAAGCACTGGCAGTATTGGAATTTGCCAAAACGTAAACTTCCGTCTCTTCTTTCAAAGCCGATTCCGCAGGATAATTTCTCCATCCGAACACGCTTTTGCCGCCGTTCTTATATTCCGCAATCATAGCCTCGCGCGAATAATCCCCTCCTGAAAGAAAATAGCCCGCCATATTCTGCATAACCGAAACGTACCCGCCTCCGTTATTGCGTAAATCCAAAATTAATTTGCTCTTATTCTCTTCGTTGAATTTCGAAATCAGATAACCCACTTCGTTTGCCGCGTTACCGTAAAACTGCGAAAGTTTTATATAAGCTGTGTCGGAAGGCAAAAAATCCATCTTTGTCGTCAGCCTGTAATAATAATCCTTGTCGCCGCCGTAACAAAAGCCGTACTCCGCCGTCGCAGTATACATAACCGCATAGCTTGCGGCGTACTCTTCTTTTGAAAGATTGTAACTGCCGTTTTCCGTAAAGAGAGTAAATTTTTCGCCGGTAGCTCTCGCGTTCACAAACCCCGAAAAATCCGCCGCCGATTTAAATTCAACACGTTCCGCGCCGACAGCCTGCCCCGCAACGAACACGTCGCCCGTCTGCACGTTCTCTTTAAACGCAGGCGAGTTCCCCGAAACGCCCACAACATAAGCGCCTCTGTCCTTTATAAAATTAGTGGTTACTCCCACTCCGCTCTTCTCGCCGGAATTGTCCTTTAAAACCTCGGCGTACTCTTTTGCGGTGTAATATGCCGAATAATCGTCCAGCGTGCCGGCAAGCGCCTTCAAAGAAACTTCCGCCGGCGTGTAACCGTCCAAATCCAGCTTGATATCTCCCTTCTTTCTCTCCCCGCAATAATTGTTTTCAATTACCTCGGTAGCCCAGGCATAAGAGTCGACCTCTGCGGGCAGTGTAAACTTTCGGGTATAAAACCCTGCAAAAAACACTCCGCACAAAATAACCGCGGCAAGCACGGCGCTGAGTGCAATTTTTAATTTTCGTCCCGAGTTTTTAACTATTGTTTCTTTGTTTTCCAAAACATTTGCCCCCGATATATAATAAACTTTTACTTAATAAGATACATTTTATGCAGTATTTCAAACGTAACTGCCATATCGAAATCCCGCAAATCAAGTCCGGTTTTACGTTTTAACGAATTCAGCCTGTAAATCAGCGTATTTCTGTGCATATAAAGACGGCGCGCCGCAAGCGATACGTTTAACCCGCACGAAAGAAAGGTTTCGGCTGTCGTCATCATACTTTCGTCCTCAAAAATCTTGGCAAAACCCTTCATATCGAAGCCTGAAACAAACTTTTCCCGCTGTGAACCCGAAAGACACGCGGCAATTTCACCCAAATTTATTACTCTTGCCGGATTGCCCAAAAACCCGTTCCCTCCGCATATATCAGCGTTTTTAATCCGTTCAACGCAGTTTTTCGTGTCGTTACCGTCTTCAAAATAACCGTTCCGCATCTTAAATTACCTCGCCCGTATTATATCAGAACAGGCGCGTAATTTCAATATTTTAGAGTCATATTTTAATTATATACCTGTTTTTACATTAAAATTCCACGCCGTATTTATTTTTAAGAATTACATAAACTTATTATCAACAGTCCGATTTTCAAACGGATTTAACCGCCGGAGCCTTTAAAAGTCCTACGCACAGTTTATCTTAATAAATAAACGGTTGCTTAAAAAAACAGCATTTTAAGACAAAAAGTTATTTTTTTATCTTGACAACTTATTATAATTGTTATAGAATAAGCATTGTACAAGCAGAGGTATTTCCTCCGTTTTGCGGGCGATTGCTCGCCCAATATGGCTTTTACATTTACGTTTGATATTAAACCGCAGCTGCGCGGCTTGAATAAATATTTTGATTGGAGATAACAAAATGGGAAAAACGAAAAATAATTCCTCGCGTAGACCCTCCAAGTGGGCGGCGCTCGTTACATACGTAATCGCGCTCATCTGCCTGCTTGCAGGTCTTTTAATACCTTTGGGGAATACGGAAGGATTCGTACTCGAAAATATGCTGGCCTTCCAGCTTCCCGACGCAATCACGAAACTTGTCGGAATCGACCTTGGTTTTGGAGCTCCGTTGACAGACTATTCGTCCACAGTAAATTTCTGCGGACTTTTCAGCTTTGACCTCGGCGCCGCGCTCGTTCTTATTTATTCGCTTGTAACCGTAGCCGCGATTATCGGACTGATTCCCGTAATCGCAAGCAACAGAAAAAAAGCCACGGCTTTAAAAACGGCGTCCGTAATCGAGTGCCTTGCGCTCATCCCGCTTCTCACTCTCGTTCTTATCCAAATGAGAAATTACGCTCTTCTCGAAGGAGCAAGCGGTTTCAGCTATGCGCTTTTAATCGCATTCGGCGGCACGCTTTTAATGTTAATCGTTCAGGCGTTTGTTTACAAGAAAGGTTCCGGCTTAATCAAGTTCATACTCTTCCTTCTTTCGGCGCTCGCCGTATTTGCAACGATTTATCCCGTTGCGTCGTTTATTCCCGTACTCGGCGAAATCCTTGACGGCAGTCTTGCAACCGGTCTTTACGGCGCCGGCGGCGAAGGCATAATGTTCTTAACCATTCTGTTCTCGCAGGCTTATCCCCTTGAGGGCGAAATCACCGCAATAATTCTTAACGTGGCAACGCTTGCTGTTGCATTAATAGTATTAATCAACCTCTTCCTCGATATCTTCGGTTTAGGCAAAAGAACCAAAAAGTTTATGCTTATTACCAATCTTGTAAGATATTCTCTCGAAGTTCTCGCAGTACTTTTAATGTTTATAATGACCTTCTTTGTCGAAGGCGTTACGACGCTCAACATAATGATGATTGCACTTCTCGTAATTGCAATTATTCAGCTCGTAATCAATATTATCCGCACGGTAATTTTCGGCAAACACAAGAAAAAGATTCACGCTAAAAAGGAAACCAAAGACGGCGAAACCGAAAACGAGGAAAAACCTCTTTCCAAAAAAGAACAGAAACGTTTGGAAAAGGAAGAGAAGAAAGCCGCAAAGGAAAAAGAAGCCGAAGAAAAGAAAGCCGCTAAAGAAACAAAAAATGTTCCTGTTACGGAAGAAATTGCAGAACCTGCTCCTTTGGCTGAAGAACAACCTACTTCGTACGTTGTTTATACCGGTCCTACGGACAGCTTTATCAACAAACTTTCCAACACGGAAAAGACGGAATTCTTCAACGTATTCTTAGAACGCAACGTAGTAAGCATCCCCAACATTCCCCAGTATATCCCCGGCGGCAAAAACGAGAAATTCTTCTCGGCTGTGTTCATCTACTTTGGAAAGATTCGCGACTACGTTTCCGACGGACTTTTAAATAAACTCTACGAACAAATCAATATTATGTAAAATCATAAAAATCTCAAACGAAAAGGCTTCCTTTAAGGAAGCCTTTAATTTTTTATATAAGCAAACAAATCATAATGCAGGCAAGCTTTAATGCCTTTTTATGCAAACTCTCAACCCTTCGCCGCTCTCCTCTATTTCGCCGAAGCACCGCACGATATAAAGTCCTCTGCCGCTCTCCGCAAAAACGTCCGGCAAAGAAGTTATCAAATCAAGTCCGTCAAGACTCTTTGCTTTAACCGTAACCACTATGCTGTCCGCAAACAGCTCGCCCTTAAATTCCGCCGCCTCGCCGCCGTGCCGTATAACGTTTGTAATCAGCTCGCACGAAACAAGCCTGCTGGCAAAAACGTCGTCGTCGCATATGGCGTTCAATTTCAAAAAATCGGCAAACGCTCTCAGCTCGGAATTCATATTCTTTAAATTGTCAACTTTAAAGGTAATCATCAGAGCAGCGCTTCCTTTAATTTTTCAACTATCTTCCTCTCCGCACGCGAAACAAACATCTGACTTACGCCCAAAATTTTGCCGACTTCAGCCTGCGACTTACCCTGTAAATATCTTAATGATATAACTTTCTGTTCGGTAGGCTCAAGCTTTTTAAGCTCTGTCTTAAGCGATTCCGCAACCTCGAAATCGTCAAAAGCCGTTCCCCCGTCGGAAATAACCGCCGAAAGCGGCGAATCCTGCTCACCGTTTTCGCCCTTAATCTGCGCGTCTAAAGATACCGGCGTCCGGCACTCCATAGATTCTAAAACAAGTTCCTCCGAACACCCCAGCATTTCGGCAAGCTGTTTTACAGTGGGCTTTACCCCGTGTTTTTTATAAAATTCCGCAGTCTCCTCGCGCACCCGCGCCGCAACTGCGTAAACGCGCCGCGGCAATCTTACCGCACGCGAATAATCCCTGAAATAATTTTTAATAAGTCCCGTCACCGTGGGGGTTATGTACGTTGTAAAACGGTTGCCCAAATCGGGGTTGAATTTTTCCACCCCCGCAATCAGCGCCTCCGAAGCCACCTGATATAAATCATCGTACTCCACGCCCCTGCCCGCAAATTTTTTGGCAAGAATTTCGGCTATATATAAATAATTCTCAACAAGCTCGTTCCTTATACTAACGTCTTTTGTTTCGCGGTATTTTCGGAAGAGTTCGTCCGCACGATTTTCGTCCATCATACCTTTAAAATCACTTCTTCTATTATCTCGCCGCGCCTTTTAATTTCGCACTCGCCAACGAGTGCCGAAATAAGCGCGAGCGAAAGTTCGTTGTCGCCGCCGCAAGGCGCGCCGCCGATACCGGTAACGGTACATTCGGCGCTATCCTTCCCGTAAAATACAACTCTTGCGCTCTCAAAACCGCAGTTTTTGAGTATAATCGCACTCTCGGTCACGCACACCTTAAAATCTTCCAAAGTATCAACGTCAAGTCCGTGCGCATTACAAACCGCTCCGGCAACCAACCTTAAAGCCGTCATATACTCGCTGTCGGCAAGATTAAATTTAACTTCAAACTCCTTCATGCGCGAAACTCCATAATAGTATTAAGTGCGCATATGTCGAACAGTTTTTTTACGTTCGGGCGCACGTGTTCCAAAACCATATTGAATCCGTCCGTCTTAAGTTTTTTAAGAATCTTAACAAACGTCCCTAAAGTCGTACTGTCTATAAAAGTCAGCGCGGCGCAGTCGAAAACAACGTCCTTTTTGTCGTGCCCGTAGGCGGCGCAAACCTGCGCGTAAAAGTCCTCGCTTGTCGCGGAATCTATTTCTCCCGAAAGCGAAAATTTCAAAGCCCCGTCCGAACTTAACAATTTAACCTGTTGCATAAAATACCTCTTTATATATTTATAAACTTAAAAAAGCCGCCGAAAACATTTTAAACATTATTTATAATAAAGTCAAGCCGGCTCCGCCCGCTCACAATTATAACACCTACATTTCACCGGTCCGCATTTGACAAAGCGCGGACTTTTGTGTTATTATTGATAAAATAAATTAACGGAGAACCTCTTGAATTTTAACGACGCAGACCTTATAATTAAATATTCCCACAAGATTTCGGAGCTTACATGCCTTGCCGAAAAGAACAACAACATAGAATCGGAGATGTATGAAAAATACGACGTAAAGCGCGGACTGAGGGACAAACACGGCGTTGGCGTGCTTTGCGGACTCACCGAAATTTCAGAAGTTACTTCCTGGAAAATTGCAAACGGCGAAAGAATACCTGTTCCCGGAGTTTTATGTTACCGCGGTTACGACGTAAAAGACCTTGTAAGGCACTGCGTTGAAGAAAACCGTTTCGGATTCGAAGAAACCGTATATTTACTGCTTTTCGGAAAGCTCCCCGCGACGAACGAAATTTCGGAATTCAACGAAATGCTTTCGGAGTTCAGGCAACTGCCTAAAAACTTCGTGCGCGACGTCATAATGAAATCTCCTTCCAGGGACATGATGAATATGCTTGCACGTTGCGTTCTTAACCTGTACAGCTACGACCCTGACCCGGACAACGTTTCACTTTCAAACGTTTTACGCCAAAGCTTGCAGCTGATTGCCGAGCTACCCATGCTCGCAGCGTATTCCTACCGCGCTTACCGCTATTATAACACCGACGACGGTTCTCTGGTTATTCATAAACCGGTTTCCGAATATTCAACGGCTCAGAACGTATTGCACGTGTTAAGAAAAGACAGCGCGTTTACCGATTTGGAAGCAAAGGTTTTAGACGTTTGCTTAACCCTTCACGCCGACCACGGCGGCGGAAACGCCTCCACATTCACAACACATCTCGCCACCTCCACCGGAACGGATACCTACTCCTCCATAGCGGCTTCGCTCGGGTCTTTAAAAGGTCCCAAGCACGGCGGCGCGAACATAAAAGTTATGCAGATGTTCGAAAATATAAGAAAAAACGTAAAAACTTCTGCAAAAACCAAAGTTTACGACTATGTGGCAAAAATTTTAAACGGCAAAGCGTTTGACAGAACCGGTCTGGTTTACGGTATGGGACACGCGGTTTATACCGTTTCGGACCCGCGCGCCGAGGTATTAAAGCTTTATGCGGGTAAGCTTGCCGAAGCCAAAGGCAGAGAGGACGAATTTGCTCTTTACGAAACGGTAGCGGCGGCGGCTTCCGAAATAATTTGCAACCAAAAAAATCTGGATAAACCCGTTAATCCAAACGTGGACTTTTATTCGGGTTTCGTCTATTCAATGCTCAACCTGCCAGAAGCGCTTTACACGCCGCTTTTCGCCATAGCACGCATAGCAGGCTGGAGCGCGCACCGTATGGAAGAACTTGTTTCCGGCGGCAAGATTATCCGCCCCGCTTACGAATGCGTTCAGGAACGCCGCGCGTATATCCCGCTTGATAAAAGATAAATTTTTAACAGTTTTTGATAAACTGCCGCCCGCGGGTTTAAACCCGCGGGCGGCGTATTTTTTGCGTTTTTATAAAAAATTTAAAGCTCGCCGTACTCCTTCAAAGTACTTTTAACACCTTTTGCAAACTTCTTTTTATTCTTTTCATAAAGCTCCTTAAAATAATTTATCAGCTCCGGCATAAATTCTTCTATTTCCTCGGGCGCGCGGTCGGCATAGTCCACCAAAAACGAACCGTCGTCGGCAAACAACGTCAAATCCCATATGCCCGTAGGTATATCGTCCCAACCCAAAACTTCGTCAATATCCCCCTGAACGGGGATTTCTCCCGGCTTTGTAACGAACGAAAGCGCGGCAACCGTATCGTATATATCCAAAACCGCCCGCCAGTCCTTGTTTTCGTCGTCTAAAACAATTCTTTTGTTTTCCACAAACTTTTCCTCACTTAATCAAAAATCAAAAGTGCTTAAAAACAGTCTTCCGCTCAAATATTTCAAATTTTTATCAAGACAAAAGCCGAGCTGTTTAGAAATTAAGCATTGCCTTTTAACGCCGTATTTTTTGTTTAATTCCCTGTCTCCGTACTTTTCGTCACCCAAAACAGGACAACCGATAAAAGCCGTATGCGCACGGATTTGGTGAGTTTTCCCCGTGTGCAAGGTTATTCTTACAAGCGCAACGTCATTCCGCGTTTCAACCACTGTATACTCGGTTATAATTTTAACAGTACCCCGCTTTTCCGCGTTAAAAATTTTTACCTTTGCGCTCTTTTCATCCTTTAAAAGGTAATTTACAAGCGTTTCGCGCTCTTTTTTGAAGTTGTTTTTACACAGCGCCAAATATGTTTTAATAACTCTTCTTTCCGCAAAAGCGCTTAAAAGCTCCTCTTCCGCCGCTTTGTTTTTTGCAAAAATAATCAGACCCTGCGTGTTTCTGTCCAGACGGTGAACTCCGTAAAAATCGCCCTTTTCGCAAAGTTCGGACAAAAGCCCTTCAAAAGAAACGCCCGAAAACTTGTCCGCAACGTAAACGTTTTGGTCCTCGTAAACCAAGTTGTGGCTGGGCATAGTCTCCTGCCTCGGAGTTGTGTAATAAATTACCTCGTCGCCGGTATTTAACGGCATATCCTTTGAAACGCGGACGCCGTTTACCTTTACGTCCTTTGCGCGGAGAAGCGCGGCAAGGCAAAACGAACCTTGCGGATAAACCGAATCGGTAAAAGTTTTTAAAGTTGAGTTTTCCTTGACCGTAAATTTTTTCATATAAAAAATGTGAGCAAATGCATTACATACGCGCCCAAAAAGGCAAGCAAAAGCTGTGCGGCAAAACATTTTAAAGTAAATTTTGCGCCTACTTCCTTTACGGAAGCCGAAAACGCCGAAATACATGCGGGGCACAACAGCACGAACGTGCATATGGCAAGGCTTGCAGATAAGTTTAAACCGGTACCCAGCGGCATTAACAGCGCGATTGTTGCGGCAACGTTTTCCTTGGCGATAAAGCCGCAAAGCGCCGCATACGCCAACCGCCAGTCGGTTATCCCCATAGGATAAAACAGCGGAACTACCGCACGGCTTATTCCCGCAAGCATACTACCTTCGCCTTCGACATATGCAAAACCGAAAGAATAGTGCGAAAAAAACCACGAAAGCACGCAAAAAACAGTTATTACCCCCGCAATTTTTATTATAAAGCTTTTAATCTGAAAAAGCAACTTTATTGCCACCGCCCTGAGCGAAGGCAAGCTTATGGGCGTCACTTCCGAAAGCATTCCCTCACCGCCGCCTTTTATTACGACCGAAGCGATTATTGCCGCGGCAATCCCTGCAAAGTAAAAGCAGGTTATTACGGGAAAGGGATTTTTGAAAAGCGGGGACAAAAAGGTTAAAAATACGGGCAGTTTTGCGCCGCAGGGGATAAACGGCAGAATTGCAACCGTGCGCTTTTGCGCGCTAACCGTGGAATAACCGCGGGTGGTGAGTATTGCCGCGGCTGTACAGCCGAAACCCGAAACGAGAGAAAACGCGGCGCGCCCCGAAAGGTGAGCTTTTTCAAACAGTCCGTCCGTTGCAAAGGAAAGCGCAGAAGTTATTCCGCTTTCATCCAAAAGAATGAGAACAAGATACAAAATTGCAAGCTGCGGAATAAACGACAGCACCGAACCCACCCCGCCGAGTACGCCGTCGGAAACAAGCGAGATAACCGCTCGGCTTTGCATATGCGCACATATTAAATTGCACAAATCGTCACATATCCACTTTTCGCACAGTCCCTTTAAAAGCGCACCCGGCATTGCAGGGTGAAACGCTAGAAAGAACATAAAAGTTATTGAAAGCACAAAAAATGCAAGCGCAAAAAAACGGTTATAAAAAAGTTTATCAATCTTTGAGGCGCCTTCTTTCCCTCCGGAATAGCATTCGGAAAATTTGAATGCGGTTTTACTTTTTTCTGTATTTCTGTTAAATTCGCCGCCGTTTAATTTGTTTTTTAACGTTTTAGGAGCAAAATTTACTACCGGAACGCCCAAAAACGACGATAATTTATCAAAATCGATATTTCCTCCGCGTTTTTTTAACGCCTGTGATTTGGTTACGTAGACGATTACGGGAACGTTCGACGCAATAATGGCGCGGGTTAAATTTAAACTGTTTTCAAGCGTTAACGCATCCACCACGTTGATTACCAAATCGGCGGACTTGATTTCGTCTATCGCCGACTGTTCCTCCATGGAATAAGGAGTAAACGAATACATACCCGGAACGTCGGAATAAGAAATTCCATCCACCGTTTTCCTTGCGGGAGAGGTGGTTACGCCGTGAAAGTTGCCCGTACGGAGGTTGCTTTTTGTGAGCGCGTTGAAGAGAGTGGTTTTGCCGGCGTTTGGATTGCCCGCCAAAACCACACGTTTTTTAACGGTTTGAACGGTTTTTTCGTCTGTTTTGGGCTTTTTTAGTATTATTGAGCGCATTTTTTTACCTCTATCCTATTTGCGAGCGCCTTTCTTACGCCGATTCTTACGAAGCCGCACGAAATTAAAACCGCACTTTTGAAGAGTGAAAACGATAAAATTTTAATTGTTTTGCCTTCGGTTACGCCCAACGACGACAATCTTGCGCGGGCGCTGCCGCCGAACGAAATGGAAGTTATTGTTGCTTTTTCGCCCTTTTTTAAGCCGTATACAGTCATAAATTCACCTTTTTATAATGTATTACAGCTTGTCTGAAAAAATACCGCCGGAGGTTTTTAACCTCCGGCGGTTGATTTTTTTGTGTTTTTTATATGGACAAATCAGACCTTTTTATGGAATTTTCAGACATTTTGCCATTCAAAAAACGCCGTTTTTTGAATGTTTTTTGCCAAAAAACGGCGCTTTTTTAAAAATTAACGGTCACATTTTAAGAGAGTTAAAGTGACTTTTTCGCCGTTGACGGAATGGTCGCGGGTGAAAGAATCCGGCAGGACGACAACGCCCCAACCGCCGAGTGAAGGCGCGGTTGCGGGAACGCCTGCGGAGATTTTTTCCGCGAGGACGTCGGGTGCAAAACTTGCGCGCTGTAAAACGGTTAAGCTTCTTCCTTCAGCCTTGTAGTAAACTTCGATTCTGTCGGTAACTTCGTAGCCCGCTTCCTTTCTCATATTCTGAATTCTGGAGACAAGCTCTCTTTCGACTCCCTCCAAAATCAGCTCCTCGGTGAGTTCGGTATCCAGAGCGACGGTTACGCCGTTATCTTCGGCGGCAACATAGCCGTTGGCGCTTTGGGTAAAGATTTGTAAATCCTCGTAAAGGAGAGTTATTTCCGTATCGGGAATCTGATAGGAGCCGTCGTTTTTGACTGCGCTTACGACTTCCTTTGCGTTGCAGGTTGCCAGAAACTGCGAAATCTGCCCGAGAAGTTTGCCGTATTTGGGCCCGAGTGTTTTGAGCTGCGGCTTTAATTTGTAGCTGATATAAAGTTCGGCGTCTTCCGCTACTTTAAATTCCTTTACGTTGAGCTCGTCTAATACTATGCTTTTCTCTTCTTCGGAAAGTTCGATTTTCCTTTCGGAGACAACATACATTTTTGAGAGGGGCTGGCGGTTTTTGAGGTTGCCGGCATTTCTTGCCGCTCTGCCGAGGTTTACTATTTGTAAAACTTCGTCCATAGCTATTTCAAGGTCGGTGTTGACGTCGTCCTCGTTCCACTGCGGGAAACTGCATAAGTGTACCGAACCGGGTGCGGCGGGAAAGAAGTTTACAACGAGATTCCGATAAATCATTTCGGCAATGAACGGAGTGAACGGCGCGGTGAGCTTGGATAAGGTTACGAGAACCGTATAAAGCGTTGTATACGCCGCGGCTTTGTCTTCCGTCATTTCGGAGCCCCAGTATCTGTCGCGCCCGCGGCGGACGTACCAGTTGGACAGGACGTCGGTAAAATCCTGAATTCTTCTGGCCGATTCGAAAATTTTATATTCTTCGAGTTCGCTGTCCACACATCCTTTAAGCGTGTTCAGTTTTGCCAGAATCCACTTATCCATTAAGGAAAGCTTGCAATCCTTTAAATCGTAGTCCGCGGGATTGTATTTATCGATTTCGGCATAGAGCGTGAAGAACGCATAAGTGTTCCATAGCGTGCCGATATACTTTCTTTGAGCTTCGGAAACGGTTTCTTCGGCAAAGCGGGAAGGAAGCCAGGGGGCGGAAGCAGTGTAGAATTGCCAGCGGGTTGCATCGGCGCCTTGCTTATCCAGAACCGTCCACGGGTCTACGACGTTGCCCTTGTGTTTGGACATTTTTACACCGTTTTTATCGTTGACGTGTCCCAAAACTATGCAGTTTTTAAAAGGCGCTTTGCCGAACAGAATTGTATTGATTACCAATAAAGTGTAGAACCAGCCGCGAGTCTGGTCTACAGCTTCGGAAATGAAGTCGGCGGGGAAAGTTTTTTCGAACGTTTCTTTATTTTCGAACGGGTAATGATACTGCGCGAAAGGCATAGAGCCAGAATCGAACCAGCAGTCGATAACTTCGGGAGTGCGTTTCATTTTACCACCGCAACGGGGACATTTGCACGTCAAATTATCCAGATACGGACGGTGAAGTTCGATTTCGCTTTCCATAGGAAGCCCGCATTTTTCCTTTAATTCCTGCTTGCTGCCTATTACTTCAATCTCTCCGCAATCGGGACATACCCAGACGGGCAACGGAGTGCCCCAGTATCTGTCGCGCGATAAGCCCCAGTCGATTACGTTTTCGAGGAAGTTGCCCATTCTGCCCTCTTTTATATTTTCGGGCATCCAGTTGACCGAGCGGTTGGCGGCGATTATTTCGTCCTTGACCTTTGTGACCTCGATAAACCAACTGGAACGCGCGTAATACAAGAGCGGTGTATCGCAACGCCAGCAATGAGGATAGTCGTGCTCGTAGGGCAGAACTTTGAATAAAAGCCCTTTTTCTTCGAGCAATTCGAGTATTGTTTTATCTGCCTTTTTGGCGAATACGCCGTTTAATCTTTCGAATCTTTCATCGAAACAGCCGCGCTCGTTTACAAGCTGAACGACGGGCAAACCGTATTTTTTGCCAACCTTGTAGTCGTCCTCGCCGAAAGCGGGAGCAATATGCACGACGCCGGTACCGTCGCTCATCGTTACGTAATTATCGCACACGACAAAGTGCGATTTTACCTGTGCGCTTGCGGGAGTTATGCGGTTGATTTCAGCCGAGGTTTCTTTGAAAAGGGGTTCGTATTCGAGACCTTCAAGCTCTTTACCCGACATTTTTGCCGTTACGTAATAATCGGATTCGAAAAAGTTATTTAAAAGAGCTTCCGCCAATATGTATTTAACGCCATATGTTTCAATCTGCACGTAAGTTTCATCCGGATTGACGCAGAGGGCAACGTTTGAAGGGAGCGTCCACGGCGTGGTCGTCCAGGCGAGGATATATTCGTTTTGAGTTCCGCGGACTTTGAAGCGGACGATTGCGGAATTTTCCTTAACCGTTTTATAGCCCTGAGCCACCTCGTGCGAGGAGAGCGCGGTGCCGCAACGCGGACAATAGGGAACGATTTTGTGCCCCTTGTAAAGTAAACCTTTTTGGTGCATGCGCTTTAACGCCCACCATTCCGACTCGATATAGTTGTCGTCGTAAGTTACGTAAGGGTTGTCCATATCCGCCCAGTAGCCGACGCGGGAGGACATCTTTTCCCATTCGTTTTTGTACTTCCAGACGGATTCCTTACACTTTTTGACAAAAGGTTCTATACCGTAGCTTTCAATCTGCGGTTTGCCGTCCAAGCCCAAAGATTTTTCAACTTCGAGCTCTACGGGGAGTCCGTGGGTATCCCAGCCCGCTTTTCTTAAAACGTGCTTGCCCTTCATTGTCTGGTAGCGGGGGATTATGTCCTTCATAACCCTTGTTAAAATATGCCCGACGTGCGGCTTGCCGTTTGCCGTGGGGGGCCCGTCGTAAAAGGAAAATTCTTCGGCGTTTTCGTTTTTTTCGACGCTCTGTTCAAAGATTTTGTTTTTCTTCCAGAATTCGATTACTTCCTTTTCGCGTTCGACGAAATTAAGCGAAGTGTCAACTTTTTTATACATTTTGAACTCCTTGGGAATAAATGTTTTAATTTTTCGTTATGTGAAGTATTTATGCGTTTTATTTTAAAGGTATCGCCGCTGCGGCGTTGAGTGACAAATCGGCAAAGTTGCCTATATTATATTGAATAAGCCCTTCTGCCGCTATCATTGCCGCGTTGTCGGTGCAGAATTTTTTTTCGGGCAGAACGAGCTTTAAGCCGTATGCCGCGCACTCCCTTGAAAGCTGTTCCCTCAGGTAGCCGTTGGCGATTACTCCGCCGCCCGCGGTTACCGTTGAAACATTTAGCCTTTTTGCGCATTCCGCAGTTTTTTTGACGAGCGGGTCGATTGCCGCGTGCTGAAAGGAACAGGCGACGTTTGCCTTATCAACCTCTTCGCCCTTTTGCTCTTTATTGTGGCAATAATTAATTACCGCCGTTTTTAAACCGCTGTAGGAAAACTGCATATTCTGCGAATTTTTGACTAAACACTTGGGAAGGGGAACAACGTTTTGCCCGCCGAGCGCGAGCTTTTCGACGTTTACCCCGCCCGGGTAGCTTAAACCCAGAACGCGTGCGACTTTGTCGAAGGCTTCGCCCGCGGCGTCGTCGCAGGTTCCTCCCAAAACCTTGAATTTTGTAGGAGTTTGGGTGTGCAGAATTGCGGTGTGACCTCCGCTTGCAAGCAGGGTGATAAAGGGAGGTTTTAATTCTTTGTCGATTAAATAACTTGCCGCCATATGTCCGCGGATGTGGTTGACCGCAATTAAAGGGATATTGAGTGCGTAGGCGAAGGATTTTGCAAACGAAAGCCCGACGAGAAGAGCGCCCAAAAGCCCCGCGCCGTAAGTGACCGCGACTGCGTCGATATCGTCGGGGCGCATATGTGCTTCGGCTAATGTGCGTGAAACGACATTTGCGACTGCCTCGGTATGTGCGCGGGAGGCGATTTCCGGCACGACTCCGCCGTATTTTGCCTGTTCGGTTGCGGAAGAAATGATTTGATTGGATAAAAGCGTTCTGCCGCATATGATTGCGGCCGCAGTTTCGTCGCAACTCGATTCCAAACCCAGAATTACGGGGTTTTCTTTAATTTTGAAGGTTGTTTTGTCGTACATATGCGGGGAAATTATGAGTGTGTTTTGGGGCAAGTGTTGTTTTTTACACTTGCGTAGTGAAACATATGCGGGCGGAAGCGCGCAATTCAAGACAGCAGAAACTATGTGCGTTTCAGACCGTTTTCTTTAAATAGTCGATTATAAAGCCCTGAATATCTCCGTCCATAACCGACTGAACGTTGGTATTTTCAAAACCCGTACGGTGGTCTTTTACGAGTGTGTAAGGGCAGAAAACGTAACTTCTTATCTGGCTGCCCCACTCTATTTTTTTGATTTCACCCTTAATTTCGGCGTCGGCGGCTTCGCGCTCGGCAATTTGCCTTTCGATGAGTTTTGCGCGGAGATATTCGAAAGCCATTGCTTTGTTCTGGAGCTGGCTTCTTTCGTTCTGGCAGGTTACCACTATGCCGGTGGGGAAGTGCGTAATGCGGATTGCAGTTTCGGTTTTGTTAACCTTTTGCCCGCCCGCGCCCGATGAACGGTAGACGTCGATTCTTATGTCCTCGTCCTTGATTTCGACTTCGTTTTCGTCGTCGATTTCCGGCATAACCTCTAATGAAGCGAACGAGGTGTGGCGGCGCTTGTTGCTGTCGAAAGGCGAAATACGCACCAGACGGTGCACTCCCTTTTCCGCCTTTAAAAAACCGTAAACGTTTTCGCCCTCAACTTTGAACGAAACGCTTTTTATGCCCGCCTCGTCGCCGTCCTCGAAGTCGAGTTCGGTTACTTTAAAGCCCTGCTGTTCGCAGTAGCGGTTGTACATTCTGTAAAGCATTTGCGTCCAGTCGCAGGCTTCGGTGCCGCCCGCGCCGGCATGCAGGTTTAAAATTGCGTTGTTTCCGTCGTACTTGCCGCGAAGGAGCGCGCGGATACGCATATTTTCGATATCTTCAGAAGCGACGGAAATCATATTTTCAAGTTCGGGAATTAAACTTTCGTCGTCGGCCTCTTCAATTAAATCGATAAACGCCGAAGCGTCGGCAAGCGCCGACTTGCCGCTTTCGTAAGAGGCGATTTTATTTTCAACGGCGGAAATTTCGCGCGCGATTTTTTTGGATTTTTCCAAATCCTGCCAGACTTCGGGTTTTTCCTGCTCTTCCTTTAATTCCGAAAGGCGGGAGCCGAGATTATCAATATCCAGCGCATATTTTGCCTCGGACAAAGTATCCGAAAGGGTTTTGAGTTTTAATCTGTAATCGTCAGCTTTAAACATAATTTTCCTATCTCAAATATTTCCGTCTATTCTGCGGCGAAAATATTTCGTGATTTTCAGGGCTGCCAGCCCTATGCCAGCAATTTTTGTGCGCACAAGCATATAATTGCGGGAATTTATCCGCGCCGAGACGCAGGCGTGCGCAAATTGCGGCTGCGGGTAAATGCGCGGTTTTTACCCGCAACGTAATAATTTTTAAATACGGTTAGACTTTACCGCAACAATTTTTATACTTTTTGCCGCTTCCGCAGGGACAAGGGTCGTTTCTGCCGACTTTTGCGGATTTGGGTACGGTTTTAGGAATTTGCTTGCCGCCGATATTGGTGAACAAATCCTTGGGGGGCTGAGGCGCCTGACCGATTAATGGAGCGTTGCCCTGAGGGTTTGCCGTTTGCGCGGGCGCGGGGCGGTTCTCCTGCGGCTGTTGAGTTCCGCTGTTCTGCTGTTGCGGTGACTGTTCAGCCTGTTCCGCCGCACGCTGACGGGCGATTTCTTCGGCACGCGCCGCGACTGCCGGATTCATACCCGTTTGAGGCATTGGACGCATTGCCGGACGCTGAGGTTCTACTCTTACTATTCTGCCCTTTAAAAGGCGTGAAATAGTTGTGGTCTGCACCCTGTCAATCATTTCCTCGAACATGTCGTAACCCTCCTGCTTGTAGGCGATTACGGGGTCCTGCTGGGCGTAGCCGCGCAAGCCTATGCCTTTTCTGAGCTGGTCCATTGCGTCTATGTGGTCAATCCAGTTTCTGTCCACACTGCGGAGAAGTTCGTTACGCTCAACCTGCTTGTAGTCAACCTGACCTTCCGTCATTTCGGAAATGTTAATTATTTTCTGCTCGTAAGCTTTTATTACTTCCTTTGAAATTTTCTTTAACGCTTTTTCGTAATCCCAACGTTCCAACATTTCGCGCGTGATTTCAAAAGTGCATTCGTCGGGATAGACTTTTTGTTGAAGTGCGGCGTTAAGCGAAAGCTCGTCCCATTTTTCGGGCATTGCCGAAATATCGACCGTTTCGCTTAATATTTTTGCGATATAGTCGGGGATATATTTGAGCATCTGCTCGTGAACGTCTTCGCCTTTTAAGACCTTCATACGCTCGCCGTAGATGGTTTTACGCTGTTCGTTCATTACTTCGTCGTATTGAAGGGTGTGCTTTCTTATGCCGAAGTTTCTGCCTTCGATTGCCTTTTGCGCGTTTTCGACACTGCGCGTAAGCATTTTGGATTGCAGACACTGGTCGTCGTCGATTTTAAAGACTTCGTAAAGTCTTTTCATATTTTCGCCGCCGAAACGCTTTGCCAAATCGTCTTCAAGCGAGATGAAGAAAACGGAACTGCCGGGGTCGCCCTGACGTCCCGAACGTCCGCGGAGCTGGTTGTCGATACGGCGGGATTCGTGACGTTCGGTACCGATTATGCATAAACCGCCCGCCGCGATTACTTCCTGTTTTTCCGCGTCGGTTTCGGCTTTGTAATTTTTGTAGAGTTCGGCGTATCTGTTGCGCGCCGTCTGCTCTTCGGGAGTGAATTCCCTGTCGGCGTAGGAAATTGCCACTTCTACCATTTCGTGGTCGTAGCCCTCTTCGCGCATGCGCTTTTTGGCGAGATATTCGGGGTTGCCGCCGAGCAGAATGTCGGTGCCGCGCCCCGCCATGTTGGTAGCTATGGTAACGGCGTTCAGTCTGCCCGCCTGAGCGACGATTTCCGCCTCGCGCTCGTGGTTCTTTGCATTTAAGATGTTATGTTTTACGCCGTTCCTGCGGAGCAATCTTGAAATTTCTTCGGACTTTTCTACGGTTACGGTACCGATAAGAATCGGCTGACCTTTTTCGTGGCGCTTGACAACTTCGTTTACTATCGCCTTCTTTTTGCCCTCTACCGTGGAATAAATCATATCCGCTTCGTCAATTCTCTGCACGGGACGATTAGTGGGAATGGGGACTACGTCCAAAGAGTAGATTGTTCTGAATTCGTCCTCTTCGGTCATTGCCGTACCGGTCATGCCCGCAAGCTTGTTGTAGAGACGGAAATAGTTTTGGAAAGTTACCGTTGCGTGGGTTTTGTTTTCTTCCTTTACCTTTACCTTTTCCTTGGCTTCGATTGCCTGATGAAGTCCGTCGGAATATCTTCTGCCGTTCAGTACACGACCCGTGAACTCATCGACGATTAAAATTTCACCGTCTTGCGAAACGATATATTCTTCGCCGTTATGGAATAATTCGTGAGCCTTTAACGCCTGCTGAATGTGATGGTTGAGTTCGGCGTTTTCGATATCGCCGAGGTTTTTGATATTAAAAAATCTTTCGGCTTTTTCGGCGCCTTTTTCGGTGATGGTTACCGATTTTTCCTTTCTGTCGATTATATAATCCCAGTTTTCCATTTCTTCGAGAACTGCTTGGAGCTTTTTCTGCGCTTCCTGCTCCTTTTCGGAGAGTTCTTTCTTTTTACGCGAGGGCGCATTCTTTTCGGCGTCCTTTTTATCGTCGTCGAAACCGCCGGAGAGAGTGCGGACGAACTTGTCCACCTGCTCGTAAAGAACAGAGCTTTCGCCGCCGCGCCCCGAAATGATAAGAGGGGTTCTTGCTTCGTCTATAAGGATAGAGTCAACCTCGTCGATTATGCAGTAATTGAGTTCGCGCTGAACCATTGCGGGGATGGAGGCTTTTAAGTTATCCCTAAGATAATCGAAACCGAGTTCGTTGTTGGTTGCGTAAATTATATCGCAAGCATACGACTTCTGTTTTTCATCATCGTCCATACCGGGCACAACCACGCCGACGGTTAAGCCCATGAATTTGTGGACTTTGCCCATCCACTCGGCGTCGCGCTTTGCAAGATAATCGTTGACGGTTACTATGTGCACGCCTTTGCCGGTGAGCGCGTTTAAATATGCTGGAAGAGTTGAAACCAAAGTTTTACCTTCGCCCGTTTTCATTTCGGCAATTCTGCCCTGATGCAGACAGATGCCGCCGACGATTTGCACGTGGAAGTGTTTCATCTTTAATACGCGCCAGCTTGCTTCACGGAGAGCCGCGAAAGCATCGTACATTATGTCGTCAAGCGTTTCACCGCCCGCAAGGCGGTTTTTGAGAATCTGCGTTTGCGATTTTAATTCTTCGTCGGACATTGCCGCGTATTTTTCGTCGAGTTCTTCTACCTTTAAAGCCATTTTATTGAGCTTTTTTAAGGCGCTGCGCGAATCTGCGCCGAGTATATATTTTATAAGTCCCATATACTTCCTCTTTTAAAGATTATTTCCCGCTTTTAATTGTACTATATTTAATTTGATAAGTAAAATTGTTTTTTTTGTTTTTTGGGAAAATTTTGGGAAATAAAGTAAAACCCCCGAAGATATTTCGGGGGAGCGGTAATTTAAAAATCGTTTTCAAAATCTATGTCGTATAAGTCAATCCATTCAACACAATTAGAAAATTTTTTGTTTTTTACGTATTCTGATATGATTTTGTAAGCTGTTTTTCGGTTGACATAAGCACATTGAGGCACAATCATAGGCTCGCCGCCCACGTCGTGTTCAACAGTTTCGGTACTTCCGTTTTCATCATAGGGAACAAGGTAATCGGGGTGGCGCATAATGAAGAAACCGTAAGGTTCGTCATAAAAAAATAAGAGTGCTTCGTCACAGCCTTCCACTTCTAAAGAGGAATCACCGCTGCCATCCTGCCAAAAATCCTCGTCCTTATTGAAAATTATGTCCTTAAGAAACTCCTCGTCGGGATTTTCAACCGCGTCGCCGTCAGGTCTGTAAAATAAAACCATTTTTATCTCCTTTAAATAAAGCATTATTGTAACAACTTAATTTTAAACCGTTCAGGTTAAAAGTCAACGATTTAAGCCAAAATTTGTTTATTTACAGAAAAATCCGCTAACTAAATGGATACAACGATTAATGAACGATATATATAGATAAACACGTTAATAGTTAATATTAAAAACGAGTTAACAGCGAGCGGCGGCGCAAGTGTTGCGCCGCCGTTTTAATTCTGTATTAATAAATTAAACGTTGATATCGGTGAAAGCGAATTTTTCCACGTCGAAAAGCCCTGCGTCGGTGAGTTTGAGTTTGGGGATGACTGCGAGGGATAAGAACGCCAGTGACATAAAGGCTTCGAAGCTGCGATTGACGCCCATGGAGTAGGCGCGTTCGATTAACGCCTTGCTGTCGCGTTGCAGGCTTTCAGCATCACGCGAGGACATTAACCCCCCTATATCCAGCGTTAAAGAGTGGATTTCGCCGGTTTGCGAGTTTACTATTACCATCCCTCCGCCTATTTCCTTTAAGCGGTTTGCCGCCTTTGCCATCGCTTCGTTATCGTCGCCCATAAGAATAATATTGTGCGAGTCGTGGGCAATTGTTATACCCAAAGCGCCGCCCTTGAAGCCGTAGCCTTTGAAAAGACCTTTGCCTATGTTGCCCGTCAATTTATGCCTTTCCACAACGGCTAACTTCAACAAGTCGGTGCCCTTTACTATAACGTCGCCGTTACGGCTTTGCACCTCCACCGTTTCACAGCCGGTGACTACGCCGCCCGGTTCGATTGTCATTGCCTTTGCCTTTGTGCCTTTGAGCGTTAAAACAAAGTCGCCGGCGGTTAAAGGCTTTTTTAAATGAACCGTATTCAGGACGTTTGCGGGCAGGCAGCGTTTGGAGGTATCGAACAAGGGCTTGCCGTCTTTTGCAACGAGCTTGCCGCTCTTTATTACGTATTTTGCGTTGAAGTTTTTAAGATTATCTACCGCAACCAAATCGGCAAGATAGAACGGCGCGACGCCGCCCCTCCACTTTAAGTTGTAGCACTCGGCGGCGTTTAAAGTGGCGCATATTACGGCCGTAACGGGGTCTAAACCGTTTGCGACAAGCTTTCTTAAAGCGTCGTCCAAATGCCCCTTTTCCTTTAAGTCGGCGGCGTGTCTGTCGTCGGTACAGAGGATAAAGCGGCGCATATTTTTATCGGTTATAAACTTTGCGTTGCCGAGGTTTTGCGTGGAAGAGCCGTGACGGATATGCACGTACATACCCTTTGAAATTTTTTCTTCTATTTCTTCCTTTGTTACGCACTCGTGGTCGGTGGAAACGCCGCACGCGAGGTAACCGTTTAAGTCGTAGCCGCTTATTGCGGGCGCGTGACCGTCGATTACTTTACCCGCGGCGTGGGCGGCTTCGGCCTTTTTGAGCGTGTCGGTATCGCAATTGATTAAGCCGGGGTAATTCATAAATTCGCCCAAGCCGAAAATGTAGTCGTTTTTTATGTTCTTTTCGATGTCTTTACCGTTAAGGACCGCGCCGCTCGTTTCGAACGGAGTTGCGGGAACGCACGAAGGAAGCTGGATTTTTACATCCAGAGGAACGTTTTGCGAGGCTTTGGCGACGTATTCGCAACCCGCCATACCGCAGACGTTTGTAATTTCGTGAGGGTCGGCGATTATAGTTGTGGTGCCACGCGGAACGATTAACGACGCGAACTCTTCGGGGGAAAGCTGGGAACTTTCGATATGAACGTGACCGTCGATATATCCGGGGAGGACGGTTAAACCCGTGCAGTCGATTTCCTGCTTGCCCGAATATTCGCCAGTGCCGACTATTTTTTCACCGACGACGGCGATATCGCCCTTTTTAATCGTGCCGGTGAACACGTCGAGATAGTCGGCGTTTTTTAAGACCAAGTCCGCCTTTTCGAGACGGCGGGCGGCTTTTACGTATTTTTCTAACATTTGTAAAACCTCGGTTTGGATTATTTTTTAACGCTTTTTTATTATAACACAGCGCCCGCGCTTTTTCAAGCGTGGGCGCGAAATTATTGCTAATCATCTAATCCAAGCAGATAATCTGCCGGAACTTTGAAAATTTTAAATTGCAACACTGTTGTTTTTATTTTTTGCGGTTTGATATATCGCCGGCGGCGCCGATTACAAAACAGACTGCGCCCCCCGCCGCCACGATTATCCAGAGCGGATGCCATAATCCGGTAATTACGGAAACAAGCAAATAAACGATTACGCACGAAAGCATTATTACGGCGCAGGCGCAACCCGTGTAAGGATTTTCACCTTTTGAAAACTTTTTTTCGCGCTTTAACGGATTGCAAACGTCGCCGATTACCCCTATTATTCCGCACGCAAGCGCACCGGTCGGGACGATTACCCAGTAAGGATGCCAAAGGTTTGCAATTGCACCAAGAAGTAAATACGTTAACAGCGAGGCAAACATTACAACGCCGCAGACTATGCCGCAGATTTTTTCGGCAAAGGTTTTTACCTCTTCGTCCTTGCCGCGCGTAAAGACGTGGCTTTTGATTTCGCATTTAATGCTTTCGCCGTTTAACTTTTCTTCGGCGGTTTCCGCCCGCGCACCGCTTAACAGTTCGTCTACGGTCACCCCGAAAACACGCGATATCGGAACAAGCTGGGAAGTTTCGGGCATTGCCTCTCCCGTTTCCCACTTGGAGACGGCCTTGTTGGTTACGCCCAGAATTTTTGCAAGCTCAGCCTGAGTTAAGCCCTTTTCCTTGCGAAGTTCGTATAAAAAATCACCGAAAGTATTCATTTTTTATTCTCCGTTAACTTATTTATACCTGATATTTTAAATACTTTGGCGCGGTTGCGCAATAGAATACAGTCGAATTTAAGTAGAATTGCAAAATTAGCAGTAAAAAGCGCCTCCTTTGTATTAAAGGAGGCGCAGTTATTGTTTATTAATTTAGTGGGTTAAGAGGAAAGTTGCAAGGAAGAATGCGGCGATTATCCAGGTTACTATGGAAATGCTCTTTATCTTGCCCGTGCAAACCCTTAACAATACGCTTGAAATTATACCTATACCGATACCGTAGGAAATTTCGTAGCCGAACGCCATAACCGCGATGGTGAGGAACGCGGGAAGCGCCGCAACAGGGTTTGTCCATTCGATTTTGGTAACCGAGCTCATCATAAGCACGCCGACCCAAACGAGAGCCGTTGCCGTTGCCGCCGAAGGAATAAGCCTTGCTATGGGGCTTAAGAACATTGCAACTACAAAACAAAGACCGGTTATGAGAGCGGTAAAGCCCGTTTTGCCGCCCGCCGCAACACCTGCGGAGGATTCAACGAACGTCGTTACCGTGGAAGTGCCCGCGATTGCGCCGGTGGTGGTTGCGATTGCGTCGCAAAGCATACACCTGTTCATATTTTTGGGGTTGCCGTCTTTATCGAGAAGGTTGCCCTTTTCGCAAGCGCCGTAAAGAGTGCCTAAAGTATCGAACATATCGAGCATGCACAATGAAAGCGCGGTTGTTATAACAAGCAAAACAAGCGAACCCACCGTATTATTGGCAAGATATGTTGAGAAATCAAATCCTTCGTAGAAAACTTTACCGGCAGATTCCGTACCCCAATTTGCGAACGCAGAGAAAGGATTGTCGAATTTTATTCCGCCGAATATTGCCGACGCAGCCGCGTTGCCGCAACCGTAAGCAATTCCCACAAGGATATAGTAAAGCGCCGTGGAGCCTAAAATTCCCCATAAAACCGCACCCTTGACTTTCTTTTTGGACATAATCGCAATTGCGATAACTCCCGCCATCATAATGAATGCGGGCAACATGCCGCGCACGCTGAAATCTGCAGTCTGTCCGAGGAACGCATTGCCGGTTATAATACCTACCGTTGCGAGATAATTGGGGTCGTTGGGGTTAAGAACGTTGAACGAAAGAATGTCGGTTAAAGTCGCGCTGTCGTTAACGATAAAACCTGCGTTCTGAAAACCTATATAAGCAATAAACAAACCTAAGCCTACGCTTATGGCTTTTTTAACTTCGTCCGGAATAGCGTTGAAAATATACTTTCTTAAACCGGTTGCAGTTAAAATAATGAATATTACGCCGTCTAAAAGTGTGAACACCATTGCGTTTGCATAGGTCAGACCGGAACCGCCCAAAACCAACGTATAGACTATAAACGCGTTAACGCCCATACCCGAAGCTTGCGCCAAAGGCATTTTTGCAAGGAACGCCATAAGCATTGTTCCGACAATTGCGCCGAGTGCGGTAGCAATATATGAAGCCCCGAAGCCTATGTCGACGTTATCGCCTATAATGTTCATAAACATGCTGGGGTTTACGATAAGTATGTAAACCATTGCCATGAAAGTCGTTAAGCCCGCAACTATTTCAGTTTTGTAGCTTGACTTTGCCTTGGTTATACCGAACCAGTTGTCAACCTTGCCCCAAAAGCCCTTGTGGGGACTTTGCGCTTCCGCCACAGTTCCGTCAGGCGCGGGGGTTTCGGCAACCTGTGCCTCCGCCTGCACTTCGGGCTGTTCGGAAACTACTTCGTCTTCCGTTTCTTTACTCATCGAAAGTACCTCCAAATGATTTTTTTCATTAAGTGATTTTTGCGGTTTTACGAACCGCAAAAGTCCCTGCAAGGGGCTTGATTTCACTTGTTTTTCACATTGTAACACCAAATAAAAGATTCGGCAACCGTTTGAAAGGGGGTTGCCGAATTTTGTCGGATTTTTTGAAAATTTATTTTATTAAAGCCGTACGCATGGCGTTTATAACGGCAAGGAGCATTACGCCCACGTCCGCCACAACCGAAATAATTAACGGGAAGCCTGCAATCCCTATGCTGAGAGCCATAATTGCAAGTTTGACGAGAAGCGAACCGGTTATGTTTTCGACTACTATTCTGCGCGTGCCCTTGGCTATTTTTCTTCCCTTGGGGAGAAGCGCTATATTGTCGGACACTAAAACCACGTCGCTGGCTTCGATTGCCGCGCCGGAACCGACCTTACCCATCGACACGGCGCAGTCCGCCGCGGTCATTACGGGGGCGTCGTTGACGCCGTCGCCGACGTATATAAGTTTTCCGTTCTTTTTGAGTTCAACGGCTTCGGTAAGTTTTTCACCCGGCAGAAGCCCGGCTTTAAAGCCGTCGAGCCCCGCTTCGCCGGCGATAATTTCAGCGCGTTCGGGCAAATCGCCGGTAAGCATTACGGTGCGGGTGACGCCGCCGCGTTTGAGATTTTGAATAGCTTCCTTTACGCCGTCCTTTAATTTGTCGTCAATTTGCACCATGCCTTCGAAAACGCCGTTAAACGCGACGTATACGAGGGTTGACACACTTTGCACAGGAGTAAAAACAACGTCGTTTTCCTGTAAAAGTTTTGCGTTGCCGCATAAAAGAAGTTTGCCGTTTACAGTACATTTTACACCTTTGCCGGCGATTTCTTCGACGTTTTGCGCTGAGTATTCCGTTTGGATATCCGCAAACGCCGCCGCTATGGGATGGGACGAAAATTTTTCTGCCGCGGCGGCAAGGGCGAGAGTGTTTTCGCTTGTATAACCGGTTATTGTGAAAGAACCTTCGGTGAGAGTGCCGGTTTTATCGAAAGCGGCAACCGTTGAAAGCGCAAGCTCGTCAAGGCACGTGGAGCCTTTGACCAAAATACCCGATTTAGCGCACCTGCCTATTCCGCCGAAGTAGGAAAGCGGAACGGATATTACCAGTGCGCAAGGGCACGAAATTACAAGGAAGTTGAGCGCTTTGTATATCCAGTTCTGATACGTTTCCCACCCGAAAACGCCGTAAACGGCGCATATTACCGTGGGAACGAGCGCAGCGACGATTACCGCCGCGACGCAGACTGCGGGCGTGTAATATTTTGCGAACTTTGTTATGAACTTTTCGGGCTTGGATTTTTTCGCCGTGGAATTTTCGACCAGCTCCAAAATTTTTGCCGCGGCGGAATTTTTGTATTCTCTTATAACCTCGGCCTCGATTACCTTTGAAAGATTTATGCTGCCGGAAAGAATTTCGTCGCCCTCTTTTACGTCGCGGGGGAGAGGCTCGCCGTTTAAACTCTTCATATCGAGTGAAGTTCCGCCGTTTATTACGCGGCAATCCACGGGTACCTTTTCGCCGGCTTTAATTAAAATTTTGTCGCCCAAACGCAATTCGTCGGGGGATATTACACGCTGAACGCCGTTTTCGACAAGCGTTGCAAAGTCGCTTTTCAAGTCCATAAGCGCGGAAATTGAATTGCGCGAAGAACCGACCGCAACGGACTGTAAAAGTTCGCCTATCTGATACAAAAGCATAACGGCAACGCCTTCGACAAAGCCGTCGCCCGCGAATATACCCAGAGCAATGGCGCCGATAGAGGCAATTGTCATTAAAAAGTTTTCGTCGAAAATTTTGCCTTTAACTATATTTTTCGCCGTATTGACAAGCACCGGATGACCGATTACGAGATAGGACAATCCGTAAAGAACCCATGCGGAAATTTTGCCTGCAAGTTCTTCGGTCGTACCGGTAAGTTGCAAAACAAGCGCGGGGATGAAGAGCGCTATTGAAACGGCAATTAAAATTACGTCCTTTAAATGTGTTTTAATTATGTTTTTTTGCGGCGCTTTGCCGTCAACGATTTTTACGTCTTCGAAGTGTGTTATGGTGTAAACCGCCTTTTCACGCGAGGCGGAAGTTTGTGCGTTTAATAAGACGCGCATATTGATAAAATCGACGGTTGCAGAAACGCCCTCGATTTTGTTGAGTTCTTCTTCCAGTTCACGCGCACAGTTGGCGCAACAGAGGTTTGCAATTTTGATTTTTTCGCCGTATACACGCGGAGTTTGCGCGATTTCGGGCGCGTGGCTATGATTATGGCAGTCACAGTCGTCACGGCCGCAAATATCGGATTTTACGGCGGGTTCGACTGGCAGGTTTGAGGGAATAACTTCCTCCACCTTTACTTCTTCGAAGTGAGCGCAACAGTAAACGACTTTTTCAAGCGCTTCGTCCGGGCAATCGCAATGAACTTTCTGCGCCATAAAGTCTACGGTTACGGATATTACTCCCTTTATTTTTTGCAATTCTTCTTCAAGCTCGCGCGCGCAGTTGGCGCAATCGAGACCGCTTATTTTGATTACGTTATTCATTGCAGTTCAGATGCTCCTTTGCAACGCTTATCATTGTGAGAACGTGCTCGTCCGAAACGGAATAAAGGACTTTTTTGCCATCCCTTCTGCACTTGACGATTTTGTTTAACCTGAGTGTTTTGAGTTGGTGTGAAACGGCGCTCTGAAGTCCGCCGACAGCTTCGGTAATGTGTTCTACACATAGCTCGCCGCCGGAAAGAGCGAGCAATATTCTGAGGCGCGAAGCTTCGGAAAGCGCCTTAAAGCGCTCCGCCATTTCCCTGACGTTCTCTTCGGACGGCATTGCTTCGAGCGCGGTCTTTATTCGCTCTTTATGCAATTCTTCTTCGTCGCATACTTTATTTTTAATTATTTCGTTCATATATACTCCTTTTGGTTATCCGTTTATTTATATCATATGAAGTTATATTCATATGATAATACTATAATAGTATACAAAGTTGCCAAAGTCAAGCAGATTGCGAAATTTTTAAAGAAAATTTTTAACGGTGGAAAAACCGAAACAGGAGCGGCGGATTTTTTTATAAAAAAGCGCCGGAGCTTTAATAAAGCTCCGGCTGCGGAAATATTTAATTATTACTTTTTGGTTTTGCGGGGTTTTTTAACCCGTTCGGTTTCAAAGCCCTCGTCAACGTCACCCTTATCCTTGGGTTTGATTACAAGAAGAAGCACGATACCGATAAGCGACGCACCCGCGATGCAAAGGAGAATGACAGAAGTCATATTGTCCTGTACCCAGGTGTCTTCGCCGGCCAAATCACGCACTTTGGGAGCCGCGGCAATGCCCATATAAGCTTTATCCGCCTGTCCGTCGGTTCCCTTAACCTCGCATGTTACAAGATAGAACGTGTTGGGGGTTTTGGGAGTAAAGCTACCGGAACCGTCCCACTTATATTCTTCGTACTTTTTATAATCCGCACTGTTCACGTCAACACTGTTGTTTCCGGAGGTTATCTGAATCGTTTCGAACCATCTGCGGCTGTTTACTGCGTTGCCGTTTGCGTCTTTAAAAGCAGTGTTTTCGAAAAGCTGTTGTTTTAATTCCATAAACTTTTCGTACGTCAACGCTTCTTCGGCATAATTGTAATATTCGGCACTGTCGAAAAGATAAAGCGTGTAAGTTGAAGTATACGAACCTGAAACGCCGTTAATTTCGAATGAAACACTCTTGGAATTATCGACGTACGCTATATCCTGCTCCTTGGGCTCCTCTATACTTAGCTGAGCCGCACCTACGTGGAACGTAAACCAGGGGAGGTAATCGCTCTTGCTTATACCGGAATCGTTTTTATCGGTATCCCCGCGCAAATCCCAGATTTCGCTTGACGCAAATTCCTGTTTTTCACCCTGTTCATCCAGATAATACATCTTTCCGCTTGCCGCATCCTGAGCGTAAATCGTGAAACCGTAGTCGCCTTCTTTGGTGATGGGAATGGACAAATCGTTGTATTTTTTGCCTGTTACCGGCGACTGCTGTGAACCGTTATTATAATATATGGAAAAGGACAGGTCTTCGTATGCGGTTATTTTATCGGATAAAAGACTGCTGTAAGTGTTTTCGGCAACTTCGATATGGTCAAACGCTGGCAGATAGAAATAGTTTTTGCTGCCTGCTTTTAAACCTTTTGCCGCTTTGTTTACTTCTTTTTGGTAAGCTTCTACAACCGCCTTCCACTGCGCGCTGTTCGGATTGCTCTTTATTATAGTTTCCGAACCCGAAGAATCCTCTTCGTTGTAATTGAACGTTGCTCCGATTTCGTCGTTTGCTACCGCGAGGTATTTTTTGCCGTCAATCGTTAAGAGAAGGTCGGGTTCGGCATACCAGTCTACAAGCACATAAGTTGACTGACCGCCCGTATAGGAATAGTCGGTAAGCTTTATAAACGCTTTGACCGCCGCCGTGACCTTTACGTTTTCATCAAATTTAGGGGTGTTATAATCCGCCGTTTGGGGAACATAGTGTTCTACGCGGGGAATTACGCGCTGTACGGTACCAGACGTTACTTCGGTGAAAAGTTTATTATCCGACATATCTTCGGGATTAAAATTTTCGACTTCTCCCTTAGCCTGCTTTTCGGTAAGAATATAATAGGAAAGCGTGCTGCTGGGGCTTGATTGAAGAACGTCTATTACAGTGTAATCGAATTTAATCTGTTCGCCGCTCTTTATGAAGGAAACGTTACCGTCGATACAAAGCACGGGAGGAGTGTTGTCCACTACGGTTGTGCCGGTATAGTAATCGTTGTCGTCCTCTTTGGATGCGGATTTGAGTTTGAAACTCTGTCCGTTGAGTTCGTATAAAGTCATAAGCGCGGGTTTTGCGCTTTCCCCCTCGGCAGGGGTTTTAAGTTCCGCTTCGAACGAAAGAGGAACGACCGTAAGAGAAGACGTCGTTGTATATTTTGCATGGGTGCCGCCGACGTTTACAAAAGCGCCCGTTACGGTTGCGGTTTCGTCGGAAACTTTTACGGCGTAGCCGTCGGCAGTTTTTTCGGTAAACTCTATCTTTATGCGGTTTTTATCCAGAACCGTATCGGACGTGAGATTTTTTTCGTTTTTATTATCGGTTATTATTACGTTTACTTTGCCGTCTTCGGTTGCGGGAACGAATATAACGTAATTGGAAGTTTTTTCATCCTTGGTTTTGTAATATTGCTGGCTTTCGAATTTTATTACGAATCTTTCAAAGTCGAGAGTTTCGAAACCGACTTCCATTTTAAAATAGCCTTTATCGCCGCGGACGGGATTTTTTATATCCTCCACCTCTTTTTCGACGGCGCCTTCGCCCTCGCCTTCCGTTTCGGTTGTTTTTGCAACATTCTGATACCAGGTATACGCGAGATGCTTTTTATAGGAAATTACGCCGTCCTTTTCTTTGATGGCGAACATAGTATAATATTCTTTTTCATCGCCGTTACCGGACTGTTCGTGCGCACGGAGTTCGGCGCCGGCAGAAGCGTTGAAAAGTGTTGTGGACGAGCCGTCCACAGTGGTGTCTCTGTCCGCACTGGCAAACATACCCGTGCCGAAAAACGCGCCCAAAGCCGCCAGAAACGCTACGGCAAGCGCCAAAATTATACTTAATCTGATTTTTAAAGACTTCATATCTTTCTCACATCCGCGCCGTTAAGGCGCTCACTTAATTGAATTTCCGCGTACAGCCGTACGCAAAATAATTGTACCTGTTTATTTTACTATAATAAAAAAGCGATGTCAATAATTTTTGCGCGCGGTTTGGGAAGAAATGTAAACTATGTTTACGTATTTTAACAGCGAAATCTGTTTACTTTTTAATAATTATGTGTTATCATCTTTTTGCATTCAGAGGAGCGGACGGGCAAAAGTAACCGTGGACGAAGGAATTTTTAAGGGAAATTCCGTTGAAGTTGCGGCAAAAGGGCGCCTCCGCCGAGATGCGGGTTTCCTTAACCTGCGTCGGGCGCACGGGTTAATACCCTTGCGACTGTCACTTTTAGTGTTGCGCTAATGCCGTTTTTATTGTTTTTTGACAAATTCGGAGACAGCGCTGAGCTGTCTTTTTATTTTTTAAGGAGTGATTATGAGTTCAAAAAAATATAAGGTGGGCGTGATAGGCGCCACCGGAATGGTCGGGCAGAGATTTTTACTGCTTTTGGAAAATCATCCGCAATTCGAGGTTGCTTGCCTTGCGGCTTCGGCATCTTCGGCAGACAAAAAATATAAGGACGCCGTTAAAAAGTGGCATCTTGCCGAGCCTATGCCCGCAAAATTTGCGGATATTAAGGTTATGGACGCGGCGGCTGATATGAAAACCATTGCAAAATCGGTTGATTTTTGCTTTTGCGCGGTGAATATGCCGAAAGACGACATAAAGGAACTTGAAACGTCCTATGCAAAGCTTGAGTGTCCGATAGTTTCGAACAATTCGGCGCACCGTTTTACGGACGACGTGCCGATGATTATTCCCGAAATAAACGCGGAACATCTGCTTGTTATAAACGCGCAGAGAAAACGGCTTGGAACGAAGCGCGGATTTGTGGCGGTTAAGAGCAACTGCTCCCTTCAGTCTTACGTGCCGCTTTTGCACCCTTTAAAAAAATTCGGCATTGTAAGCGCGGCTGTGTGCACATATCAGGCGATTTCGGGCGCGGGCAAGACTTTTGAGACTATGCCGGAGATTTTGGATAACGTTATACCCTACATCGGCGGCGAGGAAGAAAAGAGCGAAAAGGAGCCGCTTAAAATCTGGGGCGAGATTGTAAACGGAAAAATTGTGCCCGCGGCGGCGCCCGTTATCACGGCGCAGTGCGTGAGGGTGCCTGTTTCGGACGGGCACACGGCCGCGTGCTTTGTGAAGTTTGAAAAAAAGCCGGCAAAGGAAGAAATTTTGAAGGCGTGGGCAGATTTTTACGGCGAACCGCAGACATTGAAACTGCCCTCCGCCCCCGCTAAATTTATTCACTATTTCGAGGAAGACAACCGCCCGCAGCCCAAGCTTGACAGATACACCGAAAACGGAATGGCGGTTTGCGCGGGGAGACTCCGCGAGGATAATTTGTTCGATTACAAATTTATCGGATTTTCGCACAACACCCTGCGGGGCGCGGCGGGCGGCGCGGTTTTACTTGCCGAACTGCTTGCGGCGAAAGGGTATTTTGACTGAGAACGGAACATTTGCGAATGCGATTGATTACAATATATATACGGGGTAATTTAACAAGCGCGCGGAGTACGCGGTTATTTTGAAAACAAAAAGAGGTTTATAATGATTGGATTTTGTAACGGGATTATTACGGCGATGATTACGCCCTTTGACAAACGCGGCGTGAACTTTGAAGAGTTCGGCAAGATGATTGAATACCAGATTGACGGCGGCACCGACGCTTTAGTGGTTTTGGGAACGACGGGCGAACCTGCGACAATGACCGAGGACGAAAAGGTTGAAACCATTAAATACGCCGTTAAAAAAGCCGCGGGGCGGATTAAAATTATAATAGGCACGGGCAGTAACGACACTGCAAAAGCGGTTGCGGCTTCGAAACGCGCCGAAGAGCTGGGTGCGGACGGCGTTCTGGTGGTTACCCCCTATTATAACAAATGCACGCAGGCGGGACTTTTTGAATATTACAAAGCGGTTTGCGCGGCGGTTAAAATTCCCGTAATCGCTTATAACGTGCCCTCGCGCACTGCCGTTAACATACTGCCCGAAACGGCGGAAAAACTGGCTACGCTGCCTAATATGGCGGGAATAAAGGAAGCGAGCGGCAATATGGCGCAGGTATGCGAGACGATGCGAAGAATCCGCGGGAAGATGGATTTGTATTCCGGCGAGGACTTTTTGAATTTGCCGATGCTTGCCATAGGCGGAGCGGGGTTGATTTCGGTTACCTCGAACATTGCGCCCGCGCTTGTTAAAAAGATGTATAACCTTGTAAGGGATGGTAAACTTGACGAAGCGAACGAAGTGCAGGACTTTTTGTTGCCTTTGGAGGACGCTTGCTTTTTGGAAGTGAACCCCATACCGGTAAAGGCAGCCTATAATATGCTTGGGTTTAAGGCGGGAACGCCGCGTTCGCCCCTTAGCGAGCTTGAGGACAAAAACAAGGTGATTTTACAGAACGCGATTGACAACGCGGGGTTAAAAAAGGTATGGTAAAGATTTTAATTTGCGGAATAGGCGGCGCAATGGGCGGAAACGTTTTGAATATTTGCGCCGGAGACGGAGAAACAGAAGTGGTTTGCGGGGTTGATTTAAGGGCTCCGGAAAACGTAAAAGTGCCGGTATATGCCTCGTTTAGCGACGTTTGCACACCTGCGGACGTTGTTGTGGACTTTTCCTCCCCCGCCATTTTGAAGGATGAGCTTGAGTGGGCAGTTAAAAACAAAAAACCCGTGGTGTTGGCGGCGACGGGGTACACGGACGAGCATATTAAAATGATAAACGACGCGGCGAAAAAGACGGCGGTTTTTAAAACGGCGAACTTTTCGTTGGGCGTGAACCTGATTGTAAAACTGGTTAAAGAAGCCGCGCAAACGCTGGGTGAGAAATTTGACATAGAGATAATAGAAAGACATCACAATAAAAAGGTTGACGCGCCTTCGGGCACGGCATTGATGCTTGCCGAGAGCGTAAACGCGGCATACGACGGGGGCAAACCGTATTTGAACGGCCGCGAGGGCGCGGTTGGAAAGCGCGGAAACGAAATCGGAATACACGCAGTGCGCGGCGGAACGATTGTGGGCGAGCACGAGGTTATGTTTGCGGGCGAGGATGAAATTGTAACGATTTCACACTCGGCGCGGTCTAAAAAAGTGTTTGCGGCGGGCGCAATTAAGGCGGCAAAATGGATTTGCGGCAAAAGCGCCGGACTTTACGATATGACGGACGTTTTGGAAAATTTGTAAATTTCAGCGCTATAAAAATCCCGCGGGGAACAGACGTTGTTCCCCGCGGGATTTTTGCTTGTCAGGAATTAAATGTCTCAAAAGCAATGAGGACGCCTTCCTTAAAGCCCTGTTTATAGGCGTAAAGTCCGCGCTCGTTGCCGAGACTGCACATTAAATTATAAAGCTTGTTAATTTGTTCCTTTTGCGCTTGCGGCAACAAAATTTTTATCCGCTCGATTACTTCCTCTACCTCTTTATGTATCTTCCGGTAATTTTCGGTTTCTTCAGTATCCTCTTCACATTGCTTATTCAAATAAATTTCTTCTATTATTGATTTCATATAATTGCACCTTATGATTATAATAATTCCACGAACGTGGAAAGTCAAGCAAATTTTCCACAATTGTGAATAATTTGAGTTATGGAAACTTTTGCGGAAAGGCTGAAAGAACTGAGAACCGAAAAAAATTTGACACAGGTGGAACTTGCAAAGGCTACTAATTTGAGCAAGAGTGCGATTTCTTTTTGGGAAAGCGGAGAAAGGACGCCGAATATTAATGCCATTATTGTTTTGGCGAAATTTTTTGAAGTTTCTGCCGATTATCTTATCGGTTTGGAAGATTAGTTATTTTATGAAATTCACTGAAAGGTTTAACGAATGCCTTAAATATTCCAATTTGAACCAGAGCGAAATTGCAAAATGTTGCAATACAACAAGGCAAAATATTTCGAATTTTAAAGCGGGCAGAACTTATCCGAGCATTGAAACGCTTTATCTTTTGTGTGAGTGTTTAGACGTTTCTGCTGATTATTTATGGGGCTGACAGATTGAAGTTTAAAATGGCAAATGTGGAACTGATTAAAAAGAGAATAAAAGAAGCAATTAAGACAAGCGGATATTTGCAGACGAAACTTGCGGAAAAACTTTCCGTTTCACCGTCGTGCGTGGCGCATTATGTTAAAGGCGACATTATGCCGTCGATTACAACTTTTGCAGATTTATGTTCGCTACTCGATTTAGACCCTGCCGATTTATTGGGTTTGGAAGATTAATTTAATATAATTTAAAAGCCCGCGATTGGAAATCGCGGGCTTTTTTGTTGTGACTGTTTTTTGCGCAAGAAATTGCGTTGCAATGCGCAAAAAGATTCTTCGGCAAGCCTAAGAATGACAGACGTATGAATGCGTTTCAGGCGAGAGAAATTCTGTCGGAGACGGAGCGGATGAATAAGCCGCGGTTGACGCCTTCATCTATGCAAGAAAGGACGAAAGACGACAATTGCGCAGTGGCGCGCGGGACTTTAAGTTCCTTTAACACAACGGGAATAAGCTCGTCAAGATACATACTTACTTTGCTCAGCAAAATACCCTTAATCATAGAAATTACGTCGAACGGGGTGTAATCCGATTCCTTGGAGCGCAATTGCGTTCCGTCCTCCACGCGGCACTTATCAAACGCGCCGAACTTATCCGTCTTGAAATAATAAGTGCTGCCGAGCATTTGAACGGACGGGAAATTACAGCTTTCTATTAAAGCGCGAAGTTTGTTTTGAAGTTTTACGCCGGATTTTTCGATACCAAAAAGCGAAAGCGTGCGTTCTGTTAAGAATTGAAGAGATATAGGCTCTTCGGCAGTTAAAACCGCCTTTATTGCCCTTGTGATTTCGGCGTCGTTTTCGCCGCTTAAAATATAGGCGGGCTCAACGGTTTTAATTTCCGCCTTAACCGCGCGGTAAGGCTTTTTGAAGTTGATTTGCGCGGGCTTACCGTCGGCAGTGAGCCTGTCCAGATAGTCCTTTAACTTTTTGATTTCGCGCTTGGGATTGTTGAAGAAGTTGATTGAATATAGCCTGTAGACGTTCCAGTTGTTGCGTTTTAAGGTTTGCACCTGCATTACGGAGCGGTCCTTTACGGAGAATTTGTTTGCACCGTCGCAAAGAACGGCGAGAATAAATTCGTGCTTGTTTTTGGGATTGACTACGGCTACGTCAAGTTTAAAGTCCGAAACGCCGACATCGCAACGGCAGTCGTAACCATAGCTTTGCAGTTCTTCCGCAATGAACTTACCTATGCCCTGACGGTTCAGGATTATGTCGCCGCTTCTGACGGAGATATTCGCCCTACCTTTTTCGGCGAATTCCAAAAACGCTTTAAGCCCCGCCACGCCGCGCGAAGTCGTGCGCGACAAATCTATCATCGAATAGCGCATAGAAGAGAACACCAGCATCTCTTCCCTTGCGCGTGAAACGGCAACGTTTAAACGGCGCCAACCGCCGAACTGGTTTAACGGTCCGAAGTTTAAAGAAATTTTGCCCATTTTGTCGGGCCCGTAGCAGACTGAGAATAAAATTACGTCTCTCTCGTCGCCCTGAACGTTTTCGAGATTTTTGACGAATAACGGTTCTTCTCTCTCGTAAGCCGCCTCCTCGAGTCCGCGTTTGGAAATTTCCTTGGATAAAAGCCTTTCGACATACACCTGCTGAGGGGTGGAAAAAGTTACTATACCTATACTCGAACGGCGGAGTTTTTCGTCCTTTAAGCGGCGGATAACCTCCTGCACGAGAGCTTCCGCCTCTTCCTTGTTGCACTTTGTGGTTCCGCGCTCGTATACGCCGTTTTCGATATAACGGAGCGTGACTTTACTGTCGAGTGCGTCGGGCGAAGGGAAAGTGCAAAGCCGCGAAGAATAGTAAGTTAAATTTGAGAACGCAATTAAACTTTCGTGCTTGGAGCGGTAGTGCCAGATAAGATGCATTTCGGGCATTCCCAAAGCCAGACAGTCTTCGAGGACGCTTTCCAAATCCTCCGCTTCGGGATGGTCTTCGTCTGCGCCGAAGCCCGTGAAGAATGACGTGGGCGGCATTTGTTTGGGATCGCCGACGATTATTGCGCTCTTTGCCCTTGCCAGCGACGGAACCGCCTCGCACGTGGGCATTTGGGAAGCTTCGTCGAAGATTACGAGGTCGAACAATTCGGGGTCGGCAGGGAGATACTGCGAAACGGTATTGGGGCTCATCAGCATACAGGGAGCCACAACCTTTAATAGTTCGGGAATTTCCGTAAATATAGAGCGAAGGTTCACGCCCTTTATATTGCCCTTTATTTTGCGCTGGAACGTCATAAGTTCTAGCGCAAGCTTACCTTCGGTTTCGGGCTCGGGGAGTTTTGAAACAAGTGTTGCACGGATTTTTTCCTTTGTGAGCTTTGAAAATTCTTCTAAAAGCTGAGAGAAAATCGCCGCGTTTTCGTCGAGAACGCTCGCCGAGAAAGCCGCAAGACTTTCATCCGCGGGAATATTAGTTTGAATAAAGTTGCGGTAAACGTTTTTACGGAAAGCGGAAAGAAGCTGTTTCCCGCTTATTTTACCGCTTTCCATAGCGTCGGTCATAAAAGTCAGGCCGTATTCGTTGAGCTTTTTAGCCGTTTGCTTATACATACACCAAGCGGGAAGCATATCGACGTTGTCGATTAGCGCGGTGCATTTTTTAGTGTAACAATCGAATACGTCTTCATCGTTATATGCGGATTTGTCAGCTTTGACGGTTTTTAAATAACTATCCGCGCTGCGAACGAACGACGTTGCCGCATTTATTAAGCCTATTACGAGCGGCTTTAACGCTCCGCCCTGCGATTTGACGCAAACGCTGTTGAACGCGTCCGCATTGTAGTCCATAAACGTTTCGGCGCAGATGTCGTGCAGTTCATAAAGCGGACGCATAAATTCGGCGCGCTTTTTTTCGTTTACGCCGCCGAAGCCGACGAAATTACTGCTTAAATCCGTATTGGAGAGCATCATTGCGCGTGCCTTGTCTATTTCAAGCGCACGGCGTATCCATTCCGTTTCTTCCTTTTCTTCCATCTGCCTGCCGCAACGGTTTATGCGCTTGATAACCTGCAAAAGCGTGCGTGACGAGCGGTAATTTTCACCCCAGTTTTCCAGTTCTTTTTCTATATCGGCGCCGTATTTATCGAGGTCGGGAAGGGATTTGAAGTGTTTGAGCCAATGCTTGGTCTCTTTGTCGTAGCGTAAGTTCGCGTTGTAGAACTTGTAAAGTTCGTCCCCGTCGCATTCAAAGAAAACCTTTAAGCCCTCTTCCTTTAAAACCGTGGCAACCGCGATTAAATTTTCAAGCTTTTTATAGGTGAATTTACTTACCTTCTGGTTAAACGTTTCAAGGAACATCCCAAGATAATTTTTGAGATGTCTGAGTTCGGCAAGAACCACGCCCGAAGCGCACAGCACCGCCGTCTTTGTCTTTTCGCCGCACTCGGTTAATTTTACTTCGGAAAAAGGCGAACGATAAACGCCGCCGCACTCCTTTGCCGCCGCCTGAGCGGTTGTGAGCATACTTTCGCATTCGGCAAGCTTTTCCTTAGTTAAGGAATCATAAAAAGTGCTTTCAATATTTAAAAGTTCGGGAGCGTCCTTGTTCTGAAGATAATATACTATGCCCTCGTAGACGGAAACGCCCAGTCTGCGCTTTTTATGGAGCGCCGCGAGAGGCGCACGCAAAGCGTTGCGGGTTTCGGTTATTCTTCCGCCGGCGCCCGTAAACTTTTCGTCATCGCACTCGGCAGTCAAAGAAAGAGTGTTTTCTATACTTCTTATAATTTCGCCCTTATCGGTAGATTTGCCGGAATGCAGTTCCAGACAGAATTCGCCCACGCCGACTTCGACAAGGCGCTTTTTAACCACCTGCAAAGCCGCCTGTTTTTCGGCGACAAATAAAACGCGTTTGCCGTGGGCGACGGCATTTGCGATTATGTTTGTAATAGTCTGACTCTTGCCTGTGCCCGGAGGCCCGTGCAGAACGAACGATACGCCGGTCTGTGAACGCGCTACCGCCGCATACTGCGTGCTGTCGCAAGGCAACGGAACAAGAACATCACAGGGGTTGCCGTTGTCCTCGTTTGCCGCTTCTAACTTGTTTTCGCCGAGCTTGTTGGCGTTTGACATCAGACTTTGGACAAGCGGGTTTTTGGAATAAAGTTTAATGTTGTTTTTGACGTCCGCCCACATTGCGTATCTTGCAAACGTGAACTGTGAAAGGTAAATATCTTCGTATACATACCAGCCTTTCATATTGGCGGTTTTTGCGCGAAAGACTGCGGTTATTTCCTTGGGGGAAAGTCCTTGTCCCTCTACTCCGCGGATATCTATACCGAATTCCTGCTTTAAAAACTCAAGCAAAGTTGTATTGACTTCGTATTCTTCGCCCGCTTCCAACAACACTCCCTGCGTTTTGAGACGTTTAACCGTTACCGGAAGGAGGGCTAAAGGCGCGTATTTTTCTTCTCTGTCATCTTCGTGTTTCCATTTGAGGAAACCGAACGCGAGATATAAGGTTTTTGCGCCCGCTTCTTCTTCGGCGGAGCGAGCTTTTCTTATAAGCGTGCCGGCAACTTCCTGCAAGTTTTCGGCTGAGGACATACAGCGGATTTTGCCCGAACGCATTTCAATACGTATCAGTTCCGCCATATTGCGGACTTCCTTGCCGTCACCGAAAAAAACGGCGTCCTTTACGGGAGTGTTTACCGGAAGAAGATTGAATTTGCCTTTTTCTTCGAGCTTTTGGCAAAACTCCTGTAAATCCGCACTTATAAGGTGCAGGCAATCCCGCCTGTAGCGGAAGTTTAAAAGATTGTTTTTGAGGGATAAATCCAACAGACGGCGCTGCCAGTTTGATTCTTTGGACGAAGTTTTACCGTATTCGTATTTCGACGCGTCGAAGACATCTTCAGGACGGGCGTCGTACGAAAACTGGCTGTCGGCAAGAAGCTCGTAACCGGAACCCGTTTTGACCTTGAGCGGCATGGGATAAATTCCGCCTATCCGGCAACGTTTTACGTCTATGCAGATTTCATAATCTCCGTTTCTGAGTTTTGTTATTGCATGCGCTTCGCTCGTAGCGTAGCTTGCGTTTTTATGGGCGAAGAAGTCTTCGGATTCGAATACGGTTATGTTGTTGACGCCGTCGGAAACGTATTTATCCAAAAGCTGCATATCGTCCTGCAAGGCGGACGAAAAACAACTTTCGGCAAGCCATACTCCCACGCCTACGCAGTTTTTACCTATTAAAATCAAAGGATTCAATTTTGCCGCCTCGAAACAGCTTGCGGCAAACAGAGCCATCTGAAGCGGAGTTGCTGATTTGTTTTGAATAATGTCGGCGATATCGCCCGTACGCGTGAAAGAGGACAAATCTCCGCACGGCTCGCTTTCGACGTTTAGGCGGTGAATAGCCGCATAAAGAGCCGCGGCGGCGCCGCGCACGCCGCTTTTATCCGTGCCGGCATACCCTGAAAACTCGGACGAATATCCCCAGGTTCTTAATTGAAGTCCCGCTTCGGCAAGAATTTTTTGACAGTCGGAAAGCTTTGGACGGACGAATGAAGCAAGCATTTCGGCGTTTCCTGAAAGTCCGCTCCAGCAATCTATGGGAATTGCCGTAACTTCGGCTGAAAGCGAACATATTATATCCGTACTGGACAGCAGTTTTACGCCGACGGTGCAGACTTCCGCATCCTCTATTTCCGCAAGATATTTGGGGTTTAATACGGCGGGAAAGCTGACTTCGACGCTGCTTTCGTTGGGAATTTCTTCAATCTTTACGTCGCAAGGAAGAATGAGTTTCGTCGAACCGGTAACGGCTACGGTTAAATCCCTTGCACTCTCGGTTGCGGTGTTAAAAATTTTAAACGAAGTGAAAAGCGGCAGACGCGAATAATAAGTAGCGTAACCGACGTTGTTTAAAAGTTCGCCTTCGATTTCAATCGTGTCTATTTGCTTTTTGTTTTTAGCAGCCATATTTTTGCCCTTCTTCCGCATATTTTTGCGTGTAATTTTTTCGTAATAATTTTACCACTTTTAGGGGTGACAGACAAGCGAATAATTAATTTTATTGACTTTTAACGGTTAGATTATAATAGCCAAATTCTTCAACGCTCTGGTATAAGCGATATATTTTTCATTTACCGTCATATCCGAATCCGCAACGGCAACCGCTGTGAACTCAAGCCCCTTACTTTCGTAGACAGTCATCAAATTGATTTTGGTCTTTGAAATTTTACCCGATTCTCTGAGTACGTTGTAACTCTTTTTAGAATAAGCGGAAAGAGATTGCTCCGTACATATTATGGCTTTTAACCCGTTTTTTCCGGTAAGCCAGCCGGTGACCGAACGCGCCGCCAATCTTTCCACCTCCGCGCCGTCGAAACCTATGGATTGCATATCTATGCCGAGATTCCGCGAAACGAAGTTTACTATTTTATCGGTATTGCGGTAGTTAAGCTTTAAGTTATAGAGCTTATAACCGATTTCTTCCCAGTTTTTTATTCCGCGCCACGGCGTGATATTCTGCTTTAAGTCGCCGAAAATATTAAAAACAGCTCTGTCGTTGACGGTTTTTATAACTTCGTATTCGGCGGGAGAAACGTCCTGCGCCTCGTCCACAAAAATAAAAGAATATTTCGGCGAGAGATTAAAGCCCAAACGCGTTAAAAGAAGACACATTGAAAACGGGTCGCTCTTTATTAAAGGTTTTAACGGAACCCCGTATTTTTGTTTGGCTTTACGCACCGTTTCCTTATAAAAAAATCTTAATATATCCGCAGTGTTTTCACACTTGCCTATTGCAGTGAAATAGGTTTCGCCGCGGAGCACGTCGGCAAAATCGTAAAAGACAATAAAACCGTTTAAAATGCGTTCAACGGCGGATATTGCGGCACTAATCTCGTTTTTTAGTTGCTCGCGTTTTTCTATGCCGTCGGCGTACGTAAGCACTTCGGAAGCGCCGATTTTCATTTTGTAGCGCTTTAAATCGGAAATTTCTTTTTCAACCGATTCGGAAAGTTTTGTAAGGTCCTCGATTGCGGTACGGCAGATTTTATTGGAATAGCGGCGAAGAAATTTAACAGATTTATAGAAAGACAGAATCTGCCTGTAAAAATACGCATACCCTTTCATTCGGGCGTCGGAAATTACAAGCGAAAGAAATTCGTTTAAGTCGAGCACGCAGTTGAACATATAGCGGAACTGTTTGGTATAGTACAGCCCGCCGTCAGGTTTTTCCTTTATTTCACCCAGCACGCAACGGCGCACACGCAATCCGGCGTTTTTAAGTTTTTCATACTCTTCGGTCTGCATCTTACAGACAGTTAAAATTTCATCGATTACTCCGCGGCAATCGTGTGAAGCAAACATTCCGTAAACGCCGTCGAATACTTTTGAAAGCTTTGCGTCGGTTTCCTTTACGAACGACGGAGAATAGATATAACCGAGATACTCTTCGGGAACCGGTGCGTTAAAATCGGTTTTGCCGTCAAGGTTTATTCCGGCATTTTTTAAAAGATTTATAAAATAGCGTTCCAAGGTGCTTGTTTTGACTTTTTGAAGCTCTAAAACAGCGGAAAGCTCGTCGATGAACGCATTGAACGAATCGGACGGAGTAATTACCAGAACGTCGGTGGGGCGCACGCTTTCATTGTTGTACATTATATAAGAAAGGCGATGAAGAAGTATCATCGTTTTTCCGCTGCCCGCAACGCCCTGCAAAATAAACCTGTCGGCTTCGGGGAGGGTGATAATTTCGAACTGCTTTTCCTGAATGGTTTCGATTATGTCGCAGATTTCCTGTTTTTCCTTGCGTGTGCGCAAAATTTCCTTTAAAAACGGGTCGAAAACCAGCGCTTCGTCGCGCCCTGCTATTTCCTCTTTTGAAAGATAACCGGACAGATTGAGGTACTCGTTTTTCATATCGAGCACCTTACCCTTGCCGGTGCGCAACGCACGGCGCAGAATGAGTTTGTAGTCGTAATCGTTTATGGAAAAACTCGTCCGGCTTTTCTGGTAATATTTTTGAGCGAGCGGAGCTCGCCAGTCCACTATTTCAAGTCCCTCGTCGCCGTGCTTGCCGATATAGTAGCTGTTGTATCCCTCTTTGTCGTCGGTAACGTCCATTCGGGCGAAATAGGGTTCGTCGAAAAACGGTTTATACTCCTCGGTTTTTTTATTCAAACGCATAATTTCCGCGTTGATTTCAAGGACTTTACGATATTTTTCGGCATCGTAATCGGGGGGTTTTTTAAGTTCGTCACGTTCGGTTTTTAACCGTGTAATTTTTAACCTCAGCCTTGAAATATACAGGGCTTTAAGCATTGACATAACCGCGGTTATGTGTTCGTCCTCGTAAGCCTGCTGTTTTTCGCTGTCGAGTAAGTCCGAGAAAAACTGTTTGTCCGGTTCCTTGTGCGGTTCGATTAAGTTTTTAACAGTCTTGAAATCTGCCATATCCCTCAGTATATCACAGACTTTTAAAAAATGCAACAGGTATTTAAAAGTGTAAAAAAACGCTGCGGCGGATTGAAACTTACAACCCGCCGCAGCGTTGAAAAATTAAAATTATTTGTTCAGCGATTTAAACCATACGACCGTAAGAACAACGGTTACCGCCGCCGCAACGCCGTCCGCAATCGGCGCCGCCCACAACACGCCTTCCACCCCAAGATAAATCGGAAGCACGCAAATTAGCGGTATCAGACAGACTAAATCCCTGATGAGCGACACAACGGTTGAAAACACGGGTTTGCCTGCCGCCATAAAAAAGATGGAAGTCATCTTTATAAAGCAAGTAAAAGATACGAGCATTAAGTAAATGCGGAACGTTTTGACTGCAAACTGCCAGTAGGTTACCGGGTCGACTCCGTCGCTTACGGGGTCGCCGAACAATCCGGCAACCTGAGCCGGAAAGAGTTCGAATATAAGAGTTGCAACCGCGCCGATTATCAAAGTGCAGAGAAGTATAGAAAAATAGAGTTTTTTTACTCTCTTTGTATTTTTTGCACCGACATTGTAACCGATTATCGGCTGACAGCCCAAACATATACCTACGACTATGTTGATTACTACGGCGAACACTTTGTTTTCGACGCCCATTATTGCAATCGGAGAATATTCGCCGTAGATTGACTGTTCGCCGTAATGCGCCAGCATATTGTTGCCGACCGTAGCAATGATTACTATTATTGCCTGCGTGATAAAAGAAGATACTCCGAGTTTCGCCGCGCCCGAAAATTCTTTAAAGTCTGGAATAAAGCTTTTTAAACCGAGCTTAAACGTTTTTGATTTGCGCCAAAGATAAAAAACGGAAACCGCAAGCGAAATTATCTGACCGATAACGGTTGCCCAGGCGGCACCTGCCATACCCCAGCGAAGCGCAAAAATGAAAACCGCATCCAAAGCTATGTTTACTACTGCGCCGGATATCATCGAAGCCATAGCCCAGCCGGGAGAGCCGTCGGCACGCACAATGCTGTTAAGCATATTCATCAGCATCATAACGGGGAAAAATGCAAGAATGACGTCGCAATATTCCACGGCAAGGGCAATATTTTTTTCGCGTGCGCCGAATAGCGTTAAAAGCTCGTATTTAAGCGGAAAGAAAACCGCTATTAAAACAAGACTTGCCGCCAGCGTTAAGACCACGCCGGTTCCTATTGCTTTGTGCGCGTTTTCGAAATTCTTTTTTCCCTGACAGATGTTAAGATACGCAGCGCAACCGTCCCCGAACCACCAGGCAAACGCCTGCGCGATTACGAAAAGCGGAAACACGACGCCGGTTGCACCGTTACCCAAAATGCTGAGCTCGCTGTTGCCGATAAAAATCTGGTCTATTATATTGTAAAGCGCGCTGACGAGAAGCGACAGCACGCACGGCACGGAAAATTTGAGAATAAGACGGGAAATTTTTTCCTCGCCAAAGTAGCGGTTACCTTGTTCGAAACTCGTTTCCGTTGCCTGTTGTTTGTTCATTTATGCGTTTTATTACTCCCATTCGATAGTTGCGGGGGGTTTGCTCGTTACGTCGTAAACTATGCGGTTTATGTGCTTTACTTCGTTTACTATGCGGTTGGAAACTTTTTCAAGGACGTCGTAAGGAATACGCGAGAAATCCGCCGTCATAAAATCGGTTGTGCTTACCCCGCGGAGAGCAAGCGTGTAGTCGTAAGTTCTGCCGTCGCCCATAACGCCGACGGAGCGCATATTTGTGAGCACCGCAAAGTATTGGTTTATGTCGCGGTCTAATTTTGCCGCGGCAATCTCTTCGCGGAAGATTGCGTCAGCTTCCTGCAAAATCCGAACCTTTTCGGGAGTGATACCGCCGATTATGCGGATAGCAAGCCCGGGACCGGGGAAAGGCTGGCGCCAGACGAGTTTATCGTCCAACCCGAGCGCGGTGCCGAGCGCGCGCACTTCGTCCTTAAACAAAAGGCGGAGCGGCTCGATAATTTCTTTAAAATCAACGTAATCGGGAAGTCCGCCCACGTTGTGGTGAGATTTAATCACCGCCGCGTCGCCAAGCCCGCTTTCGATTACGTCGGGGTATATGGTGCCCTGAACGAGGAAATCTACCTTACCGATTTTTTTAGCCTCTTCCTCGAACACGCGGATAAATTCCTCACCGATTATTTTGCGCTTTGATTCGGGCTCGGTTACGCCCGCAAGTTTTGAAAGGAACCTTTCGCCCGCGTTTACGCGAACAAAGTTTACGCCGCTGTCCGCAAACGCCGCCTCCACCTCGTCGCCCTCGTTTTTACGCATTAAGCCGTGGTCAACGAAAATGCAGGTAAGCTGACTGCCGATTGCGTTTGCAAGCAGCTTGCAAGCAACGGAGCTGTCCACCCCGCCAGAAAGCGCCAAAAGCGCCTTGCCTCCGCCGATTTTTGCGCGGAGTTCGCGCGTTGCCGTTTCGGCATAGCTTTTCATAGTCCAGTCGCCCTTGCAACCGCACACGTTATAAAGGAAGTTGCCGAGCATATCGAACCCTTGTTCGGTGTGATTTACTTCGGGATGGAACTGGGTGCCGTAAAATTTCTTTTCGGGGTTTTCGATTGCGCCGTAGGGGCATTTGCCGCTGCGGGCAACCGAACGGAAACCTTGGGGAAGGGTTTTTATATAGTCGTTATGACTCATCCAGACGACTGATTTTTTCTTTAACCCCCTGAATATCTGAGACTTTGTATCAAATGTGCAGTCCGTTCTGCCGAACTCCGCCGCCGCTTCTTCGCTTGCCGCGCCGATTTCGCCGCCCAAGCCGTAAACGAGGAACTGCGCGCCGTAGCATATACCTAATATAGGCACGCCGAGTTCGAAAATTTCTTTACCCGTGCGGGGAGAATCTTCAAGATAGACGGATTTGGGACCGCCAGTGAAAATTATACCTTTTAAATCCATTGCGCGGATTTCTTCGATAGGCGTTTTATAGGACTTGACCTCGCAATAAACGTTGTGTTCGCGTACTCTCCTTGCTATTAACTGGTTGTACTGACCGCCGAAGTCAAGAATTAAAACTTTTTCGTGTTGCATAAGTTCTCCTTTTCGCAAAAGTTTTTTCATAGCTTAACTGCAATTTGTTATGCTTGCCGCAAGCGCGGCTAAAACTTTTGCGGATTTAAGGGCCGCTTGCCCTTGAATTGCAATTTTAAGGGCAAACCTATTATATAATTGCAATGTAATTACTAAAAATTTAAGGCGCAAGGAAACTTACGCCTTTATAAGGTTAACCTTTGGGGGAATAGTTGGGCGCTTCCTTTGTTATCGAAATATCGTGGGGGTGCGATTCAGCCAAAGAAGCCGCCGTCATTTTAACAAACTTTGCGTCCTTGCGCAGAGATTCGACCGTGCCGCAACCCGTGTAGCCCATACCTGCGCGCAAACCGCCCATAAGCTGAAAAATAATATCCGCAAGAGCGCCGCGGTAAGGCACTCTGCCTTCGACGCCTTCGGGCACGAATTTGACTGCGTTGGACTGGAAGTATCTGTCCTTACTGCCCTTTGCCATTGCGGGAAGAGAGCCCATTCCGCGATAGGACTTGAAGCTTCTGCCCTGATAAATTTCGAGTTCGCCGGGGGATTCCGTTGTTCCTGCAAACAGCGAGCCTATCATAACCGCACTGCCGCCTGCCGCAAGAGCTTTAACTATATCTCCGGAGTATTTTATGCCGCCGTCGGCGATTACGCGCTTACCCATTTTGTCCGCCTGCTCCGCACAGTCCATAACCGCTGTGAGCTGAGGCATACCGATTCCCGCAACGATACGCGTAGTGCATATAGACCCGGGACCTATGCCTACTTTTACCACGTCTGCGCCAGCATTGATTAAATCACGCGTGGCTTCGGCTGTTGCAACGTTGCCTGCAACAAGAGGCAAGCCGGGATAAGCTTTTTTAACTTTTTCAACCGCCTTTACTATGCCCATAGAATGTCCGTGGGCGGAATCGAGAACGACAATATCGACCTTGGATTTAACCAGTTCGGCAACTCTTTCCAAAACGTCGGCCGAAGCGCCGATTGCCGCGCCCGCAAGGAGCCTTCCGTTTTTATCTCTGGCGCTGTTGGGGTACTGAATAGTCTTTTCAATATCCTTAATAGTTATTAAGCCCTTTAAGATGCCGTTTTTATCAACTATGGGGAGTTTTTCTATTCTGTGTTTGCCGAGAATTTTCTGGGCCTCTTCCAGAGAAGTGCCCTCGGGCGCAGTTACCAGATTATCCTTTGTCATAACGTCGGCGATGGGCTGGGAGAAATTCGTTTCAAAACGCAAATCGCGGTTTGTGAGTATGCCCACGAGCTTGCCGCCGGTTGTTATGGGCACGCCGCTTATTTTATATTTTGCCATAAGTTCGCAAGCGGCGGAAACAGGCTGTTCGGGCGTGAGGTGGAACGGGTCGGTGATTACGCCGTGCTCGCTGCGCTTTACTTTGTCTACCTGTAAAGCCTGTTCTTCTATCGTCATATTCTTATGAATGATACCTACGCCGCCCTCGCGAGCCATTGCTATTGCGAGTTTACTTTCGGTAACCGTGTCCATAGCCGCGCTTATGAGTGGAATATTCAAATTTATACCCTTGCAAAGAGTGGTGCGCAAGTCTACGGTGGAAGGCAGTACGTTAGACGCCGCCGGAATTAATAACACGTCGTCGAACGTAAGCGCTTCTTTTACAATTTTACTCATATTCATTACTCTCCTTGGTGATTTATTACAGTAGTTAAAATTTTCATAACGTTATCAAAAGTTGCCTGTTCATCCGCGGACGGAACGACATTCGCCCCGTCGAGAAACTCTTTGAGCGCCGTTGCAGTCTGCTTGTCCATTGCTTTGCCGACTTCAATCGTCAAAGAAACAACGGCGTTGCCGGAAGGAAAACCGTTTGAGCCTGCAAGCGAGCTTTCGGCGGTTTTTAAGGCGCCCTCTTTGTCACCCCTGCGGTATTGCGCGGCGGAAAGGTTGCTTAAAACCCATTGCTTTACGCCGTCTTTATCCGCACAATAGTCTTCGAACCTTTCGTCGTCGGCAAACTGTTTGCAGTAGCTTATTATCTTTTTATCGTCTTTTGACAGAATGCTGTAATTTGCACAGGCGTATAAATCGTCAACATCTCCGTAGTATTTATAATTCAGCGACGAAAAACTTGCGGCAAGCGAATAGTTGCCGAAACTTTGGCAAATATCCGCAGTTGTACGCGGAAATCCGAAGCAGAGAATTATTAAAGCGAGTATAAATGCGATTATTACCGCCAGCACCGTCTTTAAGGCGGTTTTAAAAATTACTTTATTCAAACCTTTCACCCAAACCGAATGCTATAAGATTATTTGGATTATTTTATCACACCCGATTTAAAAACGCAACTGTTTGAAATTATAAAATAATCATAATTTACGAGTTGTAAAATATAAATATTTTATGACAAGAAAACGCACGTTGATTTTAACTTTTACAGCGGCGCTCGCCGCAATTCTTTTGCCGCTTATAGGATGCGGCAGAGGCGTGGATTATACTAAATATATTTCCGAAAAGCGAAGCGAAGTATATCTTTACGAGGACGACTCGGTATCGATAAAAATTCAGTGTTCCGAAAAAGAACAGCCGTTTGCCGCGGACGGATACGTGGGAGACGTTTCGCCGCTTGTGGAAATTTTCGTTTCTCTCCCCAAGAACCCCGAAGAACTTGAAGTGAGTGTTGAGGGGCACGGCGGCGAGATGAATTACCAGGCTGTTGACAAACGGTTTGAACTGAGTTTTTCAGCGCCGCCCTTCAAAAAGGACGGGGTTGAAGTGACTTTAACTTTCGACGGTGAAAGCAAAACCTTTAACGCGCTTTCGGTGAAGTATTCGGGCGTTATGAGCTGCGAGCAGGCGGTAAACTGTGTTGCCGAGCACGATAAGCCGCTATTTGAAGGGTTGACGAAGAACAACCTTTTCGACGGAGAAATATTCGTACGGCTTTTATACGACGAGGGGTGTTATTACTATGTGGGCGTCTGCGACAAAACAAAACATATAACCGCCTTTCTGATTGACGGAGAAAGCGGAAAAATTTTGGCGACAAAGTCGCTGCAGGGATAAAATTTTTTTAAATACGTCCGTAAATGCATTATTTAAAAGCAAAAACGCCGGTTAAGCTCCGGCGTTTAAATATTCTATGATTATGCTGTTTTGCACGAAAAGGTATTCGTCTTTGATTTTAAAAGTTTTTGGCGAAAACTCAACATATTCGCGGGTCTTTTGAATTGCTTTCGCATATTTTTGCGTGAAGTCCGCTCCGAAAAGGGAGGCGTAATCTTCCAGATTTATTCCCGCGGCTGTGCGCAGGGCGAGCATTATAAACTCCTCTTCCTGCCCCGCTTTGTCAATTTCTTCGCGATTTACCACCGCAAAATGATTTGACAGAATACATTTGAAATATTCATCCAAATCGAAGGTGTTAGTCATTCGCACATTGTTTATGCACGACGAAGCGGAAACGCCGAAGCCTATATATTCGCCCCTCTTCCAGTAATTTAAATTGTGTCGGCTCTCTTTTCCGCGCTTTGCAAAGTTTGAAACTTCGTATCTCTCGTAGCCGAGGGAGCGGAGTTTTTTTACTATGAACGCGTACATATCGGCAACCTCGTCCCCGTCGGGGAGTTCGCCGTTTAAATATTCGGTGTAAATCGGAGTGCCGTCTTCCGGAGTCAATGCGTAGGTTGAAATGTGATTAGCGCCCGAATATGCCGCGGTTTCGATGGATTTTTCCAAGTCGGCTATGGTTTGATTTTTTAAACCGAACATTACGTCGGCGCTGAAATTTCGCCCCTTTAAAAGCTTTGCGCAGTTTAAGTAATCCTTTAAATTATGTATTCTGCCCAAATCGGCAAGTTGGCTGTCAACCGCCGTTTGCAGTCCAACGGAAAAGCGGTTTACTCCGCACTTTAAATAAGTTTGTATCTTCTTCGCACTAACAGTGCCGGGGTTCATTTCTATCGTAATTTCGGCGTCGGCGGTTAAATTAAAATATTTTTTTGCCGCCGCAATAAGCATTGCTATGTAATTTTCATCGATTACCGAAGGCGTTCCCCCGCCTATATATAGCGTTTGAAAGACGTAATCTTTAAGCTCCGCCGAACGCATAGCCATTTCGCGGTAAACGCACGCCATATAACTTTCGGCATAACAAAGTTTGTCCGGAAACGACGTAAAGTCGCAATAAGAACATTTAGATTTACAGAACGGAATATGAACGTAAATTCCAGCCATTAGCCGCCCTCCCAACGGAATTTTTTAAGATTTATTTTGTTATCTGCCGACACTTCCACGCCCTCGGATAAAAGCATTGCCTTTTGAATATCTATGCCGCCGAAAGCGAAGCCCGAAGTTAACGAGCCGTCGGCAAACACAACTCTGTGGCAGGGGATAACCCCCGGCTGAGGGTTACAGTGAAGCGCCCAACCCACTTGCCTTGCACAGCGCGGCGCGCCGATTGCGCGGGCAACGTCGCCATAGGTTGAAACCTTGCCCTCGGGAATATTCTTAACAACGTCGTAAACCCGCTCGAAAAATCCGTTACCGTGTTCAATCATATTGCTCTATCTCTATTATACCCTCGTCGTCATAAAAAATGTAGCGGCAACCGCCGTCGATATCGTATTGCCCCCTGAATATCATCGGCTTTCCGTTTCTGCATTGCCAATCGGGTTCCTGAATCCACTCGGGCGGGTTTTCGTCGTAACGGAAAATTTCCTTTATCTTCGTCTTTAAGATTTTAACCTTTTCGGAAAATTTCACGGGCGGCAAACTCCTTATGAGTTCTTCCGTAATTTCCGGACAATCTACGTATCCTACAGCTTCTAAAAGCTTTAAATACACTCTGAAATCGTCCGCGTACTTCTTTGCAGGTTTATAATCGTTTTCCTTGAAAAGCTCGTAAACCAACGCGTGCATATCGTATCTTCCGCCGACATAGCCGACGTCGATACACGCGAGATACACCCAAAGCTTATCGCCCGACTCCTTTAAAAACCGCGGCGTATAACGAGCGTTGTTTTCGAGATAATTTTGAAGTCCGTCGTTTTCTACGACCTCGTTTTGAAAATCTTCGGACGAAATTTTTCCCTCTATAAAATTTTTTATTATCGTCTTTTCGTCGCCGTTTATCATTTTCAGTCCTTATTGGTCTTCAATATCTGCATAAAGACTTCCGAGGGCACGTCAACGTTACCAACGCGGCGCATACGCTTTTTGCCCTCTTTCTGCTTTTCCAAAAGCTTTTTCTTTCGGGTGATGTCGCCGCCGTAGCACTTGGCAAGCACGTCTTTACGCACAGCTTTAACCGTTTCGCGTGCGATTATTTTGCCGCCTATTGCCGCTTGCACTGGAACTTCGAAAAGCTGGCGCGGAATTGCTTCCTTTAAATTTTCGCAAAGCGTTCTGCCGCGGGTATAAGCCGAATCCTCGTGCACAATCATAGAGAGCGCGTCGCAAACGTCGCCGTTTAACATTATGTCTAATTTTACAAGCTTGCTGCGCTCGTAGCCTATCAGTTCGTAATCGAAACTGGCGTAACCGCGCGTACGCGATTTAATCTGGTCGAAAAAGTCGAAGATTATTTCATTCAAAGGCAGGTTATATTCAAGCCGCACGCGGGATTTATCCAGATAGGTCATCTGCAAAAATACCCCCCTCTTTTCGCGGCACAAATCCATAATCTGCCCAAGATAGTCGGGCGGGGAATAGATGTCCGCCTTAACAATCGGTTCTTCCATATGCTCTATTTCGGACACCGGAGGCAAATGCGAAGGGTTGTCCACAAACAGTTCTTCGCCGTCGGTTTTTATTACTTTATAGCTTACCGAAGGAGCTGTGGTAATTATTTCAAGCCCGAACTCGCGCTCGATGCGCTCCTGAATAATTTCCATATGCAAAAGCCCCAAAAAGCCGCAACGGAAACCGAAACCCAACGCAACCGAGCTGTCCGGTTCGAACAATAACGACGCGTCGTTTAACTGTAATTTTAAAATCGCGTCCTTTAAGTCGTTGAATTTACTGCCGTCTAACGGGTAAATTCCGCAGAAAACAACGCTTTGCACCCTTTTGTAACCGGGAAGAGGTTCGGCGGCGGGGTATTCCGCATTTATTAAAGTATCGCCGACGGCTACGTCCTGAATGGATTTAATAGATGCCGCAACATAACCTACGTCGCCCGCGGAAAGCCCGTTTTTGGGGGATAAATCGGGGGCAAACACGCCCGTTTCCACAACTTCGTAAACCTTGTCCGAGCGGAAAGTTTTAATTTTGTCACCAGCTTTTATTTTGCCGTCCTTGATGCGGACGAAGAGAATTACGCCCTTGTAATTGTCGTAATAGCTGTCGAAAATGAGCGCCTTTAACGGAACGTTTTCATTGCATTCGGGTGCGGGGAAAGCGGTTACTATCGCTTCTAAAACGTCGTCTACGCCTATTCCTTCCTTTGCGGAAATAAGGGGAGCGTTTGAAGCGTCCAGACCGATTACGTCCTCTATTTCTTTTTTTACCTCGTCGGGGCGGGCGGAAGGAAGGTCGATTTTGTTGATTACGGGCAAAATTTCAAGGTTGTTTTCAAGAGCGAGATAAACGTTTGCCAGCGTTTGCGCCTCTACCCCCTGCGACGCGTCCACAATTAATATTGCGCCCTCGCACGCGGCGAGAGAGCGCGAGACTTCGTAAGTAAAGTCCACGTGCCCCGGGGTATCTATAAGATTAAATTCGTATTCAACTCCGTCCTTCGCCTTGTAAAACATTCTTACGGGAGTGAGCTTAATTGTAATGCCGCGTTCGCGCTCGATGTCCATACTGTCCAAAAGCTGGGCTTCCATATCGCGTTCGGAAACCTGCCCCGTGCGCTCCATAAGTCTGTCGGCAAGGGTAGATTTGCCGTGGTCGATGTGGGCGATTATACAAAAATTTCGGATATTACTCTTGTTTGCCATATTCAATATTATATAAAATAAGCCGGTGTTTGGCAACAAAAAAGCAAGGAAATAATCTGTTAATCTTCGCCCGCCTCTAAGCCCGCCTTTAAACCGAACTTAAACCCCGCAACGTATCTTGTTAAGCCGGACTCATACTCCATATTATCATGTAAATCTTCAAGTTTTTCAAAAACTTTCTTTTGCTTTTCGGTTAACCCGCTTTTAAAATCCTCTACGCAATTGCAAAATTCTTGCATATTTTCATAATACTCTTTGCTATCTTTTATGGTTTCATACGACGGTTGCCCGCAATCATACATTTTAGCTATAATCGATTTCATAAATGCACTCCTTTTTTATTAAGTGTAACGCAGTCAGATTTAAGTTTGTATTAATTTAACCGTTAGTTAGCTAGTTTTGCCCATAAAATTATAAACGCGGCGCGGAGCAATGCTCCGCGCCGCGTGTTTTTAAGTTGAATTGTTACATTAATTTACGTTTCGACGGACGCGAAAGCGTCTAACAGGTCGTCGGAAGAAAGAATTGTTCCGGCACCTATTACCGCGGCAAGGCGGGGTTCTTCCGCAACGTTCACGGGGATGCTTAATTTTTTTTCAATATATTCGGGGAGCCCGTCCATTTTGGCAACGCCGCCCGAAAGATACACTCCGCCGCGCATTACTGCGGACGCCACTTCGGCGGGAAGTTCGGAAATTACTAAAGTTGCGTAATCTAAAATTTTATCGACGTAAGTTGTGATTACGTCGTATATCTGCGAAGAATTGACGGCAAGCGAGACGGGCGCGCCGTTGGAAATTTGTCTGCCGTCGATAACGAGCATTTTATTATCGTCTTCCAAAAGACTGCCTACCGTATTTTTAAGCCTTTCCGCCGTTAATGTGCCTATTTTGAAATTGTTGCCTTCGGCGAGTTCGTCGATTAAATGCACGTCTATATTCCCGCCGCCGAGATTGACGGAAAGCCCCGAAATTACGCCGTCCTTTGAAAAAGCGGCTATATTTGTAACCGACTGCCCGATATCGAGTGAAAATACCGGAGTACTTTCGCCGAGCGACACATTATGTCCGAGCACCGCGGCAAAGGGAACAAACGTGAAGTAAGCCGCGCCGATACCGCAATTCTGAGCGAGACGTACGTATTTTTGTTTGATTTGTGATTTAATTCCGCAGGGTAAAGTAAAGATTGCTTCGACGCGCTTAGCCTTCGTTCCGCCAAGTTCGATTTTTTCCAGAAAATATTTTAAAAGAGCGGCGGCAAGTTTTTCGTGTTTTATATCGCCCTCGACAACAGGATTAACAATGTGCGTATTTACTGCCGCCCTGCCCGAAAGAGCGCGAGCTTTATCGCCCAAAGCCTTTACGCCGAATACCGTTTGTCCGTTTTCTTCATACTCTTCTACGGCCGCACACGTAGCTTCGCACAGGACCACGCCGCAACCCGGAATATAAATTTTGGTTGTACCCGAACCAAAATCGACGGCTATTTTTTTCATGAGTTTTTTATTACCTCTTCGATAAGTTTTTTTGTGAGCGCCACCGGCAAACCGACTACGTTTGTGTAACTGCCGTAATAAACGTTTACCACGCCGCCGTCCTGTATTCCGTAGCTGCCGGCTTTATCCATAGGAGACCCGCCGTTAACGTAATTTTGTATAAATTCGTCGGTTAAAACGTTGAATTTAACTTCGGTTTTATCAAAATCGACTACTTTTCTATTTTTACTGCGGACGCATACGCCTGTGATGACGTAATGCGTTTTGCCTGAAAGCATTTTAAGAGTTTTTACCGCTTCTTCTCTGTCCTTCGGTTTACCCAAAACCTCGTTTTTGAAAACAACTATTGTATCGCAACCGATTACGATTTTTTCGGGATTATTCAAAAAAACTTCGTCGCACTTGCTTTCGGCAAGCGAACAAGCCATATTTTCGGGAAACAGCGAGAGGTTGACTTTTTCTTCCGCAACAGCGGGAACCACTTCGAAATTTTCAAGTATCTGCGACAGCAATTCCCTGCGCCGCGGCGAAGCGCTGGCAAGTACGTATTTCATTGGTTTCACCTTTAATAATAATTGCCGCCTTCACAGGCGGCAACGTTACTTTATAAAAGTTCTAAATTTTTATGGAAAGCTTTTCTGAATTCGGTTGCCGCCGTCATTGCATTGCGTATTTCCAAAGTTGCATCGCCGTCCACTTCCGTCTTCATAATCACGGAATCGCCCAATATGTCGCAGTTAATGCTCTTTATCGTGCCGGAATTGGCCCTGTCCAGACTTTCGGCAATGCGGAGCATTACGCCGAGTTTTTTGACGATTTCCAAATCGTCTTCCGAAACCACGTCCTTATAGCGCATCCAGTCGTACATATTGATATCCTCTTTTTTATGACAGCACGCCGTGAACGCGGCAAGGACGATATCGCGGTGAGACACGCCGTAAAGCGTGGAATTTAAAATCATATACCAGCTGTGCCGCTGATGGTTATAATATTTTATGCGCATTCCACAATCGTGAAGCATTGCCGCAACCTTTAAAACTTTAAGATATTGGCGGGGGAATTTATGCAATACGCGCAGTTGCTTAAAGAGCTGAATACTGAGATTAACCACGTGCTCCACGTGTTTTTCGTCGCAGTCGTAATATTTTACGAGGGTGGTAAGCGAATAATTCAAGACGTCGGCAATGGGCTTTTCCAGCGTCATAGGAAGCGCCTGATTAAACATTATTCCTTCCCTCAAGCCTGCGCCCGAAAAAGTGAAGCCTTCGAGATTAAGATAACTTACAAAAGATTTTGCTATGGCGAGCGCCGCAGGAAGAATATCCGCGCGTTCCGCGGATAAGCCTTTAATCTTCTTCTTTTTGTCCAAATCAAGCACTTTAAGCATATCGTATATGGGCAAAAATTCATCAACGCTCATTTTGAAGTTGTGCACCGTGTCAAGCGGATATTTGTGAACCATTTTAGAAATTTTGAATAAATTTCTGAACGAGCCGCCGACACCTATCATCTGCACGTCGGGGTCAATTTCCTTAAGCCAGTCCACCTGCTTTAACTGTTCGGTGAAAAATTCTTCTATCTTTGCCGCCTGCTGTTCGGGTTTTAAACCGTCTTCGGAAAAGAGCCCCGTCAACGTAACCGCGCCAAAGGGTAAAGTTACGTAATTGAGCATATTTCTGCGGTTATAATATACGATTTTAGTGGAGCCGCCGCCGATTTCGAGCACAACGCCCTTGGGGACGTCCATTGTATTAATAACGCCGCGGTAAACCAAAACCGCTTCTTCTTCTGCGGATAACACGCGGATTTTTATGCCGCAGTTAGCCTGAATTTCATCGAGAAAGCTGCGCTGGTTTTTAGCACGGCGGACAGCCTCGGTAGCGACGGCGATTATACGCGTTACGCCTGCCGCGTCACACAGCTTGCGGAACATTTTTAAAGTTTTAATCGTTTCGGCAACACGTGCGGGTTTTAAAAATCCGTCGCGTTCCATATCCTGCCCCAAACGTACGCTTTCCTTGAGTTCGTCAACCACCATAAAGTAGCCGTCAGCGAATAAATTCACAATTACAAGCCTTGCGGAATTCGAGCCTAAATCTATAATGCCGAGCTTTTCCAATTCATTACCTCTTTGCGGCGGTTTAAGTTTATTTTTATTGCCGCTATGCAAACGCTATACTTTTCAGCTTAGCCCATATTATAACATAATGTTTGTTATTTGTATAGATTTTTTAAAAATTTTTGTGCACATTGCACATAAAAATTAATAATCATCGTTTTTTGCAATTTATTTTCAAAGTTCGCTTATTCTGCATTTTTTGAGCGGACAAACGAAATCGGGTGCAATTTCTTTTAAAGGGATAAGCACGAAATCGCGCATTTGATATTCGCGGTGGGGAACGGTTAAATTATCGTCGTTTATAATCTCGTTACCGTAAAAAATTATGTCGATATCGAGCGTTCTGTCGTCCCAGCGCTTTTGGCGTACCCTTTCGCACTCCGCCTCTATGCGGTTGATTTCCGCAAGCAATTTCCGAGGCGTAAGATAGGTTTTTATTTTAACCGCGCAGTTTAAAAACCGATTTTTTGCAACTCCGCCATACGGCTCGGTCTCAATGTGCGAAGAAACTTTTTCAACACGTATTCCGCGGGTTTTTTCAAGCTTTTCTATTGCCCTGTCCAGATAACTTTTTTTGTCGCCCACGCTTGAACCGAGGGACAGAAAGCAGGTTGTCCATTCAGCCTCTACCGTTACGCCGACTGTTCCGAAAGAGTGCATTACGGGCGCTTCGGGCTTGCAGACGGTTACGCCAACTTTTAACACGGGAAAGCTTTCCAAAATCTTGTAAGCGCTTTCATACGCGAGTTTTTCGATTAAATTAAACGTGTTGTTTGCGGTAAGCCCGGCAATTGCGTTGCACACTGCGGAATAATTTACGGTATCGTTCAAATCGTCCGTCTGCCCGGCGACAGACAAGTCCTTGTACAAATCGCAATCGAAAACAAATTTTTGCGGGGTAATTTTTTCGTAACCGTGCACGCCGTGGCAAGCCGTTACGGTAAGTCCGCGAATTATTATTTTATCCATATTTTCCTTATATTTAGCGTATTGGGGCAGGAATATGCTTCAGTTTTGATAAACTTCACGTATTGCCTGCGCGTTCTCTTTAACGTCGTGAACGCGCACGAACAATATCTTTTTCCGCGCCGCAAGGCGGGTTGACTGCAGCGTTTGCGGAAGCCTGTCCGCAGGTTCGCCGCCGAACATCGACTTGCGGCTTGCGCCCAAAAGCAAGGGATATCCCAGGGTGTAAAGCTTATCGTAACCGTTTAAAAGTTCCCAGTTCTGCTCTCTGTTTTTAGCAAAACCTATTCCGCCGTCCAAAATAATTTTGTCACTTTCAATACCCGAATCAAGCGCAATTCGAACGCTGTTTCGTAAAAACCCGATAATAGGGTGCCATATATCACCCGATAATGTACATTCGGCGTTATGCATTATACAAGCCGACGCCTTGTGCCAAGCAATAATTTGCGCCATATCCCCGTCGTGAGTCAGTCCCCACACGTCGTTAATCATATCGGCGCCCGTTTCCAACGCAACCGCCGCACACTTTGAATAATAAGTATCCACGGATACCGGAACGTCAAAACGTTCTTTTATCATCCGCAACGGTTTTTCAAGGCGGGAAATTTCTTCGTCGGCGGTTACTTCACCGTAACCGGGGCGTGTGGACTGCGCGCCCAAGTCTATTACGGCGGCGCCGTCACGTATTGCCTTTTCAACGGCAAAGAGAACGTTGTCCGCACTCTTACGGCTCTCTTGCCAGAAACTGTCCGGCGTAAGGTTGATTATCGCCATTACATAAGTGTAATTTTCAAAAATTTTATTGCCTATCTTCATTTTATTGCCGCTAAAACCTCACCGCGCAATTCCTGCGGAAAATTGCCTTTTGCACAATAAGTCACCGTTTTACTGCCGGCTTTTTTGATTCCGCGGCACGTCATACAGGTATGTTCGGCTTCACATATTACGAAAACCCCTTCGGGCTTCAAACAACGCAAATTTTCTTCGGCAACCTGCGAAGTGAGCCGTTTCTGCAATTGCAGACGCTTTGAAAATATTTCAACGGTACGCGCAAGTTTTGAAAGCCCCGCCACTCTTCCCTGCGGGATATACGCAATGTGCATTTTGCCGAAGAAAGGCATTAAATGATGTTCGCAAGCGGAAGAAAACCAGATATCCTTTTCAATAACGACGCCGCCCCTGTCCGCGGCAAAAGTGCGGGAAAGTTCCTCTTCCGCAGTCTTGTCCGTGCCGGACAACAGTTCGGCATATGCGTCTGCAACACGGCGCGGAGTGTCCTTTAACCCTTCGCACGAGACGTCCTCGCCCAGAGCTTTTATAACCTTTTCTCTATCCATTGTTTTGCCTCCGTCAATATTGTGAAAGTACCGCAGATTATTACGTTTTTATAATCTTTCGTTTCATCGAGGGCAAGAGAAACGCTCGCCGCCGAACGAGTATTTTTAAAGTGTTTTTTGCAGGCGGAAACAATTTCTTTCAGCTCCGCTCCGCGTGAGTTATCGGGACGAACGGCAATTATTTCCGCAACCGTACCCGCAATAGCGCTTACGTTGCCCAATACGTCCTTGTCGGCAAGACAGCCGAAAATCATTGCCGTTTGTTCTTTTTTAAAATTTTGCCTGAGTAATTTTGCAAGCTCGGACATTGCAGGCGGATTATGAGCGCCGTCCAAAACGTAACGCGCGCCATTTGTTTGGATTATCTCGGCGCGCCCCGAAAGTTTTGCCGCTTTAAGCCCCGCAAATATTGCGCCGTGACCGATGCCGAGCAGTTTTGCCGTTTCTATCGCGCAAGCCGCGTTATATGGTTGAGCCGTGCCCGCCATAGTAATATCAAACTGATTTTCACCGTACAAAAAGGTTTGTCCGTTTAAGTCGCTCTTTATTATTTTTATAGGTTTATCGGCAAAAACCACGTTCTTACCACTAAAGTACGCCTTTACTTCATCCGGTTGGAGGGCGCTTATCACCGCGGGGCAGTCTTTGATTACGCCCGCTTTCTGCACGCAGATTTCTTTAAGCGTTTTTCCGAGATATGCGGTATGCTCCAACCCGATTGAAGTTATTACCGCAAGTTCCTTTTTTGAAACGGCGTTAGTTGCGTCGTTTAATCCGCCCATCCCGCACTCGATTACGGCGTATTCCACCCCCGCGGTTTTAAATGCGAGAATCGCGCCCGCGGTTTCCGCTTCAAAACCGGTTGCCCCGCACCCGCCGGCGTAAACAAGCGCCGCGCTGAAAGCTCTTTCAAGCTCCTCTTCCGCTATCGGCGAGCCGTTAATACGGAACTGCTCGAAATAACCGTATACGGCGGGCGACTGAAACGTACCGACGGTTTTCCCCGCCGCCAGAAGAATTTGCGTTATATACTCGCTTACGGAGCCTTTGCCGTTGGTTCCCGCAACATGGATTATTTTTAAATCTTTATCGGGATTTTGCAGTGCGTTCAAAATTGCAACAGTACGTTCCGTTCCCGTTTTTAAGCCCCTTGTATACAGCTGTTTAACCGCGGCTATTGCATTCATAACTGCTCCAAAAATCCGAAATTTCGACTTATACATTATAGCACGGCGCATAAGGATTTTCAAGAATATTGTAAAAATTTTTGAGAATACTTATTTTATGGCACTGATATTAATTCGCACGGCGATTATTTTTATTACGCTATTACTTATTATGAGATTAATGGGTAAAAGTCAGGTAGGTGAAATGCAGCCTTTCGAGTTTGTTATTTCGCTGTTAATCGCAGAACTTGCCTGCATACCCATGGCGGACACATCGATTCCTCTTTTATACGGTATAATCGCGATTGTCACAATATTTATTCTGCACGAAATTATGTGGCTTTTAAGTCTTTGGTTTAAGCCGGCAAAGACGGTAATCAGCGGAAAACCTTCGGTTGTGATAAACAAAAACGGCATTGACGAATTTCAGTTAAAGAAAAACAATATGGACGTAAGCGACCTTGTGGAAAGCATGCGCGTTGCCGGTTACTTTAATTTAGACGACGTATATTACGGACTTTTCGAATCTAACGGTTCCTTTTCAGCTTTGCCGAAAGAGGAAATAGCGTCCACCTCTCTGCCGCTTATGCTTATCGACCGCGGGAAACCCGACAACCAGAATCTTGAAAGGTGCGGCTTTGACAAGGAGCGGCTTAACGCATTTTTGAAAGAGCAGAACGCAAAGCCTAAGGAAGTTGTTGCCATGACAATAAACGGAGAAGGGCGCGTTTACTTTCAAAAACGCGGAGAGAAATATAAAATTTTAAATACGGAGGTAAAGGGACAGTGGTAAAGGCCATTTGCTATACTCTTGCGGCAATATTATTGTGCGTAGGACTTTTTATCTTTGCGGAATGGTATCTCGGAAATCAGTTTGACGATTTTTCGGTTGCCCTGAACACGCTTTACGATAAAATAGAAAATGAAACAGCCACCCGCGACGACGGTTACGCCGTGCGCGCCGTTTGGGAAGATAAAAAAAGCAAACTGCATATGCTTGTGCCGCACAACGATATTTCTTATATAGATTATTGGCTGAACGAGGCGTGCGCGCTTATTTATACCAAAAATTACGACCTTGCACTGGCAAACGTGGAAGTATTAAAGGAAATTTCAAAAAATCTGCCCGACGCTTACCGTTTGAGATGGGAAAATATTTTATAAGATAGTTGAACCCGCCTTAAAAATAAACGGCGCCCCTTAACCTTAAGGGGCGCCTAATTTATATAATTTTTATTCGTATTCGTCGTAACTGCGTCTGCCTCCGCCGGGGCGGCAATTATTTTGAGGCGGACACGGAGGGAATTCGGGCGGACAGCAATTCGGCGGGGGACAACCCTTGGGCGGCTTATGGGGCGGAGGTCCTTCCTCCTCCTTGCCGAATTTTACAAGAACCGCATCCTGCCCGATTTTTACAATACAATTTATAGGTAAAAAAATTTCCTGCTTTGAAAATTTAAAACCGCGGCACCCCGTTACCGTAAAGCCAATCACTTTATTTTCGGGGAAGGAAAAGGTTATGTTGCACACCCTGCCGAGATGCGCGCCGTTTATAAGATTTATTACGTCTTTTTGTTTTATTTCACCGAAAGTTGTTTCCATATTCTATATAATATATGCGGCGGGCAATTTAAAATTGCCCGCCGCAAAAGTTTATATAAGTTTTAAATTAAAGAACCAACGCCGCGCCTTCTACTCCGCCTTTAATCATTTCAACTATCTGAGTGAAATAATCTGCCAAAGCCGAAAGGGGATTGTTTACATACAGTGCGCCAACTATTGCGCTCGGGTCGCCGGTTTCCGCATTCATCATCCAGTTTACGTATATATCTCCAAGCGAATCGGGATTCGCCTGCACCCAATAAATAATCTGCAAAGCAAGCATTCCGAGAAGAACGCCGAAAGCCGCCATAAGAATTGCACCGAAAACTTTGTTTATTATTTTCATAATAAGAACGTCCGCTTCGGCAACTTTTCTGATTATTTTAACTATGAGAATTCTTATTAACGTGAAGAGTATAAAAAGAACAACATAATATATAACGGTAACCACAATACTCCAGCCGCCAATCGACTCGGCAAGCTTAGTAAGCAAATCGTTTACAAAAGGAACGCCCAGAATCATACTGCCGAATATGTAGCAGAGCACAACCGAAATTATTATACCGAAAATTCCGCCGGTAAGGAATTTTAATCCCCTGCCGAACCCTATGAGTGCGCCGATTGCCGCAAAAACGAATATTATGCCGAGCGCAATCCAATCTACCATCAACATATTTTACGCCCTCCTTATTTTAATAAAATATGGTTTGTTATATTATAACCGAAAAAAACTCAAAAGTAAACATATTAAGGCATTTTTTTATAAATATTTTTTTAAAACGCGCCGTATCAGGCTACTCGTTAGCCTTTAAACTCTCGTTCATATTTATGCCGATTATTTTGCGGCGCAGAACCAAAGTAACCAAAAAAGTGAAGAAAAGCACGATTACGGGCGCTATCAGCCACCAGAACCACGTTACCCCGCCGATAGAACCGACCGCCATAACGCTGAACACGAGCCACATTATGAGAAGAGAAAGCGGATAACCGAGCACTATTCCCGCCGCCGTATCGATGTAAATTTCACGGTATATGTAGCCGGCTATCTCTTTGTTGTGATATCCGAGAACCTGCAATGTAGCCAGTTCCTTATTCCGTTCGCTTATATTGATGTTGGTAAGCGTGTAGATAACCACCATAGTCAAAAGTCCGGCAAACGCCACAACAACAAGCGCGATTGCCATAACCGTAGGCGAATCGAGTCCGCCGAAAAGACACAAATCCAGAAGTCCCAGTCCGGCAAGCACCAAAGCCATAGAAACGCCGACTGAAATAACCGTCATAAAAAATCTGCTTTTATATCTTAATACGTTGCGCATTGTGGATTTGTATTTGAAAGAAAGAGCGTTCCATATTAAAGGAATTCTTTCCAAAAATACTTTTTTGCCGGCTTTGGGAGGCTTGGGACGCAGTAGATTTGCAGGTTTTTCACGCGTCATATGCAGCCCCGCAACCAGCGTGCTGAACAGCGTGACGGCAACGATTACAAAAAAAGTTATGAGGAAGAAGCCGAGCGCCACGTGCGAAGATATGGGAGGCATTGCAAAGCTGAAACTGAACGCGCCGCACACAAGATAGGCAAGCCCCAACCCAACGAAGTATGCGCCGGCGCCGCCTATTCCCGTACCAAGCATAGCAAACAAAATATATTTAAAAATAATTTTAGGCGCCGAATATCCCAGAGTTTTGAGACACGCTATCTGCCCGCGCTCCTCTTCCAGAAGTCTTGTCATTGTAGAAAGCACTACAAGGGCGGTTACAAAAATGAATGCAACCATTAATACTACGCCTATACCTTTTACCTTTTGACCGTAAGAATGAAGCGAACAAAAACTGTAATTATCCTTTAGCGTTATAAACCTGTAATTGTCGTTTTCCTCTGACGCCTCTACGGATAAAGCCTGACCTTCCGCATCCGTTTCCAGACCGCCTAGCGCAGTTAATATATTCTGTTTTTCGGTTTCGATATACTTGTCGTAACGTTTGTCAAAAGCGTTAAACGTTTTGCGGTTTGGAAGAGCCACATATAAATCACCCGAGTTTATCAACGGGTTCGGGGAGAGAAACGACATAATATCCTTATAGGTGGGAATAACGTCCTTTGAAACATAAAGGATATTTTTGAGCGTAATCAATTTATTCGCGTCGGTAATATTGTCGGGAACCTTGGTATCTTCCGGATTCTTGTAACTGGGTTCGCCGTCTTTTGCAAACGTTAAAGGGCTTTGAATTACTCCGCTTACTTTAAGCGTAACCGTTTTAAGCCTGCCCAGCATACTTTCCATAACGCCGTCGATTTCGGTTCCGTTTTCAGCGGCAAGCTGCTTTAAAATATCGGCAAAGTCAAGCACTACTTCCGTGCCGGTTTCAACCCCGACTATCATATTGTCGGCGGCTTCGGAATAAATTTCTGTCTTGTCCGCAGGGGCATCGCCAGCCGTTATTTCCGGCATATTCACGGTCCAATCGTTAAAATCGACGAAATACAGTCTTGTAAGGCGCGAATTACCGTTTATTTTAACGTCCACGTCAAACGACATACCCGCGTTTACATTGGTTGCCCCATACATATCCTTTACTTTTGCAATCTGCCCGTCGGAAAACCCGTCTTCGTTCGTGCATTTTATTATAAAGTCGCTCACGTTTTTCAAAGCGTAATGGTCCGAAAGGGAAAAATTAATTTTATCGGTGGAAGAACCTATTCCCGAAATGAACCCCACGGAAACAAGCACCATAAAAATGATAGACAGAAACCGCGTTATATGCTTTTTAAACGTGCGTATAAGCGTTTTAAGATAAGTTTTCATTACCACTCAATCTCCTCGATTGGCGCGGGATTTCCATTGGTTACTATTTTTTCCACTAGTCCGCTCTTTATGCAAATCACTTTGTCCGCCATATCTTTAAGCGCGGAATTGTGCGTAACTATTATTACCAAACGGTTACGCTGTTTACAAACGTCGTGCAACAACTTTAAAATCTTTTTACCCGTAGCATAATCGAGGGCGCCCGTGGGTTCGTCGCAGAGCAGAAGCTTGGGGTTTTTAGCTATTGCGCGGGCAATTGAAACGCGCTGCTGTTCACCGCCAGAAAGTTGCGCGGGGAAGTTGGTTAAACGCTCTTCAAGTCCTACCTCCTTTAAAACATCCTCGGGATTTAAGTGGTCTTTGCATATTTCAACGGCAATTTCAACGTTTTCAAGCGCGGTAAGATTTGGCATTAAATTATAAAACTGAAATACAAATCCCACGTCGTTACGACGGTAATCGGTGAGTCCTTTTCTATCAAGAGCGGTTACATCCTTGCCGTCGAGAATTATTTTTCCTTCCGAAGCCGCGTCCATTCCGCCCAAAAGATTTAAGAGCGTGGTTTTGCCCGCGCCAGAACTGCCCAGAATCACAACAAACTCGCCGTCGTTCAAGCCAAAGCTTACGTTCTTCAATGCCTGTACGCAGATACTGCCGCTTTTATACTCCTTTCCTACTTCGCTGAGCGTAAGAAATTGCAAATTTTCTTGTAATTGCGTCTGAATTCGGGATGTCGGCTTTTTCAAGGTAGAATTCTCCTTATAATTTGGTGTAATTATTATAAAATATCAAAGTGAATAAAAAATAGCTGTTTTGTGAAAACGGCGTAAAATTGCGGCAACCAAAAGTTGACTTTTTTTGACCGGTAAATTAAAATTAATATATCGTGCCGCCGTGGCGGAATTGGCAGACGCGCAGGACTTAGAATCCTGTGGGCGACCGTGCAGGTTCAAGTCCTGTCGGCGGCACCAAAAGCTTGTGGAGTTATGTTTAAACATAACTCCACAAGCTTTTTAACGCATAAAATTCTTAATATAACCACCGCGCTGAAATTCTCAATGCGGAAATAATTAAAAATAAGCGGAGCGGGCTAAAAGCCCGCCCCCCATGCGCTATATCATTTAAATTTTCTTACTATTTTATCCTCGAACAATTCTTCAAATTCTTCAATTGTTCCTTCTACTATTAAGTTTTTTTGGCAGATAAACCACCTGACTTTATGAGGGAAATGGAAGTTAAATACATACCATTCACCAAAATCTGTAATTGTTTTTAATAAATCCAAATTACGCCAAGTTTCCTCATTTTCGTTTTTACCTTCTATATAGCCATCTTCTATTGTAATAATTAAAGGTAATCTTTTTAAAATATATTTGCTAATACATTGAAAACAAAGCATAAAAGTCAATAGCACAGGTATAATAAAGAAATATAACGCCACTAAGTTCCAATATACGGCAAAAAGCACTATACCAATACCTGTTATTAAAGTAGTACATAAGCCGATAAACAGACAGCATAAAAACTCACGTTTAATAAACCATTTTTCACATTCCCGTGAAATTTTGCCTTGAAATTTTAACATAATTTAGCCTACCCGAATTACTTAAAGTTTTTAAAATATTTTCAATATTGAAAATACCTGTTCTATTATTCACCGACATCGACATTGTTGTATATGGCGGCATAGGCGTTACCGGTATATAGGGATTAGGATTATATTCTATTGGAGCCGGAGCGGTTATACCTACTATAGGCGCAACTATCATAGGCAATATGTTAAATGCGGCTGCACCAATTGCAAATATTTGAGCAGCTGTGCCTCCAAATAGAGTGACACCGGCAATTGCCATTCCACCAGCCACAATCATTAACGCACCACCAGCAATAGCAACCCCAAATGCCGCGCCCAATAAAACTTGCCCAACAACCTCCCAACCGGTTGCACCATTTTTAGCCGCTTCAGAGCCCGCGACGGCGCCGCCGATAATGGCGCCCGCCAAAAGCACACCAAAAATAAACAACAAAAACGAAGTTCCCGTAGGGTCAACGTTCATTACGGGGTTGTTGCCGCAGTAGGCGTAAAGGTTTATGCCGTTTATTACTTCGGGTTCAGCGTAGTCTACGTCATCCTGCGAGATAAACCTGCCGACTTCGGGGTCGTAATATCTGGTCTGCAAATAGTACAAACGCGTTTCCACGTCGTAATAATAACTTCTGTAGCGGAAGGGGTTTAAATAGCCGATATGTTCGGCGTCCATTATGGGTTCGCCGTCCGCGTCCGTTATATTATGTCTGCCCCACGCATCGTAGTTGTATTTTACCACCACTGTGCCGTTGCTGTCAAGTATGGCTATGATATTGCCCTGCGCGTCCTTGCGGTAGAAGTAAACGCTATCATTATACTTTAACCCCGCTACCCCTGTGGTATCATAAATGAATTCCAAGCCTTTGCTTTGGTAGATTAAGTTATTTTCGCTGTCATACAGGAACTGTAAGCCGTTTTTGCGGATTCTTCTGCCTAAACCATCGTAGGCAAAAGTTGTTGCGCCCAATTTTGTAAGGCGCGTGCCGTACTGCCATTCCACTTCTTTGCCGCGGTATTCCGTAGGATTGCCCAAATTGTTATACGCGCAGTTTTCGCCGTTGTAACTTATTAGCCTGTCGCCCTCGTAATCGTAACTTGCGTGCGTGCATTTGAGGTGCGAAAGCTCTTCACTCGTCTTCCACGTATACGCGTATTCGCAACGTTCGGTTATATTTCCGTTTTGGTCGTAGGTGTAAACCGTAGTTCTATTAAGAGGTTTGTTATCCTCGCGGATAAGACGGTTAAGTTTATCATACTCGTACCTTGCCGACGTATGCCCGTTTTCCAAAATTTCAGAAATATTCCCGCACTTGTCGTAGCGGTATTTTATGCTGTCCTTTATCTGCTTGTTACTGCCAAACCACACCGTTGCAGGCATATTCGTTGCGTGGTCACCCACTTTGCGGTAGGTTATCTGTTCGGAAGCCAGATTTTCCGTTTCGGGTAAGCCGATAAATGTTATTTCTCTGCCGGTATATCTTCCGTAAATATCCTTATGCGGTTTAAATATGTGCAAAATATTAAAGCTTACGGATAACAAATCGTAAGGGTAAATATGGTTAAAAGTATATGAATAATTTTGCGAAACTTTGCCTGTGAAAGATTTATAAGACAGTTCGTTTATATTCGAATAACTGTAAGTTTCGGTTGCAATTATTTCTTCCCCCGATTTCGTTTCCGCCTTAGTTATGTTGTGGAACGAATCACAAGTGTAATTTACCGTTTTTTCGGTATCGCCGTCGAGATAAGTTAAAGTTTCAGGCTCGCCGTCAACATTGTAATACTTTTGATAAAGTTTTGTTTCGTCTACCGTTAAACTTTCGTCAACTACCAATCGGTTTTCATCCGTATCCAAATATCCTTGTTTTAAATATACGCTTTTAACACTGCCGCCGTCGACCTGCAAAGTTTTTGTGCATTTTTCAAGCTGGTAATCGTCGGGGGTGAGTTCTTTATAGCCTGAATAACTCGTTGAAGAGCCGCCAAGCCGGACACTTATTTTTCTGCCCTTGATATCGTATTCGTATGTTACCGACGTGTTACCGCTTTTAACGGTTTTGTAATATTCGTTATAATTTATATCCGTTGTGTTGGCTTCGCCGTCGTTGGTACTTTGGGTTACGGAAGTTACTTTAAAATTCTGCGGATGTCTGCCGTAGGCGAACGTTGAACCGTTTGAATATTTTACGGAATTGACAATGTTTGTGCCGTCGATATAGCCGTATTCGGCGGAGATTTCGCCCGTTTCGTCCCTGTCCGCGGTTACTTGTCCGTTTTCGGCGTAGTCGCTTTCGGAATAAAATTTGGAGCTGCTGTCTAAGCTGTTCCAACGGATTGTTTTGGTTACGTTGCCGTTTTTATCGTAAACGCGCCGTTCGTAATTCCTGCCTTTGTAAGGTTCCGTGTCCACTCTGTAATTTTCGATAAGCACAAGACTGCCCTGAGCGTTATAATTGTAGTTGGTGATAAACGTGTAATCCTTAATATAACTGCCTTCGGCAATAGATTTTACGGCTTTTTCCTGAATAGGGCGGTTTGAGGAATCGTAAGTGTATTTTGTTTCCGTCTTTTCACGCAAACGCGTAGAAATATCCCGCCAGTCGTTTGTTTTTGCGATAAGCAAGTTGATATCGTTATATTCATAAGTTACGATTTCGGCTTTATAATCGGGGGCGGCGTACGTAGATTCGGTAGTAGTATTACCATTATAAGTATACTCTGTTTCCGTTTCAAAGCGTTTGTTGTCCCTTATTTTATGGAATTTAAGTTTTTTGTTGTCGTAAAAACCGAAAATTTCGCGGTTACCATCGTTATCCTCAATCTGCGTTTGATTATTGCCGTAAGTAAAATTATATTCCCCTACATAACGGTCAGACCAATTTGTTCGCATTTTCAAAAGCGACAGTTTATTATTTTCGTACGTCATTTTGAAATATTTATAGCCGCAAAATTTAAGCAAACTTATATTATCGCCTTCGTATCGCAACTCCCATTTATCGCCGTCGGGATATGTTATGTATTTTAAATTTTTGCCGTCATATTGGTATTTTACCGTTCTGCCGAGACTGTCGGTTATGCTTTGCAGTACGTTGTTTGCGTATTCAAACTGCATAGTCTTATTGTTGTTATCGTAAACGCTTGAAATTCTGCCGTGGTTATCGTAAACGATATTCACGTAATTGCCGTAGCTGTCGCAAATCAAAACAAGATTGCCCTGTTTGTTAAAACCGCTGATAACGCCTTTTTCATCCTTTAAAAAGTTGACGGGAGACTGTAAAACGAGTTGTTCGAGTTCCGCTTTCTTTCTGAAATATTTTAAAAACGCATCCTTAACAAGAGGAAGATTTTTGCGGGCTTGCTGAACAAGACAATTAAATTGCGTTTTGCTGGCATCACGCATTTTTAAACTGTCATTATATGCTTCTATCTGTTCGGCAGAAGCGTCAGCATCCACAGGAATCATAGTTTGATTTGCTTGTAAAAATATAAGTTTTAACTGTATAGCTTCACTTCTTTGCATTATTATTTCAGAGGATTCTTTATTTACCCCATAAAAAAACAAGTCGACACTTTCCTTAGCCAGTGAGTCGATGTTATCTGTTATGTCGCATGTTTTGGCATCAAATTTAACATAATTTATTAACGACGCCTCGCAGGAATTTATGAATTCTTCCAGTTCAATCTGCTCGCTTTGACGCTGTTCTATTAAATCGGAAGAAATATAATCGTTAATTTCGGGAATTAACGTATATCCGCGGCAGGACTGATGTTTGTAAACGGGGCTACCCGAATAAGAAAGTTCTCCGTTTATGTTTATCGTTACCTGTGATTTATCAATAAACATTCTTCTTGCGTTGTCAAAATAATAATATTTTTCACTGAATGCATACTCGTCGCCCAATTCATCGATAAATAAATAACTTGTGTTTTTGTTTGTATCATTTTCCGCAACTTTAAGTTTCATACTGAGGTTCAGGCGCCAGTTATTTCCGTAAACACTTTCTCCTGTTCCCAATCGGTGAACGTGGCTTATTTTAACCGGTAAGGCTCCCCCGATACCGAAGTCATAAAAAGTGGTTGTTAAAGCCCCGCTATTAAGGTTTAAATAAGCCGAAGATTTTTCATTTAAATTAAATTCTTTTATATTATATTCGTCGTTTGAATCGAAATCGATTTCCGAATCGGCATATTCAAAAACCAAATGCGGAGCATTTGACCCGACAGTATAAAAACTTACCCTTGAAGATTCGTTTTTATACGTATAAGCATCTGCGTAAATACAGATATCAAGCTTATCAACATTTTGATTAAATTTTTCCGTAATATCTATATCATAAATTTGTACACGCGCCGGATAAACTTTATCATTTACTGAAAAATAACCAACCGCGCCACTTTTTGCCAACAGCCTCAAATATACGCTTTTATAATTAACAGGAACGGAAGTTATTCTGTTTTTATAAATTGTTACCGTCGCCGTTTCACTACTTATACCGCCATAAGTCTCTTCAGCAATAAGTTCACCCTCAAAAAAACTGCTTTCCGCATCACCTTTTGTATAATATTCTGAAATATAATCAAAACAAGTTTGAGTTGAAATTATTATCTGTGAATTGGCTGTTACCGGAAAGGCGTTGTTTTCCGCGTTAATCAAGTCTGCGGACGCCGTTGAAACATTGACGGTTGCCGCGCCCGTTACACCTTGCTTTTCATTGTTGTCCTGTAAACCGTTCATATTTAAAATTCCCATTTTTATTCTCCTTTGGCATTATTTTTTTAATGGTTTGTTTTTGGTTTTTTATTTTAATCCTCCCCCTTGCCGGTTTTATTCAAAAACATATGTTTAGCATTATGATAATAAAAATAATATGACAATACTGCCATATTTAAAAAATTTTTATTGTTTTTTGTTAAAAATTTACGTGTTTAAACCTGTTGCCAATAAAAATTTCAATAAAATAACTGCGCCAAGCGAACAAGCAGTCAAATACGATAATTCGGACTACAATATTTGTCAGCTTTTTTTATGACAAATCAAGCGGTATTCCTTTGACATTAATGTCGGTTTATGATAAAATTTCTCACATAACATTCACATATTTAATACAAGGATGAAATTTTTAAATGAGTAAAATAATAGCGCTTACCGGCGCGACCGGTGCAATGGGCGGCGAAGTTTTGAAAAGCCTGTTGGAATCGGACGGCAATTATAAGGTAAGATGTATAATATTTAACAAGGAAAACAGAATACCTTCCTTTGTTAAAAAAACGTTAAAAAAGTATAAGGACAGAGTTTTTATATTTAAAGGCGACCTGGCGCATTACGACGACTGCGTTAAACTGATAGAAGGCGCGGATTACGTAATTAACTGCGCTTCACTTATACCTCCCAAGAGCGACCACGACCCCGACGGAACTTATAAAAGCAACTTTTTAGGCACAAAAAATCTTGTTGACTCAATTCTTGCGAGCGGCAGAGAAAAGGAAATAGGTTACGTTCACATTGCAACGGTTGCGATGTACGGACACCGCGCTTATCCCCACGTTTGGGGGCGCGTGGGCGACCCGATGATTTCAAGCGATTACGACGTTTATTCAATGTATAAACTCAAAGCCGAAAAATACGTTCTGGAAAGCAGGCTGCCCCGTTTTGTATCCCTAAGACAGACGGCGGTTTTGCATAAGTATATGTTTGCCAACAATATGAAAGACGGACTAATGTTCCACACTTCGTGGAACTGTGCTCTGGAATGGACGACGGACGTTGACAGCGGAATTTTGTGCCGCCGCCTTGTGGAACGCGACGAAAAGGGCGAACTGAACGATTTTTGGAACGCTATTTACAACATCGGCGGAGGAGAATGCTGTCGCGTTACGGGTTTTGAAACGATTGACGCGGGGTTCCGCCTAATGGGCAAGAGCGCCAAAAAGTTTTTTAAACCCAACTGGAACATTGCGCGCAATTTTCACGGCGTTTGGTTTTACGACAGCGACGTTTTAAACGACAAGCTTAATTTCCGCACGGAGAGCTTTGAAGATTACTGGAAACGCATGTCAAAAAAGTATGCGTATTTCAAGTTGGGCGCAATTTTACCCTCTTCTTTTCTTTCAGCGTGCGCCATAAAAAGACTGTTTAAAAATACCAACTCGCCCAAATATTGGCTTAAACACGATAAAGAAGGCAGGATTAAAGCGTTTTTCGGTGGCAGAGAGGCATATAACAAAATCCCGTTAAAGTGGAACAGTTATAACCTTTTATGCGAGGGAAAAACGGAAAGCGGCGAAAAAATCGATTACGAAGCGCTTAAAAAGAAAGAAAACGCCAAGCCGTATCTTTTGGACCACGGCTACGACGAGAGCAAACCATTAAACATTTTAACGCTTGCGGATTTACAGCAAGCGGCTACTTTCCGCGGCGGAAAGTGCCTTGCGAAAAATTACGAAGCGGGTAACCTTTACGAAAAGGTTATGTGGAAGTGCCGCGACGGGCACGAATTTGCACTTACTCCCTACACCGTGTTAAAGGGCGGTTATTGGTGCCCGCATTGTTGCGAACCTAAGCCCTGGAAATACGGCGCAATTGCAGGTATCCCTTTTTACGGGCAGGTTTATTTTGACAGCCACGACGAAACCGAAATTTACGACAGTTACCCGCTTTCGGAACACGAGGAAGATTTTATAAAGAAATGAGAATAATTTTATACGTTTTTTCGGGCACGGGAAACACGCTTGCTGTTGCTAACCTTTATAAAAAATTTTTGGAAAACAACCCCGTAAACGAACAGGAAAAAAAGTTAATCAAAAACACCGAAGAGCAAATTTCCGCAAACGAAACCGGAAGCGGTGAATTTAACGCGGGCACTAAAGTTGACATTTACCGCGTTTCGGCAAAAAGCGGAAAGTTGCCCATGCCAGACGGATATGACGTTGTCGGCGTCGGGTATCCTATTCACGCGTTTTGCGCACCCGAACCTATAATAAAGCTTTGCAAAAGGTTGCCTGCGCTTAAAAACGGTGAAAGAAAGCGCGCGTTCATCTTCAAATCCTCCGGCGAGGGATTGCACGTTAACGACTGTTCTTCGCAGAAATGCATTAAAATTTTAACTAAAAAAGGCTATGACGTGCAGATGGAACGACACTTCGTTATGCCGTATAATATGATTTACCGTCACCGCGACGAAATGGCTAAACATATGTGGATTTACACGCACGCCTTAGTGGATTTAAGTTGCCGCGAACTGATTGCGGGAAAACGCGAAAAAGTAAAAAAACCGTTTATCGAAACCATGTGGTTTGCTCCAATCGGTTGGATTGAGCAGAAATTTGCGCACGTTCACGGCACCGCCTTTAGGGTTGACAGTAAAAAGTGCGTTAACTGCGGTCTGTGCGCAAGCATATGCCCCGAAAACAACATAACGCTTGAAAACGGAATATATAAATTCGGACACAAGTGCGTACTGTGTATGGGGTGCGCTTTTAACTGCCCCAAGGACGCGGTTAAGGTTGGCGTGTTTAAATTCTGGAAAGTGAACGGGAGTTACCGCCTTAACGAACTTGCTAAAAAAGAGGAACTGCCCTTCCCCTACGTGCAAAACCACGCAAAGGGAATATATAAGCTTTATAAAAAGTATTATAAAGAATCAGACAGACGGCTTAAAGAAGCAGGCATCGACGTGAACGATTATATTTCAAACTAAAATATTTAATATCCGCGGGAAAAGTAATTGTCCGCGGATTTTTTGTTGTAACGAATTTTTGCATTGACAGAAGTATATAATTTTAATATAATTAAGTTCAAAATGAAAGTTAAAGAGTTTTTTAAAAAATTCGGGATTGGCGCTGTTATCGGCGCGGCAATGATTATCCCAGGCGTAAGCGGCGGCACGATTGCCGTTTTATGCAATATTTACGACAAGCTGATTAACGCAATAAGCGATTTGAGACGCGACTTTAAAAACAGCTTTTTGTTTTTATTGCCAATTGCTTTGGGTGCGGTTTGCGCAATTGCGGCTATTTACTTCCCTCTGAAGTACGCGTTGAAATACGCTCCAATGCCGACGATTTTACTGTTTGCAGGGCTTATGACAGGCTCTCTTCCCAAACTTTTTAAGGATACCCGTAAAAACGGTTTTAAAAAGACGGATATTATCTCTGCTGTTCTGCCGTTTTTGGTAGTTGTTGGCATAGGCTGCATTTCGGTTTTGGGCGTGAACGGAATTATGCCATATCTCGGGCAAGCGAATTTGGGCGCTGATATGCCGATTTGGGGATACTTTGTTTTGCTTTTAATTGGTGCACTTGCCTCTTGCGCACTTGTTGTACCCGGAGTTAGCGGGTCCCTCCTCCTGCTCGTATTAGGTTATTACCAACCCATTCTGGACGCCGTTTCGGCGCTACTTACCGATTTCGGGCACTCCGTTTTGGTGCTTGCGCTGTTTGCGGCAGGACTTCTCATCGGATTTTTTACAATAGCAAAACTAATGAAGTTTTTGCTGAAAAAGTTTCCACGCGGCACAACGTGGGCGATTTTCGGATTTGTTATCGGCTCAATACCCGCAATTTTTATGACGGAAGAGTTTATTCTCGCTCCGTCCGATGCGGTGCAAATTGCGGTTGGCGTAATACTGCTTGTAGCGGGGATAATTGCAAGCTTTGCGTTAACCGCCTTTATGGAGACCAAAATTAAGAAGGTCACGCCGCATACCGAAACACTTACGGAAACGGCTGAAACGCAACCGCAAACCGAAATTGACGAACAAAATTAAAAACGACGAAAACGGCTGATTATGTTAATTAAAAAAATCTCCCGCGGGAAATTCCGCGGGAGATTTTTTAATTTAATTATTCTCTTCGGTTACGTCTACAATACTGTTGTAAGACGAATTAAGCACAGGAGACATATTCTTGTACTCCTTAACACCCGTACCTGCGGGGATAAGCTTACCGATAATAACGTTTTCTTTTAAGCCGATAAGCGGGTCAACCTTGTTTTTGATAGCCGCGTCGGTGAGCACGCGAGCCGTTTCCTGGAAGGATGCCGCCGAAAGGAAGCTATCCGTAGAGAGCGCCGCTTTGGTAATACCAAGAAGTACGCGCTTCTGTAATGCGGGTGTGCCGCCGTTTTCGATTGCCTTGCGGTTTTCTTCGTCAACGGTGAACATATCCACAGTTTCGCCGGGAAGAAGGTCTGTTGAGCCTGCGCTTTCGATTTTAACCTTTCTGAGCATCTGACGGACGATAATTTCAACGTGCTTGTCGTTGATATCAACGCCCTGTGAACGGTATACAGACTGAACCTGCTCAAGGATATAATCCTGAACGCCCTTTACGCCCGAAATTCTCAAAATATCCTGAGGATAAACGGAACCTGCGTTTAACACGGTGCCGGGTTCTACCTTGTCGCCGTCCTTTACAAGCAGTTCTGCGTTGAAGGGAAGCGAGTATTCCTTTTTGTTTTCACCTGTGTACTGGTCGCGTATGATTACGTGCTTTAAGTTATCTTTGTCGTCAACCGAAACCACGCCCGAAACTTCGCAAAGGGTTGAGCATCCCTTAGGTTTGCGCGCTTCGAAAAGCTCTTCTACACGGGGAAGACCCTGTGTAATATCGCCGGTTGCCGCGATGCCGCCCGTATGGAACGTACGCATGGTAAGCTGGGTGCCGGGTTCGCCTATGGACTGTGCCGCGATTACGCCGACCGCTTCGCCCGGCTGCACGGGGGTGTTGGTTGCCATATTCTTGCCGTAGCACTTTGCGCACACGCCGAAACGCGAGTTACAGGTGAATACCGAACGGATTGAAACCTGTTCGATGCCAGATTCCACGATTTTCTTTGCAAGCGAATCGGTTACGAAACCGTTCTGCTCTACTATTACGTTGCCGTCTTTGTCCTTTACGGCTTCGGCTACGAATCTGCCCTGAATTCTGTCTTCAAGCCCTTCGATAGTTTCTCCGTTGGGTCCTATTATCGCTTTAACCACCATACCGCGGGGCTTTTTGCTGCCCGCCATACAGTCTTCTTCTCTTACTATAACATCCTGCGAAACATCCACAAGCCTACGGGTCAAATAACCGGAGTCCGCCGTCTTTAACGCGGTGTCGGCAAGACCTTTACGTCCGCCGTGCGAAGAAATGAAATATTCCAGAACGGAAAGCCCCTGTCTGAAACACGACTTAACGGGAACTTCTATCTTTTTACCCTGAGGGTTAACCATCAGTCCGCGCATACCCGAAAGCTGTTTCATCTGGTCGATTGAACCGCGGGCGCCCGAATCTGCCATCATCCATATGGGGTTAAATTTATCGAGCGATTTTTTGAGCGCGTCGGTAACTTCGTCCGTCGCTTTATCCCACGCGTCGATAACCGCGTTGTAGCGCTCTTCTTCTCTTAAAAGTCCGCGCTGATATTTCTTTTCGATTTTGATGACCTGCGCTTCGGTTTCCGCAACGATTTGCTTTTTCGCGTCGGGGATATGCATATCGAATACGGAAGTCGTTACCGCGCCGATAGTAGAGTATTTATAGCCGAGCGCTTTGATTTTGTCGAGCACGTCAGCCGCCCTCGGCGCACCGCCGGTTTTGAAACAACGCTCTACAATTTTGCCGAGTTGCTTTTTGCCTACCGCAACCGATTTGCCGAGGAACTCGTAAGAAATTTCGTATTTTAAATAGTCCTCTTTGTTTACGCGGTTTACAAAACCCAAATCCTGAGGCATATTTGAGTTGAAGATAATTCTGCCGACGGTTGTTTTAACTTTACCTTCTACGGTTTCACCGTAATAAGGAGAGTTTTTATCCTCTATCGTAAGCTTTCTTCTAACGTAAATTTCATCCTGCATATGCAAAAGCTTCATCTGGTAAGCTATCATGGCCTCGTCTTCGGAAATGTAAGCATTTGCAACGTACTTTTCGGCTCCCTCGTCGCCTTCGGCGCATTCATAATACCTGTCGCCCGAATAGCGGTAGAACTTACCCTCTTCGCGGCGGATAATGGTGAGGTAATAAGCGCCCAAAACCATATCCTGCGCGGGCTGCATAACGGGTTTGCCGTCGGAAAGCTTTAATATATTGTTGGATGAAAGCATCAAAAATCTTGCTTCCGCCTGCGCCTCTATTGAAAGAGGCACGTGCACCGCCATCTGGTCGCCGTCGAAGTCGGCGTTGAACGCGGTACAAACAAGCGGGTGAATTTTAATTGCTCTGCCTTCGATTAACACGGGCTCGAAAGCCTGAATTGAAAGTCTGTGCAACGTGGGAGCGCGGTTCAAAAGAACGGGGTGTTCCTTTATAACCTCTTCCAGAACGTCCCAAACGAAGGGCTTTGCCTTTTCAACGGTGCGTTTTGCGCTCTTGATGTTATGGCACTGTCCGCTTTCGACAAGCTTCTTCATGATGAAGGGCTTGAAAAGTTCGATTGCCATTTCCTTGGGAAGTCCGCATTGATAGAGCTTGAGCTCGGGACCTACGACGATAACCGAACGGCCGGAATAGTCTACGCGTTTACCGAGAAGGTTCTGGCGGAAACGTCCCTGCTTGCCGCGGAGCATGCCCGAAAGGGATTTTAATTCTCTGTTGGAAGGTCCCGAAAGCGCCTTGCCGCGTCTGCCGTTATCGATAAGCGCGTCAACCGCCTCCTGCAACATACGCTTTTCGTTTTTGACTATCATATCGGGCGCGCCGAGTTCAATCATCCTCTTCAAGCGGTTGTTGCGGTTAATGACTCTTCTGTAAAGGTCGTTCAAGTCGGAAGAAGCAAATCTGCCGCCGTCAAGCTGTACCATAGGGCGCAAATCGGGGGGAAGTACGGGCAAAACAGTTAAAATCATCCACTCGGGACGGTTGCCGCTCTTGCGGAATGATTCCAGAACCTCGATTCTCTTAACGGCTTTAACACGCTTTTGCGCCGCCGTGCCCGTTTCGATAATCTTTTTGGTTTCTTCGCACTCCTTGTCAAGGTCAACGGCCATCAACAATTCACGGATAGCTTCCGCACCCATTCCCACTTTAAGTCCCGTGGTTTCGCTTGCGCCGTATTTTTCCTCTATTTCACGAAGTTCTTTATCGTTTATAACCTGTTTGTATTCAAGAACGGGTATGTTGCCCGGGTCGATTACTACGTAAGACGCAAAGTAAATAACCTGCTCCAACGCTTTAGGCGACATATCCAGGATTAAACCTATTCTCGAAGGTACGCCGCGGAAGTACCAGATGTGGGAAACGGGAGCGGCAAGCTCTATGTGTCCCATTCTTTCGCGCCTTACCTTTGCGCGTGTTATTTCAACGCCGCACTTTTCGCAGGTAATACCCTTATAACGTATGCGCTTATATTTACCGCAATGGCATTCCCAGTCCTTCATAGGTCCGAAAATACGCTCGCAGAACAAGCCGTCTTTTTCAGGTTTCTGCGTCCTGTAGTTTATGGTTTCGGGCTTGGTTACCTCGCCCTTGGAAAGTTCCCTGATTTTTTCGGGGGAAGCTACGCTGATTTTAATTGAATTGAAATCGTTTAATTCAAACATTTATCTTACCTCCCTTATTCCTTGTCCTCGTCGCCGCCGAGAAGGTCGCCGATGCCGTCGTCCTCATCTTCGTCAAAGAGAGTGTATTTATCGTCTAGCTCATCATCGCCGAAATCGTCCATATCTTCGTCGCCGAACAACTCTTTGCCCGCAAAGTCCTCGTCCTCGTCGTTGTCGAAAATTGAAATAGGCTCGTCGAGGTCTTCGTCCTCGTCTTCGTCGCGGTGCTTGGTGATATCGAATTCGACTTCGGGAATTTTGCTTTCCTGTTCCTGCACCTCGCGCTGACGGGCTGAAGGAATTGTTTCATCGTCGTCGTCAAGCTCGCGGATAACGAGTTCCTCGCCCGTTTCGGTAAGCACCTTAACGTCGAGCGCAAGCGACTGCAATTCCTTTAAGAGCACTTTAAACGCTTCGGGTATACCCGGTTCTGAAATGTTGTTGCCCTTTACTATACTTTCGTAAGTTTTTACACGTCCTACAATATCGTCCGATTTAACGGTTAAGATTTCCTGCAGGATGTGCGCCGCGCCGTAAGCTTCAAGCGCCCAGACTTCCATTTCGCCGAAACGCTGTCCGCCGAACTGCGCCTTGCCTCCGAGAGGCTGCTGGGTAACCAAACTGTAAGGTCCAATCGAACGCGCGTGAATCTTGTCGTCAACGAGGTGTATAAGCTTAATCATATACTGCACGCCAACGGTTACCCTGTTTTCAAAAGGTTCGCCGGTACGTCCGTCGTACACCTGTATTTTTCCGTCCACTTTGCCTTCGGGATTGACTATGTTGTTTTCAAGGAATAATTTTTTAATGTCCTGCTCGGTTGCGCCGTCGAATACGGGGGTTGCAATTTTCCATCCGAGCTGTTTGCAGACAAGTCCCAAATGCACTTCAAGAACCTGTCCGATATTCATACGCGAAGGAACGCCGAGGGGGTTCAAAACGATTTGAAGGGGAGTACCGTCCGCAAGGAAAGGCATATCCGACTGGGGAAGCACGCGGGAAATAACACCCTTGTTACCGTGGCGTCCCGCCATCTTGTCGCCGACCTGAATTTTACGCTTCTGCGCAATATATACGCGCACCAATTTTGAAACGCCGGGGGAAAGTTCGTCCTTGTTTTCGCGGGTGAACACCTTTACGTCAACTACGATACCGCCCTCGCCGTGGGGAACTTTAAGCGAAGTATCCCTTACTTCTCTCGCCTTTTCGCCGAAAATTGCTCTTAAAAGTCTTTCTTCGGGGGTAAGCTCGGTTTCGCCCTTGGGGGTAACCTTACCAACGAGTATATCGCCGGGCTGAACTTCCGCGCCGACGCGTATAATGCCGTCCGCGTCCAAATCTTTTAACGCGTCTTCCGAAACGTTGGGGATGTCGCGCGTAATCTCTTCCGCGCCGAGTTTAGTGTCGCGCGCTTCGGTTTCGTGCTCTTCGATATGAATCGAAGTAAACACGTCGTCCTGAACTAATTTTTCGGAAATGAGAATAGCGTCCTCGTAGTTGTAGCCTTCCCACTCCATATAACCTATAAGTATGTTTTTACCGAGCGCAAGCTCACCGTTGTTGGTTGCGGGACCGTCGGCGATTATTTCACCCTTTTCAATTCTGTCGCCGGTGTTGATTATGGGGCGCTGGTTAAGGCATGTACCCTGGTTGGAGCGTTCGAATTTCTTTAAGGGATATTCCGCTATGAAACCGCTGTCTTCGCGTATCGTAATCTTGTCGGAAGCAACTCCTACGGCAACGCCCGCGTTCTTTGCGCGTACCATAACACCGCTGTCGCGCGCAATGGCGTCCTCAATGCCCGTCGCGACTATTGCGCTTTCGGTCTTCATAAGAGGCACCGCCTGTCTCTGCATGTTCGAGCCCATGAGAGCACGGTTTGTATCGTCGTTTTCAAGGAAAGGAATAAGCGCCGTAGCAACCGAAACAAGCTGCTTGGGGCTGACGTCCATATAGTCCATCTTATCCGCCGTGTACTGAGTGATTAAGTCGCGGTGGCGGCAGCCGATGTGGTCGTTGATGAAGTGATTGTTTTCGTCGAGAGGTTCGTTTGCCTGAGCTACGATATATCTGTCCTCTTCGTCCGCCGTCAGGTAATCAACGTGTCCGGTAACATAAGTTTCGATAACCTTTCCTTCCGAGTCGTACTTGTGCTCTATCTTTCTGTAAGGGCTCATTATAAAGCCGTATTCGTTTACCTTAGAGAAAGTTGCAAGCGAAGAAATAAGACCTATGTTCTGACCTTCGGGGGTTTCTATGGGGCACAGTCTGCCGTAATGCGAGTGGTGAACGTCGCGCACTTCAAAAGTCGCTCTGTCGCGGTTAAGTCCGCCGGGACCGAGCGCCGAAAGCTTGCGCTTGTGCGTAAGTTCCGCCGCGGGGTTGGTCTGGTCCATAAACTGCGAAAGCTGGGAAGAGCCGAAGAATTCGCGGATAACCGCCGAAACGGGGCGCACGTTTACAAGTCCCGAGGGGGTAACTTCCATTGCGTCCTGTGTTGCCATACGCTCTTTTATGAGTTTTTCAAGTCTTGCAATACCTATTCTTAACTGGTTCTGCAACAGTTCGCCGACGGAACGAACGCGGCGGTTGCCGAGATGGTCGATATTGTCTATCGTTCCTATACCGTACTGCAAATCGATATTTGTGGAAATTGCCGCAACGATATCGTCAACCGTAATGTGCTTATGGTTGAGTTTTTCGACTACGGGTTTTATCGTTTTCTTTTCGTCGTCGTCAAATTCAACTCTGTCAGAATTCAAAAGCTCGTTGAACTTCTGGCAAGCGATTACAAATTTAACGCGTAATTCCTTGCGCTTTTCTCTGTTCTTTTTGTCCTCGGGCTTTTCGTCGTCCGTTTCAGGCGTTTCCGAAACGTAGTAAACGGAATTGATTTCGTCGATATATTTAAGCGCAACCTCTTCGGGCTTGGCGGTTTTACACTCTTCCGCAAGCTGTTGCATAAACTTGAAGTTGGGATAATATATTGTAGGCAACAACCCGAACGCCTTTCTCGGTTTGTCGGAAACGGCGGAAAAATTTACGGTGTTGTTTGCAATTAATTTATGTCTGATTTCGCCCTGTGCGGGGTCGGAAACGAGCACGAACACTTCGTTAATACCCGCGTCCTGCATTTCAATAGCCTGCGCCTCGGTTACGATATCGCCGGCATGCGCCATAACCTCGCCCGTTTCGGGGTTGAATATGTCGTCTGCAAGCTTACACCCGGGGAGCCTGTATGCAAGATTGAGCTTTTTGTTGAATTTGTATCTGCCCACTTTAACCACGTCGTAACGGCGGGGGTCGAAGAACAGATTGTTAAGGTGCTGTCTTACCGAAGCTTCGGTAGGAACTTCGCCGGGGCGCAATCTTCTGTAAAGTTCAATTAAACCGTCGCTTTCGGACTTGGTGGTGTCCTTGGCGATGGTGTTTTCTATCATCTTGTCGTTTGCAAACAAATCCAAAAGCGAGCGGTCGGAACCGAAACCGAGAGCGCGTAAAAGCACAGTTGCGCACAATTTACGTTTTCTGTCCACGTGCACCCACAAAACGCCCTGAGCGTCCTGTTCAAGCTCGAGCCACGCGCCGCGGTTGGGAATTACGGTAGTGCCGTAAATTTCCTTGCCCGTCTTATCGCGCGTTGAAGCGTTGTAAACGCCGGGGGAACGCACGAGCTGGGAAACGATTACGCGCTCGGCGCCGTTGATAATAAAAGAACCCGAATCGGTCATAAGGGGGATTTCACCCATAAACACGGGCTGGTCGATAACCTCTTCCTTCACCTTGTTTACGAGTCTTACGGTTACGTGCATGGGAAGCGCGTAAGTAGCGTCGCGGTTGCGGCACTCTTTTTCATCGTACTTAGGCTTTTCGTCAAACCAGTGATTGAGGAAATACAGCTCGTAGTGGTCGGAATAGTCGGTTATGGGCATAAAGTCTTCAAAGACTTCGTCTATGCCCTCTTTAATAAACGAATTGTAACTCGCCTTCTGAATCTCTACGAGGTCGGGAATGTCGATTACTTCGTTTATTTTACCGAATTTTCTTCTCTCGGTTTTGCCATACTTGTGAATTGGTAAATTCATTAAACGATAAACTCCTTTTGCCTTTTCAGGTCGCCTTTATTTGTATATTTGGCGATTATCCGTGTATATCTTTTCACCGGAAAAAATCGATATTACCATTACTTGTCCGAAAAATTTTTTCGGGTTTTAAAATTTTTTGTCCGCTCTCTTTACAAATTAAATTATATAAGGTATAATATTTAGGTAATTTAAGCGGAAAATGTCGTATTTTTGCCGCGTAAACGGTCGAAAAAGTGCCCGAACGGTGCAGAAATCGCATTTTAATTCAGTCTATCATTATAAACAAACAATAAATTTTTGTCAACGGTTTTTAGCCTTATTTAAAAAAATTATGAGAATCGATAAATTTTTAAAAATTTCACGCATTTTAAAGCGCCGCACCCTATCAAAAGAGGCGTGCGAAAAGGGAAAAGTTTTAATAAACGGCAGAGAAGCCAAGCCCGCGCACCAGATAAGAATCGGCGACGAATGCGAACTGCAATTTGCGGGCGGCTCGGTTAAATTCCGTATTTTAAACATTAAAGAAACGGTTAAAAAAGACGAGGCGTCTTCTCTTTACGAGATAATTTAGCCCACAAAAATTACGCGCTATTCTGCGCGCATAATTTTTCGTGATTTTGAGGGTTGCTCGCCCTCGAACTGCAATTTTAATGGCAAACTTATTATATAATTTGCAATTCTTCACCTCGCTCAGGCGCAGGTATGCGCAAATTGGGTTGCGCCGCGCAAAATCGGGGTTTTGCTTGCGCCGTTTATTATTTTAAAGGATTATATATGAAAAACGAAAAAGTAAGCGTAATTATCTGCGCGGCAGGCAAAGGCGAACGCGCGGGCTTTGGTAAAAACAAGCTTTTAGCCCCCCTCTTCGGCGCGCCCGCGCTTTATCACACGCTTAAAAAATTCAATATACCGGAAGCCGACGAGGTTGTCGTAACCTCCTCGAAAGAGGACTATAAGGAAATTTCGGCTTTATGCAGTCCGTTCGGCTACAAAGCGGTGCGCGGCGGAAAAACGCGCACCGAAAGCGTGAAAAAAGCGCTTAAAGAAATTTCGGGCGATATCGTTTTAATTCACGACGGCGCACGCCCCTTCGTGCAGAAGTCCGTAATACTTGCGTGCATAGAATCTGTTAAAAAATTCGGCAGCGGCGTTGCGGCCGTTAAATTTACCGACACCGCCGTTTACGGCAGACTTGGTGAAATAACCGAAAGATTGGACCGCGACAGTCTTTTTCGCGTGCAGACTCCACAGGGGTTTTTAACCGAAGATATCCGCCGCGCTTACGAACTTTCCGGCGGCAACGTTTACTCCGACGACAGCGCCGTTTACGGCGATTTTATCGCTCCTCCCCGACTTATCGAGGGCAGCGAAGAAAACGTTAAACTTACATATAAATCAGATTTTAAGAGCGAAATCCCTGCCATATCCTGCGGTGAATTCACACGCGCGGGCTTCGGCGCGGACGTGCACGCCTTCGGCGAGGGGAATTTTATAACCCTTGCAGGCAAGCGAATCGACTGCGATAAGAGTTTAATCGCCCATAGCGACGGCGACGTGATTTTTCATGCGGTTATGGACGCTTACCTTTCGGCTGCAGGGCTAAAGGACATAGGACATTACTTCCCCGACACCTCCCCCGAATTTGCCGGCGCCGACAGCGGAAAATTGCTTGAAAAGGTTATTGAAATTGTAAAAAAAGCCGGATATATCGGGGGTAACGTTTCGGTAAGCGTTCAGGCTGAAAAGCCCAGGCTAGCGCCGCACATAGATGAAATGGTTAACAATTTAAGCCGCATTTGCGGCTTACCGAAAAACAACTGCGCTATTGCCGCCGGCACCTGCGAACGCCTCGGCTTTGTGGGCGAAGGCTTAGGCATTGCGGCATACGCGGTTGTAACACTCAATAAGGAATGTAAATAATATGGCTAAGGCAACAACAGAATTTGTTTGCACGGATTGCGGAGCTTCGAGTCCGCGCTGGCTTGGGAAGTGTCCCTCGTGCGGGAAATTCAATACTATGGCGGAAGAAATTATTAAACCGGCGGCACCCGCCAAACAAGTAAAAACGACGCATATACGGCAGGCAAAGCCGCTTTCAGAAATAACTTACGAACATTATAACCGTACCCCTTCGGGCATTTCGGAATTTGACAACGTTCTGGGCGGGGGCATCGTAGCCGGCTCTTTAGTGCTTTTGGGCGGCGACCCCGGCATAGGCAAATCAACCCTGCTGACACAGATTGCCGCGCACCTCTCCGAAACAAAGAAGGTTTTATACTTCGCCGCCGAGGAGAGCTGTTCGCAAGTAAAAATGCGCGCCGAACGGTTAAATTTAAAGTCGGAAAAAATGCTGATTATAAACGAAACATGCATAGACAACCTCGAATCCGAACTGGACGGCGTGGAGTTCTGCGTGATAGACAGTATACAAGCCGTTTATACGGACGATTTATCCTCCTCTTCCGGCTCGGTCGGACAGGTGCGCGAATGCGCCTCGCGGCTTATGCGAATCTCCAAAGGGCGCGGAATTACGTTTTTCATAATAGGTCACGTAACCAAGGAGGGCGCGCTTGCGGGTCCTAAGGTTCTGGAACACATTATGGACACAGTACTCTACTTCGAGGGCGAAAATCAGGAAAACTTCCGCATATTACGGGCCGTAAAAAACCGTTTCGGCAACGTTGCGGAAGTCGGAGTTTTCGAGATGACGGGCGAAGGCATTATCGCCGTTACCGACTATTCGGGAATTTTTCTTTCGGAAAGCCGCGGCGAAGAGGCAGGTTCGGCGGTTACGCCCGCACAGACGGGCGCAAGATTTATGAACGTGGAAATTCAGACGCTTGTGTCCAAAACCTCGTTCGGACTACCGCGCAGAATGCCTTTGGGGGTTGATTACAACAAATTGGTTTTGTTGCTTGCCGTGCTCGAAAAGCGTTGCGGTCTGAATATGAGCGGATTTGACGTTTACGTCAACGCAATGGGCGGAATAAAACTGAACGAGCCCTCGTGTGATTTGGCTTTATGCGCGGCGCTGGCTTCTGCGTATTACGGCGTACCCGTAGACAAATACACGGCAGTTTTCGGAGAAGTGGGCTTAACAGGAGAGGTTCGCGCCGTTTCATACTGCGAAAAGCGCGTTGCCGAATGCGTAAAAATGGGCTTTAAGCGCGTTCTTCTTCCCGCAAAGAATATGAAATCGGTTACAAAATATGCAGACAAAATTTCGGTGGTTCCAATTCTTTATGTAAACACCATGATAAAAACTCTGTTCAAAACCGAAAAATAAAGTCTGTAAAAAAAATTAACCCCGACGCAAGTCGGGGTTTTTAAGTTTATATATTATTTTGCACCGGTGCGCTTAAACACACAGCCGATAGCCTTGAAAAAAATCTTTACGTCCAGCCCAAGCGAACAATGGTCAACATAATATAGTTCAAGCTTTTGCCTTTCTCCGCTTGAATAAGTGCTGTTATTCCTGCCGTTAACCGCCCACCAGCCTATTAATCCGGGTTTAACCGAAACAAGCTTGCCCGCTTCTTCGCCGTATTTATCTTCGAGTTCCTCGCGTATTAAAGGCCTCGGCCCCACAACGGAAATTTTGCCGGTAAATATAGACCATATCTGGGGAAGCTCGTCCAGACTCAGCTTTCTTAATTTTGCCCCGAGTTTTGTCACACGCGGGTCGTAATCAAGCTTATATTCCGTTTTATATTCGGCAAGCTGTTCGGGGGTGAGCATATCTTCAAGCCTTTCCGCATTTTCTTTCATACTGCGGAATTTAGGAAGATAAATGTCCTTGTTGTTTTTACCCACTCTCTTATGTTTAAAAATCGCCCTCCCGCGGCTACTGCATTTTACTGCAACAAGCAAGATTATATACAGCCACGAGAAAATAATCAAAAACAAAAATGAAGTAAAAATATCAAACGTGCGCTTTACGAAACGGTAAAAAAGTTTTTTGCGCCGTTTAGGAGGCTTTGACGCCGGTAACGTTTTTTCCGTATTATCGGCAGACTCCGGCGTTTCCGCGCACAGCGGTATCGCTTCTTCGGAAAGGTTCTCGCTATTAACTTCTTGCTTGTTTGCGATTGGTGCTTCTGTTTCGGGAACCATATTGCACGTTTTCTCCTTCTTCATATGTAGTTAAGTGTTGTTTAATTATAGCAACCCGCACGCAAAATGACAAGCGTTTTACCCCATAATACATACAAGTTAAACTTATTTTAGGCTTTTAACTCAAATATATTCAACAAGCAAACATATACAAAGCGGAGACAAACTCAAGTTTGTCTCCGCTTTTTTAATTTCTGTAATTTAAAATTTTCCCGAACTGCCTGCCGAAAGAACGAATTCCGTTCCGTCCGCAAACACAAACGTAAGCCTGCACGAAATTTTCCAGTTATTCATTATGCCTGAAGTCGAACCTATATGAAGTTTGTCAAACGCACACACAAGTTGATTATTACCGTTTACGTTATTAACTTCCTTGGTCATTACCGGCGTCAGACCGTTGTCCAAACACCAGTCGTATTCGGTTGCCGTGCGCGTAATATTTCCAATAAGTCCGTCATACCCGATAAATTCGTAACTTGCCGTACTTACCATTGTATAATCGTAACCCTTAAAGAAACTGCCGCTCTTAGTAGACTGACCGCTTATGTTTGCTTTGCCCCACAAAGCTCTTATTTCGGTTTCAACGGTTTCGCCGGGGCGGGCTATCGTAAGCGCGTCGGTTAGGTTGTTATACGCCGTTTCGCCGTTTGCACCGGCAACAGCGTACCACCAGCCCAGGAACTGCCAGCCTTCGGAACTTTCCGCCGCCGCAAGTCCGCTCTCTTCGCGCAATATATAAGTGTTCAGCACGAATTTGCCGTCATCTTCAACCGCAGTCTGACCGTTATATGTAAACGCAACGTCGCTTGTAAGGTTAACGTTGATTCTTACGTCCTTAAACTCCGCATAAACCGTTAAATCCTCGGTGAGCATATAAACGGAATTTATATCAACCTTTTCGCCGTTTTCGTTTAAAACGTAATAACGAACGAAATCGTAACCGCTTATATTTTCAAGCGCGGCAAATTTAACCGCTTCGTCACCGTAGGTGTAATAGAGCTTGCCTTCCGCAAAACCAGCCTCGGCCATAACTTCGGCAAGTTCTCCGTCTTTTCCGCAACCGTCATACGCGCTCGCGTCAAGCGTTATAGTATAGGTATGGGGGGTGTAAATTGCGGTTATTTCTCTGTTGCCGTAGCAAACGTCCACTCCGCAGAAATCCCATCCTGCAAAATCATAACCCGTTACGTTAAAGTCGGGAACGATTTCTCCCGAAATCTTTTCGCCGTACTTAACTGTGCGTGTTGCAACCGTTTTGCCGTCCGCAACGTAGGTAACGGTATATTCCGCGTCGGCGGTAACATCCTCCCAGTTGGCGGTCAACGTTGCGTCTTGGGTAATGTTAAAGTTTTCAATATCGCCGTAATACTTTTTGCCGTCTAAAACGAACGAATCGAGAACGTATACCTTGCCGTCTTCGCCTTTTACCGTAGTGCCTATGTACTGCGAAAGTGGCAGCCTTGTGCCGTAAACGTAATCGAGTGTGTAAACGGTTCCCGCAGCTTCGTCCACTATTATATTTACTTTATAAGTATTGGGGGTGTAGGTTGCGTTAATAGCAAGGTTTGCAAAGTCGGTTACGTTTGAAAAATCAAGCGTTCCGTTTGCCCCGTTCGCAATTCCTCCGACGTAATCGACATTGAGCGTGTAGCCCGTCTTTTCTTCCCACTCGGGAATTGCGGGAGCAACCGACAAAAGTCCCGAAGAACCGTAAATTATTGTTATGCCGCCCGTCTTTTCGCCGTTTTCGTAAAGCGCGACTTCGCCGAGGTTTACTCCCGTTGACGACGAAAGATTTATTTCAAGACAATTTTTGCCCGCATATTCGCCGTTAAGCGAAGCGATTGCCCTGTTCCAAAGCTCGTTTGCGACAATTACTTCCGGCGTATACGTTTCGCCGTCCTTAAGTCCGCTTGCGGCAACGCCCAAGGTTTTACTGTCGCATCCCAAAAGCGTTTCCCACTTTTCCGAAAGGTCTACGGTGTTGTCCTTATATTGTTTGCCCATAACGAGTTGCGGGTTGCAGTAATTAATGTTGCCGTCAACCGTTATGTTTATAAGATTTGCAAGACTGAGCCCCGTCTTTATGTTAAGACCCGTCAGAGTATAAAGGTTGCTGTTGGTCAACTCGTCGTAACGGCTGTTTGCATTGAGCGTAACCACTATATCGTTCAACCCAATCATATTTGTGCCGAAATCCACGCAGTCGCCCTTTATCGTAAGCGCCCAGCTTGCGGAATTAGAGTTGCCCGAATAAATAAACGATTTAAGGAATTTGCCTATTTTAGCGCCGAAGTCGCTTACGTCTTTAACGGGTTCCGAAGGTGTAGTATCCTTGATATTATCGGTGACCACGGGACCCAGATTCATAAGGAACACAATGTTATCCATAACGTTAGCCGAAAATTCGCTAACGGGCATTACTCTGTAAATAGTCACAGGGGTATCGTAACTCTTTTCGGAATATATAAGCCCCGACTTCTTCCAATAAGTCTTCTGAACGCGCTTTATATACACCATACCGTTTTTTATTGTAAGGTCGGTAAGAGTATCGCCGTTGGTTACAACCTGCATTACTTCCTGAATTGCGGGTATATCCAGACTCAAATTAATTTTTACGTCGTTATATCTGTCGATGTGCGCCGCCATCGCTAAACCGATTTGATAATTTTTATTCAGCACCGGAATATGCAAATCGATTTTGCCTTCAAGATAATAATAGCGGTTTAAAAGATAATCGGTTAAGTTGTCGCCGTAAATCTGCTTGTCGAGTTCGGTTGCATTTGCCTTAGGGTGCGTTGCCGAGTTAACCGTCGCCTTCAAAAGAGCGGAAATTCCGCTAAAATCGTAATAGCCGTCAAACGTCGTCTGCTTTACAACGCTGCGTGCGATATTAATATCCAAATCGAGCTCTTTGTTGCCGCCGTAATAAATATTGCTTATTGCCGCGCCCGTTATATAAGATTTTACGGGTTTGGGGACTTCTTCGGTTTCACCGCCGATTAAATCTGTGCCGTAAGCGTAATTTTTATAAGCTTCGAACACAATGTTTTCGTAGCCGCCGCCGTAGATTGCGTTGCCGTTCAAAACAATGCGCAACATTCTGTCACCGACGCCCGAGGTGCCGAGGCATACGTTATTAATATAGTGCTTAGCTTCGGGAGCGGCGGGTTCTTCACCTTTAACTTCACTCTCCTCGGTTCCGCCGGCAGGCAAGGAAAGCGTATTTAAAATATCCTTTAACAGCGTTGAAATATCCGAACCGATAATTTGGGGGATAAGGCTTGCGCCGAGAGAATTGAACTGCGAGTGCGTCAACGGCAGATAAGCTTTAACGAGCGCGTCGTCCAAAAGCGTTGCAAGTTGCGAAACCACGGATTGAAGCGCCGCCGATTCCTCGCTTATATCTATATTCTGCAAGTCCAAAAGCGCAACGCCCGCCGCCAACACGGTGAGAATTTCGTTAACGGGCGCATAAACCTTTAACGGCGCATAATTTTCGTTTAATTGTTTACTTCCGTATTTAGAAACCGAAACGTAAACATCAAGCCCGTTACCCGCGGTTGTTTTATCCGCCGTGGTTATTCCGTTCGATACCGCGGGATTTGCGTCGAGAATGTATACGTCTATATACAAATCGTCCTTAGCCGCGTCCGCGTTATCCACCGCTACGCCGAGGTGCCAATACATATCATTGTCGAATTCAACCGAAGCCCCGGTATTATTGCCGTCGCTATCCTTGTCGGGCAATGTAATATGTACGGGGAACTTTTCACCCTTGATAAATTCGAACAGTATTTTAACTTCGTAAGAAACCGCGTTATCTTCGAAAACGGTTGCGTTAGCCGAAAGCGAATATTCGTCCTCTATAAGAAGTTCCGCTGCCGCGGCCAAATAATCGAGCATTTCCGCAAAGTCGTCCGCGGTTAAAAGGTCGCTATCCTTAACGAGACAAGACGGTTCGCAGTAAAGCCCCAACGAAAGATTTTCCACATACACGCGGACAGCCGAGTTCGCCAGTTCCAAATCCGCCGAAACGTTTACTCCGCTGTTTTTGAGCTGAAGCGCCAAATTGCCGAGCGTTATACCGAAGATATTTCCTTCGGGACTGTAAATCTGCAAACCGCCGATTAAGCCTTGAATATCGAGTTTGCCGCCGTTTTGCGGTATTCCAAGCATCTCCAGCACGTTCGCGCCACCCTGTTCAAGCGAAACCGCAATGCCTAACTTTGAAAGTATTTTGCTTATATTGTCTATCGTAAGCTGTGCTTCAAGCTCCGATTTGTCTGTGGGTTTTAAGGGGTTGTTTGTTATAATTTCATCGAGCACCGCCGAAATCCTGTTATAAACGCTTATAAGAGCGTCTTCAAGCTTGCCCAAATCACCGCCTTCAATATCGAGTTCAGCCCCGAAGTAGTTTTCCGAATCGCCGTAAACCACGGTAGCAACGCCGTCCGAATAGGACAAGAACAGGTCGAAGTACATATCTTTCACGGTAAGACGCGTATCGAGAGCAAAACCGAACTTAACCGTGCCGTCCCGTTGCAATTGCAGCGAAACCGCAAGTTGATTTACGGCAAGGTTCAAAGTTGTGTCGCCTACGGTTACCTGCAAGTTGCCATTAACGTTAAATCCCTCGTTTAAGATATCGGCGTATTCCGCTTTCTGTTTATCCGTAAGTTCCGGCACGCTTTCGTCTTGCGCAAGCCCCGCCTTAAGCGCAACGTTTTTGTTTAAAATATCAACCGTAACGTCGGCGCCTAAACCGTCCGCAAGGCTTATTGCCGCGCCTATATTTACCTTTCCGAAATCCTTAATATCGAAAGTAATTCCGGTTGCAAGCGAATTTTCGCCGCACGTTAAATTTTCTATTAACTGCCTTATAATATCCTTTAAGTTTAAAACGCCGGGCAACCCGTTTAATACGCCCGCGCCAAGCGCTTTCTTTTCGCCTTTGCCCAAGCCGAGCGCGGATAAAGGAAGTTTAACCTTTATACCCTCGCCCGCTTTAATATAAAGCATATCTTCGGATGAATTAAAGTAAACAGCGATGTCGCCGCCGGCGTTAGAAAGGTTTGCGCACACGGTTTCAAGCTTGCCCTGTTTAAGCCCTATATTAACCAAACCGTTCAGTTCAAGCCCGTCAATTTTAAGACTTTCCACCTTAAAAGTCAGTTCGCTATTTAAAACGTCTTTATATTCGTTTAAGTTGCCTGTTTGGGGAATTGCGGAATTGTCCTGCGCTATTGAAACTTCGGCAAAAGCCGTTTTTCCGCCAAGCTCTATTTTTGCGTTTACGCCGAGATATCCCCTGAGGTTTACGTCCACGCCCAGCTTAATAACAGTGCCCAAAACGTTAAAGCCGTTATCAGCCGCAAGCGCGCCGTTGAAATTTATGCCGTTGCCGTCGGTGGAAATTCCGCCGACAATAAAGTTTATAACCTGCTGTAAAGCCGAAGCCTGCGCATCACCTTCGCCGGACGCGCTTAAAGGTATTGCCGAACCTCCGTTGCCCGCAAGCGCCGCCGTGTCCAGCTTATATTTATAACCGTCGAGGTTTAAATATACAAATCCGTTTTCCGCATTGTAGTACGCCGCATAGTTGCCCAGATATGCGTTTACTCCCTTAAACTCGCCGTTTTCAAGCCTGATTTCCGCCGCGCCTTCCAACACAAGCTTATCAAGCCCTAATTTTAAATTTAAAGTTATACCTTCGTTTAAAATATCCTTATACTGCGGCTTTTCGCTTTGTGCCGGCGCGTCGGGGATATCTTCCTCCGTGCCGAACTCCAGCCTTGCTTTAACCGGTGAACCGTTAAGCGAGAACGAAGCGGAAACATAGTCTAAAGAAGCGTCCAATCCCCTTACTTTAAAGGCGAATTCCACGGGTATTTCAAGCCCGAACAACGAAAGAGTCGATTTCAGCGTTGCAGTCTTTTCCTGCAATTCAAACTCGCCGGCAAACAACTGCTTAATCAAATCGTTAGTATCAAACACGCCGTCAAGCGGGTTCCCCGCGGAAGAACCGGCTTCCGGCTCGGAACCGAAAAGCCCGTCGGTGCACAGTTTAAACTTATCTTTACCAGCGGCAAGATAAAGCATATTCTTTCCGTTATCGTCGCCGAGAAAAACCTTCAATTCTCCTATCGCCACGCGCAAATCGGAAATACTGCCGTCGTTAAGCCCCGCGTAAATAGCGCCGTTCAATTTCCTGCCGTTCAGGTTCAAATCTATTTTAAACGTTGCTCCCTCTTCAAGAACACTGCCGAAAGCATTTGCCATACAGGTTGCGGCGTCAAGTTTTCTTTCGTTCCCGAATGGAGAATAACGGATATAATTTCCGTCTTCGTGCACACCGAAACAATCTTTGCGGTAAGTATTGACCGCGTCTTCTTTTTCATATTTGAAAGTCGTAGTCGATTCCGAAGAGCACGCCGCGGCAATTACGCCCATCTTTGCGGAATAACTGTCGCTTATCGAAAACGACAACAACGTCCAGTCCGACGTAAACGTATAAGTCACCCGCGTAAAATCAAATGTCGGCCAGGCGTAAAGCCCGCCGGTTACGTACATCTGCTGTTTATAATAATGTACCGCGGAATCGGGTCCGTCCTGATGGACTTTCAAATCCAGCGTCATAGTATAAGTTCCGTCTCCGTTATCTTTAACGGAAGTTTCGCCGGCATTCTTTACCGTGTTTTCATCCAATATGTAAACGGAAAATTCGTTTGCGGGTAAACCTCTGTAACTTCTGAATTCCGAAATGGTATTGCCGTAATATGTATTTTCATTCCAGTCGGTTTCGTCCATGTTTTTAATGGAAATTTTTCCCGCCGCCTCGCGCCAGATTACTTCTTCCTCCGTTACACAGAATTGCCTTGCCGTATTAGATGCCCCGACCGCCATATCTGCGGAAACAAAACTGTACTCCCCCGTGACCTCGTCCTTAAAGCTCTTTTTATGCGTGTAAACGTTCTGCTGCATAACGGTATAAACCGTAGATTCCATATAGGAAGACCAATGAGTATGCACGTCGTTTAAAACATAATTCAAATATGCAACGTTTTCTATTATCGTGTGGTCTGTGGGCAGGGAACCGTCTTCCGGAAAATAATAAATTTTACCGCCGCCGGCAGGTACGGAATCATCTCCCGCCTTCTGCGCCTTTACGGTATAATTACCTAAATCTTCAACATAAAGTCCTTCCGGTTTAAACAAAAAGCCCATCCCGACATAAGAAACCGCACCCACGCAAACCGCGGCAAGAACCACCGCAGCTTTCCGCATACGGCGTTTATGTTTAAGAGCCAAAGGCTTAACGCGCACAACACGGCGCTCGCCTTCGGCTATATTTGTTTTTTTATCGTGCAGCCCTGCACGTTTATTGACGGACTTGTCTTTTTTAACAAACTTATAGCCGGCGTTTTTATTGACACGCAGGTTTTTGTCTCGGCTCAAGCCCGTTCCCTTTCTATCTTTCATCGTAATTTTTATACTCCGTCGGCAACGGTTTTTTAAGCCGCTTTCCGCATTATATATAGTAACTGTATTTCAGAGTATAATGCTTTTATGACAATTTGTCAACTTTGTAATAAAAATATATGATAATTTTTTGTCGAAAATTTTAAATATTTTATCTCGAATCCGCTCTTTTAATGTTTTATAAAGGTTAAAACGCACTTTCCAATCAAAAAGCAACCAAAAATTGTCATAAACGCATATGACAACCGTCATACGTTATATTATAAAATTAATGAACGAAAAAACATATATTATTGACTTTGTAGAATTACGGTTGTATAATAAGTTGCAGTATCATTCAGTCAACGGAAGAGAAATGAAAAAGTTTTTTTATAAAATCACGGCGTATAAAGCGCCCGAAAAATTTACGTCCGCACTTTCTTCACGGATTTTTCCTTTTGTGACAACGGCGGTTTCGCTTCTTTGCCACTATCTCGGTCTGGACCTTGTATTCATATATTATCTTGCGTTGACTTCGGTAGTATTTCTGCTTTTTGCAGACGACCTTACCCCGCTCATTTCCAATTTTTTATTTATGAGCATTATAGTCTCGCAAAAAAATTCACCGTCATTCATAACCAATCCGGTCAATCCCGAATTTTATAAATCGCCCGCCGTACTCGGACAAATCGCGGCAGTTATCGCATTGCTTTTAATTGTCGCCGCATTCAGGGTAGCTGTTACGGTCACAAATAAAAATTTCAAAGTCACGCCTACTTTTTACGGTCTTTGTTGCTTATCCTTAGCCTTTATACTGAACGGTCTTTTTTCACCTGAATACGACCCTATGAACCTCTTATACGGAGTGTTTCTGTCCTTCTTCTTTATAGGAATTTACACTATCTTAAAAGACAACCTCAAAGGCGGGGAAAAGCAGTTCGAAAATCTTGCTTACGCTTTTATCGCACTCAGTATATCACTCATAATCCAGCTTGTGGTAAAATATATAACCACCGAAGATATTATCGTAAACGGTGAAATAAGAAAATCCGCCCTCACTTTCGGCTGGGGAATCTGGAATACTATGGGCATGCTTTTAACCCTGTGTATTCCACCCGCTATTTATCTTGCAGGCAGATATAAACACGGTTATTTATTTTTTATTTACGGCATTATAATCACTGTTGCCGCGATATTTTCTATGAGCCGTCAGGCTATGGGCGGCGCCGCGCTTGTGTTTATAATAAGTACCGTCGTTCTGTTAATTTACGGCAAAAACAAACTTGCCAACGGAATAATAACAGGAATAGTCGCCGTTGCAATCATCATTTTATGCGCGGTATTCAGTCAAAAAATTCTCCTGCTTTTCAATTCGGTATTTTCCACGCTTTCCGGAGGAAACGGAAGATTTACGCTTTGGAAAGACGCCTGGAACAATTTCCTGTCAGCCCCTCTTTTCGGCACCGGATTCTTTTCAAACGTCGGCGCACCCGACTTTGACGGATTGAATATCATACCCGAAATGTACCATAACACGTTTATGCAACTTTTCGGTTCGTGCGGTATTTTAGGATTTATTGCTTACTGCGTTCACAGGGTGCAAACGGTTAAAACCTTTATCGCCAACATAAATGCAGAGCGCATATATATAGCGGTTATAATTTTAGGACTGCTTGCCATGAACCTTGTGGACAATCATCTTTTCTATTTTTTACCGACTATGATATATTCAAGTTTAATAGCGCTCCTCGAAAAGACGAAAACGCGCGAGATGCCCGTACTTTTAAAAAATGAAAAGCCGGCAAGCGTACAGCAAATTTAAAGTTATCCCCCCTGATATCATTTAAGTAATAAAAAATCGAACCTGTTTATAATAAGTTTCAAAACAAGCGGCGCAGCAAAAATGCTGCGCCGCTTGTTTTACACCGGTTTCCGTCGCCGTTAACGCAAAAAACATTTCACGGATTTGCAAAAATAATTTAAAAAACCAAAAAACCGGGTTTATTTATACTTAGTAACAATAAAAATTAAACGCTATTCCCCAAAAAATATTCGCGTGCAAGTTCCTTACCGCTCTGTGCCTTTACCGCTCCGTCCGCGATAAGTATTGCCCTATCGCACAAAGCTTCGGCGCAACGCATATCGTGAGTAATCGTTACCATAGTGTTTCCGCTTCTGTCGTGCAGTTCGTTAAGTATCTTTACAAGTTCGCACAAGCCTTTGTAGTCCTGTCCCACCGTCGGCTCGTCCAACAACAATACTTCAGGATTGCCCGCGGCAACGGCGGCGATAGACACCCTGCGTTTTTGCCCTTCGCTTAAAGACTGCGGATGACGCTTTCTTAAATGCTCCAAGCCGAAAAGTTTTATCATTTCCTCGGCGTAGTTTTTGCTTAATGCATTAAAAGCAATTTCCTGCTCGACGGTAGGCATAAAAAGTTGGTAGTTTGGATTTTGGTAAACCACCCCGACGCTCTTAAACCATTTCTTTCCGCGATAGCGTTTACCGAACTTCGGATTCAGTGTCTGTTCGATATTTCCATTCGTCGGCTTATACAGCCTTGCCAAGAGCCTTAAAAGCGTAGTCTTGCCGCAACCGTTCTCTCCAAGCAATAAGAGCCGTTCCCCCTCACATATATTGAAGTTTACGTCTTTTAATATCTCTTTTTTCTTTACCAAGAACGTAACGTGATTAACCGAAAATAACGTCTTGCCAATATCGCGGCTGTCTGAATTGTCCTCTATCGTAACTGTCTGCGAAAGCAAGTATTCCTGCTTGTTCCCTACCTTTGCTACGACTCCTGCACGGATATTCCATACCGTGTCCACAAACGGCAAAATCATATCGAGCCTGTGTTCGACTACTAAAACGGCGTACCCTGCCCTTGCCAATTGCCGCAAGGTATCCATTAAAAGATTTGCGCTCTCAACGTCGAGATTCGCAAGCGGCTCATCCAGAATAAGTATCCTTTGTCCCGCAGCAAGCGTGGACGCCGTAATCAGCCTTTGCTTTTGACCGCCCGACAGCGTTCGCGTTTGCGCCGTTTTGTCAAGTCCCATAATCGCGCAAACTCTGTCTATTTGCTCGCCGATTTTTTTTGCGGATATTGCAAAGTTTTCACAGCCGAAAGCAATTTCATCGTCTACTAATTTATGAATTATCTGGCTGTCCGCGTTCTGCAAAACCACGCCCGCTTTACGGCATACTACCGCTAACTTTTGCCCTATAATAGACTTACCGTCAACAAGCACTTCGCCCGTAATGTCGCCCTTTACAATATTCGGTATAATGCCCGACACAATCGAAAGCAACGTGCTTTTACCCTCGCCCGACAGTCCGGACAATAACGCAACTTCGCCGTAATCAACATAAAAGTCCACATCCGATAAAACCTTATCGGTAAAACCGCTATATGAAAAACTTACATTCTTTAATTCGATTGCTTTCATTATTACCTCTAAAATTAAGTCGTGTTAGAAGCAAGCAAGACAAGGCGCGGGAGTATTGTTTACTTAAAAGCAAATGACCCGAAAAAAGTGTACCGCAACGCCGTATTGTGATGCTTATAAGACGACGCACAAAACAATGCCTGCAACCAGCCCAAAAATATACACAACGTCCATATAATTTACCGCTTCCTTTTTGTAGACCGTGTACTTCGATTTACCGAGCGTGAAACCGCGCGTTTCGATAGACAGCGCAAGCGTATCGGATATATCGACAAGCCGTGTTACAAGCGGAATCAAGAAAGCGCGGTAAAAGATTTTAGGATTTAAGATACTGCCTGCACCGCGCGTTCTCATCGCTTCGCGGACACGCTTTATTTCCGCTTTTAGCACCGGAATAAACGACATTGTTATCAGCATACCGAGCGTTATTCCACGCGGCGTATGTAACTGCGATAAATTTCTCGTCATAGCAACCGCTTGTATGCTCGTACTCGGTATGATAGCCAAAAAAACCGCCCCAAAGCGATTAGCCATTGCTAACGCGCCGTCAAAATTTTTTTCGCTCGAAAAGAAAGCGATAAGCGCGAATGCGCCGCCGAACACGATAAAAAGCGGCAACGCCTTTAACGCCTGTTTATAGCAACCGAAAAGTATTACCCAAACAAACGCGCCGAGCAAAAAATACGAACACACAACCGTCCGCGCCATAACAAGACCGAACACCATAATAAGCAATGCGGACGCAATCGCTATAAGCGGATATAAATTTCTTTTGTATCGAAAAAATGGCATAAACACCTCTAAAACGTCAAAGATACAAGCAAGACGAGCAAAGCGGAGCTTGACGCAGTATTGTGCCGTATATCCTACGTTTTACTTCAACTTTCCTGCTTTCTTTAATTCTCTTGCAATGACCATACCTATGACCGAGCCGATAAAGCATACCGCAAGCACGGCGAAAGATATTCCCACGATAAGACCTGTGTTGCCGCCGCCGATAAACATAGACACCGCCGCCTTTTCTTCTCCGCTTACCGTGTAGAATACGTTATAATACATATACAACAGCGGCAGAGTGAGCGGCAAATACAGCGTTCCGGCAAATACGCACGCCCAATCGCTACGATACCCTCTGAATATCAAAAGCGTAAGTAGTTCGGCGACAAGTGCGCACGCTATTAAAAGCACCATAGGCGGGAACATAAACACAAGGAATACCGAAATAAACATTGATTGCAACAACAATGCAAACGGCTTTTTTACTTTCATCATTCCTATAACTGGGAACAACGAAAACTGCAACCCGAGTCCGAGTTGTATAATACCGAAAAGCGGCACGTTTACAAGCAGCGGCATTATCGCGCCCGTAACAAGCGTACAGCACGTTATGATTGCAAGGAACACTATGTCCTTTATTTTATATTTCTGAAAAATCCCTTTTGTATCTTTTGCAGTTTCAAGTTTTTCGTCCGTCTTTTGTCCGCTTTCATTTGAATTTGCAATCAGTTCTGCAATCGCCGCCGCCTGTTCTTTTTCCTTCTCTTCGTTCATTACGCCTTTACCTCCGTCATTTTGCCGCCGTCTACTCTATAAATCCTATCGGCAATCGCCATCGTGCTCTCCCTATGCGACACCAAAATAATACTCTTTTTACTCTTTTGTTCTTTGAGCGCTTTTAAGATAATGCCCTCGTTGATACTGTCCACGTTGCTCGTCGGTTCGTCCAAAAGTATGAGTTCGCTACCTTTCAAAAACGCTCTCGCAAGTCCTATGCGCTGTTTTTCGCCCGCCGAAAGATTATCGCCGAGCGCGCCTACTTGCGTTTTATAGCCGTTAGGCAACGTCATAATAAAATCGTGAACGGAGGCAAGACGGCACGCCGCTTCGAGTTCGCCCTGCGTGGCATTCGGCTTTGCAATGCGCAAGTTGTCCTCTATCGTTTCATCAAACAGGTACGTCGTTTGACTTACCATTGTTACGTTGTCTAAAAGGTTTTCAGAGTTCACTTTGTCAACGTCTATTCCGTTGTAGGCAATCTCGCCGCCCTTCTTTTGCCAAAAACGAAGCAACAGTTTTAAGAACGTAGATTTACCGCAACCGCTCTCGCCTACAATCCCTATAATCTCGCCCTTTTCGGCGTGCATTTTAATATCGCGCAATACTTCCGTCTGCTCGTTGTAATTAAACGACAAGTCGGACACGTTCAAGTTTTCGTATTCGATATTCTCGCCATTCTTCACTTCGGTTACGGCAGGTTTTTCGGCAAGCAGATTCAGCACTCTGTCGCCGCTTGCGAACGTCTGCGTAAGATTGCTCGGCAATGCCGATATTGCAATAACGGGACCGAACGAGCCGAACACCGCAACCACGCCGATTATCATCTTACCTAAGTTAAGCATATCGAAATGCACAAGTACGATACCGACAACGAGCGTGGCGATTATAAACAGCGATACCGTAAGTTCCGTTGCCGCCGCCGCACGCGTAGAGTTATGCTTCATTTTCTTTGTTTCTTTGAGTAACAGTTCACTGCGGCGGTTTACTTCTTTTTCGCGTTCCGCTCCCGCGTTGTTCAACACGATGTCTTTAACGCCCTTTATGCTGTCGAGGAAGTACGCATTGAAAGACGCAAATTCGGCGCGGTATTTAACGCCGCTTTCTTTAAGCCTTGACGAAGAAATCATAGGCACTACAATTCCTATCACCAGATACGCAGCCACAGCCGCAAGCGCAAGATACCAAGACGATACAAAGCCGACGAACAGAAATACCGCCGTAGATACCAATACCGCTATTGCAATCGGCGAAATGGTATGCGCGTAGAACACTTCGAGCGTTTCTATGTCGGAAGTTATCATAGCAATGATACTGCCCTTTTGCTTGCTTTCGAGTTTGGCAGGGGCAAGCGTTCGAAGTGCGCCGAATATCTTATCGCGCAAAACCGCCAAAAGTTTGAACGCTATAAAATGGTTGGAATATTGCTCAAAACATCTCAATAGCCCCCTTAATATGCCGCAACCAACGGCAAGTCCTATAATTAAACCGTAAGATAAAGCAATCGTTTCGCCGAGCGCTTTCGCAACGCCTACCGCGCCGAACACGGTAACGCCCATAGCGCATATAAAACCGATACTGCCGTTTATAACGGCTAAAATCATTATATAAGCGAGAGAGCCGAGCAAGAGTATGAGGCTTGCCATAATCTTCGCACCGCTTCTGCGTAACTTTTTCTTACTCATAATGCGTAGCCCTCCTCCAACTGTTTCTGCGCGGTAAACAACTTTTCATAGCCGTGTTTATCACTCATCAGAACGGTATGCGCACCGCTTTCCTTTACTTCGCCGTTTTCCATAAAGTAAATATTATCGGCAGGCACTACGTTTGCAAGACGGTGGGATATAACGATTACGCTCTTATTCTGCGACAGCGCCTTTATGTTCCGCATAATGATTGCTTCGCTTTCCACGTCGATATTGCTCGTCGCTTCGTCGAAAACGTAAATATCTTTGTCCGCAACGAGATTTACGGCAAGCGCAAGCCGCTGTTTCTGACCGCCCGATATATTGTTCGCATCCTCCGTTATCACTTTGTCGAGTCCGCCGTTCTCGCGGATAAACTCCGCAAGATTGACCGATTCGAGCGCGGCATAGATTTGTTCGTCCGTCGCCGCTTTGTTTGCAAGCATAAAGTTTTCGCGTACCGTTTGGTTGAAAATATATGTATTGTAACTGACTGCCGCAAGATGCGAATAGTAACTCTCGCGCGATAGTCTTTCAAGCGGAACGTCGCCTACAGTTATGTTGCCGCTCTTCGGTCTGAACGCACCTACAAGCATATTGACTACGGTTGATTTACCGCAACCGCTCTCGCCGACGATTGCCGTCATTCCCTTTTCGGGGAACGTCATAAACACGTTTTTAAGCACGTCGCGCTCTCCGTCGTAAGAAAAGGTTACGTTCTTAAGTTCTATGTCCTTCCGCGTCACAACCTGTGTGCCCCATTCGGGGTCGGGCGTATTCAGAAGCGATATAATCTTCTTTCCTGCGCTTGCGCCGTTCATCGCAACGTGAAACGCCGAGCCGAACGCACGAAGCGGTAAAAAAAATTCAACCGCCACAAGACACAAGAACAGCGCGTATATGGGCGACAATCCCCAAAACGCCGCGCCGCATATTGAAAGCGCGATTCCCGCGCCCGCACCGCCGTATGCAACCAAGTCCATTATCGTCGTGCTTGCAAGTTGCATTACAAGCACTTTCATTGTGATTTTTCTAAACTCCTCCGCGCTCTCGTTCATCTTGCCTTGCTGGGTTTCGTCCGCTTTGAATATCTTTAATTCCTTTAAGCCTTGCACGCTGTCAAGGAATTTATCGCCCATAGACGTGTACTTGCCCCAATACTTTGCAAATATCTTTTTTGCATACTTCGATACCGCTATAATCGAAATGGGGATAAGCGGTACGCAAGCAAGCAAAACAAGCGCGGTGCGCCAATCTATCCACACGCAAATAGCGAAAAGTATTATCGGCGCAAGCATAGCAAAAAAGAACTGCGGCAAGTAACTCGAATAATACAAATCAAGTTGCTCCACGCCCTCCATACTCACTTGCGTAAGTCCTGCCATACTCATACCGTCGGTCGAGCGCACGCCGAGTTTTACTATTTTATTGTAGGTACGTTCGCGCAAATCCTTTTTTACTTTCCTGCCCAAAACGTCTTTAATGTCGCCCGTAAGTCTTGTCATTGTATAACGAACTGCAATACCTGTTACGGCGCAAATCGCGGGATATAAATAAATTATCGGTTCGGCTTTCGTTATTGCAAGATAAACCGCCCAACAAATGCTTGCCGTGATGCCGACGTTTGCAACGAGTCCCAACACCTGCAAGGCAACGGCAATAAATATGTACTTTTTATTTTTGCCTATCAGTTTGAATAACTCTTTGTCTATCAAGGCTTTGTTCTCCTTTTTTCAGTTGTTTTTTGTATTTAATCATCTGCAAAACGTGCGAAACTGCAAATATAGGATGTGTAAAAAGCATACGCGGTCCGGAATACTTCATAACTGCTTTAATTCTTTCACGCATTTCGGGTTTGTAACAGTGTATTTTGCAAAACGAACAAAACTTCTTATTAACCTTAAACGGACACTTTGAAAGCCTGAACAACGCGTATTCGGCAAGTTCATTGCACTCTGCGCAAATCTCTTTGCCTTTCGTTTTATGCTTGCCGCGGCAGTATTTTTTTATCATTACGGGGATAAGTTTCTTTTCCTTTTCCCACGCCTTTAATTCGTTTTTCATTTTCAATCAAAAATTAGCTTAAACTAACCGCACCGTAAAAAAATTTCGCTGGCTACATCCCGTGGTAAGCTGTTGCTAACCCGCAAACAAAAAAATGCGGAGCCAATTTCTTACTCCGCAGAACATAATAAACCAAAGTTAATTTTTTGTCAAGCAAATGTTAGCCTTACCTAACTGTTTTTAACGAACTTTTTCAAAATCTCGAAAAGTTCGGGAGTTATAACGTGTTCTATTCTGCAAGCGTTTTCTTCCGCCAATGCCCTGTCCGCACCGGTCATTTCAAGCAACTTAGTTATAACGATATGGCGCTCGTAAATACCTTCCGCTTTTTGCTTTCCCGCTTCGGTAAACTGCAATTCTCCGCCGTTGCCTATGCTTATATAGCCCTTTTGAATCAGCAAATTTACGCCGCGCGAAACCGAAGGTTTTGAATAGCCCAGTTCTTCCGCCACGTTTATCGCGTGCACGTTTGCGCTTTTTTGTTTTAAAAGCAGTATCGTTTCAAGATACATTTCTTCCGATTCCTGGTATTTAACCATATTCACCCCATTGCATTACCTAATGCTTAAGTTAATTATATATAATTTACTTGCATTTGTAAAGTTTTGGAATGATTTCATTTTTATTTTTATAAATTGAATCAGGCGGAATGTGCCCCCTGACCGACGATAACGGATAAATCACCGAATTTCTTCCCACAACCGTACCGGGATTCAGCACACAATTACATCCTATTTCCGCAAAATCACCAAGCAGCGCGCCGAACTTTTTAAGCCCCGTAAACAACTTAACCCCGTCATATACCGCAATCACCTCGTTTCCCAGCGATTTTACGTTTGATATAACCGCTCCCGCGCCAAGGTGCGCCTTATATCCCAGAATACTGTCGCCGATATAATTATAATGCGGCGCTTTTACCCCGTCGAATAAAATGGAATTCTTAATTTCGGTGGAATTGCCTATCACACAATTTTCGCCGATTATTGCGTTTCCTCTTATAAACGCACAATGCCTGACCTCTGTTTCGGCGCCTATTATGCAAGGTGCGCCGATAAACGCCGTTAAAGCCGCTTTCGCCGTCTTATGTATGTAAACGCCGGGTGAAACTTCGGCATATTCCGCACCCAATCGCTTTTTAATCAATAAAATCAACTCCGCAATATCCGGCAAAACTTCCCACGGATAGCGGTGCTTATTCAAATATTCCGCCGCAACAGTATGTTCACAATCAAACAAATCAAAACTTTCAAGCATACTTTAAAATATTTTCGTCTGCCGCACATTATGCCGGTTCCCTTAACTTGACAACACGGCAAGTTTAATTTAAACTGTTGATTATGTTAAAAATAGAGGAAAACGTAAAAAATCTTTTAAAAGAAATTCCGCAAACAAATCCTTTCGGCGAAAAAGTAACTTTAGTCGCGGCGGTAAAGTTACAATCACCGAACGACATTAACCGCGCCATATCCGCGGGTATAAAGGATATCGGCGACAACCATGTGCAGGAATTCCGCGACAAATTTACCGAAATCACGCCGAACGTAAGGCGCCACTTTATAGGACGCTTACAGACGAACAAAATCAAATATCTGCTCGGTAAAGTGGATTTATATCATTCCGTAGACAGGCTTAATCTTGCTTTGGAACTTTCAAAAAGGAGCGCCGCGGCGGAAACCGTTTCCGAAATTTTAATTCAGATTAACGCGGGCAACGAAGAAACTAAGGGCGGCTTTTCTGTAAAAGAAACGCTTGAAGCCTACGAAAAAATCAAAGCGCTCCCCGCATTAAAAATTTCCGGACTTATGGCAATGCTTCCGTATACGGAAGATTACGCGCTCTTAACCGCCCTTGCCGCACAAATGCGTGAAAAATACGACTTGTTGCGCCGTCAGGATGAAAACATCAAACACCTTTCTATGGGCATGAGCGGCGACTGGAAGATATGTATACAAGCCGGCAGCAATATGATAAGGCTGGGCACGGCAATCTTCGGCACCCGTAATTATCCGCAAAAATAACAGATTTAAACACTAAAAAAGCGCTACCTCTTCGGTAACGCTTAATTTTTTAAAATCTATTTTTTATCGTTTCTGCCCAAAGCCGCGGTCAGTTGAGTCAACAAATCACCGCCTCCGTTCAAGTTAATGTTGCCTACCTTTTCACAGATACGCTCGATGTATTCCAGTTCCTTCAATTTATAAAGCGTCTTATTCTCGTCCATCAAATGCGCCGTATTCAGAAGCGAGCGCGTGGAGGCCACCTCCTCTCGCCTTGTTATAACGTTCGCCTGCGCGCGCTTTTCTGCAACCAGCACAGTGTTCATAATATCGCGTATCTCTCCCGGAAGGATAATGTCCTTAACCGCCGCTTCGTCGATTTCCAAAAACAACTCCTTGCCCTTAGCTTTAACACGGTCTTTAAGGTAAGCGGACATTTCGCTTTTACCAGCGAGAATTTCGTCAAGACGGCGTTCACCCACGTAATCGCGCAATGCAAGCTGTACGGCGGTGTGAAGCTGAGCCCTGTAATCGTCCGTCTGCGTTTTTACTTTCACAAAATCCGTAATTTTATACGAGCATACGCAATTCACACGCAACGCAACCTTGTCCGAAGTTAAAATTTCCTGCCCCACGATATCCTGCTGTTGCAGGCACGTTTCAACTGTTTCCGCCTCCACCTTGACGGTACCCTTTACAAAATAATACGTACCCGCGTCAAGGAGTTTAACGAATTTCTTATCATAGTACAAAAGTCCTTTTTGCTTTTCAGATACTTCTATCTTGCACACGTAAGGCGAAAACAACGGATTGGAATAGAGATAGGCGGGAAAATCCGCGGGAAATTCGGGGTTGGATAAATTTACACGCACAAACGTATGCTCGCGGTCCTCCGTCCAGAAAAAGTGTCTGCCCGCCGTAAGTTTGCCTACGTAATTGCCGTTGACGAAATGAAGAGTAAGTTCGCCGCTCTTCGCCTCGGCGTCAACCGTCTGCGCGCAAAAAGCGGGGTCGCGCAAAAATATCCGCGTATCTTTATCGGGAAAGTTGATTTCATCGTCGCCGACTTCTGCAACGCTTATTTCTTTGCCGCCGAATATACCGTACTTGCCCGCGCCGAGCATTTTTACAAAAACTCCGTTTTTAAACAAAAAACCCTTGTAACCGTCGTTTACAATAACTTTCATATAATTCTCCATATAACTCGCCGCAAAACGCGCCGGAAATTTCGTAACGTCCTTATAAAAACGGTGCGGTCTTCGATTGAGCGAAAGCGCGGAATAAGCGGAAATTTCGGCTTAAACTTTGCTTGCGCGGTATCCTCTCCGAACAAGGCGCCGTTTTTATTGCGGCGCAAATTCTTTGGCAAAGCCGCAGTTTTTACGCGCACGGACGCATTTTTGTGATTAAGAACAAATCCCATATTTGCCGCAGCCGAAGCTGCAAAATTTTGTAAGATTTTCAGTCTTGCGCCTTAACCACTTGGCTACCGAAGTTACCTTCGGGCGGGATTCGAACCCGCGTAAAAAATCGTTGTCCGTCCAACAACTTTTCGGGCTGTTTTTCCGTAGAGGGCGCCCACCCCGCAAGCTACCGGTATACGCAAAAGGAACTCCCCGCGTACCGCGGCAAAAAATATGCCCGCCTTATCGGTGAAACTTAGCTTTTTTATTATAGCGCACATCAATTCAAAATGTCAATACCGTAAAACAAAAAAGCGCTACCTGTTCGGTAACGCTTAATTTCAAAAATTTTTAAATTATTCCGCTTTAAAGGGAAGCAGAGCCGCTATTCTCGCGCGCTTGATAGCCTTGGAAAGTTCTCTCTGGTGCTTTGCGCAAGTACCGCTCATACGTCTGGGCACCATCTTGCCGCCTTCGGTCACGAATTTCTTAAGGCGTGCAACGTCCTTATAGTCGATAATCTCAACCTTTTCCTGACAGAAAACGCAAACCTTTTTGCGGGGAACTCTTTTATACGGCTTTTTAGCAGCGGGGGCTGTAGTCTTATTTTCTTCCATAATTATTATCTCCTTAAAATTAGAAGGGAATATCGCTGTCGTCGTCAAACGGCTGAAGCTGAGGCTTTTTAGAACCGCCCTGTGAGGGCGCGGGTTCATAGTCGTCGCCGCCGTTATTGCCTCTCGGCGTCAAGAACTCTACGTCCTGAGCGATTATGTCTATACCGGTGCGCTTTATACCCTGCGAATCCTCGTAGTTTCTGAGTTCTATCGAACCGGAAACCGCAACTTTGTTGCCCTTTCTCGAATAGCGTGCAACCGTTTCACCCAAACCGCGCCATGCGGTGCAGTTATAAAAGTCGGTTGCCTCGCCGCCCGCGCTCCGGCGGTTTACCGCAATTGCAAAACGGCAAATTTTAATTCCGCCCGAAGTTTCGGTGAGTTCGGGGTCGCGCGTTAAATTCCCTATTAAAAATACTTTGTTCATTTTTCTACCTTTGTCTTTACTGTTTTACCGTAATTACTCTTCTGAGGACTTCGGAAGAAAGACCTGCAACTCTGTCAAGTTCTTTAACAACCGCACCTTCCGCATCGAAAGTCATTAAAACGTATTCGCCGTCCGTCTTATAATTGATGGGGTAAGCAAGCTTTTTAACGCCCCACTTGTCAACGGATACGATACTGCCGCCCGCAGACGTAATAACGTCCCCGAACTTCTTCGCGATAGCCTCTTTCGCCTCGTCGGCGGCAGCGGAATCGAGAATGTAAATCATTTCGTATGTTTTCATAATTTTCACCTCCCGGACTTAATCGGCACGCCACTTACGGCGTGCAAGGTTTTTACTATAAGAGATTACACTTTTTTTTAAAACTTGTCAACCTTTTTAAAGCGTCGTAAAATTTAATTTTTACTTTTAAACACGGCGTAAGCTTCAGGGTTAAGCGCCGCCAAATAAACCTTTTGCGCCCGCGTTAAAAGCTTTTCCTCGTCGTTTTCCACAAGGTTAATAGCGCAATCTCCCAAAAGCCGGTTTAAAACGTTGCCTATCCTCTCTGCGGGAAAACCCGCCGCAAGCAGCTTATCCCCCCTGATATGCAGCGTTTTAAGCGTAAACGGCACGCCTTCGTCTTTCATCTTTTCGTAAATACGTTTTAATTTAACAACGGACGGCGCGCACCCAAAATCATCGCGGCAGGCGGAATAATCTGCTTGCTTAAGCATTAAAATTTTATCGAAAAGCCAGTAATTTTCCAAAATAAACTTACGCACCTTGTTTTCCTTGGCGTCGCAACGGAAGTCGTACATATGCAGTTCAACAAGCTTTACCGTTTCTTCTATCAGCTTTTTGGGTGCTTTAAGCCGTTTTAAAATTTCTTCGGCGATTCTCGCCCCCTCGTCCTCGTGCCCGATGTAATTCGAATTGGTTTTAAAACAAAAAGGCTTGCCCGCGTCGTGTAAAAGCGCGGCAAATCTTATTTCACCGTCTGCGTAACCGGCGCACCGAAGCGAATGCTCCAAAACGTCGTATTTGTGGAATTTTTTATTCTGAACCATTCCCTCGCCAAGAGTCAACTCGGGCAAAATGTAATTTAAAACGCCCGTTCTTTGCAATATTTTAAGTCCGGTATACTGCCCCGCGCCCACGCCGTATTTTTCATCCGCGTGCAAAATTCCGCAAAGTTCCGCAAAAATTCTTTCAGCGGAAATGTCTTTTATCAGCGGAGCATTGACCTTCGCCCCTTCAAGACACTCGGCCGTAGGCAAAAAACCCGTCTGCGCGGCGATTCTGGCAAGCCTCATAAGCCGCAAACCGTCCTCGCCGAACACCTTACCGGCGGGCGCTACGGTAGTCATCCGCCTATTATTGATATCTTCAACCCCGCCCAACGGGTCCACTATCTTTTCGCCGGTCAAATCGTAATATACCGCATTGCATTTAAAGTCCCGTCTCCGCGCGTCAAGCACAATGTCGTTTGTAAAATACGTGTTGGTCGGCACGTGTTCCCCGCGGATATATTCGTCCGAACGGAAACATGTGTATTCAAATTCTTCCCCGCCGCAGGTCAGCTTTACGGTGCCCGTATTCTTATAAACGGCTTCCGCCTTGAACCCGGCATCTTCCGCAATCCGCGCAAAAGTTTCCGCGTCTAAAGGCGCGCAGATATCGGTGTCGGGCTTTTCCGTGTATAAATCTGCAAGGTAATCGCGCACCCTGCCGCCCACAACATATAAATGTTCGGGCAAACTTCGTGCCAAATCAATTAAATTTTGCGAAAACAGTTCTTTCATCGTAAATTGATTATATCAAATTTTTAAAATTATTGCAATTTTAATTAATTATTGTTATAATTATCTAAAGAGAATATACAGGTCTGATAAACACCAAAGAAAAAGTGAGATATAAACGTGTATTACCTTATTGCAAACGAACTCAATTTAAAAAGGAAAATCCACGCGCACAAGTTGGAGATTGTTAAAAAAGTATTCGAAACCGCGGGAAAGGATTACAAAATCGTATTAACGCGCAATAAAGGCGACGCAAAAAAATATGCGGAAGAAATAACTTCTGCCGGCGGCAGACACACTCTCATAGCAATGGGAGGCGACGGCACCATACACGATTTAATTAACGGTTTCAACGATTTTGAAAACTGCTCTATGGGGCTTATACCTCTCGGCACCGGCAACGACTTTGCAGAATGCGCGCACATTCCCACCGACGTAAAAAAGGCGGCGGAACTTATAGTAAATTCCGAACCCCGCCCCATCGACTACATTCAGCTCGACAACGGTCTGCGTTCGATTAACATTGTGGGCACGGGCATAGACGTAGACGTTTTAAAGCGCACTTACAAGGGCAAGAGCAAAGGTCGTTCCAAATATCTCAAAGCGGCAATTGTCAGCCTTGCCAAATTCAAAAGCCACAACTTTACGGTACGTTACGACGGCACGGAAGAAAAGCACTACGGAATGCTTGCGGCGCTTTGCAACGGACGGCAGTTCGGCGGCGGAATGAAAATTGCGCCCGACGCCCTGTTAAACGACGGATATTTAGAGCTTTTCATAGTCGATTACATATCCAAATTCAAAGTTTTAATCGCCTTTTTAAAGCTTTTGACCGGCAAAGTCAAAAAGGTTAAAGAAGCAAAGACCATACGCGTAAAGTCCGCGGAATTTATCCCCGAAAAGGAAGAATTCACTATTGAAGCCGAAGGCGAACTTTACGACAGCAACTCTTTTAAAGCGCACATAGTCGCGGGGCAATTAAAATTTTATTTACCCGATAAAAAATGACCGAAAAGTATTTAAGACGAATTTTACAAAACTTAAAAACAGCGGTTATTGCGGTTGACAAGGATTTAAAAGTCACATTTTGCAACCGCGCATTCCGCACGCTCTTTACGGGCGGCGCACTCCGCGGGAATATCGGCGCAGTGACGGCGTGCGCAGGCAACAGCAAAAAATGCGGCGAATGCGCCGACTGCCGCGGATGCTCGCTTCTTTCCGCATTCGAGGACGCGTATTTGACGAATAATGAAGTCAGCCGCAGAATTTTTCAGCGCGTAACCTCCCCCGACGGCGTGCGCGAGGTCGCCTATTCGTTAACGGTAACGCCTATAGGCGGCGGACAGTGTATGGGAACCGTAGACGACGCGTTCGAACTTGAAATCGCGCGCGAACTGCAAACGGCAAAAAACATTCAGCAGCGCCTCCTGCCTGCCGGCAAATGGGCGGGCGGCAAAAAATACGCTTATTTATATATCCCCTGCCGCGACATAGGCGGAGACTTACCCGACGTATATACCGTGGGCAACGAGGCTTGCGGAGTAGTTGCCGACGTTTCCGGCAAAGGCATTTCCGCGGGTATGTTAACAGCGTTTGTAAAGGCGGCTTACGACAAAACCGCCCCCGCGCCTTCGCGCGCAATTGCAAATTTAAGCGCAAAATTCCGCGAATTGAACCTTGACGAGCGCAACTACATAACGGTTGCCGCCGTAAAAATCGGCGAAAGGGAAATAACTTATTCTATGGCGGGGCACAACGTGCCGATTCTTTTAAAAACGCGGAGCGGTATTACAAGAATAATGTTAAACTCTCCGCCCGTCTCAAACTGGTTCGACAACCCCTCCTACTTCGACGACGTTATCCCTTACGAAAAGGGGGATATTCTGGTGCTTCTTACCGACGGCGTAACCGAATGCAGAAACGACCGAGGCGAAATGTTCGGTGCCGACGGCGCCATTAAAACGCTTTCCTATTCAAAAACTGCGGACGATTTTATTAAGAATTTAGAAATCAACTTAAAGACGTTCTGCAATAATTTAAACGACGATATAACCGCTATCGCATTTGATTTATAATCCGTTAAAACGGCTGAAAACACGTGATATATGCGGTTTAATTTTTAAAAAGGTAAAATATGCAGTCACTTTGCGAACTTTACAAAACGGGGCGCGGACCGTCCAGCTCGCACACTATGGGCCCCGAAAGAGCAATAAAAACATTAAAGGAACGCTTCCCTAAAGCCGACCTTTTTAAAGTTACGCTCTACGGCTCGCTCGCGCTTACCGGCGAAGGGCACGGCACCGACACTGTGCTCAAAAAAACAGCTTCGCCTGCAAAATGCGAAGTATTGTGGGACGCGGTTTCCCCCTGCCCCGTCCACCCCAACACAATGGACGTGGAAATCTTCAGGGGCGGAGAAGTTTTGGATAAAAAGCGCGTTTACAGCGTGGGCGGCGGCTCAATAGTTTTCGACGGAGAAAAAAAGCCCTACGTCAAGAACGACGTCTATCCGCATAAAACCTACACCGAAATTTCAGATTATTGCAAGGCGCACAAGTTGCGTCTTTGGGAATACGTAAAAGAATTCGAGGGCGAAGGCGTTTTCGATTACCTTTTAACCGTTTGGGAGCGTATGAAGCTTACAATCCACAAGGGTTTGACAACTTCCGGCACTCTCCCCGGCGTTTTAGGCACAAAACGGCGCGCTCAAAAACTTTATAACCAGCGCCACATAGACGAATCCGCACAAACGCGCGAAAACAGACTGGTCTGCTCGTACGCATTTGCCACAAGCGAACAGAACGCGTCGGGCGGAATTATAGTAACCGCGCCCACGTGCGGAGCCTGCGGCGTGGTCCCCTCCGTCTTGAAATATATGCAGGAAACGCGGGGCTTCTCCGACGCGCAAATCGTTCGCGCTTTGGCGGCGGGAGGAATTATAGGAAATATAATTAAAACCAACGCCTCGATAAGCGGCGCCGAGTGCGGCTGTCAGGCGGAAATAGGCTCGGCATGCTCCATGGCGGCGGCGGCGCTTGCCGAGTTGTTCGAAATGGGCTTAAAACAAATTGAATACGCCGCGGAAGTTGCAATGGAACACCATTTGGGCTTAACTTGCGACCCCATTGCCGGGTTGGTGCAAATCCCCTGCATAGAACGCAACGCCGTCGCCGCAATGCGCGCAATCAACGCAGTCTCACTTGCAAACTTTTTAACCGACACCCGCAAAATCACCTTCGACGTAATAGTTAAAACCATGTACAACACCGGCAAAGATTTACTTAACAGTTACCGTGAAACTTCTTCGGGCGGGCTTGCAAAATTTTACGAACTGCCCCAAAAGAAGCCAACCAAACGCGATTAAAATCGTGATATAAGCGGGGTAACCGCTGAACCTATAAAAATTTTCAAGGTGCGGCACATGAAGTCAAAAGTTTATTTCTCACGCGAAATTACACCCGAAAAGACGGTTGAACTCTTCGACCTCTGTCAAAAACGTCTTAAAGGCAATGTTGCCGTCAAACTGCATTCCGGCGAAGTCGGAAACCAGAACTTTATAAGGCCCAACTTCTGGAAACCTATAATAGAACACGTCGGCGGAACTGTTACCGAATGCAACACCGCTTACGAAGGCGAGCGCAATACCACGGAAAAGCACCTTAAAACGCTTGAAAAACACGGTTGGAGCAAATACTTCAAGGTCGACCTTTTAGACGCCGAAGGTCCCGATTTGGTGCTCGACATACCCGACGGGGAAATCATAAAAAGGAATTATGCCGGCAAAAATCTTGCAAACTATCAGTCGCTTCTTGTCCTCTCACACTTCAAAGGGCACCCGATGGGCGGCTACGGCGGCGCTTTAAAACAGCTTGCAATAGGAATCGCGTCCTCTTACGGCAAAGCGTACATCCACGGAGCGGGCAACACGGAAAAAATCTGGACTTCCGACCACGACGAATTTTTAAAGTCTATGGCGGACGCAGCGTTATCCATCGTACGTTATTTCAAAGGCAACGCGGTTTATATAAACGTGATGAAAAACATGTCGGTTGACTGCGACTGCTGTGCGGTTGCCGAAAATCCCTGTATGAAAGACATAGGCATTTTAGCTTCTCTCGACCCCGTCGCAATCGATAAAGCGTGCCTTGATTTGGTCTACGCGGCAAAAGACGATGCGGGGCAAAAACATTTTCTCGAAAGAGTCGAAAGCCGCAACGGCATACTCACGGTAAACGCGGCGAAAAAACTCGGCGTCGGTTCCACAGAATACGAACTTATCGAAATTTAAATTAAAAAACACGGCAACCGCCGCAAATACAGGCAAAGCGCCGCGCAATAAAATTGCGCGGCGCTTTATTATTTATCGCTTTATTGTTTATAAATTAAATCTGGCTCCGTATTTTCTCCACGGCGGCGGCGCGGCCGTCAACGCCCAATTTAAGATAAATCGTGCTTATATAGTTCCGCGCGGTACCGTCCGACAGCTTAAGCGCGGTTGCAATCTGCCTGTTGGTAAACCCGTCGAAAAGCATCAACGCAATCTCCACTTCACGCTCCGAAAGATTAAACGACCTTCTCAGCTTATATTCCTTGTCCGAAGAAACCATCGCCGCGGCGTCCGTTATCTTTTTTGCTATCTTTGCAGGAAGTATCGTATCGCCGGCGTAAGCGTTTTTAACCGCGTCAATTAGCGCCGTCGAGCCTATATCTTTTAAAAGGTAGCCGCTCGCGCCGTTATTTATCGCGCTCAGAATATAATCGCTGTCGTCAAAAGTGGTCAAAATAATAATTTTAATCTTATCGTCCGTCTCTTTTATGCGTTTCGTCGCCACAACGCCGTTCATATTTGGCATACGTATATCCATAAGAACAACGTCGGGTTTAAGTTCCGCGCACTTTTCCACCGCCTGCGCACCGTCGAGCGCAATGCCGATGACCTTTATTGATTTACTCGTTTCAAGAACAGACTTTATTCCCTCAGCAAGAATCTGCTGGTCGTCCACCAAAAGTACTTTTATCATTCTTCCTCCTTGTATACCGGCAAATAAATTTCCGTTTCGAATCCTTCTTCCGCCTCGCTTGCATAGCGGCAACCGCCGCCTAAAGCCTCGGCTCTTTCCCTTATACCCTTCAGCCCGTAACCTTCCTTAACTTCGCCGGCGACGCCGGAACCGTTGTCCGAAACAAGCAGATTAATATTCTCTCCGGCCTGTTTCAGCTCTATATAAAACGCCGTCGCGTTGCCGTGCCTTATTCCGTTCGCCAGCAGCTCTTTAACCGTATTGCAAATATAGCGGTACTGCTCCACGCTCGTCTTCACTTCCGAAATATCATATCTTGCGCGTATCTGCGTTCCGTCTATAGTCTGCGCAATTATCTCCCCCAACTCTTCGCGAAGCGGTCTTATTTGCTGTCTTCCCGCCAGAAGATGTACGCTCTCCCTCAATTGTTCCAAAGCGTTTTTCGCCTGTATGTTGGCAGATATTATGCGATTTTTCGCTTCCGCAGGGTTATCTTCGATAATAAGTTTCGCCGCTTCCGTCTGCATAATAACGGTTGTCAGCGAATGCCCAGCGTTGTCGTGAATATCCCTTGCAATACGGTTGCGTTCTTCAAACACTTTCGTAATAGTCAGTTGCTCGTGCGCGGCTTCCGCCTCCGCCTTTTTTTCGTCAGCAAGCTTAACCGCTTCCCTCAGTTCTCTGTTTGTGTTGTAAAACTTAATGAGAAACTGCACGATAATATAATCGAGTAAAATCGCCAGAAGTCCGAACAGCACGCCGCTCAGAATTTCAACAACGCTGTTATAAATATCAGCGCCCGCGTTCTGAATTACCCAACCCACGATAAACGAAACCACGAACAGAAAACAGCTTGTACCAAAAAGTACCGACCTGTCCCTGAACCTGTCCACCGACATATAACATCCCGTCAGGACAATGCAATAAAGCGCCGCAAGAAAGGAATTGCCCGTCAGCACGCATATCGTTAAAAGCAGTGCGGAGTCCAGCCCGTAAAACACCATCTTCGCCGCAAAGTTTTTAATTGCCAACTGGTTAACTCCCTCTAAAACGGCAAGCGTCGCGCAACATACGATAAGCGAAATAAATTCCAGCGGTTCATCGCCAATCAACGTATACGCCTGGGCGCAAACAACAATTTCCACCGCCAGCAATATTACTATCAGACTGATTTTTATATAATCGTTTACTTTTGACTTGTTTAACTTAAAAGACATTTCTCCGTCCGCGCAAATTTTAATATTTTGCTCTCATTTATTTTACCACAAATTAAAAAATGTGTATAATGATTTTACACGACAATTTTAAAGAAGGTTTAAAATGCAATACGAATTAACCGAAATTATTCAAAAAATCTCCGAAATTATAAAATTCGACTCCTCGCAGAGCACCCCCGAAAGCGGCGCGCCCTTCGGCAAAGGCGCAAGAGCTTCGCTTGATTACTTCTTAAACCTGGCAAAAAGTTTCGGTTTCGAAACGCACGATTACCGGGGTTATGCCGGCGAAGTTATCTTCGGCGAGGGAAAAGAATTTGCGGTTTTGGCGCACCTCGACGTAGTCCCCGCAGGCGGAGGCTGGACGCACGAGCCTTTCGGCGGCGAAATAGACTGCGAAAACAAAAAAATCTGGGGCAGAGGCGCAATGGACGACAAAGGACCTGCAATAATAGCCCTTTACGCATTGAAAGCGCTTAAAGAAAGCGGGTTCATCCCCAAAAGAAAGATAAAACTCATTGTAGGCTGCAACGAAGAAAACGGTTGGGAATGCATTGAATATTACAAAAAACACGCACATATGCCCGAAGAGGGAATTTCCCCAGACGCCGACTTTCCCGTAATATTTGCCGAAAAGGGCATCTTGCAAATAAAAATAACCTATCCCGTTAAAGGCGATTTTTCTTCCCTTAAAGGCGGCGACAGGGCAAATATGGTGTGCGGTTATTGCGAAATTCAACGCCCCGAAAATAAAGAAAAGCTTAAAACTTTCGGGTTGACGTTTAAAGACGGCAAAATAATTTCAAAAGGAAAATCCGCACACGGCTCCACCCCCGAACTCGGCAAAAACGCAATCGCCCCGATTTTGCATTATCTCGGCTTAAACGAACTTTACAACTCCCTTTTCGTTGAATTTTTCGGCTTTAAGGACGTAAACGACACCAGAGACGATTCCGGCGTATTAACCTTTTCGCCGAACTTAATAAGCGGCGGCAAAGATTATATCGAAGTAATATTCGACGTTCGCTACCCCGTAACTTTCGACGCCGCAAAAATCACCGAAGGTATAAGCGCGCAAAACCTCCGCTATGAAATATTGCACGCGCAGTCCCCGCTTTACAACGATAAAAACAGTTTTCTCATAAAAACGCTCTGCAACGTTTATAACGAAGTAACCGGCAAAAACGCCGAACCCGTAGCGATAGGCGGCGGAACTTATGCCCGCGCGTTAAAATACGGCGCGGCGTTCGGTCCTGAAGAAGCCGGCGAAGAAAATACGATTCATCAGGCAAACGAGTATATAACTTTTGAAAAAATCGAAAAATGTTACAAAATTTATACTCTCGCCTTAAAACGTCTTACCGAATAAAATAAATCATCCCTGCAGTTTGCCGCCCGCGCATTAAAGCGCGGGCGGCTTTCTTTAATTATCTTTTTGAATAAAAATACCTAATTAGATAAATATTATTTTCAAATATCTTTTAAGGTATCTAAATTACCTAATTAGAAATTTATGATAAAATTACAGTAAAAGATTATTATGTTTTTAGAAATTTTTAACGAGTTACTTTCCGAAAATGAACTTAATAAAAAACAGTTCGCCGAAAAAAGCGGCATACCTTATACAACTGTAATCGGCTGGACTAAATTGAACAGACTGCCCGATTATACCGCGCTGATTAAAATTTTCGATTATTTTCAATGCTCTCTCGATTATCTTACGGGCAGACGGAGCGATTACGACTCCGTTATTTTTGCGTCCAATGTTTCTTCGGCGGAACAGACTCTTATAAAAAATTTCCGCAAGCTCAATTCGGAAAATAAAGAACTGATAAAAAGTTTAACTGCTAATCTTGCCGGAAAGACCAAGGACGGTTAAGTTCGGCTATTGACAATCCCGCCGCTGATTATATAATGAAAATAACCTCTTTCTCATAAAAAAACGGTTAAAATTATTTTTTTGTACCGATTTAACACAAAAAAACGCCCGATTCGTTCCGAATCGGGGTTAGCTGGTGCGCCGTGAGGAGCTCGTAAGGAGCACAGCGACGGATTAGCGATTGTTCGCCCAAAGGCGCAATCGCGTTATGATTACGTTTTCCGAACGGCGGGCAAAAAAACGCCCGATTCGTTCCGAATCGGGGTTAGCTGGTGCGCCGTGAGGAGC
>CAJUGI010000002.1:0-123867 GCA_910586065.1 uncultured Christensenella sp. | reverse complement strand
TCGAATCCCCAGCCTTTGGTTCCGTAGACCAACGCTCTATCCAATTGAGCTAACAGCGCATTTAAAACTCTTTTAAGCTAACATATTATATAAAATATATTTTTCATTGTCAAACGATTTTTAATCAAAACTAAAAAAAGAGCGGGCTGCGCCATCGCACAACTCGCCTCCTTCCCGTTTAAAGAAGTAAAGGTTTTATCCTCAGATTGTAAAAAATGAGAAAGCCCACTGAATTAAGCCGCTGAGCCATCTTAAAAAAGTCATTTCGCCCACCTCCTTCTTTCTTTAATTAAAGGGCGCGCCACGCTACCACACGCCGCCGCCCTTCTTCTTGTTTTAAGAAGTCAGGGTCTTCCTCAGAGTGTAAGATAAGAGAAAGCCCACTGAATTAAGCCGCTGAGCCATCTTAAAAACGCCATGCCGTACACCTCCTTTTTTCTTTTAATTAAAAAAGAGCGGGCTACGCTACCACACGTAACTCGCCTTTCTTCTTGTTTTAAGAAGCCAGGGTCATCCTCAAAGTGTAAAGAATGAGAACGCCAACTGAATAATATTGCTGAGCCACCTCAAAAATACCATCTCCGCCCTCCTTTTTTTGTTTTAATTATAGAAAAAGAGAGAGCGCCTTAAAATTACTTTTTATATACCAAAATAGTGATGAAATGTTAGAATTTATAGCATATTTAGTAAAATACAGTGCAATCTTTGCGTGCAATATGTATGTTTTTGCAAAAATAACGGCTTCCCGCCTTAAATATTGGGATTTATTTTTTATCCCTCTTTTTATCGCGTTTTCTTTTGCGCTTTATTTTGTAACACTACACGTAAAGCTTTTTGTTCCTCTTATCATTCTTATATTAACGGCACTCATATTTTTAATAAGGTTTAAACAACCGCTATCCGATACCGTTACATTATCTATGATATCCTTTGGAATTACTATTTTTTCAATGGTTATTACCACATTGGTATTAATTCCACTATTAGCTCCTATATATGTATTTGTTGATAATACTATTGCCGTACAAGCAGGCTATATAATACAAGGACTCGCACTTATTGTTTTAACAATAATAGCCTTTCAAACCAAGAGACTAAAAAACAGTCTTACGCCTGCCGCTAACGACGAAGTTTACGAAAGACTTTTACTTGCAAGCGTTGTTTGCATTTTCAGCATGACGCTCTTTTACACCGTTGACAGTCAGGATTCCACTCTTAAAGTTATTGCAATTATCATAGTTTTCTGCGGATTGGTCCTCATTTCACAGTGGCGCAAAACGGTTACCGCCGGCTATTACAAAAAACTCGAACAACGCAATCTCAGCAGGCTCGAACTCATTTTGGAACAATACGAACGCGACCACGACGAACTCATAAAAAAGAACGCCGAACTTGCAAAAATAATTCACCGGGACAACAAACTTCTTCCCGCAATGCGGCTTGCCGTGAGTTCGCTCGCGCAAAAATATTCCGACGATAAAAGCATACAAATACTTTTAAACACGCTCGAAAACGTGTATGCCGAACGTACGCTCGCCATCGAAAATTACGGATTTAACAATTCCGGAAAGAACAAATCCGGCGTTTTATCCATCGACGCCGTTATGGATTACTTCCGTTTACGGGCGGCGAAAAACGACGTTAAGTTCGAATATGAATTTGACGCGGAAGCGTCTTTAGGACTTTTAAACATTTACGACGACCACACCCAGCTGAACACCATTTTGTGCGACCTGGCAGAAAACGCGCTTATTTCCTTACGCGGAAGAGAGGGCGGAAAAGTGTTTTTGCAGGTTAAATCCGAAAACGGCGCTCCCTGCATAAAGGTTTTTGACAACGGCGAAGACTTCAGCGAAAAAGTCCTGCGCAATATGGGCAGACGCAACGTAACCACTCACGCGCACGAAGGCGGCAGCGGAATAGGTCTTATGGCTCTTTTCGATTCGTTACGCGCCCGCCGCGGTTCGTTTTTCCTTGATGAAGCTCCCGCAAACGGCTTTACGAAGTGCGTATGCATACGTTTCGACGGAAAAGACAGCTATTCCATAAAATCGGCGCGCCCGTGTGTAAAAAGAATTTGCGCCGAACGCGAAAACTTTACCCTTATTGACACGCAAATTTATGAAAAATAAAATAAAACGAAGTTGTTTCAAATAGCAATAAATTTCAGTTAAAAAGCCGCCCGCGGATTCTTCCGCGGGCGGCTAACCGTTTTATACGATACTTTTTTGTTTTAAATATTTCCTTTAACTTTCATCAGTCTTACAATAGCGGCGCGCTCATTTTCGTCAAGCTTATCTTTTATATACTTTATCGTCTCTTCAAGCTGTGGAATCATAACGTATTCCAGCGCGTTAACCCTGCGTTTGTTTCTCTCTATTTCATCTGCAAGTAGCCGCACGCTCTTTTCAACTTCGGCAAGTTTTACCATTTTCGGCAAAAGTTGCGCCGCTCTTTCAACCGAATAATCCGCCTCTCCCGTAATTTCGGTAAAAGCATACGGCAAGTTACCGTTACCGTTCTCGCTTTCTAAGGTTATCTGCGGCACGTCCACGCCCATTATAGTGCCCGTTCCGCACTCCGCCTTTAACAAAACGGACGGCGCCGCAAAAGCCGCCTCCGCCTTATAAGCAGGCGTAACCGACCTCGCCGCCGCAAACAGCTTTAACGTCTGCGAAAGCTCCGTTTCCACCTCGTCGCGGAGCCTCTTGTTTTCCTTAATCAAAACGGAAAACCTGCGCACCATTTCGTCGGATTTGTCTTTCAACAGCTTATGTCCGCGCACAGCGGTTGTCAATCGCGCCTTAAGCTTTTTCAGCTCCATACGCGTAGGATTCACGTTTATCCTGCTCATTGCTTAGTCCTTATTTTCATTGTGCAAGTATTTATCAATATACGCCTGCCTTATGCGCTTAAGTTCGCTTTCGGGCAAAATCTTTAAAAGTTCCCAGCCCAGATCCAGCGTTTCTTCAACGTTTCTGTCCGACTCGAAGCCCTGGCTTACATAAACCTTTTCAAACTGCTCCGCAAACTTCGCAAACAGCTTGTCCGTATCGGAAAGCGCCGCCTCGCCTAAAATTGCAGAAAGCTCTTTGCACTCTTTGCCCCGCGCATATGCCGAAAACAACTGGTTCATCGTATCCGCGTGGTCCTCGCGCGTTTTGCCCTTGCCTATGCCCTTGTCTTTAAGGCGCGAAAGCGAAGGCAACACGTCTATGGGCGGGTTTATGCCCTTTTTATACAAATCGCGCGAAAGTATAATCTGCCCTTCGGTAATGTAACCCGTAAGGTCGGGAATGGGATGGGTTTTGTCGTCCTCGGGCATTGTTAAAATGGGAATTTGCGTAATCGAACCTTCGCTGCCGCGTATTCTCCCCGCCCTCTCGTACATTGTCGCAAGGTCTGTGTACAAGTAACCGGGATAACCGCGCCTACCGGGCACTTCTCTTCTCGCCGCCGAAACTTCGCGCAGCGCCTCTGCGTAGTTGGTAATGTCCGTCATAATAACAAGCACGTGCATACCGCATTCAAACGCAAGATATTCCGCGCACGTCAGCGCCATACGCGGCGTCGCAATACGTTCTACCGCGGGGTCGTTTGCAAGGTTAGTAAACAAAACCGTCCTTTCTATAGCGCCCGTCTTCTTAAAGTCGTTTACAAAGTACTGCGATTCTTCAAACGTTATACCTATAGCCGCAAACACAACGGCGAATTTACTGTCGCCCCCGCGCACTTTAGCCTGTCTTGCAATCTGCGCGGCAAGCTCGGCGTGCGGAAGTCCGCTCATGGAAAACACTGGTAATTTCTGCCCGCGCACAAGCGTATTAAGCCCGTCAATCGCGGATATTCCCGTCTGAATGAACTCGTCGGGGTAATTTCTCGCCGCGGGATTTATCGGTTCACCGTTTATATCAAGCAGCTGTTCGGGGATAACCGGCTCGCCGCCGTCGCGGGGATTTCCCATGCCGTCGAACACGCGCCCAAGCATATCTTTCGACACGGCAAGCTGTTGGCTGTGCCCCGTAAATCTCGCCTTAGAGGTCGAAATTTGCAACCCCTGCGAGTTTTCAAACATCTGCACCACGGCTTTATCGCGGTTTATTTCCAAAACCTTGCCGCGGCGGATAGAACCGTCCGCGCAAACAATGTCTACAAGCTCGTTATACTTAACGCCCTCTACGCCGTCAACAATCATTAATGGCCCGACAACTTCGCGTATGGTCTTATATTCCTTAAACATCTTCGCCGCCCCCTTGGGCAACAGCCTTGAGTTCGGCGCGCATTGCCCCCAATATATCATCGAATTCCGCTATATTTTCCTCTGGAATATACTTCGCTCTGCCTATCTTTTCCTTACCCTTGCAGGAAAGCACCGCGTCTAAGTCGGCGTAAGCTTCAACCGCCTCGCGCGCGCCCTTGTCAAACTCGTAAATGAGCTTTAACATCATAAACTGTTTATGAATCGAAGTATAAGTATCCACCTCGTCAAAAGCGTTCTGGTGCAAGTAATCCTCCCTTATCATCTTCGCCGTTTCCATCGTCAGCCTGTCCTTGGAAGAAAGCGCGTCCATTCCAACAAGTCTGACAATTTCGTCAAGCGCCGCCTCTTCCTGCAACGCCGTCATAATAAACTGCCTGTAACGGTAAAAGTCCGCACCCGCCTTTTCATCAAACCACTCCTTGAGTTTGTCGGCGTAAAGCGAATAGCTTATAAGCCAGTCAATAGCGGGGAAATGCCGCTTGTATGCAAGCGAAGCCGAAAGCCCCCAAAAGACTTTAACTATTCTCAAAGTCGCCTGCGAAACCGGCTCGCTCAAATCTCCTCCGGGAGGCGAAACCGCGCCTATCGCAGTAACCGACCCTGTGCGCTCCTCAGAACCCAAAACGTTTACAATTCCCGCACGCTCGTAAAATTCCGCAAGCCGCGAAGCGAGATAAGCGGGGTACCCCTCGTCGCCGGGCATCTCTTCAAGCCTACCGCTCATTTCTCGCAGAGCTTCCGCCCAGCGCGACGTCGAATCCGCCATTATCGCCACGTTATATCCCATATCGCGGAAATATTCAGCAATAGTTATACCCGTGTATATGCTTGCCTCGCGCGCCGCAACGGGCATATCTGAAGTGTTTGCAATCAACACCGTTCTTTTCATAATCGGTTCGCCCGTTTTCGGGTCTTTAAGCGCGGGGAACTCGTTTAAAACGTCCGTCATCTCGTTTCCGCGTTCACCGCAACCTACGTAAACTATTATGTCCGCGTCCGCCCACTTTGCAAGCTGGTGCTGAACAACGGTTTTTCCGCTCCCGAAGGGGCCGGGCACCGCCGCCACGCCGCCGCGCGCTATCGGGAAGAGCGTGTCCACCACTCTCTGCCCCGTAATCATAGGACTGTCGGGCGCAAGTTTTTGCTTATAAGGTCTGCCGATTCGCACAGGCCATTTTCTGAGCATACTCACGGGCTTTTTACCTGAAGCCGTCTTTATTACGGCAATAGTATCCTCTATGGTAAAATCGCCCTCCGCAATCTTTTCAACCGTGCCGCTCACGCCGTTGGGCGCCATTATACGGTGCTCGATTATTTCCGTTTCCTGCACCGTGCCCAGTATATCCCCCTCGCGCACGCTGTCACCGACCTTCGCCGTGGGCACGAAATGCCACTTTTTATCTCTGTCGAGGTTGTTAACCTTAACCCCTCGTGAAATTCTCGAACCCGACTTAAAGAACAGCGTTGTAAGCGGACGCTGAATCCCGTCGAAAATGCCCTGAATAAGTCCGGGCGCAAGCTCTACCGACAAAGGCTCGCCTGTTGAAACAACCTCTTCGCCTGGTCCGAGCCCCGAAGTCTCTTCATAAACCTGAATAGAAGCCTTGTCGCCGCGAAGCTCGATAATTTCGCCTATAAGCCCCAAATCCGAAACGCGCACAACGTCGTACATTTTAGAGTCCGCCATGCCCTCGGCAATAATCATAGGACCCGAAACTTTAACTGTCTTTCCCATATAAAAATCCTCAATTGAACAAAATGTCCACGCCCAAAGCGCGTTCCATCGCGCTCTTTAAAAGTTCGGCGCCGTAGCCCGAAGAACCGTCCTTCGAAGGCACGCTAAGCACCACGGGATAGGGCGCCTCGTCAAATCTCTTCAAAAATTCGGCAAGCGGACGCGCAAGTTCTTCGGTAATAAAAATAACCGCGTAATCCTTTGCTATTCTTCTCAAAACAGCGCGCGCTTTGGCGTCGTTTTCAGCGGCAAACGTGTCCAGTCCCGCCGCCTTAAAAACGGTTATGCTGTCGCCGTCGCCCACAATAGCCATTTTACCCGTCATATATTTCTCCCTTCACAAAAATTTCCGGTTAGTACGCGCCGCGCAGTCTCTTTCTGATTCCGCGCTCGTCAATACCGGCCAAAAGTCCGCCCGTTAAAATGCGCACGTTTGCATTTTCCGCTTTACGTCTGAAAACGTAATATAAAAACGGTTGCGAGCGCTTCAGTTCATACTTCTTTTTTGCAAGAAAGTCAAGCTCGAACCCGTCCGCAAACCTCTCTGCGTCCGTCATTGGCCGCCCCGCATTTTTGTCGGCAAGGCACAACTTTAAAAAGTCGGCATAATCAGTTTTATCCAACGCATGCGCAGTTTTTTCGCCGTCGCCGTCAAACAGAGATTTAAGCGTTTCCACCCCAAGTTTACCGCCTTGAATGTAAAACACTTCGGCATAATCGGGGGTCTGCGCACGCAAAAACGTCAAAATGTTAACCATGTCCGCCCGCGCCGTCAAAAGTTTTTTCAAAACGCCGAACTTCCCGCAAACTTTAAAAAGCCTGTTAAACATCGCCGAATCGAAAACGCGCCCTATCTCCGCGCCGGAAACTTTTTTCTCGCTCTCTTCGTCCTCGTAAAGTCCTTCGGCGGTTTCAAACGCGCTTTTCAATTCCGGACAAAATGCGGAATAATCCTTGTCTTTAACCGCGCCTTCCAGCTCGCCGTAAGTTAAAAGCCCCTCGGGCGCAAGCATATCCGCCGCGCTCCTTCCAAGCTTTTCCGCCTTAAAAACCGCCTTTGCATTGTGGAAGTCGTAAGGCGTTAAAAAATACTCCCTGTCCGCGTTGGTCGGCGCATATTCCCGCACGAACGCGCAAATATCCCGCTCGTCAGCGGCTAAAAGCTTTTCGGTTTCAAAAACCGTTTCCGCCTCCGCTCCGTGTCCGAAACCGCTTTCTTTAAGTACGCGAAAAGCCTCTTCCGCAGTCCCCTCCGAAAGTTTCAAAAGTCTCGCGCCCAAAAGCGCGGTTTCCTTTACGGCAATTACGCCGTTTGTAAATAAAACGTCCTTTGACATATCACTTAAAAAGTCTTTTAGCTATTTCCGCCTGATGCGCTTCCCTGTCGAGTGCAAGCAGCGCACCATAAGATAAATCCTTGTCCGATTTTTCGCCGCGCAGTATAAACCCGCCGTCTATGTTTGCGCCCTTCAAGGCAATTTTCAGTTTCTTTTCGGCAACGACGGAAAGCTTTGCAACGTCCTGCGCAAACTTATAATTTTCCGCGAACACAATTTCGTCACCCTCTTCGGCGTAAGCGTTCAACAGTCTTTCGGCAACCGCAACGCTCTCTCGCCTGCCCAAAGCAATCAGTTTTTCAAGGACGCCGGCGTAAACGGCGTCGATAACCCGTCTTTTTTCGGCAAGTAAAATTTTAGCGGAATCCAGACGCGCCGTAGCCGCCTTACCGTCGTCAATGCTCTTAATCTTGATTTTCAGCTCCGCCTCGGTGCCCTTTTTATTTCTTTCGGCACGCGTCTCGGCGTCCGCCACAACTTCGCCAGCTTTTTCGCGGGCTTCCGAAATCATATCTTCCGCGCTCTTTTCCGCGTCGGAAATAATCCTTTCAACTATATTTTCTACGCCCATATCAAGCTACCAAAGGCACTACCATTATGGAAATAACAAGACCGAGAATTGCATAAAGCTCTATCATCGCAGGGAACATCGCAAGCTTAATGCCAAGCGAATCCTGTTTGCCTGCCGCATATATGCAGTTTACCGCCGCTTTGCCCTGCAAAACGCCAGACATAAGACCGGATACCGCCATGGGAAGGCACGCGCCGAGCACGCCCCAGCCCTGAGCAAGAGTCATTGCCGTATCAACCGAACCCGAAGCAACTATGCCTATAATAAAGCCGTAAAGTCCCTGCGTTGCGGGGAGGAGCACCAAAAGCACGACCTTACCGAACTTTTTGGGATTTTCGCCCAAAACGCCCGCCGCCGCGCTGCCCGTTTTGTAAAGACCGATTGCCGAACCGATACCGCACATAATAACGCAGAGCGCAATTCCGATAACCGCAACCACAAAGCCGGCGTAGCCCGTTTCTTTAACGGCTTCGGTTACGGGATTATCCACAGCCGCATCCAAAAGTGTTTGTAACATAAAAACCTCCAAAGATTGTTAATTATTTAATCCGCTTGATATCTGCGGAACTTTGCAATTTTATATATTTATGATTTGAACCGAGCGGGGCAAAAAGCTCTCCCTCGCCCTCGTAAAATCTGCCGAAGAACTCAACGTATTGCAGTCTTGCATCGTGAATATAAGCGCCCAAAAGCCCTATGGCAAGGTTGAATACGTGCCCGACCACAAAAATAAATATGCCGAGAATAATGAGCAACGGATTACCGCTCACCAAAAATCCAACCGTAGTGGCGTTACCGATAACCGTGTATTCGGCGATAATTTCCGCTATTACCGCGCCCGAAAGCATAAGCCCGTAAAGTCTTGCATAGCTGAGTACGTCCGAAACGTAGTTAATAATGCCGTAAGCCGCGCCGAACCCTTTGGTAATTTTACCGAAAAACTTTTCCTTTCTGCCCGCCGTAAGCATCGCCGCAAGCAAGCTTGCTCCTGCCATTCCCCCGCCTATATACGTGAGTAACGGCATTTTCGCCTGCTCAACAAAACCCGCAACGGCTACGCCGACGCCTATCGAAAACACAGCCCAGACAAGCCCTTCAAAGATGCCGTCCCAAAAATGTCCCCTGCGCATATGTTGAATTGCCTTACACACATAACCCGCCATAAGGTGGACTATGCCAAGCTCCATGGCAATTATTAAAACCGCGGGAATACTTATTCCCATAACGCTCCAGGTGTCGTCCTTCGCGTCGGGCATAAGCGGCGCAATAACTTCCAATCCGAACATCGAGCCGAACAATACGCCCCAAAATATGGCAAAGAAACCGCCTATTCCGAATACCGCCGCCATTCGCTTAAGCCCGCCGTCGTCCTTGCGTTTCAGGAAATAAATCAGCCCGCCGCCCAAAACCATTAAAACGCCGTAGCCGATATCACCCATTATAAAACCTAAAAACAGGCTGTAAAAGAACGACAGCACCCCGTTGGGGTCAAACTCGCGAGAGTTTACGGGCGAATACATATTCGTAATCGTTTCAAAGTTCGAAACGATTTTATTATTTTTATAAAGCGTAGGCGGCATTTCGTCGTCGGCAGGCTCGTTAAACTCGTAATATACCGCACCCGACGCGCTTTCAATCGCGTCTTTAACTATTTCAACCGCCTCTTCCGGCACGTAGGCCTCCAAAAGGAAAGTAACTTCTGTCGCCCTCATCTTTTCGGCAAGCTCTGCTTTTTCAAGCTCGAAAGCCAGTCTGTCGCAATAAATTTTCAAATCTCGTATTTCGGGTTTTAAAGCATAAAGCGCTTCGTCCGCTTCATTCAAAGCCGAAGTAAGCGCACCCTGTTCCGCAAGCAAATCTTCATAAATTTTTATGCCCGTCCGCGTATCTCCAGCAAACGGCGACCGCACAAATCCGAACTCCTGCAAAAGCCCTTCGTCGGCTGCGGTTCTATGGAAAACTATTCCAAACAGCACGTTCTCTTCATCGCGCGCCATTTCCTTAAAATCCCAAAGCTCTTTTTCGGATAGCCTTTTTTCAAGCTCGCCGGCAAGCGCCAAAGGCGCCGTGCCCAGTCTTGCCCGCGCGTTAACCGTATCGCAAATTTCGTCAAGCGGAATTTCCACGTCTTTTAAAATTTCCGCCGAGGCAAGCGTCTTTTTCAGTTTCGAAAGCGCGCTTGACTTCTTGCTCTTTTCGGCGTGCAAGGTTTCTACTTTTTCGATAACCCCGTCCGCCGTTTCCTTCAGTCCGAGCGCCGAGTTGAACTCAGTATAAGAAATTTCAAAGCCGTCTTTAAGCGCTCCGCCCTTAATTTTCCTGTCCGCCTCGTAACCGCTCACGTCCGTGCCGAGCTGCTCCAACGCGGCTTCCGCTCTTAAAAGATAAACGCGCAAATCCTCACAGTTCACAACCAACGGAACGGAAAATTCGTCCTCTTTTTGCAGCTTAACCTCGGTGGCTCCCGTTCTTTGCAGGGCGTTTAAAATTTCGTCCCTGTCATAAGCCATCGCCGCGAGGTTGAGCTTTTTCATATTAGCCGTTGCCACTCGAAATCCTCCCGACGATATCGTTCACCTCTTTTCCGGTGTTTTTAATCACGCCGTCGGCGTAAGCCTTCGCGTCCGCCTCAGCTTCTTTAATTTTATTATCGTAATCGTTTTGCGCGTTTTTTACAGCTTTTAAAAGACTTTGTTCCTTAAAAAGTTTCAACCGCTCTTCCGAAGCCTTTAAAATTTCCGCAGCCCTCTTTTCCGCCGCCGCAGAAATCTCCGCACACTCGTTCTGCGCCGCAGTTTTAATTTCCGCAGCCCTCTTTTCGGCTTCTTTTATACTTTTTAAAACAACTTCCATAAAACGTTACCTTTTAAAATAATTGACAATAACCGCTTTCTTTATTATACATACCAAATTTTAGCATTTTTTGCAGAATTTTGCAAGTACTAATCTAAATTTGCGAATTTAATTTAAGTGAAATTTCAGTAAACCCCTTTTCACAATCGCACTCCGCCCGCGCACCCGTATTTCCGGAATTTTCCGCCCACCCCGCGGCACGTTAACCTAAAGTAGTTACCCACAGGGCAAACACGCCGCCCAAAACGTTACAAATTTACAAAAGAATGTAAATTTATGCATAATTTTGAATATTAATAAATTACATAGCAAAAGCATTTGTGTTTAATTATTCATAGTGCTATATTAATAGCATCACCATAAAAGAGGTCAAAAAATATGAAAAAATTCTTAATTGCGGCAGTTTCCGCACTCACAATCGCTGCAACCGCGCTTTCCCTTTCCGCCTGCGGCTTCACCGCAAAAAAGCTTAAAGTATTAAACGTAACGCTTACGGGCGAACAATACGGCTATTGCGTAAACAAGTCCGACACGACTATACTGACCGAGGTTAACGGTCTTATCGGCAAACTTTGCGGCAACGGCGCATACGACCCGGAAAACACTTCGGCTTTTTCGGCAGAAGGCATACAGTACGACTTTGACGGCGACGGCACAAGCGAAACCGTAACGTTTAAAACCATTTACGACGCAGTAACTAACGACACGGCAAGCGACATAGGCGAGGTTCCCTCCTCCGTCCCCGCGGGAAAAACTGCAAACGATTGCCTTATCGTTGCAACAAACGCCGAATTCGAGCCTTTCGAATATAAAAACGGCAGTAAGTATGCGGGAATAGATATGTGGATTGCAAAAATTCTTGCCGACACATTAAACAAAACGCTCGTTATCAAGGATATGGAATTCGACGTAGTAATAACCGACGTTGAAAGCGGAGCTTCGCATATAGGTATGGCAGGGCTCACCATTAACCACGGCCGCGAACAACTCGTAACTTTCTCCAAAGGATATTTCCTTACCACTCAAAGCATTGCCGTTGCCGAAGACGAAACTGCTTTCGATAACTGCACCACCGAAGCGCAGGTCCGCGCGGTTATAGAATCTATGGGCAACGTCGACGCAGGCGCGGCTTCCGGTCAGACCGGTTATTTCTACATCAAGGGCAGCACCGATTTTGAATTTGCGGGCTTTGCAAACGTAAACGCAAAAGACTACGATTCCATAGGTCTTGCCGCACAAAATCTTTCCAACGGCAAACTCAAATTCGTAGTTGGCGACAAGGACCCCCTCACTTCCGCCGTTAACGAAATAAACTCGCACATACGCGTTGAAGGTTAATTTTTTATGAGCAAGTGGGATGTATTCTACGAACAACTCATAACGCAGGGAGGATATAAAGACGTCCTCCTCGGGTTAAGAAATACACTGGTGATAGCAGTCTGCGGACTGCTTATCGGCATTTTTATAGGAACCGTAATCGCGTGCGTTCAGGTAGCCGGCAAGCGCAACAAAATTGCAAAAGGCTTTTCAATTGCCGGCACAGTCTACACCGCGGTTTTCCGCGGAACACCCATCATCGTTCAGCTTTTAATATTCCATTACATACTGTTTCAAAACATAAACATAGACGGACTCTTAGAAGCAATTATCGTTTTCGGCTTAAACAGCGGAGCGTATGTCGCCGAAATTATGCGCGGCGGCATTGAATCGGTCGACGCCGGACAGCTTGAAGCCGGCAGAACGCTCGGAATGTCATATATAACCGCAATGATTAAGATTGTTTTTCCGCAAGCAATAAAAAACGTTATTCCCACTCTCGGCAACGAACTTATCGCGCTTACGAAAGACACCTCGGTTGCGGGCTACGTCGCCACTATGGACCTTACCCGCGCTTTCAGATTAATCGCCAGCGCAAAATACGAATATATGGTCCCGTATCTTATGCTTGCTCTTTGCTACTTCATAATTATCCTTATTATGACGGTTGTTATCCGTCTGATTGAAAGGAGGTTGAAAAAGAGTGAAAAACGCTAATGAGAAGACGGCAAAGCACAACCGCAACAAAAACGAAAAATTTTTAAAAACCGAAAAAACGCCCGCCGAACCCTTCGACCCGGACGCGCTTATCGAGGTCCAGCACCTCACAAAAAAATACGGAGCGTTAACTGTATTCGAGGACGTTTCCGCCAAGATATCCACTGGCGAAAAAATTGCTATAATAGGTCCGTCCGGAAGCGGCAAAAGCACCTTTTTACGGTGTTTGAACGTTTTGGAAGACCCCACCGACGGACACGTATTTTTCAAAGGCAACAATCTTTGCAACCTTAAAGTGGACATAAATATTCAGCGGCGCAAAATGGGAATGGTGTTCCAGAGTTTCAACCTGTTCAACAATATGAACGTTTTGAAAAACATAACTCTTGCGCCCGTACACGTAGGACTGCAGGACCTGCACAAAATCAGGCGCAAAAATTTATTTATAAAGCTCAAAAATCTTTTCAGAAAGAAGGATAAAAAGCAGAAACTTATCAAAATCGAAAAATCGGCAAAAGAAATCAGGTCCGAAGCCAAGGCAAACGCAATTCGCCTTTTGGAAAGAATAGGGCTTGCCGACAAAGCCAACGTTTACCCCTCCACTCTTTCGGGCGGACAGCGCCAGCGAATTGCAATCGTCAGAGCGCTCGCAATGAACCCCGAGGTAATGCTCTTCGACGAGCCGACTTCCGCGCTAGACCCCGAAATGGTCGGCGAAGTTCTCTCCCTCATTAAAGAACTTGCAAACGAAGGTATGACAATGGTTATAGTAACCCACGAAATGGGCTTCGCCCGCGAAGTTGCAACCCGCGTAATGTTTATGGCAGACGGCAAAATTGCCGAAGAAGGCACGCCCGAACAGATTTTCGGCAACCCGCAAAACGACAGGTTAAAAGATTTTTTAAGCAAGGTGCTTTAATTAAAAATTCAAGCCCCCGCGGAACATGTCCGCGGGGGCTTTTTATGATATTTTCATTACCTGCAAACTTCTAAACGCGCAAAAGCGCCGTATATATGCGGGGCAATCACATCAGCGGCGAAAACACCCTTAAAATACCCGCAACCATCCGCGGGAACAGTTTGTTGCGCGTCGAGTTCTCCTCGGTTATCTCAGAACAAACTTTAAACACGTTTTCAAAGTCGCGCAAAACGTCGCATAAAACTCCGTTATCGTTAGTATAAATTCCGTTTTCAAACTGATTGTAATAGCTTCTTAAATCGATATTCACCGAACTCACGGAAACACAGTTTTCCGAAAAAACCACTTTGGAATGCACAAACGTATGCCGCATTTTAAACACGCGCACTCCGCTTTGAAGCAGTCTTTCCGCGCTGTCCACACTCACGCGGTAAACGTAAGCTTTATCGGGCACTTCCGGCAAAACTATCCGCACGTCCACGCCCGAAAGCGCCTTTTGGGCAAGCAAGGCAGCGGTATCCTCGTCCGGTATAAAGTAGGGGGTCATAATATACAGCTTTTCGCGCGCCCCCGCCATTATGTTCGAATAAACGCCCTTGCAGACAAAACTTTCATAATCCTTTCCGTCCGCATATGGCACTGCCACAGCGCCCTCGCGCACGTTTTCAAACGACGTAACGTACTTGTTATAATCTTCCGACTTTTTGGAAACGAACTCCCACTGCCTTAAAAACATAAGCGTAAATCCGCTTGCCGCGCCGCCGCTCGCCTTTATGCCCGAATCCTTCCAATAACCGTGCATACGCTTTTCGTTAATATACTCGTCCGCAAGGTTACACCCGCCGGTATATGCCGTTTTTCCGTCGATTACTATTATTTTTCTGTGGTCGCGCACGTTCAGCGCAAACGTAAATCTGGGCACTATGCGGTTAAATCTGAAAAGCTTCACGCCGGCTTTTCTCAGCTTTTTCTGCATTTTAAAAGAAAGCGTTCCGTGACTGCCCATACCGTCGCAGATAATCCGCACGTCCACGCCTTCCTTAACCTTTTTCGATAAAACGTCGAAAAACCTGTTCAAAAGTACGCCGTCCGCAATTATAAAAAATTCAATAAAAATAAATTTTTCCGCTTTTTCGAGCTCATCCAGAACGTCGTCGAACATCGACGCGCCCGAAGCAAAATATTTTAGCGCCGAACCGCAATATGCAGGAAATCTTCCCGCATTCCAAAGATACTCCGCGTCGCGCCTTACCTGACTGCAAACGTGCGTTAATTCAACATATCCGCAGGTTAACCCCTCCGTTCTTTTAAAAATTTTATTATACCGTCTCTTTGCCCAGCCGAAAAAAATACGTTCGCTTGACATTAAATAAGCTATGTACCCAAAGCTGTTAAACAGCAACAAAAACAATACCCAAACGGTTTTCGTGTGCCCGGGCTTCGAAGTCGAAAGCACGTGAATGCAACATATAAAACTGAATATAAACGCAACAAGCTGATAAATGCGGAAATAACTTATCACACCGAGGTAAAAGAGCAATATAAGCGCCGTCTGCAATAAAATAAAAATCCCTATTGCAAAGGTTCTCCAAACGCCCAGATTTCTGCCTTCGGTACGTATTTTTACAACCTTGCCGCCTTTAGGCGAATGCGCTTTTGTTTCTCTGCGGCGCGCGGAAATTTTTTTATCTATCATCGCCGTCCTCCGAAACCGCCGCGTCCGCGAAACTGCCGCCGCACTCTCTCAAAACGCATATATCACCTATGGTAGCAGCCTCTTTTAAAACAGCCTCAATCTCCGCCCTGGCATGCAAAAGTTTCGTTTTCCGTCTCTTATTCTCGCCGAAAAAAACTTTTAAGGTAACCGTAACCGCAAGCAAAAACATATTCGCCGAACATGTCAAAAAAATTATTCCGGCAGTATAAATTACGGGGTTGTCCAAAAGATACATAAGGCACAACCCCAAGGCAACCAGCGCAAGGGTTACAAAACCCGTTATTATTCCGGTAGCGGCAGTCAACGGCATAGCGCGCGATTCAAGCCTTCCCTCGTCGTTCAGCGCCGACTCCAAATAAACCTGCAAAAGCTGCAACTTGTCTTTGTTTTCTATCCTGTGCGGACGCCTGTAAACAAGGTGTACCCTGCCTCGGTAAACCGAATCGTCTCTGCTGTCAACGCATTCCCAGCCGAGCGCACGGTAACACTCCTCCAGTTCGTCAAGCTTATTCAGTTTTACCGTTACGAACAGTCTGTCGTAATTTCTGTAATCCGTTTCCACACGAACTCCGCGTTCATCATAAGTTTTTTATTTCAAAACTATTATATCAACCCTTTCAACCCCTGTCAAACGTCTCGCTTTTAATAACCGATTCGTCGTCCGCAACCGCTTGCGGCAGTTTACCGAAGTAATAATATTTTTTTCTGCAAATAAAAATGCAAATCACCGTAACCGCCAGCGCCAAAACTTCGGCAAAGCACGTCGCCGACCAAACTCCGTCCAGTCCCATAAAAATAGGACAAACCATAACCGCGGCAATCTGAAAAACGAGCGTGCGTAAAAAAGAAATTACAGCCGAAACAAGCCCGTTGTTCAAAGCGGTAAAGAGCGACGACCCAAACACAGAAAATCCGGTAATCATAAACGCAACCGAATAAATCCTGAATCCCCTTAAAGTCATCTCGAAAAGCTCTCCGTCAAACCCGAAAAGCATAATTATCGGGCTTGCCAGAGCTTCCGAAAGCCCCGTCATCAACAGTCCCGAAAACGCCATTATAGTCAAGCTCTTTTTAAACAGATTTCTCAGCTCTTCGTTGTTCTTCGCACCGAAATTAAACGCAATGAGCGGCGCGCATCCAACCGCGTACCCCATAAAAATAGAAAAGAAAATCATCATCACGTAGCCGATTGCGCCGTAAGCCGCCACTCCGTCGTCGCCGACAAGCTTTGAAACCTGATAATTATAAAGTATAATCACCACCGCCGACGATACGTTAGACAAAAATTCCGACGACCCGTTTGTGCACGATTTCAACAGCTCCTTAAAATGAATTCTCGTCTTGCCGAGTTTTAAAAGCGAATTGTTTCTGCGCAAAAAGTATACAAGCGGAAACACCCCGCCGAACACCTGCCCCGCAACGGTTGCCGCCGCCGCGCCCGCAAGCCCCCACTTAAAGCCCGCAACAAACACCGCGTCAAGAATAATGTTTATGCCGCCCGCAACCGCGGTTACAATAAGCCCCAGTCTCGGCTTTTCCGCCGTCACGAAAAAGCTTTGAAAAATATTCTGCAAAATAAAAAAGGGTTGCGCCGACAAAAGCACTCTTCCGTAAAGCACGCAATAGTCGTAAATTACTCCCTCCGCTCCGAAAAGCTTTGCAATTTCGGGCACTGCAAACTGCCCCGCCAAGGCAATCACAACGCCTATGCCCGCCGTTACGTAAACGAGCATCGAAAAATACTCGTTCGCCTTTTCCTTATCGCCCTCGCCCAAGGTTTTCGAAACGAGCGCGCTGCCGCCCGCGCCCAACATAAAACCTATCGAGCCGAACACCATAAAAACGGGGAAAATATAATTAATCGCCGCAACCGCGTCCGAACCAACAAAGTTTGAAACGAACAGCCCGTCGACAACGGAATACACGCTTAAAAACGTCATCATAATAATTGACGGCGCAACGAATTTCAATAATTTTTTATAAGTAAAATGTTCCGAAAGCCCGATACGCATAATAGTTCCCTTCTATAAAAAAAGCCGTCCGAGAAAAACTTCTCGGGCGCACCCGACGTCTTTTCAACCGTACCGCTGCGGCGGCAGGTTCTCCGACGACGTTCATATTTCAAATATATAATATGAGATATTATTTTTATTGTCAACCCAAAAACAAGGCAAGTTGACAGATTTTAAACAACATTATATAATATGTCCGGAAGTAACGCAAATGAAAAAGATAATAAAAGAAAAAACGTTTGACGAAGAGCGCGCACTGTACGCGCTTAACAACGCAGAAGTAACCGCCTGCACGTTCGCAGGCCCCGCCGACGGCGAAAGCGCGCTTAAAGAGTGCAAAAACGTAACCGTAAAAAACTGCGGGTTTTCACTCAGGTACCCCCTCTGGCACGCAAAAGACTTTTCGGTTGAAAACTGCGGAATGGACGGCAAAACCCGCGCCGCGCTATGGTACTGCAAAAACGGCAAAATTTCTCACAGCAGGCTCCACGGCATAAAAGCTCTGAGGGAATGCAGGGATATAAACCTTTCAGACTGTTCAATAATCTCCCCCGAGTTCGGCTGGCGTTGCAAAGGCGTAAACCTCGATATATGCACCGTCGAAAGCGAATATTTTATGTTTGAAAGCCGGAATCTTAACCTGAACAAAGTGCGGTTTACCGGCAAATATTCCTTTCAATACGTAAAGAATATGACTGTAGCCGACTGCGACTTCGCCACTAAGGACGCGTTCTGGCATTCCGAAAACGTAACCGTTAAAAATTCCGTATTAAAAGGCGAATATCTGGGGTGGTATTCAAAAAACTTAACGCTCGTAAACTGCGTAATATGCGGCACCCAACCGCTCTGCTACTGCAAAAATTTAACTTTGGTAAACTGCCGTATGGAAGGCTGCGACCTATCGTTTGAATACAGCGAAGTCAACGCGGATATTAAAGGCGATATCCTTTCCGTAAAAAATCCTTTAAGCGGCAGAATACTCGCCGACGGCTACGGAGAAATAATTTTTGCCGGCAGCGTAAAAAACTGCCGCGCCGAAGTTCTTTCCCGCTCAAAAAAATTGACGGCATAATTCTGCGTTATCAGGCGTAATATATATCGTGAGTTTCCGAAAATTGTGGATAACTCCCTTTAAACGCTGCAAAAATCCGGATATTCGCACGTTTATCCACAAAAAGTTGTCCACAAAATTAATGTGCATTGTTAATTTATATTCATAAATGAATAAAGATTTCCACATTTTATCAACATCGGCACAGTTTTTAACTCATTTTCACCGTTTTCCGACAAAATTTGTCATTCGGTTTATAAAAGTTATCCACATTGCATAAATCTGCATATATAACCAGCGCGGCGGCAACCTCAAAGGTTGCCGCCGCGCTTTAATTAAAATTTAAATTACTGTTTTTCCACCTTTTTTCCGTAAATTGCCGAAAGGTCGTTGGCAAACTTCTGCATATTCCCGCACGATTTCAACGCAACCCCGTCCTCATATTCGGCAAGCTTTTTAATTTGCTCGCGCGAAAGCTTCTGGGGCACGTCGATTTCAACCGTTACGTAAAGATTACCCGTGCCGTTCACCGTCTTAACGCCCTTGCCGCGGAGAGTAAATCTCGTTCCCGAAGGAGTACCCTCGGGTATGTTCAGTTCCAGAGTATCGTCCACTGCGGGGACCTGAATTTTTCCTCCGGTGACCGCAGTCTTATAAGATATGGGCACGGTAACATACAAATCCCTGTCCTCGCGCCTTAGCATTTTGTGCGGTTCTATGCGGAAATAAACGTACAAATCGCCGCTCTCTCCGCCGTTACCCGCCGCCTGACCGAAACCGCGCTTTCTTAACGAACTGTCCTTATCCACGCCTGCGGGAATGTTCACGCTGAACTTCGTTTCCTTTCTTACGTAACCCTTCCCCTTGCAGTCGTTACATCTTTCAAGTATCTTTTTGCCCGTGCCGCCGCAATCGGGGCAAGCCCCCACCTGAATCGTTCTGCCGAATATGGTGTCCTGCTGAAACTTCACCCTGCCGCTGCCGCCGCAACGCGAACACTTCTGAAAGGCGGTTCCGCCCTTCGCGCCCGTGCCCGAACAGGAAGGACAAGGCTCGTTGCGCATATAACTAACCGTCTTGGTACAGCCCTTTATGGCGTCCAAAAACGATAGATTAATCGTCTGTTCTATGTCCGCCCCGCGCGCCGTCTGTCTCTGTCCGCCGCCGAAACCGCCGCCCGTGAACATATTGAAAATGTCCTCGAAGCCGCCCATTCCGCCGCCGCCGAATCCGCCGAAACCGCCGCCGAAAGGATTGCCGCCGCCGCCCATTCCGGGGTGTTCAAGCTCAAAGTCGTACTGTTTTCTCTTATTTTCGTCGGATAAAACTTCGTTCGCCTCGTTTATTTCCTTAAACTTCTCCGCCGCCGCGGTGTCGCCCGGATGAAAGTCGGGGTGATATTGCTTCGCAAGCTTTCTGTAAGCCGACTTAATTTCGTCCGCCGTCGCCGTTTTGGAAACCCCCAAAACGTCGTAATAATTCTTTTTCTCTGCCATAATTGCCCTTGTAATATGTTTGAAATACCGTTAAAGAGGGTGCTTTAAAGCGCCCTCTTTATTGTATACTGTTTTAATAAAATCAGTGCTGGTTAAATTCCGTGTCGTCGGGATTGCCGCCGTTATTCGGGTTGCCGCCCTGCGTCTGCTGATAAATCTTGGCAATCACGGGCTGAATGTCCCTGGTCAGCGTTTCGGTTGCCGCCTTAATTCTGTCGTTATCGCCCGATTCAAGCTCAACCTTCGCCTTCGCAACCGCGTCCTCAACCGTCTTTTTGTCGTCGTCCGAAAGTTTATCGCCCGCCTCTTTCACGGTCTTTTCAAGGCTGTCTATCATACTTTCGAGGTTGTTTTTGTTGTCAACGGCCTCCTTGCGCTTTTTATCCTCTTCGGCGTATTTCTCCGCGTCCTTAACAGCCTTGTCGATGTCGTCCTCCGAAAGATTGGTAGATGCGGTAATCGTTATATTCGTGCTCTTGCCGGTTCCCAAATCCTTTGCCGTTACGTTTACGATACCATTCGCGTCAACGTCGAACGTAACCTCAATCTGGGGCACGCCGCGGGGTGCGGGGGGAATATCCGTAAGCATAAATTTACCGAGCGACTTATTGTCGTGCGCAAACTTTCTTTCACCCTGCAAAACGTTTATTTCAACTCCGGGCTGATTGTCAGCCGCGGTAGAGAACACCTGGCTCTTTTTTACGGGAATAGTAGTATTTCTTTCAATAAGCGGAGTCGATACGCCGCCTAACGTTTCTATGCCCAAAGTAAGGGGCATAACGTCCAATAAAAGCACGTCTTTAACTTCGCCCGACAAAACGCCGCCCTGAATAGCCGCGCCTATTGCAACGCACTCGTCGGGGTTGATGCCCTTGAAAGGCTCCTTGCCCGTAACCTGTTTAACTTTATCGAACACCGCGGGAATACGCGTCGAACCGCCCACGAATATTACTTTAGATATATCCCCGTAAGAAAGTCCCGCGTCCTGCATAGCCTTTCTCATAGGCTCCAGCGTGCGCTCCACAAGCCCGCTTGTCAGATTATCGAATTTCTGTCTGGATAAATCTATATCCAAATGCTGGGGCGCGCCGTCAACAACGGTTATGAAAGGCAGGTTGATGTTCGTAGAGGTCATACCGGAAAGCTCTATCTTCGCCTTCTCCGCAGCGTCTTTAAGTCTCTGCATTGCCTGCTTATCCTTCGAAAGGTCAACGCCCGTGTCCTTCTGAAAGGTCTCCACAAGATAATCCATAATCTTGTTGTCAAAGTCGTCGCCGCCGAGGTGCGTATCGCCGTTTGTCGCCAGAACTTCGAAAACCCCGTCGCCGATTTCCAGAATCGAAACGTCGAAAGTGCCGCCGCCGAGGTCGTAAATCATAACCTTCTGACTGCCTTCCTGCTTATCAAGGCCGTAAGAAAGCGCCGCCGCCGTGGGCTCGTTTATAATTCTCAAAACGTTCAGACCAGCAATTTTGCCCGCGTCCTTTGTCGCCTGACGTTGCGAATCGTTAAAGTATGCGGGGCAGGTTATAACCGCGTCCGTCACCTTTGCGCCCAGATAGCTCTCCGCGTCCGCTTTGAGTTTCGAAAGAATCATCGCCGAAATTTCCTGCGGCGAATAGCCCTTTTCTATATCCACCTTATAAGCTTCTCCCATATGGCGCTTAATCGAAATAACCGTCTTGTCGGGCTGGGCAACTGCAAGGCGCTTTGCCGCCTGTCCTACAATGCGGCTGCCGTCCGCTTTAAAAGATACTACCGAGGGCGTGGTTCTGTTACCCTCGCTGTTTGCAATAACAACCGGCTCGCCGCCTTCCATAACGGCAACGCACGAGTTAGTAGTTCCCAAATCTATTCCTATTACTTTTCCCATTATAATATCTCCTTTTTATATATGCGAATTTATATATTTTCTTAAACCAATTAAACCCCGAAACCCGGAAAAGCAAGACGCGCAAGCATTTTCAAGGGGAGTTTACCAAGCCGTAAACGCCTCGGACAAAAGCGGAACCAAACAAAGTATTCCGCCGCTTATATGCGTTTTAAACAGTTACGGCAACCTGCACAAAGCGGATAACCTTCCCGCCCTGTTTATACCCTTTTTTAAGAACCTGCTTCACCAAGTTGGGCGTCTCGCCCTCCCCGCAGGGAAAGTCTAAAACAGCCTCCATAACGCTCTCGTCAAACGCGTCGCCCGCCGCCACTTCTATTTCTTCCACGTCAAGCGACTTTAAAACCGTGTTAAAGCTCTTAATAACTTTATCAATTCCGGCTTTAGTCTTTTCATCCGCAGCCGACGCAAGCGCGTACCCGAAGTTATCCGCAACCGGCAAAAGCTTTAAAACCGCTTCCGCCGCCCCGTCCGCATACGCCTTCGAAACAGCCGCCGAATTCCGCTTTCTGTAATTATCGTATTCCGCCGAAACCGAATACCATTTTCTCTTATAATCTTCCGCCAAAGCCTGCGCTTTCTCCAGTTCGTCGGGTTCCGCCGTTACTCCCGTCCCGTCCGCCGTATTTACAACTTCGTCCGTATTTTCTTCTTTTTTCAGATTTTCGTCTTTTTTCTTTGCCATAACTCACCGTAAAGTAATTTTTGCTCACGTCCGGTCAACCCAACCGACTTCTTACAATATTAATATAAAGCTTTCCGCGCCGACTTAAACAGTCCAAACCAAAAAAACCGCATATTTTTTTGCAAAATTCCGCAATTGTTTTTAAGCGTAAAACAACACGCCGTCTCCGAGCGGCAGTTTCACAAAAGCAAAAAACCGCCGCCGGAGTGTAAGCTCCGGCGGCGGTCCGCTATTCGCGCCGTTAAGACGCGTACGTCGTTTTAATAAACTTCAATTGATAAATCCCCAAATCATCCGCGATTCCTATTTCAAACCACCAGTCCCTGTCTGCAAAACGAAGCACGAACGCATTCTTATTGTTATGCCAACCGTATGCCCAGGTTGCGGCGTACTCCACGCCTGCAATCTGATAATTATAACCGTCTTCGTTAGTCGAGGACGCCCAGCCGGTCAGATAAACGTTCACATACCACGCGTTATTGAATCCCGTGCTGCCGGAGTAAGCGGTAAACGTAGCTGTCCAGCCCAAAGGCGAATTAGTGTCGGGGAAGTATAAGTGACTGAACTTATATTTATTGTAAGTCATTCCGGACGTTGCGCCGTCAAAGTCTATTTCCTCAAAAGTTCCGCCGCTCAGATTTACGGTAAGGAAAGTCGTCGCACTTCCGTGTCGGAGCAGCGTAAGCTTGTCGCCTTCCAGCTTATAACCGATTAAAACGTTGCCGCCGCCGTTTGCCGTATGCTTTAACATTGCAACGCCGTTATCGTATAGTACGATTTCTTTGCAAACGTCGCCCATACACTGTCCCAAATCGTTGACCGTCGCGTCCGATAAAATCATATTTACCCCCCTCGTACTGGTAAGGTTATGCAAAACCTGCGCGCCTGCAACCGAATAAGGCTTTACGATATTAACGGCAATCGTCTTACCGCAAAATTCAATCCGTCCGTACTGATGGTCGTAAGAATTTACGTCAACGCTGTCAAAATTCAGCATATCTTCTGTTACGGGCACAAAATCAACGTATTTACCGTTTACTTTTTCAAAATACTCAACGTATAAAGTGCGCGTCAACAGGTCTTGCTTTATGCTTTCAATCGTAACCCCGTCCTTAAGCTCGTAATCGAGTATTGTCTCACCGTGAACGCGGCAGAATCTGATATTCGTATAATCCGAATCGTACACGGTATATCCTACTTCAATGGTTTCACCCGCTTTTTCAAGCTTTATAATCCGTTCGCCGCTGTTCAAAAACGACCAAAGGTCGGTATTGCCCGAAACATTGTAAAATACAGAATTAAAAGACTCTATGTTTTCCACTTTCGTCACACCGGCTCCGCCGCCCGAATATTGCACAAAGTCACCGCGTTTAAAAATCAAATCCGTGCTGTAGTCCGGCTCGAAATACGTATTCCTGTCTGCAATTTTTTGCACGTCTATATAAGGCTTTTCGGGAGAAATTTCAATTTCACAAACAACTTCCATGTTTGCATTTCTAATTAATACTTCGGATAAGAACACCTTTCCCCGCGTAACCGTAGCGCTTTCATAGCCGAACACGTTAAACTCGCATATGGTTTCGTAAGTTGATTTCATATTGCCGGAAGTAAGTATACAAGTCTGCATACCGGGCTTGCCGCAATCAAAATTCCGCACAAATCTTTCATCTACGGGAGTTTTGCCGTAATAGCCGTAATAGCCGTTGCCGTCCAATTCAACATTAAACTCGCCTTCGATTGCAAGTCCGCCGAAATTCAGGCTGTTATCGTTGCCGTAATCGAAAACAACCGTATCAAGCAAACCGTCAAGTCTGTAATTATCCGCAGCAACTTCTATCGGATTGGATTTTGACGCTACGAATACCGTAAATTCCGCAGTCTGCCCGCCGTACTCCACGGTAATTTCGTGGTTACCTATCGAGAGGTCGGCGCCGCCGAACATATCCGCCGTTAAAAGCTTATTTATCACTTTTCCGTCGTTTTGCGTAATCTCAAGCCGCGCGCCGTACAAATTATACCGGCCTTCGAGAATGTCGTCGATGTTCCAGAGATATTTACCGTTGCCGTATACGTGACGTATTGCAATCGATTTAACGCCGTCGGGGTCCGTCGCAGCGCCGAACACGTATTCGTATCCGCCGTCTTTTAGCTTAACTTCGAATTGCCCGCTTTCATTGCCCGCGGTATATCCAACGGTAACCGCGCCTCCGTTCGCAGAGCGCACAACGCGGTAACTTCCTCCGTTCTCTCCGTCAATGTTCAGGGTATACGTTGCGCCGCCCCCCGTTTTCACAGTGGAGCTTTCCGCAGTCTCGCCGTTTATTACAAGCGTATATCTGTATTCCCTCTCGCCCGTGCTCCTTGCGCCCGTTGCCGCTCCGCAGTCAACCTGCACGTATGTGCCGCTGTCTGGCGTTTCCGCAAACACACGCATCGTAGTCCGCAAATCCGCGCCGTCTTTCACACTGCGTTCTCCGCGCATATAATAATCGGTTCCGTCCACCGTGATTTCGCCGGACAGAACGCGCTCCCCTTCCGAACCGTCCCCTTTTTCGGTTTCCGTATAATACATAACGTATTCAAAATCGGCGCCGTAATAATTTTCGGTTTTCACGGTGGTTTTGCCGTTAAAACCTTTGGCGCCGGCGCCGCCGTTTACCACGACTATCTCATTTCCGCCGAACAAATCTAACGCGTTAAAATATCTGTCGAACACTTCCATTCCCGCGTCCGAAGCCGCGCCCCCGACGTTCGCGCCGCCTGCAAAAAGCAAAGTCTCTTCACTTTCAGGCAAACTTTCGTCAAGCAGCTTAGCCGCCGAAACCGCGCCCACCGCATAAGTATCGCTCATATAAAGCGGAGCAGCCGAAGGTTTAAATCCTCCCCAAATCGCAAACCCCGCAACCGTCGCGCACGCAAGCACCGCCACGGCGGAACTTACGCCCACCATTGCCTTTCCGCCGCCCTTTATTGCGGTTGCGCTCCCCGCTCCGTTGTTATTATTCATAATATACTCCTTGCCCAATCCGTAAAACAGCCCCTGCTCTCCGGCGGACGTCATAATTTTGTCAAGCACGTCGGGCGTGTTCTTTTCAGCCTCGGCGTTTAACTTTTTCATCAATTCCGAACGCAACATAAATTTATTCCTCCCCAAATCCGTCGCGGAAAATATCACGCATCTTTTCGGTAGCCCTCTTGTACTTCCAGGTAACCGTAGGTACAGGCATATCCAGGAGTTCCGCTATTTCGCGCCGTTTGTACCCTTCTGCCGCCGCAAGCATCAGAATAAGAAATTCGTCTTCCGGCAAAGACTTTTTCGCCGTCTCCGTCAACAATCCGAAGTCGTCCGTCTGCTCCGTTCCGAAAACGTTCAGATTTTCATGCTCGTCAACGTAAAATTCGCGCCCCCGCTTCTTTTTCAAAGCCAGAGCCTCGTTTTTTGCAATACGCGCAATCCAAGCCGCCGCGTTCGTGCCGGCGCGGTATTTCGAAGCGTTTTTAATCACGTCTAAATACGCCGACTGCATAACGTCTTCCGCCAGCGGCTTTTCTTTTACAATCGACAGCGCAATAAAATACACCGTCTTTCGCGTTTGCGCGTATATATCCCCGAACGCGGAAACGTCCCCGTCCGAGAATCTTATCATCAGCTTGTCAAGCGTCATAACTTCCTCCGGAGTTACAGTAAGTTTAACTGCTTACACCTGTATAATAACTTATCAACCCGTTTTGTTGGCAAAATTTAAAAATATTTTCAAATTTTTCTAACCGACGGCAATCCCGCCCGCTCTATTCCCTTGACATAACAAAACGCGGCACGTATAATAAAACCAACGGTTGCCGCCGGGTAGCCGTTTAAAAGCACTCTGTCGCTCCGTTAGGTCTTTGAAGGCACGGCACGGGCGCTTTTTTATTTGTACGGGCATTAAACGCCCCGAAAAGGATTTTTATGAAAAACAAACCCAAACTCCGCAACCCTTTCAAAAACTTAACTAAATTCGAATGGTCGCTCTGGATAATCTCCCTCGCAGGAATAACGGCGTCCTTTTTCGCCGTCAAAAGCGCCGACTTCGCCACGCTCGCCGTCTCTTTAATCGGCGTAACCTCCCTCGTCTTCGCGGCGAAGGGCGACGCTTTCGGATTGATACTTATGCTGGCGTTCAGCGCCGTATACGCCGTGGTTTCATACTTTTTCGGATACTACGGCGAAATGATAATTTACCTTGCAATGCAAATCCCCGTTTGCACGGCGTCTTTAATAAGCTGGCTTAAAAATCCTGCAAAAAAAGGCTCCGCAGAAACCAAAACAGGCAAATTAACCCCCAAATATACCCTAATTATGCTTATTTCAACCGCGGCGGTCACCACGGCTTTTTATTTTATTCTGCGCGAACTTAAAACCGAAAATTTAATTTTCAGCACAATTTCGGTTGCAACAAGTTTTTCCGCTCTGTTTTTAATGGTTCTGCGCGTCCCCGCATACGCCGCCGTGTTTATGCTCAACGACGCAGTTCTCATCGTTTTATGGTCGCTCGCCTGTACGCAAAGTTTAAATTACGTTCCAATGGTCGTCTGTTTCTCGATATTTTTAATAAACGATTTTTACGGCTTTATCTGCTGGACCAAACGCCGTCGCCGCCAGTCCGCCGAACGGCAATAAAAAGTCAGTCTTACGTGCGTAAAAAAGCGACTTGCACAACTGGCGACCCGCCGCGGCATTTCAAAAATAAAATTATTTCCGCAAAAAAACGGCTCCCGCATTGATTAAAGCGGGAGCCGTTTTCTACTTTAAAATTTATCGCAAACTTAAATTTCAATCAAAAAGCCTCTTTCTCTCAGCGTCCTTTCTATGCCGTCCAAAACCTCCTCGGTCTCCGCGGTTATAGTGTGGTAATGATAACCGTCAGTCACGCTCATCAAAGGTTTCGAAGCCCCCGAAACGAGCGAGCGGTAAAGCTCTTCAACGTTAGTGCGGTTATATAAGTCCAGCTTTGCCGAAATTCTTCCGTAAACGCGGTGGTTTACGTAAATATCCTCAATCCGTCCGCCGCTTTCAATAACCAACACCCCCTCGTCCACTATTTCGTCAAAGGAATGTCTGCATTTAAACACGCGCGAAGCCCTTGCCGTCCTGCCCAGAACGTAGCCGCGGTTAGTCGATGTAATATCGAATCCCCCTGCGCGCAAAACGGCGATGTCCTGCACAATCACCTGCCGCGACACTTTAAAACGCTCCTTCAAAACGTTTGCGGGAATGGGATTTTCGGTGTTCCCGATAAGGCTCAAAATTTCCTCGCGCCTCTTTTCACCCTTCATTTCGCCTCCGTCGGACGCAAATTTTTCAGCGACAAATCGAGTATCGGCGCGGAATGCGTAAGCGCCCCGCTCGAAACGAAATCAACCCCCGTCTCCGCAATATTTTTCACGTTCTCGCGCGTAACGTTACCGCTGCACTCGGTAAGCGCCCGTCCCGCAATCATTTTCACCGCCGCCTTCATATCGGCAACCGGCATATTGTCAAGCATAATTATATCCGCGCCCGCTTCAACAGCCTCGCGGCACATTTCAAGGTTTTCGCACTCCACTTCTATCTTGTGCACAAACGAACAGTGCGCCCTCGCCGCCGCAACCGCTTCTTTAATTCCTCCCGCCGCGCCTATATGGTTGTCTTTAAGCATAACCGCGTCCGAAAGGTTATAACGGTGGTTGTTTCCCCCGCCCGTCTTAACGGCGTATTTTTCAAACAACCGCATATTCGGCGTGGTCTTGCGGGTATCCAGAAGTCTTGTTTTCGTGCCCTTCAAAAGCGCCGCCGTTTCATGGGTATAAGTTGCTATTCCGCTCATCCTCTGCAAATAGTTCAATGCCGTGCGCTCGCCCGTCAAAAGCACGCGCATATCCCCCGTTACCACGGCAATATGTTGCCCTTTTGCAACCTTATCGCCGTCTTCAACAAAGAATTCAACGCGCGTTTTTTCGTCTAAAATCTTAAAAACGCGCTCAAACACCCGCAACCCGCAAACAATTCCGTCCTGCTTGCAAATCAAATCGACCGTGCCCTCTTTAAATTCCTTTAAAACGGCGTCCGTGCTTATATCCCCGCTCGTCACGTCCTCTTTAAGGGCAAGCCTAATCAGTTCGTCCGCGTTAATTTTCATGCTTATTTCGTTCATCTTCCGCCTCTCTTATCTTATTTTTCAATAATTTCTTATAACTTTCAAGCAACTCTTCGGGGTTAGAATAATCGCTCCAAACAAGCTTATTTGCGGCATATACGGCGTCCTTTTCGTCAAACTCTTTAAAATTATCCGCAATATCGCCCGCCGCGCGTTCGGCAAACAGCATGCTTTCCAAAAGCGAGTTCGAAGCAAGCCTGTTTGCCCCGTGCACGCCGTTACAACACGTTTCGCCCACCGCATAAAGCCGCTTCATCGTCGTCCGCCCGAACAAATCGCTCTTAACTCCGCCCATAAAATAATGTTGCGCAGGCACAACGGGTATGCACTCCTTAAAAACGTCAAACCCCTCTTCGGCGCACCTTTTTACTATTGACGGAAAGTGTTCGCGCACCTCTTTTTCGTCAATCCCCCGCATATCCAGCCACACGTGCGGAGTTTTATCCTCTTCCATTTTCTTTAAAATTTCCGCGGTAACAACGTCCCGCGGCTGCAATTCGTCGCAAAACCTCTCAAAGTTTTTGTCAAGCAAAACCGCACCTTCACCGCGCACCGATTCCGAAATCAAAAAGCTCCGCTCCCCTTCGCGCTCGGTGTAAAGAGTGGTCGGGTGAATTTGCACGTAATCGATATTCTCCACTTCAACGCCCCGTCTAATGCAAACAGCAACGCCGTCGCCCGTCAGAATACGGTAGTTCGTCGAGTGCTCGTAAACGCCCCCTACGCCGCCCGTCGCAAGCACAACGTAGGGCGCAAAAATCTTTTTAACCTCGCCCGAAGCGTTGTCTAAAACCACCGCGCCAAAGCACTCGTTCCCCGCGCAAATCAAATCGAGCATAGTAGTCTCGGGCAAAACGGTCACGTTTTCAAGCGTAAAAACCCGCGCGGCAAGTTTCGAAGTAATTTCCTTGCCCGTGCAATCCTTATGAAAGCAAATGCGGTTTTTCGAATGCCCGCCCTCGCGCGTCACCGCCAGAGAACCGTCCGCGTTCTTCGCAAAGTCCACGCCAATCGAAATCAGCCCGTCTATAACCTTCGGTGAGGATTTAATCATGCATTCCACCGCCGGGGGATTGTTTTCCGAATGCCCCGCGCGCATAGTATCCGCAAAATAGTCCTCAAAATCCTCCTCTCCTTGCATACGGCAAATGCCGCCCTGCGCAAGATAACTGTCGCATTTTTCAGGCTTCCCTTTGCAAATTATCAAAATTTTCTTGTCTCTCGGCAGGTGCAGGGCGCAATTAAGCCCCGCCACGCCCGCGCCGACTATCACAACGTCAAATTCTTTCATAAAATCTTTTCTTAACAATTTTCCGGCTTCTTCCTTAAATTTAACTCCGCTTTCGGTTTATAAATAACTTCCGTCAACCCGTATTTATTATTCATATGCAAGTTTACACCAAAACTTTACACCTGTCAAGTCATCTGTAAACTTATTTTATCAAATTCCGCCAATCATTCAATATCTTTTCCGTTAAGGATACGTCGCTTTTTTCTCATCGCAAAACTTTTCTTGCTAAAAACAGGCGCAACACAAAAAATCGGCGCGGAACCTATTTATACCGCGCCGTAAGCCTGTCAGGCTCTTTTATATATTTAAGTATATCAGCTTTAATCCTCTTTAACGATTTTATATTTTGTTTTAATCTTTTAACACCCCCCTCTTCCGTCGTCAGCCCGGCAAACAACCGCAAATCCAAACGACTTCCTTTCACACTCGTCAATCAACCCGTTGATTTCTTTTGTCAATTTGTCAAATTCTTCAAAATGCGGTTTCATTGTTTATAATTATATGCGACAAATAGTCGCGCGTCAAACGTTTTGCGACAATATGTAGTAATATTGTCTCATGAAGTCAATAGGACAAATAATAAAAGACGAGCGCACGTCTAAAAATTTATCCCAAACGGAACTGGCAAAACTTCTTGGATTAACGTATGACAGCATATCTCTTTGGGAAAACGATAAAAGACTGCCCGACACCCAATATATAATTCAACTGTGTAAAATCTTCGAAATATCAGCCGATTACTTACTCGGTTTAGAAGAATAATTTAATCGCCGCCCGCGGAAAATTCCGCGGGCGGCGATTTTCAATCCGCTTTCTCGACAAAATAATATAATTTTTCCTGTGGTAACCGCACCTCAACCGCAATATTATAAACCGTAAGGAGTAAAAAATATGAAAATTTCTGAAATATACGGCAAAAAAGTTGAAAGCACCTCCGGCAAAACGGGTTACGTGGTATCGTGCAACGGCGCGGCAGGCAAGCTCGTCTGCCTTCTCTGTGCCGACGAGGACGAAAACGAATTCTATATCGACGTCAAAAATATCGTATCAATCGGCAGCAAAATAATTTTCGAAGACAGAGAAACCGCAATCAAAGCCTCCAAACCGATAAGACTGGGCAGAGCGGGTTTTAACGAAAACGGAAAATATCTCGGAAATTTAAACGACCTCGACTTAAAAGGTGCAAAAATTCAACGCGCAAAGATAGGCAAAAAAAATTACCCCGCCGAAAAACTTTTTATGGACGACGTAATTATAATCCCCGCCGTAAAGCGGCTTAAAAGCGACGTTGTTAAAGACGGCAAAGTAATCATAAAAAAGGGCACCGAAATAAATTCCGAAGTTCTCGCCTCCGCCGAACAGAACGGCGAATACGTTCAGACAAATTTAAAAAGTATTTAACCCCTCTTTTCATTCTGCCCGAGCGGACCGGCGCGATAGTTTGCGTGTCACAGCACTTTGTTTAAACTTACCGGACGGACGCAAAGCGCGGACAAGGCTCTGTATTATCAAAAATCTTTTTGCGCATTGCAAAGCAATTTCTTGCGCAAAAATAACGGCGCGGTACTACTCGTACCGCGCCATAAGTCTGTCAACTTCTTTTATAAATTTAATCAAATCCCGCTTTAATTTTTTAAAAAACCTTATATTCCGTTTCAACCCATTAATCACCCCCGCGTCCGTCGTCCGTCCCGCAACCATTGCCAACCTCAAAGTTTTACTTTCCCGCATATCCATCAAACCCTCAACCTCTTCCGTCAGTTTGTCAAACTCTTTAATTCCCCTTTCCGACACCCGCTCCGCATGCTTCATAATCTTCATAACTCCCGCCCGCCCGATATCCCTTTTCGGGATATTTCTATTATACCGAATTGGTATAATTAAGTCAAGGTAATTTCAATGAGATTAAAGCAATTAAGAGAACAGCGAAACATAACGCAAGTTAAGTTGGCAATGGACTTGAATATGAACCAAAACACCATAAGCCGCTACGAAACAGGCGCGCACGAAGCCGATTACGCAACGCTTATCAGGTTTGCGGATTATTTTGGCGTTTCAATAGACTATCTTCTTGAAAGAACCGACAACCCCGAAACAATCAAATAAATTTTAAAGCCGCCCGCGGAAATCTCCGCGGGCGGCTCTCATTTTTGCAAACTTTTTCACACGTTATACTTTGCCATAAGCTTTAAAAGCGTGTTAAAATTCTCGTTCAGAATTTCCGTTTCCGTTGCCGAAAGCGTCCCTTTAATCTTCAACACGGCAAGCGTATTTTTAATTTTTTCCAACTCCTGCCTGTCGCTCTTGCCAAGGTTTTTCGAAAGCAGCTTTTCCGTAACCGAGGCCGCGTGCTCCAGTCTCACATTGTTTTTTGCCGCAGGCACCTCAAACTTTTCCTGCCTTGCAGGCGGCGCGGCAGGCACCGCAACCGGCGTATTCAAAATAGTTACGCTCTTTTCGGGCGCCGTCGTTTTCTTTTGTCCTGATTTGGAGGCGGCGCACAGCGCTCCGTACAAAACATATCCGCACGTCCAGAATATCGCGGATATAAGAACGGACTGCCCTATCTCGCACTTTAAAAGATAAACGCTCAAATTAACCGCTGTATATGCGTTGGTTAAGCTTAAAAAAGGCCGTTTAGACGCAGTTTTTACGCTCTTCGAAGCAAACGTAAGAACAAACGCAATTAAAAACACGGCAAAATACGAGCCCCACGTCAGCCACACAAGCGTATCGAAAGGAATATTGGCAACAAAAGAATAAACGTCTTCGACAAAACGGGTAAACATACCGTAAATTATAGCCCTTAAAAAATTAAAAACCCCCGCATATATTGTCGAATTAACACCGTTTCTGTCAATTTCCGCCCCGCGCTTTAATCCCCTTTTCAAATCCTTCTTATAATTTTTATCTGCCGGTATATATTCAGGTCATTCTCTAAACTTCTATCTGTCTCTTAAGATAAATATTTACAATCGTACAGCTTATCTTTTCAGGCGCCGTTCCCGTTATGCGCACGGCCGCCTTTTTATAAAGTTCCAATTGCTTAAAATAAGTTTCTTTAATAGCCTCGTCACTCTTTTTCGAATACTTATAATCGATTATCTTAATCCCGAAATCCCCGCGCGCCAGCAAGTCGATAGCACCCTGCACAAGCACGAAGTCCTCCGCCTCCGTATCCAAAACCTTGTTAGCCGGCAATCTGCACAAAAACTCCTGTTCCCGGAACAGCTGTGCGCCGCGCAAATCCGCAAACGCCTGCATTTTCAAAATCTCTTCAAGCTCTCCCGCATCCAGAAGTCCCGCCTGCTCTCCGGTTATCCTGCCGCTTTGTAAAAAATTTTCAATCTCTCGCGAAATTCCCGTTTTGTCTTTGATTTCAAAATCGCACAATTCCAAAAATCTGTGAAAAGCCGTACCCCTCGCGGTTCCCGTCTCGCCCTCTCCGCCGAAGAGTTGCCGCTCTTTAAAATAAGGCTCCTCGCCCCGCGCCTTCAAAATTGCCGAAGCCGAACTCTTCACGGGCAGGTTTACGCTTCCGCTGAACTTATATTCCGCCGCAAACCGCTTTTCGATTTCGGCAACAACCTGCAAATCCGGCGAAAAAATATAAGTTTCCCCGCCTCTTCCGGCGTCGAACTCGGCATGCAGCGCGCACTCTTCGGGCATAAACTCCCGCATATCGAACAAATCCGCAAAGCACCTCGCTCCCGAAATATCATTCAGTGCGTGCGGCTTTATTTCTTCGGCCATTATATGCAGGCGGCACATCGCCCGCGTGCACGCAACATAAAACAGATTCAGCTCGTTTTTCAGTTCCTCATCGTCCGAACGCGCCTTGCAAAGCCTCCTTAAAACCGTCGGCGCACACAGCATATTCTCCGTATCGTAACACTTCGGAGCAAACCCGAATTTTTCATCGAACGGCAAATCGCTGTAATCGGCGCCCTTAAAAGTCGCGCAAATATCCGCTATGACGACTATGGGAAATTCCAACCCCTTCGCCGCGTGCATAGACATAACTTTTATGCTGTCCGATGCCGCTTCGGCAGGCGCGGGAATATCAAATCCTCCCGCCTTCACCCTTTCCAGAAAAGCGGTCAAAGTCAAATCTGCACCCTCTTCAACAAGCCTTAAAACGTTTTTAAGTTTCTCCCCGCCGCCTGCTCCGTAAGCCGCCTCAAAGCCGTAATTCTCCAACAGCTCGTCCGCAAGTCCGCCCGCCGTCGCAACCTCGGCAAGATTTCGCAAAACCTCGCGCCGTTCGTAAAATTTTCCAAGCTTTTTCGAAACCGCCGAAGGCACGCGCTTAAAATATCTTTCACAGCACTCCCTGAACGAAAGCTCCTTCTCCTTCTTAAAACAAATTCTTATTTCCGCAAGTTCGTCCTCGCAAAACCCTCCCAGCGGCGACAAGAGCGCCGAAATCAAAGGATAGTCCTGTTCCGAATTGTCAATATAAGCAAGCACGTCCAAAAACTGCTTAACCTCCGGCAATTCGCAGATATTCCCTTCCTGAGCGCCCGAAACGGAATACCCCTCGTCGCGCAGCGCCCGCACTATTCCGTTTACCGATTCCCCCTTATTCTTTCTCGTAAGCACGCATATATCCGCCGGCGTCGTGTCCACCGGTCCTCCGGTTTTCAAATCGTAATGCTTAGACGAAAGCTCCTTTTCCACTATCGAAAGAACCGCCAGCCCCTCGCGCGTGTGCTTAACCGCTTTAAGCCCGTCCATAACCGAATAAACCTTATCGGGTTCGCTCTTTTCAGGCTCTTCCTTGCCGAAAATATGAATTTCAGCTCCTCCGTAACCTTCGGGATACCCCCCTCCGGCACGCATAATTCCGTCGTTTTTATAATCTATTCCGCACGATTCCTCCCGCATTATGCTTGAAAAAAGCGCGTTTACAAAATCCAGAACGCCTCCGCCGCTGCGAAAATTCGAAGAAAGCTTAAGCCCCTTGCCGTCTTTCGAAAGGCTCTTAAACTTTTCATCGAAAAACTTCGATTTACTGCCGCGAAAACCGTAAATCGCCTGTTTTATATCCCCTACGAGAAAAACTTCGCCGCCCAGACGAGAAATAATTTCCTCCTGTACTGGGTTCACGTCCTGGTATTCGTCGGCGTAAACGTACAAAAACCGCGAATTCAGCTCTTTTAAAACTCCCTCGTCAGCCAAAAGTTCCAGAGTCATATGCTCCAAATCGTTATAATCCAGTTTGTTCTCTTCACGCAAAACCGCGGCATATTCGCGGTCGAACTGCAACAACACGCGCGAAAATGCCTTTGCTTCCTCTCCGCCCTGCAAAAAGTTCTCAAGCTCCTTTTCACGCGGCAAAAGTTTTGCGCAAATCCCCGAATACCGTTTGTCCGCGCCGTCTCTGAACTCCGCAAACAGCCTGTCCGCGGCTCTCGTCTCCTCCGAATCCTTTTTTGTAACTCTCGGTTTCTGCAAAGTATACAGCGGCGGCTTTTCTTCAAAAATTCCGGTTGCCGCGGCACGCTTCAGCGCAGATATCATCTCTTCGAGAATGTTCTCGTAAATTTCTGCGTTCTTCTCCGTGTAAAACGTATTTTTAAAGTTTTCAACTTCCCTCAAAAGCGACGAAAACCCGTCGTTTTGCCGCTCACGGAATTCTCTGCAAACCCCGTCGAACCCCTCTTCGCAATAAAGACTTTCAACCGATTTCAAAAGCTCCGCATAGCGCGCGGTCGAACGCAGTTTATTATACGCCTCGTTAATATTCCTTCTCAGCGGGCGGTCGCTGCGCTTCTTTACAAAGCATTTCAAAAGCAATTTAAAATCCGCGTCGTCCGTCTCGTACAATCTTTCGAACAGCGAATCCATAGCCCGCGCCTTCAAATCGCCCGCAACCGCGTCGTCCGAGGATATAATTTCAAATCCTCCGTCTATTCCCAGAACGTAAAAATAAGTTCTCAACAATCCGGCGCAAAACGAGTGAATGGTCGAAATATTCGCCGAAGGGATTTTCGAAAGTTGCACCTTAAGTCTGGCGCGCACGTCTTCATCCGCAGTTTCCAGTCCGGCAATCAGCGCCGAACGCAGTTTCTCCTTCATCTGCGCCGCCGCTTTTTTCGTGAACGTAACCGCCAGCACGTTGTCCAGGTCGGCGCCGCCCGCAATCGCGTTCACAAGCTTTTCAATCATAACAAACGTCTTGCCGCTGCCCGCCGAAGCGGAAACGATAACTTTGCCTTCCGCCTCCACGGCGGCTCTCTGCTCTTCGGTAAGTTTACTCATCGCCGTCCTCCGCATTCCGGTTTCCGTCAAAAACCGTTTCGCCGTCCCCGTTAACCGCCGCGCCGTCTCCGCCCGCCTTTATTTTCCTTACAAGCCTGGCAATGTGCGGGCATTTCACGCCCGAAACTTTTCTCGCGTCGCCGTCCAGTCCCAAAGTAAAGCCGCAGCTGCCGCCCGCCTTACAAAAATCACAGGTTCCGTCGGCAGGCGAAGGCGCAATGTTGCCCTCCGTCATCTCCTTTGCGCCGCTACCCGCAATCAAACGCGAATACTCCAAAAACTCCTTAAAATCCTCCCGCTTCATCGCATTGTCGGGTTGCCGCGCGCGGTTCAGTCCGGCGTTTACATAAACGCTCTTTTCCTGAGGCTTGGCGTTCACGTCCGAAGCGGAGATAACGTCGCCGCTGCAATCCATAAATCCCTGCAGTCTGAACACCCCGTCTTTCTCCTCTTCATAACCCACCGACGCGGGGAAATAATAGGCGCCCACCGCGCGTTTACCTTCCGAAACCGCCAGAAGATACAGCGGCAGCTGCAACTTTACGCCGGTAAAATATTTTGCCGCCGAAGCGTCTGTATTCCCCGTTTTATAATCTATTACTCGCACCATATCGCCGCTCTCGTCCACGCGGTCCACTCTGCCGTAAACTTTAAAACCACCGTCAAGTTCAACGTTTGCGGGGCACTCGGTTTCAGTAACCTTAAAAGCGGAATTTTTAATCTGTTCGAACATCCCCGCGGCGATTTTTTCCGTCTCCTCCGCAAGCCTGTCCGCAGTATACCGTCCGCTCTTCGAATCCGCAAGCGAAGAATACGGCGGATTTTTAAGTTTTTCACCGCACAGCGCCCTCGCCAGAGCCTTAAACTCCTCCGCGGTCTCCGTCTCTTCTATTTTCGGCGCAATCTCCTCTAAAACGGCGTGCACGAGGTTGCCCGTATCCACCGCCCGCACGGCGCCCTCTTCGCGCTCCTGCGCCCTGAGCCCCTGTCTCATAAAATTCAGATACGGACACGAAAAATAGGTTTCCAGAGCCGTAGGCGAAACGCTTTCACGGTTCACATACAGCTTTTGCCCGCAGGATATGGCGCGTTTACGCGCTTTCGTAAGCGCTCCGTCCGCCTCTTCCTTAAATCCTTTTCTACATAAAACTTCATAAATGGAAGAAGCGTCCCTCTCCCCGAAGCGCCGTTGCAGCCGCTTTATCGCAGGCAGTTTCTCACTGCAATAATATGGCGCCGATTTTCCGGATTTTTCCACTTTTTTCAAATTTACCGGCTTTAACGGGCTCCCCGCGGGCGTACTGAACAACGCGCCGGCGTAAGTTATAATCTCACCGGCGCCGCGCTCTTCTCCGCCGGTTCTTACCGGATAAGTCAAATACAGCGCTTTTTTAAACGCGCATAAATTGAGCGCAGCAATTTCCCTCTTGCGCTTGTAAACCTGCCGTATCTTGGGGGATATCTCAAGGTTTATCTTCTCAAGCGCACTTATTTCCCTGTCCGTCAAAAGCGCGGTGTCATCCGCAGGCGGCGGCACGTCGCCGCACAGTCCCGCGGCAAAAACCACGTCCGAACCCGTGTTCACCGTAGCCGATAAATCCCCCACGAACACCGCGTCCGCCTTGGGAGGAATAAGCGAAACCTTCATTGCGGCAAACCCGCTCTTTAAAATTTTAACGGTTTCCGTCACGGAAACGCCCACGGTCAAGCTCTCCGCCTCGTTTAAAACCGCCGTAACGCTCTCATACGCTCTCGCGCAGAACTGAGCCTCCGTAGGCTTAACGTCCTTAAACGTTTCGGCAAGCTCTTTAAGCTTGTTTTCAACGTTCAAAAACTCCAAAACGTCCTTTACCCCCCCGAATATATCGTGTTTTGCGCATTTCGCCGACAAAATCCCAAAAGCTTCCATAAAGGTCTTTCTCACGCTTACAACCGCGTCGTAATCGAATCCCGTCCCTTCGGTAACCGCCCTGTCGGGCTCGCGTCTTATTCCGCCGCGGAACGCGGCAAGTCTTAAAATATAATTTCTGGCAACGTCCTTTCGCCTTTTCTCCGCAGGAAAATACGGCGAGGCAATAACCGCGTCCACCTCGCTTTTACGGCATCCTGCGGAAACGCAAGTCAGCCAGTTTATTATAAAACCGCACAGCGGATGCGCCGAAAGCGGCAACTGCCTGTCCGCATAATAGGGAATTTTAAACCTCGAAAACACACGCGCAAGCACCCTTTCGCTCTTCTCGGGGTCGGGGAGCATAACCGAAATTTTAGCGTATCTCTCTCCGCCGTCCAGCACGTGTTTTTTTATACTCGCCGCAATAAATTCCAGCTCTTCCTCTTCGTCCGCCGCCTCGAACGCTCTCACGATTCCCGTTCCCAGCGGCTCTTTAAAAAAGCTCTCGGGGTTAAACAATCCCGTCCTCATCTTTTCGGCTTCCGCGCACAGCCTGCTTTCAACCTCTTCGCGGCGCGCGCCGCCAAAATCCTCGGCGGCCTTGCAAAAGCTCTCCGCCGCCTCGTTTACGTAAATATCCTCTTTCCCGCCGATAAACAACCCGCACACGTTTTCCGCCGCCGCAAAAGCCGAACGCACGCACTCCAGCGCCGTGCGCGTAAACGCCTGAAACCCCAAAAATATAACAAGGCTCCCGTTAATCTTTCCGCTCTCTTCCAAAACGCCGCAAAGCTTTCTCAAATAACCGTTTCTGTCCTCTTTTCCGCTCTCTTCCAAAAACTTTTCATAAGCGGCGTAAACGGTCGCCAAATCCCTCAGCTTACCGCCCAGAAATCCTTCCCCCGCCGCGGCTTTCACGTCGTCCGCTCCTATGCGCGAGGAGTACAACAGCGCGATAGTATCGTAAACGGACTGCGCCGCCCCCGCAGACGAAAGCTTCTTAAACAGGTTCAGTTCGCCCTTGTGCTCTTCTATAATCCTTCGCACCGCCATCGCCGAACCCTGGCTCGACAAAACGTCCGCACTCTTCCCGCCCTCGGCGGATAAAAACCTCGCAAAGGTGTAAACGGAAGTAAGAAAAGTCCCCTCCACCGCGGCGCACACCGTGCGTTCAGCAACAAGCGACAGCCTGTCCTCGCAAAAAATAACCGTTTTCTTCCCCGATTCTTCGCGTTCCCGCACTATTAATTTCAATTTTTCAAGCGCTCCGCTCAGCGCGGTACACAAAAATGCCTCTATCATAAGCACATTATACCACACCCCGCCGGCAAATTTAAAGATTTTGAGGCGCAAAAGGCGTAAAAGTTTTTACAATTTAAAAAATGTGTGCTATAATCTATCCAGCAAATAAAACACAAGGTGTTCTTTGATGAAAAAATCATTAAGCATAGCCGCGTTCACGCTCGCCGCGTGTTGCGCTTTCGGCGCCGCAGGCTGCGGCGGCAGTTCCAGAAATATCGTCTCGCTCGAATCTAACTGGTATTCGGGAATAAACTATTCCGGATTCCAGCCCACTTTTACCGAGGGCAACTCCACTTATTCCGCCGAAGACCTCACTTACACGGTTACTTTCGACGGTTCGGGCGCCGCCAACCCCTCTTACACCGTAAGTTACGCAGAGGGCCAATACAAAACCTATTTCACTTCGAAAATTCTCAACAAGGACGAAATAGAAAAAATCACGTTCGACGGAAACAGAGGCGAGTATAATTCCCTGTCAATGCAGGTCTATTATTACCGAACCGAGCTTACAATCCCCTCGGTTACTTTCACTTTAAAGTCGGACAACACAAAAACCGCCACGGTTAATGGCGAAAGCATAATCACCGAATCTTACTTCCTTTCGGTTGCCGACTATCTCTGCCCCGTTTATTCCGCACAGAGTGTAAAGAGCGCCACTCCGCGCAACTATCAGGTCGGCAATATCGAATCCGCTTACGTAATAATCGACAGAACTTACGAAAACTTCTATTCGTATAAAAGAGTGGTGAACTCCGGCAATAAGGTTGTTCCCGAACCTTCCGAAGCGGTAACCGTAACCACGGTAAATTCCGCCGACTACGGATATAACGAATTCACCGGCACGCAAAACGGCGAATCCAAAACAAGCGTGTCCTCCGCGGTAAACTTATTCGACGCCCCTAATACGGTTTTCGACATCGCCTCGCTCAACACGGTTGTGCGCGCGTGCAACCTCTCCGCGGGTGAAAACTTGAGTCAGGCAATCAGCCTGTACGTCCCTTGGAGCAAGCAGGGAGTAAACAACTTCGGCGTAGCCGGCTCGTCCGCCCCGCTCGTTCTCGACAAAAACGCGGAACAGAACACGGCTAAGCTGAACGAACTCACTTCCAAATTAAAAGACGCAAACCTCTACGAAGAACAGAAAGATTCCGAAGGAAACGTAATCCCCCTTAAAACGGTTGCGGTAAACGTAGGCACCACCGCGGGAGTTTCGCAAACCTACTGGTTCGCGGCTATAAATTCAACCCACAGCAACGTCGGGCACGCAACAATGCTCAAAATGTCGGTTCCCGTAACGTTCGGTCTCGGCGTTTTCAACTATACGTTAAGCGAAATCACCCACACGTTCATTTCATAAAGTAACTGAAAACATAGCCGCGGCGCGTATCCACGCGCCGCGGCTATTTTATTTTCAATTATAATTTTACCATATCTTTATTCATCGTCAGCTAACCCCAATAAGTAATCCAACGAAACGTTAAAAAATTTTTTGATTTTAACAGCTTGTTTCACTCTCGGCAGTCTCTCACCGTTTTCCCACTGCAAAACGGTTTTCTCTTTCACGCCCAAACACGCGGCAATTTTCGACTGTGACAAATTGTGTCCGGTTCTTAATTTTTTAAATCTTTCAAAAAACTCTTCCATACCTCCATATTACACAACCTGTTTTCAAAAAACTTACAAACCGTAAAAATTACGGTTAGAATAATAATTCGTCCGTTTCTTTCAACAAAAGAAACGGACGACCTTTTATTTATTATTTACAACGTTTCTCGGCTTACCTTCGATAAACGCCTTTAAGTTTCCGGCGACAATGCCGAACAACCTTTCCCTCGTCTCTCTTGCAAGCCAGGCGGAATGCGGCGTAATTATGCAGTTTTTCGCGCCCAAAAGCGGATTATCCGCCGCCATAGGTTCGCTGTCAACAACGTCCAGACAAGCCCCGCCCAACTTTCCGCCGTTCAAAGCTTCGGCAAGCGCCCTTTCGTCCACAAGCCCGCCGCGCGCGGTATTCACAAGCACCGCGTCTCTTTTCATAAGCGCAAGCGTGCTGCGGTTAATCATTTTCGCCGTACTCCCCGTCAAAGGGCAGTGCAGCGAAATTATATCGCAGGTCTTCAGCATCTCTTCAAAGCCAACCGTCTTATACGCGCAGTTTTCGGGAACCGTTCTTGTGCACACAAAAACGTTCGCGCCGAAAGCTTCGGCAACCTTCGCCACGGCTTTACCTATATTCCCGTAACCGTACACGCCGAAATTCTTTCCGTAAATCTCGCGCATCGTGCCCAGGTAATAGCAAAAATTATCGCTTTTCACCCAGCCGCCCGCCGCAACCGAAGCGTTGTATTCCCCTATTCTTCCGTAAAAATTCAGCAAAAGCCCGAAAACGTGCTGGCAAACCGCATGCGTCGAATAATCCGGCGCGTTGCAAACCACAACCCCGTGCGCCCTGCAAGCGTCAAGGTCAACCACGTTGTATCCCGTCGCAAATACTCCGATGTACTTTATCTTCGGGCATCTCGACAAAAATTCTTCGTCTATAATAACTTTGTTTATTATAATCGCGTCGCAATCCTTCGCAATTTCAAAAAGCTCCCCGCGCGGCACGTTCTTAAAATAAACCACTTCGCCAAGCTTTTCAAATTCCGAAAAGCCCATATCGCCGTAATCCACGCCGCTCGTATTTATCGCAATTTTCATTATTTGGTAACCTCGAATGCAAGCTCTAAAAGCTTTTCTGTTTCTTCCTGCGGTACGTCCGATTGCAAAACAACCGAAATCCAGTGTTTTTTATTCATATGGTAAGCCGGCAGAATTTTCCCCCGATATTTGACCTTCAAAAAATCCTGCAAATCAGGCGGACATTTAAGGCACAAAACCGCTTTTTCTTCGGGAACCTCCGCTTCGTATCTCAAAAAATAATTCTCCGGCGCGCGTATAACTATGCCGAACCACTTTCCGCTGTCCGAACGCCTTAAAACGGCGGAATAAAAATCCCCTTCGAACGGAAAATCGTACTTCGCGCCCGCCATATTGTCTACAAATTTTAAAACTTCTTCTCTCGTCATATCAGTTCAAACGAAAACCCGTCCTCCCCAATGCTCGTCGTACGCAAAAATTCCGCCGTTCTGTTTTCACCGTCCAGCACAAAATAGTGCGCTTCTGCGCCTTCCATCAGTCTGAAACACAGCGCGCCGTCTATTATCTCGTCTATTATAATTCTGAAAAACGGCAGCCTGAAAATTTCATCCGGAAAAAATTCCCCTTTCACCGCGTCCAGAATTTGTTCGCCTCCGTACTCCGTATCATATGCAACGGAATTTACCGTCACTTTAAGTTTCATAAAAAAAGTTTAACAAATACGCGCAAAAATTGCAACATATTTTTTCTTTTGCTATTTACACGGCTAAAAATAGATGATATAATACAGTTATTGAAATTTTCGGGGAAATTTTTTATGTCAGGCAATACCGATAATATCAGATTTATCACTATGGGCGAATTACTTCTTCGCCTTTCGCCTCCCAATTACGAAAAAATACGCACAACCGACGAATTCAAAGTAACTTACGGCGGAGCCGAAGCAAACGTCGCCGCTTCCCTTTCCAATCTGGGAATAGACGCCTCTTATTTCACCGTGGTTCCCGATTCTTCCATAGGCAAAGCGGCGATAAGATATCTCCGCTCTAACGACGTACACTGCTCGCCGTGCATTTACGCGCCCGAAGGCAGAATGGGCATTTACTTTCTGGAAGAGGGTTTCGGCGTGCGCTCTTCAAAAGTGACATACGACAGAAAGGATTCCGCCTTTGCCAAATACAACTTTTCAACCGTCGATTTCAAGGAAAAACTCAAAGGCTTCACCTGGCTGCACCTCTCCGGCATAACTCCCGCGCTTTCGCAAAACTGCCGCGAACTCATTATGTATGCGTTAAAGGCGGCGCAGGAACTTAAAATAACCGTCAGTTTTGACTGCAATTTCCGTTCGGCCCTCTGGGGTTGGCAGGAAGCGCGCGACTGCATAACCGAATATCTCCCCTATGTGAACGTTCTGTTCGGAATCGAACCTTTCCATCTCGTCGGTCCCGACGGCAGAGATTTAAAGGACGGACTTTCCATGAACCCTTCCTATAAAGAACAGGACAGGATTTTCCGCGAAATCAACAAACGCTACCCCAATATTAAAGCAATCGGCAGACACGTGCGCTACGTTCACTCCGGCAGCGAAAACAGCTTAAAGGCGTTTATGTGGTACGAAGGCGAAACGTATGAAAGCCGTACTTTCCGTTTCAACATCCTTGACAGAGTCGGCGGCGGCGACGCTTTCGCAAGTGGAATGATTTACGCCGTTATGCGCAAAATGCCGGCCGAAGACATCGTTAATTTTGCCGTCGCGTCATCCGTAATTAAGCACACTATGCACGGCGATTTCAACATTACCGACGACGAAGAATCAATCACAAAACTTATGAATCAGGAATACGAAATCAGGCGTTAACCCCCCCTAAAAAACCGCCTTTTTTCGGTTTGATTTTTAACTCTGATTTTAATAAAAACGCCCGTTTTTTGCGCTTTTTTGTGCAAAAAACGGCGTTTTTTAAAAGGCAAAATGTCTGAAAATTACATAAAAAGGTCTGATTTGTCCATATAAAAATCAGGTTTAACGGCGCATTACCGCGCCGTTTTTTGTTATAATTATGCAAACCGAAAATATATTAAACTATGGTAATTACTTGCATTTTACTCGTTTCGGGCATGATTTTGCTTGTAAAGGGCGCCGATTTGTTTGTCGACGGCTCGTGTAATATAGCCCGCGCTTTAAAAATCCCCCCGCTCGTAATAGGCTTAACTCTGGTTTCGATAGGCACAAGCGCCCCCGAAGCTTCCGTAAGTTTAATCGGCTCAATAAAAGGCTTAAACGATTTAAGTTTCGGCAACGTAATAGGCTCAAATATATTCAACACTCTGCTTATTTCGGGCTTAAGCGCACTCATAATCCCGACGGCAATCGGAAAAGACGTCAAAAAGTACGATTTGCCGGCAATGCTCGTTCTGTATTTAATGCTCATATTATTCGCATTTGTAATTACGCCGCTCAAAATCGACGTGTTTGAAGGTGTAATTCTGTTCGTTTTATTCATATCTTACGCCGTATGGCTGATTTTACGCGCAAAAAATAGCGGAAGCCCGCAACAAAACTCAAAAGAGGTTAAAAAAGGCACGCTAATAAAAAGCGTTCTGTTTGCCGCTCTGGGGCTTGCGGGAATAATTTTCGGCGGCAAACTCGTGGTTGACAACGCGTCCAAAATCGCCAAAGCCTTCGGAATGAGCGAATCCCTTGTAGGACTGACGATAGTCGCCGCAGGCACGTCCTTGCCCGAACTTGTCACAAGCGTCGTTGCGGCAATAAAAAAAGAAAACGACATCGCCATAGGCAATATCGTCGGCTCCAATATATTCAACATAGCATTCATAACCGGTCTTTCGTCCGCAATCAGCCCTATAGCGCTTACGCACTCCTCCCTCGCGGATTTGCTTGTTATGCTGGCGTCAGGCGCGCTTATTGCGGTTTTCGCATTGTTTTCAAACAAAATAAATCGCACCGGCGGCGCCCTTTTCGTAATTATGTACATAGGATATTTAACCTACATAATTATAAGAAATTAGTTTTAAAAACTCAAAAAAATCCCCGTCACAAAATTTCCTGCAACTTTTTTAAAAAAATTTCAGCGCCCTTCGTAAACACCTGATATTTCTTCCACGCAATATCAAGGCGGGATTCCAACTTAGGGTAAAACGGCACAAAACAGAGATTGCTGTCGCCGCTTGTATTTATGATTTTATCCAGCCCGACGGCATAACCTATGCCCTCTTCCACAAGAATAGACGCATTATACAACAGATTATATGTCGCCACGATATTAAGTTCATCCGCACTTTTTTTAAACCAATCCGAAATTATGCTTTTGCCCAAAGAATGTTTTGAGCGTATAAGCGGTTCATCCCGCAAATCTTCGGGTGTAATATATTTTTTTTCGGCAAGCGGACTGTCTTTGCGCATAAGCACGCCCCAGGTGTCCGTCAGCGGCAAACGAAGATAATCGTATTTAGAAAGGTCGGCGGGTTCGATAAAAATTCCGAAATCTATAAGTCCTTTATCCAACTTTTCCGAAACCGCAACCATATCGCCGCTGAACAGATGGAATCTTACGTTGGGATAATCTTTTTGAACTCCGTGCGCCGCTTTTGCAATGAGCCCCATAACGTAACTTTCGCCGCCGCCGATATAGATGTCGCCGCCTATATCGGTAATCGGCTTATTCAGTTCGGTTTCGGTTTTATTATACAATTCAATAATTTCTTCCGCACGCTTATAAAGAAGCCTTCCCGCTTCAGTAAGCGTGATTTTTCTTGTACCGCGAATAAAGAGCCGTTGCCCCACTTCTTTTTCGAGGTTCTGCATTTGCCGTGATAAATTCGGTTGCGTAACGAATAAACTTGAAGCGGCTTTCGATATACTTTGCTCTCTTGCAACCGCCAAAAAATATTTTAATTCTCTTAATTCCATAAATTAATCATAACAAAATAAAGTATGCCAGTCAATTATGGTTTTGATATAAAATATAAGTATTTGACATATATTGCACTGAAAAATAAAATATTAGTGTAGATTAGGGAGGTTTTATGAATACGGCAGAGTTCAAAAAAGAAATGGAAAAGCAGACGTATATCGTAGCCGATTCCGAAATACACCTGCATATGCACGAAATGGCGCAAAGGGCAAGAAAGATAACCGTTGAAATGAATAAGGAATACCGAACGCCCGAAGAACTGCGCAAGTTGTTTTCCGAACTCACGGGGCAAAAGGTTGACGAAAATTTTGTAATCTTTCCGCCGTTCAATGCAGACTACGGACAAAATATCAAAATCGGCAAAAACGTATTTATCAATTCGGGTTGCTGTTTTCAGGACCAAGGCGGCATAGAAATCGGAGACAACGTTATGATAGGTCAACAGGTTGTAATTGCTACAATCAACCATGACTTGAATCCCGAAAAACGCAAAAATATGTTGCCCGCACCTGTAAAAATAGGCAACCGTGTTTGGGTTGGCGCGCACGCAACAATTCTTTCGGGCGTAACAGTGGGTGATAATTCCGTAATTGCGGCGGGCGCGGTAGTCACGAAAGACGTGCCCGAAAACGCAGTAGTTGCCGGCGTTCCCGCTAAAATAATCAAAAAAATCGCAAGCGTACTCAATTCACAATGTATAGAGGCGGACAAAAAATCCGGAATTACCGCACCGCAAACGGACAGTCCGCCCGTACGGATTTTATAAAATAAAAATTATTCAGGAGAAATTAAAATGTTAGGAAACTTTACTTATTGCAACCCCACCAAACTCTACTTCGGCAAAGACGCTTTAAACGGACTGAACGAAGAACTGCCCAAATACGGCAAAAACGTTTTCCTTGTTTACGGCGGCGGCTCAATAAAGAAGAACGGAATTTACGATAAAGTCGTTGCCATTCTTAAAGCCAACGGCAAAAACGTTTACGAGGACGCGGGCGTTATGCCCAACCCCACCGTTGAAAAGCTGAACGAGGGTATCGAGCGCGCAAAAAAGGCAAAAGCCGATTTGATTTTAGCCGTCGGCGGCGGCTCGGTATGCGATTACGCAAAAGCCGTTTCCGTTTCGGTGAACTGCAACGACGACGCTTGGGATAAGTATTTTATCCGCTTTGAAGAACCGACCTGCGATATTATCCCCGTAGGTTGCGTGCTTACCATGGTTGGCACGGGAAGCGAGATGAACGGCGGTTCGGTTATTACCAACCACGCGCAAAAACTCAAAATAGGGCACGTGTTCGGGGAAAAAGTATTCCCCAAATTTTCCGTAATGAACCCCGAATTTACCTTTACGCTTCCTGAATATCAAATGGTATCGGGCATCTATGATATAATGTCGCATATTTTGGAACAGTATTTTTCCGGCACGGACGACAACACCAGCGATTACATTATGGAAGGACTTTTGCGCTCTTTAATTCACAGCGCGGACGTAGCCGTTGAAAACCCCGCGGACTACGAAGCGAGAAGCAACATTATGTGGACGGCAACCTGGGCGCTGAACACGCTTGTTGCAAAGGGCAAATCCACCGACTGGATGGTGCATATGCTTGGACAGGCGGTTGCCGCTTATACAGACGCAACGCACGGAATGACTCTTGCCGCAGTCACTGTGCCTTACTATAAATACATTTTGCCCTACGGCACGGCGAAGTTTGCCCGCTACGCAGTAAACGTGTGGAACGTCAACCCAAAAGGCAAAACGCAGGAACAAATTGCCAATGAGGGACTAACGGCTATGGAAAAATGGATGCGCAAAATCGGGCTTGTTATGAACATAACAGAACTCGGCGCAACTAAGGAAATGCTCGACGGAATGGTAAAAAGCACCCTGGTTATGGACGGCGGTTATAAGGTTATGAATGAAAAGGATATACGCGCCGTTTTGCAGGAAAGTTTTTAAACGTTTTGCGTAGGCACGGCATGAAAAAATTTTTAGGAGTAATTTTAGCAGTTGTTATGGCTCTATTCGGATTAACTGCCTGCGGAACGAATAACGGAGACAATAACGCCAATAAAGCGCCCGACGCGGGCAATGTTCTTATTGCTTATTTCTCCTGCATGAACACAACCGAAACTATTGCAAAGCATATTGAAACGGCAACCAAGGGAACGGTTTACGAAATTATACCCGAAGCGCCTTACACGGCGGAGGATTTGCAGTATTATACCGGCGGCAGAGCCGACCGCGAACAGGCTGACGCAACGGCCCGCCCCGCAATAAGCGGAAACGTTGAAAATATCGATAAATACAGCGTTATATTTTTAGGTTACCCTATCTGGCACGGGCAAGCGCCGAAAATTATTTATACTTTTTTGGAAAGTTACGATTTTTCCGGCAAAAAGATAATCCCCTTCTGCACTTCCCATTCCAGCGGTATCGGTTCAAGCGATATAAATTTACATGCGCTTGCGCCGTCCGCGGCCTGGGTTGCGGGCAGACGGTTTGCGGCGGAAACTCCGCAAAGTACGGTTGCCGAATGGATAAAGGGTCTTGGCATTATGCCTGCGCCTGACATTGCGGACTTTGACCTGAAAAGCGGCGAAACGGTAACGCGCCCAAAGTTACGCTGAACAGCGGGTATGAAATGCCTGTACTCGGTCTCGGAACGTATAGCTTACACGGCGAAACTTGTAAAAACGCCGTTCTTTCCGCTATTTCGCAGGGCTACCGCCTTATTGATACCGCCCATATGTACGGTAACGAACGGGAAATAGGCGAAGCCATCCGTCAATCGGGAGTGCCGCGTGAAGAAATTTTTGTGATTACGAAAATATCCCGGAACGCAGTTTGCAAACCCCGAACAGGCAATACAGGAATCACTTGATAAACTCGATATTGGTTATATTGATATGATGCTTTTGCATCATTCCGCCGCAAACGACGTGAAAGCTTACCTGGCAATAGAAAAATTCGCGGAACGGGGAAAAATTCGTTCCATCGGACTGTCGAATTGGTACATAGAAGAAATCGACGACTTTATAGCAAAAGTAAACGTAACGCCCGCGCTTATACAAAACGAAATACACCCTTATTATCAGGAAAAGACGGTAGTGCCGTATATGCACAATCTCGGCATCGTTATACAGGCGTGGTATCCGCTCGGCGGCAGAGGGCACACCGGCGCATTGCTTTCCGACGGAACCATTACGAAGATAGCCGGAAATCACGGAGTTTCTTCCGCACAGGTTATTTTGCGTTGGCATTTGCAACGCGGAGTGGTTGCAATTCCCGGTTCAGGCAACCCCGAACATATACTTGAAAATATATCATTGTTCGATTTTGAGTTGACCGAAGCGGAAATGAACGCAATAGCCGCCCTCGACAGAAACGAAAAGCACGATTGGTATTAAAAATACGGCGCAGATTTACACTGCGCCGTCCGTTGAAATTATTTAATCTAATATAAAACCCGCTTTAAGCGGGTTTTATTTATTTGGTTTTTTAAAGATTATCTCCGTTGTTTGCGGTTGAGTCGGCATCGTTTGCGGGTGCTTCAGTATTGTTGTTAGTTGCAGGTGCGGGCGCGGGAACGGGCGCGTTCTTTACCTCGGGCAGAATTTGATTGTTTACCATTAAAGTAATTCTGTTCATACGCGTTATGCTCGCCAAAACCGCCGCTCCGTCGGGCGTCATGAAATTAAGATTTACAGTACCGTAAGTGAACGCCGTGCTGCGCTCGTCGACTTTAACTCCGTTTACTTTAAGGTAACGGTGCATAAAGCCCGCGTAAACGAGAATTTCGCTTCCGTTATAATTGTATATCTTGCACGACATAGTAAGCGACTGGACTAATAACGCAAACAGCATTACGTTAACGATTATTGCAATTCCTAAAACGTATTCCGTGTTGGATTCGTATGTAATGTCGTAAGCAAGAAGCTCGTATGTTTCAACCGCGCCTTTCACTTCAAAGGTTGCATATGCAATTTTACCGTCACATTCAAAGTTTTTCGTTATAACGTCAATCCGCTCGCCCGTTTCGTCATAAAAAGCAACTTGAAACTGCGCCTTTACAACCACTACGTTAAGTTCAACTTCAACGGTGCAATCGGTTGTGCCGGTAACGGGATTATAGTCGTCCGCATATCCGGTATCATCTACTATTCTTGCGTCGAAATGTCTGTACGCCAAAATGGAAATTATTATTCCTGCCAAAAGCAGTACACCGAAAACCACCCTTAAAATTAAAAGAGTTTTCTTTTCTTTAATCATATTCTTCATCTGAAACACCTCTCAATTTTTTTCTTTTTATTTAAAATCCCGAAATTTAATTCTTTTCGGGGATTTCTTTTAATAAATCAAGGGCGGCTCGCACGGTGTCGTCCATATCGTAATACTTATACGCGGCAAGTCTGCCCGCAAAAATAACATTTTTATCAGCTTTGGCAAGCAAAGCGTACTTAGCGTATAAATCGTCGTTCTTTTTATCGTTAACGGGATAATAAGGCTCGTCGCCAAATTTCCAGCAGGCGGGGTATTCGCGTGTTATAACAGTTTTCGGCTGTCTGCCGAACGCGAAATGCTTGTGTTCGATTATTCGCGTAAAAGGCACGTCCGCCGCAGTATAATTTATTACCGCGTTACCCTGATAGTCGGGCGTATCCAACACTTCGGTTTCAAACCGCAACGAACGGTATTCCAGCGCGCCGTAACAAAAACCGTAATATTCGTCCACCGGTCCGGTATATATTATTTTGCCGGCAAGTTTTAAAAGCGTTTCCTTTTCTTTTAAAAAGTCGCAGTTAAGTTTAACTTCAGTGCCATTTAACATATTTTCAATCAGTTTAGTATAGCCCTCTTCGGGTATGCCCTGATAGCGGTCGTTAAAATAGTTGTTGTCAAAGGTCAGTCTTACGGGTAAACGTTTTATTATATGGGCGGGCAAATCTTTGCAAGGTCTTCCCCACTGCTTTTCCGTGTAGCCCTTAATCAATTTTTCATAAATCGTTTTGCCCACCAGATTTATTGCCTGCTCTTCCAGATTTGCGGGATTTTCCTTAAAATCCCTGCCGCGCTCCTCTTCTATGCGCTTAGCCGCTTCCGCCGGAGTAAACACATCTCGCCAGAGCTTGGTAAAAGTATTCATATTAAACGGCAGATTATAACATTCGTCCTTATACCGTGCTATAGGGCTGTTAACAAAGTTGTTGAACTCCGCAAACCGGCAAACGTAATTCCATACCTCTTTATCCGAGGTGTGAAAAATGTGCGCGCCGTACTTATGCACTTCTATTCCCTCTATGTTTTCGGTATATATATTTCCGCCGACGTGACCGCGCTTTTCGACCACGAGGCAGTTATAACCTTTTTTTTTGAGTTCGTGCGCGCAAACCGCGCCGCTTAAACCCGCGCCGACAATTAAATAATCGTATTTTGGCATAATAATATAAAAACCTTTTATTATTTACTTTATTTTATAACATTTTACGGCGTCCGTCAAGCGATACGACCGGCTGTACACCCTTGACAAAAACCGCGCATACTGATATAATTATTTTGTATAAAATTATGAAAAAAAGAATTTTGATATTATCGATAACCGCAGGCAACGGGCACAATGCATGCGCGAACAGCATGAAAAGGAAGCTTGAAAGCCTTGACGACGCAGAAGTAAAAATAGTTGACTTATTAAAGAGTTTTTCCACAAAACTGAACGTTTGGGTTTCGGACAAGGGATATTCTCTGTCGGTAGGCAAGTTGCTGCCGCTTTATAATGCTTTTTACAACCATTACAAAAAAGCCGCGCCAGAAAAGAGATATTCGTGCTCCTCGCAAAAGACGGTTGTTTCCACCCTGAACGGGCTGATGAAGGAAATAATGAATTTTAAGCCCGACGTTATTTACAGCACGCACTTTTACGGGGCTATCGCCGTTACGGATTTACAGCTTGTGTACAAGCTGCCCTGCACCACTATAGTTTCTAACCTCGACTACGTAAATTCGCCTTTCTGGGAAGCCGGAATAGGCGTGGATTATTTTGCAATACCCAACGAGGATTTTATTGAAGAATGCATTTACGAAGGTTATTCACGCGAGCAGCTTCTGCCAATCGGATTACCTGTTGACGAGCGCACGCTGGAACGCCTTGATAAATCCGAAGCGCGCAAAAAACTTGGGCTGGAAGACGGCGTGTTCACGGTTATGGTAATGTTCGGCGGGGGGCACTGGAACGGAGGCTTTAAAATCTTTAACGAGCTCGTCACCGCCCTCAAAGGAAGAAAAGCACAGATTATAATGGTGAACGGCAGGAACGAAGAAAGCTACAAAAAAATAGAACATATGCATTTTGACAAGGGATTAAAGGTTTTAAACGTGGGCTTTACGAACGACGTTCCGCTTTATCTTTCGGCGGCGGACGTTATTTTAAACAAGTTCGGCGGAACCAGCGTAACCGAAATGATAAATAAATCTTTGCCGATGCTGATTATAGAAAAAATGGCGGCTCAGGAACAATATAACCTTGATTATATGAAGGGAAAAGGAGTTGCGCTTTCGTTTAAAAACGGCAAAGAGCTTAAACAAAACATTTTAAAGCTTATGGACGACCCCGAACTTTTAAAGTCTATGTCCGAAAAAACGAAGGAACTGCAAAAAAACAGCATTGATATGCTTGCAAAATTCATCCTGAACAGCCCTACGGCAGATTACAGCGAACTTGAAAGCCGAAATATAGACTTTGACAGGGTAGAAAAAGAGGTTAAAAAACAACTTAAAATCGCAGATAAATCTTCCAGAGCGCATAAAAAGGACAAAAAAACCAAGCGCCGCCCGAAATTCGTTTAAAAAGACCGTCCGCGGGGAATTCCCCGCGGACGACGTTTAATTTTAATAATTTCCATTATTTGCCTTCGGCATTTAAAATTTCCCGGCACTTTTTGACAACACGTTCCGTACAGGAGTTATCTTCCAGATTCACCCTGCACAGCTCTTTTAAAAGTTCGGCGTGTTCTATTAAAAGGCTTACCCGCTTTTCGCCGTCGCGTTCTTGTTTCAGTTTTTCTTCAAGCGGCTTTAAAAGCGCTTTTATTTCGCTGCGGCGGAATTCGGGATTATTCCATTTTTCGCCGATTTTATTGTCCGGTAACTGGGTGTAGTGTTTTTGTTCTTCTTTTGAAAGCATATATTTTTGCCCCTTTTTAATTAAATTTACCTTAATACAAATTGCAACGTAAACTCGCAACTATTTTGCTTTTTGCGCCGTGGTAACCGTTTGTCGCTTTGTTTTGTCGGTAGTTAAAGTATAACGCAATACTTAAATAGTTTCAACATATTTGTTCACGTTTTTCGCCTGCCGACGTTCGTTCGACAAACAAAGTTTATATTCGACAATTTGCGACAGGCAAAATCCGACTCTGTTCAACAAATAAAATTTTATTGATTTTTTTACGGTTTTTTTATATCGGTATACGCTAAAAATACATCCCCCCGCGCCTTAAGGCGCGGGGGGATAACTCGAATAGTATTTGTTTATTCCTTAGGCAGACTCTTTAAATATTTATCCATCGCCAAAGCCACGCGCTTTGACGTTTCCGCAGCTTCGACAACCGTCTTTGCACCGCGAACCACGTCGCCCGAAGCGAACAGCCCGGGGCGCGACGTAGAGCCGTCCTCGTTGATTTTCGCAAGTCCGCGCTCGTTTATTTCAAGCCCGTTTGTCTGCGTGAGTATAAGGTTGGAAGGTCTTTGCGAAATACATATCATTACCGAGTCGGCTTTTATCAGTTCCGCTTTATCCGAAACGGAGATTACGTTGTGTTCGCCGTCGCAAGAAGTTTCGGCAAACAGCACGCCCTCGTCCGTAATTTCTACGGGCTGCTTGTTGTAGATGAACTGCGCACCCTCTATTTCGGCGTATTCTTTTTCCTCGTCGCTGGCGCTGTATTTATCGCTTCTGCACAGAATTTTGACGTCGCGCGCGCCGCGGCGGAGAGCCGTTCTCGCAACGTCCATTGCAACGTTGCCCGCGCCGATAATAAGCACGTTGTTGCCCAGCTCGTAAACTTCGGGGCGCTCCAGATAGTGCACTCCGTAATGAACGTGCCCCAGACTTTCGCCCTTTATGTTCAGCGCAATGGGCCAGGTTACGCCCGTGCCGATGGAAATCGCCTTAAAGCCGTCGCGGAAAAGCTCTTCTATACCGAAAGCTTTGCCTATAGTGACGTTGAATTTGATTTTTACGCCCAGTTTGCGCATTAACCTTTCGTAACGGTCAACAATAGCCTTGGGCAAACGGAATTCAGGTATGCCGTAACGCAATACGCCGCCTATTTCGGTTTTGGATTCGAATACGGTTACGTCGTAGCCGAGCCTTGCCATTATTATTGAAATGGTTATGCCTGCCGGTCCCGAACCGACAACCGCAACTTTTATTCCGTTTGGTTCAGCCTTATCCGGATGCACGCTGTCGAGGTACGCCGATGAAACAAAGTTTTCGATTGAGCTTATTTCGACGGGTTCACCCTTTATGCCCCGCACGCAATGTCCCTGACACTGGTTGCCGTGGTTGCATACGATTGAGCAGACTACCGAAAGGGGATTGTTTTCAAACACCATTTCCCCCGCCTTTTTCATTTCGCCGTTTAAAAACATAGAAATCATATCGGGAATGGGCGTGTTTATCGGACAGCCCTTTCTGCATAACGGGTTTTTACAGTTTAAACATCTTTTTGCTTCGGCTATAACGTTGTGTGCCAATTACATTTTCCTCCCTTAAACCAAGACAAACGATAATTACCAAAACGCAGAGATACAAGCAGAACGAGACGCGCGAGCATTTTCAAGGGGAGCTTACTTAGCGGTAAGCGACCCGAAGACAAGCGGAACGCAACATATATGCGTTTTAAAGAGCGGATTTGATTTGTTCAATCATTTCAGCGTACTCTTCGTTGCTTAAATAAACCTTTTGCGGGTTCATTGTGAAGGTGCCGCCCCATTCGTCGCCGCCGTTGTATTTGGGGCAGAGGTGCATATGCAAATGACAACCCGTGTCGCCGTAAGCGCCGTAATTGAGCTTGTCGGGCTTGAAAACCTTGTGGATTGCTTTTGCCGCGCGGGTTACGTCGGCGAAGAATGCGTTGCGCTCTTCGTCGGAAATATCGACTATTTCGCTTACGTGGTCCTTATAAGCCACTATGCATCTGCCGCGCTTTGACTGCTCTTTAAACAAAATAAGCTGGCTGACGGATAAATCGCATATATAAATTCCGAATTTTGCAAGCGGTTCGCCGTGAACGCAATAACCGCAGTTGTTGTCTTTCATATTATTCCCCTTGCGTTGAATATTTAACGGAAACATTCTATCACAATATTTTTGACTTTTCAATACCCGCTCAAGAAAATTTTGTCTTTTGTTGCAATAAATAAAAGCCTCGGCGCATTTTTAACGCGCCGAGGCTTTTGTAAATTATGAGTTCGTTTTTGAATTTGACGATTGGGCGGGTTCCCTACCCACAAGTTCGTCCAAAGTAATTCCGTAAAAATCCGCAAGTCTCACACACTGAAAAATATTCGCTATTCCCTTATCCGCCTCTATCCAACTGATGGTATTCTGCGGGATTCCGGTTGCTTTTGCCACATCACTTTGGGTAAAACCGCGCTCTGTTCTAATCTTTTTTATTTCTTCTCCGTACATAACTGAATTGTATCAAAATATTGATTAAAATACCCGACTTATCAATATGTTGCTAATATGATTATATTAACATATTGATGAGAGGTATTTAATGAATAAATCAATAATTTTGGAGCTTGTTACAGGCGGGAAAAATTATTTTGACAGCGTTAATCTGACGGAAAACGAAGAATACAGAAAATGCTTTGAAGAGATGCATAACCTGCTTGAAAAATTTTGCGAGAAAATATCCGAAAAAGATAAGGACGAAATAATGTGGAAGTTCGATTCTGCTCAGGGCGGACTAGAAGAATTTACGGCTGAAGAATACTTTAAACGGGGCTTTAAGCTTGGGTTAATTCTTGCCGCGCAGAACTTTTTGGTGTGACGAATTATATTTTAATCTTTCTTTTCGCGGAGTTTGGTTATTATGAAAAACGCGGTAATTCCGCACGTAAGCACTGCGGCGGTTACACCGAAACCTATGGCGTAACCGTTAAACTTGTCATATTGATTATTCGCAGCAATGTTTATTTGACTTATGCGCACTTCGTAATCACTGTATGAAACATAATCGTCAAGTTGCCAAGTTATCGTAAACGACTTGTTGAAATAAAAAGTTTTGGGTGTCACATCTTTTACATTTACACTTTCCGCATAATGTTCCGAGGCAACGATTTGTTTATTTTCCCCATAACAAAGATTTACATCATAACTAACAGTATAAAAACCTTTTTCTTTAAAATTGATTTGAAATGAACCGTGTACCCTTGTATAAACATATCCTACTGAAACCGAATAATCTAAACTGTCTTTTACATACTCTCCGTAACATGAGCCGCAACCTGTAAACAGCGGGCACATTAAAACTACGCAGGCAATTACCGCAAATAAAACTTTAAGCGATTTCTTCATTTTGCGCCTCCTCTTTGGTTACTTCTTTAATCTGCTTTACGGAAAACGCTTTTACTGCGGTTATTATAAAATACACGCCTGCCAAAATTGCGGGAATTGCCAGTTGCAAAAGCTCCTGCATATACGCGGTTGCCGCGGAATACGCCGAGGAATTGGCCCAGCAATTTCTCTTACCTTTGCGATAAAGCCGAATGCGCTTGCCGCAACGAAAAAGAACATACAGCGGCGATAACAGGCAAAAACCTGTTTTTACCGAAATATCCGAACACCGCGCTTGCAAACGCAGGAACAAGCAGGCAAACAAGCCCTGTTGCCGACCATTTTACGAAGTAGACCGTTTCGTAGACGGACGTTGAGCCTATCTCTAGCAAATCGTTGGCAAGCGCCGCTTCCATTATCAGCGACGCAAGAGAATAAAGCATTATTAAAACGCACAACCCCAAAACTGCCGCAAGCATATTTTTAACAAAATTTTTATTCATTTTATCACCTTATATACATAATAATCCCTCCCCGAGAGATTGTAAACGGGGAGGGAATTTTTAATTAATATTTTTCACGCTTTGTGTAAGTTGTGTGCAGAATTTTATGAGCCTTGTGCGAATTGGGTTCGCCGAAGTATTCGTTATAGAGCGTCTTCACAACGGAGCTGTCGTGCGAGCAACGCAAGGTTTTGTCTGCGTCGTAATCGTACAGAGCCTGCGCGCGCATAGTTCTTAAATCCATATTGTTGCGCACCTCGTCGTGGAGATAAGGCTGACCGCCGCCGTTTATGCATCCGCCGGGGCAAGCCATAATTTCAACGAACGTATAGTTCTTTTCGCCGCTCTTAATTGCCTCTAAAACCTTTCTTGCATTGCCGAGTCCGCTTGCAACGGCAACCTTGACTGTGGTTTTGCCCACTTTGTATTCCGCTTCCTTAACGCCCTCTATGCCGCGCACTTCCTTAAATTCGACCGGTGCGCCCTTGCCGCCCAATTTGTAAGCCGCGGTTCTTAAAGCCGCTTCCATAACGCCGCCGGTTGCGCCGAATATTGCGCCCGCGCCGCTGGCTTCTTCGAAGGGGTTGTCGAAGGCGCTGTCTTCAAGGTTTACAAAATCTATGCCCGCTTCCTTAATCATTTTTGCAAGCTCGCGCGTGGTGATTGCCGCGTCGGTATAATTGCCCAGTTCCTCGCGCTGGATTTCGAACTTTTTAGCCGTGCAGGGAATAACAGAAACCACGTATAAATTTTCGGGCTTTATGCCGTGCTTTTCGCAGTAATAAGTTTTTAAAAGCGCGGAGAACATTTCCTGAGGGGATTTGCAGGTTGAAAGGTTGGGGATAAATTCGGGATAATAATGTTCGGCAAATTTAATCCAGCCGGGGCAACAGCTTGTGAACATGGGGGTTGCTCCGCCGTTTTTAAGGCGGGCCAACAGTTCGTTTGCCTCTTCCATAATGGTGAGGTCGGCGGTTACGTCCATATTAAAGCATTTAACGTCGCCAAGCTGTTTGATTGCCGTTACCATTTTGCCCTCTACGTTGGTGCCTACGGGAAGATTGAACGCTTCGCCCAGAGTTGCCCTGACCGACGGAGCGGTGAAGAACACAACCTGTTTGGTGTCGTCTACTATCGCGCCCCAAACGTCGGCAACGGCGCTCTTTTCATACAAAGCGCCTACGGGGCAGGCAACGACGCACTGTCCGCAGTTTACGCAGGGCGTAAACGCGAGGGAAACGTCGTACGGCGAGCCTATCGTTTTTGCATATCCGCGGTTTTTGGGGCCTATGGCGCCTATCGTCTGGTTGTTGCAAGCCGCAACGCAACGGGTGCACATTATGCATTTTGAGTTGTCGCGGACTACCGAAGCCGACAAATCGTCGATGGGTTTAATGTCGTGGTCGGTGCCGAATCTGTCCTCTTCCGCATTGTATTCGAGCGCGAGTTTCTGCAATTCGCAGTTCATAGAGCGAACGCAGGAAAGACACTTCTTTTTGTGGGTTGATAAAATGAGTTCGAGCGTGGTTTTTCTCGCTCTTCTCACGCGCGGGGTATTTGTGCGCACTTCCATACCCTCGGAAACGGGGTAAACGCACGCCGCGACAAGCCCTCTTGCGCCCGTCGCTTCGACAAGGCACATACGGCACGAGCCAACGCACTGCACGTCTTTTAAGTAGCAGAGGGTGGGAATTCTTATATTGGCGAGCTTAGCCGCCTGCAATATAGTTGAACCTTCGGGCACGCTTACCGCAATGCCGTTAATTTTTAAATTTATCATATATAAATTAACCTCAAATTTCAATAAAACCTAACAACGGTTGATAAAACACAGAGAAGCAAGCAAGACAAGGAAAGCGAGCATTTTTGACGGGGAGTGTACACAGAAGTACATAACCCTAAAAAAGCAAAGCTTGACAAAGTATTGCGCAGCTTATATGCGTTTTTACTTCTTTATTATTGCGTTAAACTTGCAATGCGCTATACACTGCCCGCACTTTATGCACTTTTTCAAATCGATTTCGTGCGCGCTCTTTACCGCGCCGGAAATTGCGTTTGCGGGACAATTGCGCGCGCAAAGCGTACAGCCGCGGCATTTGTCCGGTTCGATATAATAATTCAAAAGCGATTTGCACACGCCCGCAGGGCACTTCTTTTCGTAAATATGCGCCCTGTATTCGTCGCCGAAGTGTTCCATTGTGGAAATTATGGGGTTGGGCGCCGACTGACCGAGTGCACACAGGGAAGAACTCTTCATATGCTCGGCTATTTCCTTAATCTTTTCCAAATCTTCGGGTTCGCCGTTGCCTTCGGTTATCTTATTCAAAATTTCCAAAAGGCGTTTTGTGCCTATGCGGCAGGGAGTGCACTTTCCGCAACTTTCGTCCGCGGTGAATTCAAGGTAGAATTTGGCGATGTCCACCATACAGGTGTCCTCGTCCATTACGATTAGTCCGCCCGAGCCCATCATCGAGCCGATTGCGACTAAGTTATCGAAGTCCATTGCGATGTCGATGAATTTTGCGGGAATACAGCCGCCCGAGGGACCGCCCGTCTGCGCCGCTTTGAACTGTTTGTTATTAGGTATACCGCCGCCGATATCATAGACGATTGTCTTTAACGGGGTGCCCATGGGCACTTCTACAAGTCCGACGTTGTTGATTTTGCCGCCGACTGCGAAAACCTTGGTGCCTTTGCTCTTTTCGGTGCCGATTGAGGCGAACCACTTGGAGCCGTTCAGCAAAATAGGCGCGACGTTAGCCCACGTTTCAACGTTGTTCAAAACCGTGGGTTTTTTATAGACGCCGCACTGCGCCGAGAAAGGCGGGCGGGGTCTGGGTTCGCCGCGGTGACCTTCTATACTTGCCATAAGCGCCGTTTCTTCGCCGCAGACGAACGCGCCCGCGCCGAGACGTACGTGGATATCGAAGTCGAAACCGCTGCCCAAAATATTTTTGCCGAGTAATCCGTGCTTACGCGCCTGTTCTATTGCAATATTGAGTCTTTCGACGGCGATGGGGTATTCCGCGCGCACGTAGATATAACCTTCCTGCGCGCCGACGGTGTAACCCGCGATTGCCATTGCCTCTAAAACGCAATGGGGGTCGCCTTCCAAAACCGACCTGTCCATAAACGCGCCGGGGTCGCCCTCGTCGGCATTACAGCAAACGTATTTTTTGTCGCCCGCGGCTTCCTTGGTAAACTGCCACTTTAAGCCCGTGGGGAAGCCCGCGCCGCCCCTGCCGCGAAGTCCCGAAGCCTTAATTTCGGCGATTACCTCGTCGGGAGTCATTTCGAAAAGCACTTTTGCAAGCGCGGCATAGTCGCCTGCCGCAATCGCCTCTTCAATGCTTTCCGCCGCGATAACGCCGCAGTTTCTCAAAGCAATGCGCATCTGGTGCTTATAAAAAGGAATTTCCGCAAAGGGAATAACACTTCCGTCAGCGTGCACCGTTTCCTTATACAAAAGCTCTTTAACCACTTCGCCGCCCTTTACAAGGTGCTTTTCGGCAACGGTTTTAGCGTGTTCGGGAGTCATCTGCGAATAGAACGCGCCCTCGGGATAAACTATCATTATGGGACCGAGCGCGCACAGACCGAAACAGCCCGTTTTAACGATTAACACGTCGTTTATTTTAAGTTCTTTAAAGGATTTTTCAAGCTGTTCGATAACCTGCAACGAGTGCGAGGAAGTACAGCCCGTTCCGCCGCAAACCAAAACCTGTTTACGGTAGCCCGTGTTTTTTGCAAGCTTTTCAGCCTGTTCCCTTACTATTTTTCTTACGTTTATCAAATCCGCCTTTTCCGCGGCTAATTTTTTAAGTTCTTTTACGGTCATATCCTTCACCTCAGTCCTGCATATATTTATCAAGAATTCCCTTTACGTCCTTTTGGGAAAGCTTGCCGTAAACTTCGCCGTCTATAATCATAACGGGAGCAAGTCCGCACGCGCCCACGCAACGGCAACTGTCGATAGAGAACTTTTTGTCGGGCGTGCATTCGCCGCAGGAAATTCTGAGTTCGTGCTCGACGGCTTCAAGAATTTTGTCGGAGCCTTTAACGTAGCACGCCGTGCCGAGACAGATGCTGATTTTGTGCTTGCCCTTGGGGTTTAACGAAAACTGCGAATAGAACGTTGCAACGCCGTAAACTTCCGCAAGAGGAATGTTCAGCTCCTCGGCGATTACGGTTTGCACCTCTGCGGGCAGATAACCGTAGATGTTCTGAGCTTCGTGCAAAACGGGCATTAACGCGCCCTTATCTCCGCGGTTGGCGTTTATGCATGCCATAAGCTCGTTCATCTGTTCGGGGGTACCCTCGAATAAATTTTGTGACATTTTTTACTCCTGATTTTAATACGGTTTATTTGATAAAATATTACCGAATTTATTATATCATTAACAATGTGAAAAATAAACCTTTTTCGACACAATATGACAAAAAAATTTTTGGCAATATTTTGGAAACGCAAAAACAAAAAAACGCCCGAAAACGGGCGCCGAAGTCATTTTTCAAAATTTTTACAGCCGCTGAAATAATCGTAATCCATACGTTTTTCGGGGGAAAGCCGCGGGCACATACAGTTTCCTTTTTCAATGGGCACGTACTTTGCACCCGGCTTTATGTAATACTGCAAAAAATGTTTGCAGTTTTTACAGCCCTTTTCTTCTTTGCTCTTAATTGGTAACCGCTCCTTTTTATGCTCTGTTTATGAATTATACTAAATATGTTTAGTATTGTCAAGTAAATTAGTATGGTCTAAAATTTGAGTATGATTAGTTACAATCCACTTTGGAACACTCTTAAAGCAAAGGGACAATCTACTTATACTTTAATAAATAAGTTTGGAGTGCCTGCCAGTAAAGTCCACAGGTTGCGGCACAATCTTCCCATTACTACCACCACGCTTGACGATTTATGCAAAATTCTGGATTGCAGAGTTGAGGACATTTTGGAATTTGAAAAGGACGAAAAAGAAAACGGTTAAATTTTTTAACGAAAAAGCCCCGCGGAGCGAATGCTCCGCGGGGCTTTAAAATTGATTGGTTTATATGCGTTTTAAAGATTTTCGGTTAAAAACTCTTCCATTTCAGCCTGAGTGGAATAACCCAGCGATTTTGCCGTGAGTTCGCCGTCTTTAAAAACCGCCACAAGGGGGATTGACATAACGCCGTAACGCGCGGCAAGCTCGATATTTTCGTCGGTGTCAACCTTTATAAATTCAGCCTTTTCTTCAAAATTTTCGCTTACCTTTTCCATTATCGGAGCAAGCATTTTGCAAGGACCGCACCAGGTTGCATAAAAATCGCACACAACCGGTTTTTCACCCTTTAAAAGTTCGTCGAATTTTTCTTTGTTTACCTGATTTACCATAAAATTCTCCTTTAATTATGTTTTAAATATGTGCAAAGCTCTTTAAATTTAACCGCAGAGCTTTCGCCGTTTGTCATATTCTTTAAGTTGACGGCGCCGCTTTCAAGCTCGGTTTCGCCGATTGCCGCAACGAACTCAGCGCCTATTTTGTCGGCGTATTTAAACTGCGCCTTTACGCTGCGCGCCATCAAATCAACCTCGGCGTTAATGCCGTTCGCTCGCAGATTCGCCGCAAGCTCAACCGCCTTATTGCGGCTCTTTTCGTCCATTCCCGCAAGATATACGCGGGGCTTTTGCTCTTCGGGGATTGTTGCGCCCGTGTTTTCCATTACCATTAAAAGCCTTTCCAGCCCCGCCGCAAAGCCTACCGCGGGGGTGGGTGCTCCGCCGAGTTCCGAAATTAAATTATCATATCTTCCGCCGCCGCAAACCGTGCCCTGCGCGCCGATTTCGGTTGAAACGAACTCAAACACGGTGCGCGTGTAATAATCTAAACCCCGCACTATGTTGGGGTTAATTAAATATTTTACGCCCTGCGCTTTTAACAAACTTTGCACTTTTTTGAAGTGGTCTTTACAGTCGGGGCAAAGATAATCCAAAATTTTCGGCGCGTTTGCGGTTATTTTTTTGCACTCCTCTTCCTTGCAGTCGAGTATGCGCAACGGGTTTTGTTCAAACCTCGCGTTGCAGGTTGCGCACATATTTTTAAGTTGCGGGCGGAAGTATTCTTTAAGCGCTTTGTTGTATTCGGCGCGGCATACGGGGCAACCAATCGAGTTAATCTGAAGCTGACAGCCGTTTACTCCAAGTTCATTTAAAAGCATATTTGCCGCCGAAATTACCTCGGCATCCGTTTCCGGCTCTTTGGAGCCGAACACCTCTATGCCGAACTGGTGAAATTCCCTTAACCTGCCCGCCTGCGGACGCTCGTAGCGGAAACAGGGCGTTAAATAAAAGGCTTTTAAGGGCATCGGTGAGCTTGCCAGACCGTTTTCGATGAACAGCCTTGCCGCGCCCGCGGTGCCTTCGGGCTTTAACGTTACGGACCTTCCGCCCTTGTCGAAGAAGGTGTACATCTCCTTATTGACGACGTCCGTCGTTTCGCCCACGCCGCGCTGAAAAAGCTCGGTATGCTCGAATACGGGCGTGCGGATTTCCTTTAAGTTGTAAATTTTTGCAACCTTGCGGGCAGTTTCTTCAACGTACTGCCACTTGAAAGATTGCGAGGGCAAAACGTCCTTTGTTCCCTTGGGTATGTTAATCATCTATTTTTCCTCGTCGAAGTTTTTTGCGCGTTGAACGGGTCCGTTTCGTCTATAAAAGCGAATTTGCCCCGCACATATGCCGCGACTTCCTCGCCTTTCGGGTAATACTTTTCGGTTTTAGCAACGTATGTTTTTGAGTCTTGCGCACCGTTTTCTTTTAACGTAACCGCGTAGACCGCCTTTATGAGTTCGCGGTCGTAAAATCTGCCGTAAGAATCGCAGTGCTCCTTGTAGGCGCGGGAAGTGCAAACTGTTTCGGTTACCGTTGCGCGGATTTTGCGCGTGTCGGGTTTGTTTAAAACGTTTTTGCCGGTTAAAAGGCGCTTTTCAGCCGCAAATAAAACGGTGAGAAAGACGGTTAACGCCAAAGCGAACGCCCCCGCGCAGATTCCCGAGGGCAGATAAAGCTTTAATAAAGCGAGTATCCCTGCGGACAAAAGCGGCGCGGAGCACGCGAGTATACAGACGAGTATTTTCCAACTGCCTTTGGGCTGAACGTTTGCCTCTTCGGGGACGATTACTTTTTCGTCGGAAATTTGCGGCTCTTTGTATTCGCCGTCGGGGATAAGCGGGGCGGGTCCGCCCACTTTACACTCGGTATCTTCGGAAAGTCCGTCATATTCGCGGGGGAATTTATCCATAATTACAAAATATACTTCTTTAAATCGCGGTTGCGGGTGATGTTTTCGAGGTGTTCTTCAACGTATTTTGCGTTTACTTCCACGTGAATTACGGGATAATCGTTGCCGCCCGCGTTGAAGGAGATATCCTCTAAAAGATATTCCATAACGGTGTGCAAACGGCGCGCGCCGATATCTTCGGAGGTGTTGTTTATGTCCTCGGAAATTTCCGCGATTTTTTCGATTGCGTCCTGCGTGAAGGTTAAATCGATGTTGTCAACCGCCAAAAGCTGCGCATATTGCGAAGTTATTGCGTTTTGCGGCTGAGTTAAAATGTTGATGAAATCCTGCTTAGTCAAACTTTTTAAGTCTACCTGAATGGGAAACCTGCCCTGAAGTTCGGGGATTAAGTCTTCCACCTTTGAAACGTGGAAAGCGCCCGCGGCGATGAAGAGAATGTAATCCGTTTTAATCGCCCCGTACTTAGTCATTACGGTGCAGCCCTCGACTATGGGCAGAATGTCGCGCTGGACGCCCTCGCGGGAGACGTCGGCGCCGCCGCGCTGTTCCTTGCCGGCAATTTTGTCTATTTCGTCGATGAAGATTATGCCGTCGTTTTCGGCGCGCTTAATCGCCTCCGCCGTGACCGCGTCGTTATCGATTAATTTATCCGCTTCTTCCGCCATTATTATATTTTTCGCCTCGCGGACGGTTATTTTGCGTTTCTTTTTCTTGTGCATTCCCATGCCGCTGAAAATGGAACCTAAATCTATCGCCGCGCCGCTTCCCGGGGAAAGCTCCAAAGGCTTAGGAACGTCCTCCACCTCGATTTCAATAGTTGTGTTGTCATATTTGCCCGCGTGAATTTCTTCTACGAGCTTGTCCTCGAACACAGCTTTTGCCGTTTCGCCGCGCTCTTCCTTTTTTGCCTCCGCCAAAACTTTTGCAATTCTGCGCTCGGCTACAGCCGCGGCTTTATAGCTGACTTCAGCCGTCTTTTCTTCCTTTACAAGGCGGATTGCGCACTCGGCCAAGTCGCGCACCATACTTTCTACGTCGCGCCCGACGTAGCCGACTTCGGTATACTTTGTGGCTTCGACTTTTAAAAACGGAGCCTTTACAAGCTTTGCAAGGCGGCGGGCGATTTCGGTTTTTCCCACGCCCGTAGGTCCGCGCATTATTATGTTTTTGGGGGTGATTTCGTCCTGCAATTCAGGCGAAAGCATACTTCTTCTGTAACGGTTTCTGAGGGCGATTGCCACAGCTTTTTTGGCTTCGTCCTGACCGATTATATATTTGTTTAACTCGTGTACTGTCTGTTTGGGTGTTAAACTCATTTTTAATTCTCCTGTTTGGGTTTGAGCTTATTCAAAAACTCGGAAAAGCTGTCGCCGCGGAAGTTAAAAGAAAACAAATCTTCTGCGGGACAGCGGTAAGCCGCTTTGCAAAAAACCGAGGAGCCGCCGCTCAATCCTATAATTACACTTTTTGAGAGCCGTTGCTTTGGGTTTGCATTTTGAAATTTTTTCGCCCGATTACATATTAAATTACTTCGCACTTGATGTTGTCGTTTGTGAACACGCAGATTTCGCTTGCGATTTTGAGTGACTTTTGCGCTATTTCGTGCGCGGTGTATTTTGTGTTCTGATACAGTGCGCGCGCCGCCGCCAGAGCGTAGTTGCCGCCGCTGCCTATCGCCGCTATTCCGTCGTCGGGCTCGATTACTTCGCCCGTGCCCGAAATGATGAGGAGCGTGTCCTTATCAGCAACAATCATCAAAGCTTCCAGCTTTCTTGCCTTGTCGGCGCGCCAGAGTTCGGCAAGCTCAACCGCCGAACGCATAAGGTTGCCCGAAAACTTGTTGAGCATACCTTCGAATTTTTCGCTTAAAGAAAACGCGTCCGAAACGGAACCGGCAAAACCCAGAATTACTTTGCCGCCGTAAATTCTGCGCACCTTTTGCGCGCTGTTTTTAAAAATTACGCTTTCGCCCATGGTGACTTGTCCGTCGCCCGCGATTGCCGTTTCGCCGCCGCGTTTTACGGCGCATATAGTAGTTGCGTGAAATTCCGTCATAAATACTCCTTTTCGCGCAAAAGCCACGGTTTTGCGCGAGGTTGCTTTTGTCGTAAAACGGTTAACGGGCGAAATCAATCCGCCCTCGCGTTTTTCGGCTTTAATTATTTAAAACTTCTTTGTAAATTTTTATGCTTGCAAGCGCTCTTTCCGACAACGCCGCATAGCGTTGCTTTTTGTCCCTTATATGAATTTCAAGCGGCTTTAATATGCCGAAATTAGCGTTCATCGGCTGAAAATTTTCAGTTGCCCCCGATATATGCGCCGTCAATGCGCCTGTTACCGTGGTATTATCCGGAATAATCGGTTGTCTGCCGTTCAATTTTTCATAAAGGTGCAAAGCCGCCATTATCCCGCTCGCCGCCGATTCGACATAACCTTCAACGCCCGTTATCTGCCCAGCAAAAAACGTCTGCGGACTGTTTTTAAGCGAAAAGTCCGCGTTTAAACACGAAGGAGAATTTATAAAAGTGTTGCGGTGCATAACTCCGTAGCGTAAAAATTCCGCGTTTTTTAAGGCGGGAATCAATGAAAACACTCGCTTTTGTTCGCCCCACTTCAAATTCGTCTGGCAACCGACAAGGTTATACGCCCCGCCGTCCGCCGTTTCCTTTCTTAATTGCAGCACGGCGTAAAAGCGGTTGCCGTCTTTGTCCTTAAGCCCAACGGGTTTAAAGTTTGCAAACCTCAAACTCTCTTTTCCGCGCGAAGCCATAACCTCTATGGGCATACAGCCTTCGAAAATTTCACGTTTTTCAAAGTCGTGCAAAACGGCGCGTTCGGCTTTTAACAGCTCGGTTACAAAAAATTCGTATTCATCTTTGTTTAACGGGCAGTTTACGTAATCATCGCCGCCCTTACCGTATCTGTCGCCGAAAAACGCCTTATCAAAATCTATACTTTCGCGTGTAATTATCGGGGCGGAAGCGTCGTAAAAATGCAATTGCCCGCCGCATATCCTTGAAATATCGCTTGAAAGCGCGTCCGCCGTAAGCGGACCCGTAGCGACTATACACCAACCATCGGGAACGGTTTTAACCTCTTTGCATACAATTTTTATATTAGGATGCGAGGTTAGTTTTTCAGTAATATAAGCGGCAAATTTTTCTCTGTCAACCGCCAGAGCGCCGCCCGCGGGAACCGCCGTTTTTGCCGCCGCTTCCATTGTGAGCGAACCCAGAATACGCATTTCCTCTTTTAAAAGTCCGCACGCGTTACCGTAAACATCGTTGCTCTTTAAAGAGTTGGAGCATACCAGTTCGCCAAAGTTTTTATCCGAATGCGCCGGAGTGAAATTCTTCGGCTTCATATCGTAAAGCTCTACGCTTACGCCGCGTTCGGCAAGCGTGAAAGCCGCCTCGGCGCCGGCAAGCCCCGCACCGATTATTTTAACCGTCATTGCTTGTTTTCTTCCCGTTCCGCGCTTTCGGGCAAGTTTTCCGTATAGCCGCAGGTTTTGGAAGAACATTTAATTTTATTGCCTTTTTTGATGAGAAACGAATTGCATTTAGGGCACTTTTCGCCGGTGGGAATATCCCAGCTTAAAAATTTGCAGTCGGGATAGCCCGTGCAGCCGAAGTAGATTTTGCCCGACTTAGACCTCATTCTGCGCATAGGTTTGCCGCAGTCGGGGCACTTGCCGGCAGATTCGCCGCCTTCCGCATTTCCGTCCGCGGAATTCAAAGGGCGCCTTGCCAAACACTTGGGGCATTCCAGATACTTTCCGTATTTGCCGTGTTTCAACACCATAAACGACCCGCAGTCGCGGCACTTTTCTTCCGTCGTTTCGGCGTCTATGGGCAGAATGGACGAACACTCGGGATAGTTGGGGCAGGCAAGGAATTTACCGTATTTGCCGCTCTTTACAACCATATTGGCACCGCACTTGGGGCAACGCATTTCCGAAATTTCAGCCTCGCTTTCGCTGACTATATTGGAACATTTGGGATAATTGGAACAAGCCAGATATTTTCCGTATTTGCCCGTTCTTCTAAGCATAGGACTGCCGCACTTTTCGCAGATTACGTCCGTCTCTTCGTCGCCGTCCGTCGAAGCGGTTTTAAGCTGTTCGGCAAACCCGGGGTAAAAATCCGCAATAATCCTGTGCCAGTCCACGCCTCCGTCCTCTATTTTATCGAGTTCGGACTCCATATGCGCCGTAAAACCGACGTCCATAATATCGGTAAAATACTTAACAAGCATATCGGTTATTTTATACGCAACTTCGGTAGGCACCATATATTTGCCTTCCTTTGCAACGTATTTGCGTTTGGTGAGCACCGAAATTATCGACGCGTAAGTCGAAGGTCTGCCTATCCCCTTTTCTTCCATCGCCTTTACGAGCGACGCGTCGGTATATCTCGCGGGGGGGCGCGTAAATTTCTGTTCCTTTTTCAGGTCTTTCAAATCGAGAATATCGCCCTCGTTCAAAGGAGGCAGAAGTTTTGAACTTTCCTCTTCTTCGGTTTCCTTTGCAACGTCCTGATAGGCGGCGGTATATCCCGCAAATAACGGCGCTTTACCGCTTGCTTTAAAGGTATATCCCTCGCATTCGGCGTCTATCTGCATATGATTATACTGCGCTTCCGCCATCTGCGACGCGATGAATCTGTCGTAAATAAGTTTATAAACGTTGTAGTGCTTTCTGTCAAGGCTCGCCTTTACGCTCGCCGGCGTTACCGCCAGATTTATGGGGCGGATAGCCTCGTGCGCGTCCTGAGCGCCCTTTTTTGTTGCGTAAAAATTGGGCTTAACCGGCGCATATTCGGCACCGTAAGTGTTTTTTATGAATTCGAGAGCGTTCTCCTGCGCCTCTTTTGAAACGCGTACGGAGTCCGTTCTTATATATGTGATAAGCGCGATATGGTCGCCGCCGACGTCCATACCCTCGTATAAATGCTGGGCAACCAACATCGTTTCGGGCGAGGACATTCCGAATTTGTTTGAAGCGTCCTGTTGCAACGACGACGTTGTAAACGGTGCGGGCGCGTGCTGTTTTACGATTCCCTTTTTAACCTTTGCAACTCGGAAAGGTCCGCCGACGGATTCAACCGAAGTGTTTGCCGTGCTTGAAGCGCTTGCATAATTGTTTGCGGCAAGCAACCTTCTTTCGATATCTTCGGCGATTTCAGCGGATATCGTTTCGCCGCTCTTTTTAAGCTGATAAACGGCCTTAAACGGGGCATATTCGGCACCCGAATCCTGCAGCATTGCGTTAAACGTCCAATAACCGTCGGGTTTAAAAGCCTCGATTTCACGCTCTCTGTCAACTATAAGTCTTAACGCCACCGACTGCACTCTGCCCGCCGACAAGCCGTTTTGTATACGGTTATTCAAAAGCGGAGAAAGCTTATAACCCACAAGCCTGTCCAGCACCCTGCGCGCCTGCTGGGCGTCAACCAGATTGATATTTATTTTGCGCGGATTTTTTAAAGCGTTCTGCACCGCCGAAGGGGAAATTTCGTTGAACTCTATGCGGTTTGCGCCGTCTTCGTCCAGCCCCAGAACGGTCTGTAAATGCCAGCTTATTGCTTCGCCCTCGCGGTCGGGGTCGGTTGCAAGATAAACCTTGCCCGCTTTTTGCGTTTCGGCGGTAAGTCTTTTAATTACTTCCTTTTTGCTGGGAGTTATTTCGTACTTCGGCTCGAAACCGCCGGTTATCTTTACGCCCAAAGTCCTTTCCGGCAAATCCCTTACGTGTCCGCCGGACGCGTCAACCTTGTACTTGCCCTTTAAATATTTGGAAATGGTTTTTGCCTTGCTGGGCGATTCTACTATGATTAAATCCATATATACTCCGTTCCGCAAAAATTTCAAAACCGATAATTTTTACGAAGTTGTTGCTGACTGTCCGCCGTATTAAAGCGCGGCGTAACGGTTTCCGCCCAAACGGACGATAAGCCCCTTTATTTCAAGAGAGGACAGAAACGGAATTATTTCATAAGACTTTTTGCCGAGTTTAGAGGCGATTTCAGGCACGAATCCTTCGCCCTCTTCCCTTATTATTTTAAGTATTCCGCATTCCGTTTCGCTTAACGGTTCCTGTTCGGACTCCTTAAAGTCTAAACCATACAGCCCGAATATGTCAAGTATATTTTCGGTGAGAAGTCCGCCTTTTTTAATGAGCGCATTACAGCCCTCGCCCGTTGCGGAGCCTATGGAATAGGGGAAAGCGAATGCAGTTCTGCCGTATTCCAACGCATAATCTGCCGTGATAAGGGCGCCGCTGCGCTTTGCCGCCGACACCACCAGAGTGCCTTCCGACATACCCGCAATCACCCTGTTTCTCACGGGGAAAAGATATTGCATAGGCGGGGTTTTGGGAGTGAATTCCGAAACGAGAAGTCCGTTTTCTTCAATCTTATGCAAAAGGCTCTCCTGCATAACGGGATAACAATAATCGAAACCGTAAGCTAAAACCGCAATTAGTTTTCCGCTTGGCAGCGCGCCGTAAACAGCCGCGCTGTCCGCCCCGTCCGCAGTACCTGTTACGACCGTGAAATACTGGGTAAGTTCGGCACATATCTTTTTACACTCCGCAACCGTTGCCGCGGTTGTCCTGCGCGAACCGACGACTGAAAAACACCGCGTTTTTAAAAGCTGCGTGTTGCCCTTGCAATACAAAACTATCGGAGGCAACGGAATTTCCTTTAAAAGCCCGGGATAATTTTCCGAAAAATAAGTAACGCACGTTATATCGCGGCGCTCAAGCTCCTTTAAAACGTGAACCCTGTATTCGGGGCTGAAATATTTGCTCCTTACTTTATTATATACTCCGCATGGAACCGTTTTAATCAGTTCTTCCTCATATTTTGTAAAATCCGGCATACTGCTTTCAAATCCCGACAAAAGCCGGAACTTGGATTTATAGGTCAGCTCGTCAAACGAAGCAAGCGTTATTAAATTGAGTTCGTCCCTGGTATAAGTCATAACCGCGCCCCCTCAGATATCGTTTTCCGAACTGCGGTAAGACGCGGCTTCCAATATATGCTCGGGTTTGATTTCGTTTGAAAAGGCTAAGTCGGCAATAGTCCTTGCAACCTTTATAATCCGCGAGCGTGCGCGTGCCGTCAGCCGCAACGTCACGAACGCGGTGCGCAAAACTCTTTCGCACTCGGCGGAAAGCCGGCAGTATTTTTTAAGCTGTCTTTCGCCCATAGCGCCGTTGACCGAAACGCCTTCTTCCCCTGAAAATCTTTCGCGCTGAACGGCACGCGCCCTTTCGACGCGTTCCTTTACTTCTTCGCTCTTTTCCTCGTTTCCTTCACCGGATAAATCCTCGTATTTAACTCCGTCCACTTCAACCTGCAAATCGATTCTGTCTAACAGCGGACCCGAAATTTTATTTTTATATTTATGTATCTGCGCGGGCGTACATTTACACTCCCTGTCCTTAGAACCGTAGTTGCCGCAGGGGCAGGGGTTCATACTGGCGCACAAAATAAAGTCTGCGGGGAAAGTAACCGCACCTCCGGCGCGAGCAACGGTTATCACTTTGTCTTCAAGCGGTTGCCGCAACGCCTCCAGAGTAGCGCGCGAATATTCAGGCAGTTCGTCAAGATACAAAACCCCTTTATGCGCCTTTGAAATTTCGCCCGCGTGAATCTTGCGGTTGCCGCCGCCGCACAGCGATACTGCGGTCGCGGTGTGATGCGGCGTTCTGAACGGACGCAAAGTTACTATTCCCTCTTCAGATAGTTCGCCAGCCACCGAATGGATTTTAGTGACTTCAAGCGCTTCTTCAAACGTCATATCGGGCATAATCGTGGGGATACACCGCGCCAGCATAGTTTTACCCGAACCGGGAGGACCGGATAAAAGTATGTTGTGTCCGCCCGCAACCGCTATTTCCAGTGCGCGTTTTGCAATTTTCTGTCCGCGCACAAGCCCCATATCGTAATTATAGCCGCGCAGCCTGCGCGCGGCGACAAAACTTTTATTAACGACGGGAGAAACGTTGCTCGCTCCCGCCAGAAAATTTACCGTTTCCTTCAGATTTTCAAAGGCGTAAACCTCGGTGCCCTCAAGATAGCTCGCTTCGTTTGCGTTTGCGGCAGGCACTGCAAACCGTTTAAAACCCTTGCCCTTTGCCGATATAAGCATCGGCAAAATGCCCGTTACGGGGCGGAGCGTACCGTCAAGCGCTAGTTCGCCCAAAAACACAAATCCGCTCAGGTCGGCTTGAAGCTGCCCGCTTGCAACCAGAATACTTAAAGCCAGCGGCAAGTCGTAGTGAGAGCCGTCCTTTTTTACGTCTGCCGGCGCTAAATTTATGGTAATTTTATTTACGGGAAACTTTAACGCGCTGTTCTTTACAGCCGCTTCAACCCTGTCTTTGCTTTCTTTTACCGAAGCCGAAGGCAACCCCACAATATCATAGGAAACCATTCCTTTGAATATATCCGTCTCCACCTCGACGGGTATACCGTCCAGTCCGTTTAAAGCGAAACTAAAAACTTTGGATAACATCTTTTAATCCTCTTGCAGCATTTTTTTAAATTATACCACCGCGTTTTAAAAAAGTATTTTACAATGTTTCGCTTATTTTCGACGGATTTTGTTACTTTTCGTTACTTTTTGTATAGTTTATTGTATACCTTAATTTAAAAAACGCAAAAAATAGAACCCCCGATTAAAGGGCGCTTTCAATAGGGAATTAAACAAAGTTGCACTTTCAGGCAAGGAAAAAAGCTCTTGAACAATTTGTTCGAGAGCTTTTAACTACACATTATCAGAAAGATAAATTGAAATTTATAAGTCTATCTTTTGTATTTCAAAATCGCAATAATATTCCGCCGTTAGGCCCTTAAATTTCAACACGCAATAGTCGGGGTCGGTTACGCCTTGTTTGTAAAACAGCTTGTCGCCAAAACGCCAGATTTCGTCTTTGGTCGTTTGGTCGGTACAAACTTGCATTTCGCCCGTAATCGATACGCCCTGATACTTGAATCTTCCGCGTTTGTAAAAATAGACGCAAGCCTTATTATTTGCCAAATACTGCTTTATCTTGTTCGACGAGGTATTCGTTGAGAAATAAATTTCGTTACCTTCGATTTTTCGGGGAGCAAGCATCGCCCTTATTACGGGATAACCTTGCCCGTTGACCGAGGCAATAAACGCCGTTTTTTGTTCAGATATAAATTGAAATAATTGAGTTTTATCCATTTTTCATTTTCTCCGTTAAATTTACTGTTTATCGTACAGTCAGTATATCATTTCAGGAGCAGAAAAACAAGCGGATTGCAATATCAGCCATATCTCAACGGGCTGCGGGCAGTCCGGTTCTTCCACATATAAAATAGTAAAAGGCATAGCCTGACGCTATGCCTAAATCTTTTTATTTGCCTCTTGTTAACTTCCCTATGGGAATTACGGTATTTTAAAATTACTTGATTTCGGCAATTTTTGCGGCTTTGCCTGTAAGCCCGCGCAGGTAATAAAGTTTTGCTCTTCTTACCTTACCGCGCTTAACAACGGTGATGTTCGCAATCTTGGGAGAGTGCAGAGGGAACGTTCTTTCCACGCCTACGCCGAAAGACAAACGTCTTACGGTAAAACTCTCTCTTATTCCGCCGTGCTTTTTGGCGATTACAACGCCTTCGAAGTTCTGAATTCTTTCTTTCGTACCTTCGATAACTTTAAAGCCGACCTTAACCGTGTCGCCTACGTTGAATACGGGTACTTCCGTCTTCATACCCTCTTTTTCAATAGCTTCAACCAAATTTTTCATTGACTTTACCTCCATTAAAACGCGGCATTCGTGCTTGAATAAAGCAGAGGACTGCCCGAAGTCCTGTTTATATTACCAAATTAATATATTAATTGCAACTCATTTAAGGGGGTGTGTCGCAATTTTCACAAATAAATTCCGACAACCGTTATCCCGCCAGTTGCGCGACGGTTTTCTTTCGTCTCCGCGCATAGATTTGCCGTTAAAAATTTTTTTAAACGGAATTGCGGAAGTTAAGCTTAAATTATCTTGCTGTAACCGTAAGAATTCACAACCGCGTCGACTTTAACGCCCTTTTTGCAGAGCGGGCAGTCCGTAGGCGCATACGAGGCGTAATCGGGGATATCCTTTACGCCGAAAATTTTAACGGCGGGCACGTTGCAAACAAATTCTCCGCCGAAAACGGTTGCAACGCCTACGGCTTCGCCGCCGTAGTAACTGATTCCTTCGACAACACTCTTAACGTCTTTGCCCGTAGTTGCCGAAGCCGTCAACAAAAGTACGCGCTTATTTTTTACGAACTGCAAAAAATTATCGCGGAGAAGAAGTTTATCGTTTGTGATTTCGGGCGTGATTACCGCTATGTCCCTGTCGTGATTGACGTGCGAATGAGACAGATATTCCGCCATAAAAGCGCCGACCATCTTCATTCTGTCAAGCGAAATAATGGTATCCACGGGGGTGGAAGCAAAGCTGTCCGAAAACAGTTTTGCCGCCGCTTTCGCCGCGCCGAGCACAGACTTGACGCAGGTCATATCCACGCAATAATTTACGTGCGAGTGCCTTGTTGCAAAGTGCCCCGGAATAACCTTTATTTTTACCATGCGGTTGGCGTTTGAAATGATTTCGTAAGCTCTCTTTTCCATTTTTTACCTCTGATTATTTTTTGTGGATTTTGAAATTTACAGCAGTATCTTAGCGAAAAGATACAATCAAGACAAAAAGAAGGCGCATTTACAACACGGCGCACATAAAAGTACGCGTCCGCGGCAAAAGCGTGAACCTGCCGAAGTATTGCAATGTATATATCCGCTTTTATAAGTGAAAGGCGTTTTCGATGTGATTAATCTCACCGTTTAATATTTCTATTATATCGAAACGCACGGTACAATCGATTTCCCGGTTTAAAAAATAATACTTTGCCCCCATAATATACCGCGTTTGACGACGTTTATCAACCGCTTCGGAAGGGGCGCCGTAATTTTCGGAAAGACGCGTCTTAACTTCGATAAAAGCAACCACGCCGCCCTTTTCAGCGATTATATCCACCTCGCCGTAAGGGTTTTTATAGTTTTTATTCAAAATTTTCCATCCGTGCAATCTTAAATACGCACGCGCCTTGCGTTCCCCCGCCAAGCCCAGCCGCTTATTATGGAGCCCGCCTTTGCCGTCACCGCCTTTTACTGCCATTTCTTTGTAAAACTCCTGCGGTGAACGGAACTTAACCCAAAGCGCTCTATCGCCGCGATATGCGCCGCCGTGCCGTAACCTTTATTACTTGCAAACGCGTATTCGGGGAACTCCTCGTCGTATTCGCACATCAAATTATCCCTGTAAACTTTGGCGACAACAGACGCCGCGCCTATGGAATAGCTGTAATAATCGCCCTTGATTATGCTCTTTTGGGGAATTGAAATATCCAGCGTCATATTACCGTCCGTCAAAACGAAGTCCGGCAAAACTGCAAGGCTTTCAACCGCATTTTTCATGCACAGCCTTGTAGCCTGCAAAATATTAATTTCATCGATTATCCGCGGTTCAACACGGCATATTGCGTAGGCAACCGCCTTTTCTATAATTTGTCCGTACAATTTTTCGCGCTTTTTTGCGGAAAGCTTTTTACTGTCGTCAACGCCTTCCACAACGTCGTCAAGCGGCATAATTACCGCCGCGCACACAACCGGTCCCGCAAGCGGACCTCTGCCCACTTCGTCAACCCCGCAAACGTATTTAAAACCTTGTCCGCTCAATTCTCTTTCGTATCTCAGTTTGTCCATATTAAAAACTCAGATTTTCCATATCGGAAACGCCGTCTAAAGTTATCCTGCCAAGTTTACCCTTGCGGAAATCGTCTATAAGCGCCCTCTCTCCGCGTTCGTAATCGTATTCGCCGCCCCGCAATAAAAACCCGCGCTTTTTGCATACGGATTCAAGCATTTCAAGCGGCGAACCGCCCTCAACGCCGTATCTCGCCAAAAGCCTTTGCGGATATTTTGTAAAAAGCTCTTCCAAAAGAGCAAGCGCTATATCGTCCAAATCCAAAATATCGTCGTTTATACTGCCCACGTAAGCAAGTCTTCTTGCAAGCGTCTGGTTTTCAAACGCGGGCGGCATTGTGCCGGGGGTATCCAACAGCTCGAACCCTCCGCAACCAATCCATTGCTTGCCTCGCGTTACCCCCGCCTTATCACCCGTTTGCGCACGTTTGCTGCCCGCGAGCAGGTTTATAAGCGTGCTTTTGCCCGTATTGGGAACTCCGGCAACCATAAAACGGAAACACTTATTCTGTCCTCGTTCAAGGGCGCGCCCGCGCTTTTCGGCAACCAGATTTTCGATTGCCCCCGCAATATTACGCCGCGAACCGGCGTTTACAGCGTTCACTTTAACCGCCGCCGCACCTTTTTCTTTAATTTTGGACAGCAGAATATCACTGCGCTCGTCGGCTAAATCACCTTTGCCCAAAACGTATAAAACAGGTTTCTGCCCTGCAAGTTTTTTAAGTTTCGGGTTGAACGAAGAAGCAGGACAACGTGAATCGAGCACAAAAACAACGCCGTCCACAAGCTTTAAATTCTGCTCCATCATACGCATCGCCGCGGTCATATGCCCCGGGAACCACTGTATGTTTTTCATTATTTATCACCTTTTAAAAGGTCGGGGCGGCGGGCTTGGGTAAGCCTTTCGCTTTCCGCTCTGCGCCATTCGTCTATGCGGCGGTGGTCGCCCGATAAAAGCACTTCGGGCACTTTCAGCCCCTTATACTCCGCGGGGCGCGTGTACTGCGGATATTCAAGCAAGCCGTTTGCAAAACTTTCGTCCACAAGCGAACCGCCGGAAATAACTCCGTCCACATACCGTGCAACACAGTCGCAAACCACCATTGCCGGCAGTTCGCCGCCGGTTAAAACGTAATCTCCTATGGAAATTTCCTCGTCTATATACAAGTCGATAACGCGCTGGTCTATCCCTTCGTAATGCCCGCACAGCAAAATTATATGTTCGTATGATAAAAGCGCGAACACCTTGTCCTGCCGGAACGTTTCACCCTTCGGCGACATATAAATTCTGTGCGCCTTGTGTTCAGGGTCAACAGCCTCTATAGCCGAACCGACGGGCTGAGGCATCATAACCATTCCCGCTCCCCCGCCGAAAGGATAGTCGTCGCACTTTAAGTGCTTGTTTTCGGCAAAGTCGCGGATATTCAAAATATTGATGTCAAGCTTCCCCGAACAAGCGGCGCGCCCGATTATGCTCTCTTTAAGCGGCGCAAACATTTCGGGGAAAAGCGTTAAAACAGTCAGCCTCAAACGGAAACTTCCTTAAATCTCTTTTTATTTACGGTTATTATACGCGCGGGCACGTCCACCTCTTCGATTACCCCCTCCGCCGCCGCAAAAGAAGTTTCGCCCGAGGCGGTCTTTATGGTGTAAATATCCGTGCGCGCCGGAGTGACGTCGGTTACCTCGCCCAAAACTTCGCCCGCGGAAGTAACCACACGGCAGCCCGTTAAGTCTGCAATGTAATAGCGTCCTTCGGGGAGCTTCGGCATATTTTCCCTGGCGACAAGCAAATTCTTTCCCCGCAAAAGCTCGGCGGCGTTTCTGTCCGCCACCCCTTTAAGCATAATATACGCGGTATCGCCCTGAGCGCGTACTGCCAGCACAGGAATTTCCTCGCCGTCTATCAAAACGCTTTTAAAGCTCTTTAAAACCTCCGCGTCGTCGCAAAGGACTTTCACCTTTATTTCGCCGCGTATTCCCTGCGGTTTCAGCACGGTTGCAACGGTAATTTTTTCATTTGACATATAATTGACCCCGATATATGTGCCGTTTAAAAACATTTCGCGCAATTCAAAATAAGGAACTGCGCGAAACACGTTAAGCTTTTTCTTTTATTTCAACGAGATAGCGCTTGCTGTCGCGAGGGGTTGCCGAACCTACGAGCGTACGCAAGGACTTTGCAATTTTACCCTGCTTGCCGATAACCTTGCCCATATCGCTTGCGTTTAAAAGCACGGTTACTTCGATTGCGGCTTCTTTTTCTTCTATTTTATATTCGATTTCATCCTTCTTTTCGGCGAAATTTTCAACCACGAACTTTATAAGTTCCAAAACTTTATTTTCCATTTTTACACCTCTTAAATTTGGGGGACGGTTACATTAAACCTTAGAGATGCGAGCAGAACAAGGCGCGTGAGCGTTTTCAAGGGGAGTTTACTTTGCGTAAATGACCTGAAGAAAAGCGGAACGCAACAAAGTTATGCGACGCATATATAAGGTTTAAAAATTAGCCTTTTTTCTTTTTCTTGTCGTTGGTCTTGGGCGCGGAAAGCTTTTTGCTCTGTTCCATGGCGCCGACTTTTACAAGATAGCTCTTAACCGTTTCGGTGGGCTGAACGCCCTTAGAAAGCCAATCCTTAGCCTTTTCAACGTCGATGTTGATTTCGGCGGGGGTCTTTAAAGGGTTAACATAACCTATTTTATCGATATACTCGCCCGACTGCGCCTTGCGCGAATCGATAACCACGATACGGTAGAAGGGGCTCTTTTTGTCGCCCATTCTCGTAAGTCTCATTTTAACTGCCATTTTTTTATTCTCCTGTTTATATAAAAATTTTTATTTTTGATTTAAGTTTTATGACTTTGCAAAAAGTATTCCGGCGAAAGACAAACTACTTTCACAAACAAAGTATTGCGCAACTTATATGCGTTTTAAAAGGGAAGACGGCGTTTGCCGGACTTCAACTGTTTCATCAAAAGTTTCGTCTGTTCGAACTGCTTTAAAAGCTGATTTACTTCCTGCACGCTGGTGCCGCTGCCCGCCGCTATCCTCTTTCTTCGCGACGAGTTGATGATTGCAGGTTCTACGCGCTCCTTTTTGGTCATTGAAAGAATTATCGCGCGGGTGCGCTCGATTTTACTTTCGTCTATGTCCTCCGCGCGCACCTTGTTGCCCATACCCGGCATCATTGCAAGCAGCGCCTGTGCGCCGCCCATTTTTTTCATACTTTCGAACTGCGTTAAATAATCTTCCAGAGTGAAAGTGTTTTCAAGCATTTTCTTCTGCATCACTTTCGCCTGTTCTTCCGAAACAGCTTCCTGCGCCTTTTCGATAAGCGTTAACACGTCGCCCATACCGAGTATACGCGAAGCCATTCTGTCGGGATAAAAAGGTTCCAAATCGGTCAGCTTTTCGCCTACGCCGATAAACTTAATAGGCTTGCCGGTTACGGCTTTAATCGAAAGGCATGCGCCGCCGCGCGTGTCGCCGTCGAGCTTGGTCAAAATTACGCCCGTAATTTCAAGACGTTCGTTAAACGTTTTTGCAACGTTTACCGCAACCTGCCCCATCATACTGTCAACCGTTAAAAGTATTTCGCTTACTTCTACGGTATTTTTAATGTTTTCAAGCTCCTGCATTAAAGGCTCGTCTATTTCAAGACGCCCCGCGGTATCTATTATAACCGTATCGAAACCGTGCGAACGCGCGTATTCAACGGCTTCTTTCGCCGTCTTTACCGGATTCTGGGTTCCCTTTTCAAAAACTTCCGCGCCGGCGTTTTTACCGACGACTTTAAGCTGGTTTACCGCGGCGGGGCGGTAAACGTCGCACGCAACCAAAAGCGGCTTCTTTCCGCTCTTTTTTAAGTTTACGGCAAGTTTTCCGCAAAGCGTGGTTTTGCCCGCGCCCTGCAAACCGCACATCATAATAACCGTGGGCGGCTTAGGCGCAACCGCAAGCTTTTGATTGGTTGAACCCATCAGCGCGATTAGTTCTTCGTTTACTATTTTAATAACCTGTTGCGCAGGATTAAGACTCTTTAAAATTTCCTGTCCGACTGCCTTTTCCGAAACGTCCGCGCAGAATTTTTTTGCAACCTGAATGTTTACGTCGGCTTCCAAAAGCGCTACGCGCACTTCGCGCATGGCAGTCTTAATTTCAAGCTCGGTCAGTTTTCCGCGCTTTGTCAACTTAGAAAATATATGGTTTAATCTCTCCGAAAGAGAGCCGAATATCGCCATCTGATTACCTTATCCGTTTGAATTTTGCTTTAACCGTTCCAATTCGGCGGTAAGTTCGTTTATTTTTGCGCACAAGCCCAACTTTTCTTCATATTCTTCAAGCTGCCTTTTACAGCCCTTTAAACATTCCGAAACGGCCTGTCGCGAAACGCCTTTCTGTTCCGCTATTTCGGATACGGTTAAATCCATATTGAAATACATATCGGTTATTTCCCGCTGGGTTAAGGTTAAAAGTCCGCGGTAAATATCCCAGAGCGCAATAAAAGTTAATTTATCCATATCCGTGTAAACCTTAGTTACTTGACAAAAGTTTAAACCGTTTACCCGCGTTTGTCAAGTATTTTTACTTGATTGCATATAAAAATAACAAAAGTTTAACAAAATTATTTATTAATTAACAATAGCAACCGGCAAAACCGCATAAAATGTTTTTAAATTGACATAAACTGTAGTGTATGATAAAATATAATTCGTTGCTTTGCAAAAAATAAAGGGGAGTGAATTTGTTATGTGTAAAGATATCGACGGCGTGTTGTACGACACCGCGACTTCTACGGTAGATAAAAAATTCACCTACGGTGTACCCGGCGATTCTTGCGGCTATGAAGAGACTTTATATATAACGAACGACGGCAGATATTTTATCTACACTAACGGCGGAACAAAATCTAAATATCCGTTTGAAAACGTTACGCCCATTTCGCGCGACGACGTAAAAAACTGGATGCTTTCACATTAATTAAACCTTTTTAAAAGCCCCGCGCAAAAAATGCGCGGGGCTTTTTCTGTACGTATCAGGTTCTCTTTATCGGTTACCCCCGTCATATGGCGGATTTTCGTCTGTTTCGGCATTTTCCTGCGCGGCTGTCCGAACGGACTGCGCAACCGAATCTTCCGGCGAAACCGTTTCCGCCGCAAGCGGCAGCGCGCCCTTCTTTTCCTTGTATAAAAGCTTTAAAAGCACTGGCGTAAGAACGGACGATATAAGAATTAAAAGCACCGTCATTATCATATAGTCCTGGGGTAACGCATAAGCGCCGAGCGTGGAACTCGTCACCGCCGCGGTGATAATAAGCGCCACTTCTCCGCGCGCCATCATGCCCACTCCGCCTATCGCGCTCTCGCGCCAGGAATATTTAAACGATTTGCACACTGCGCCGCAACCTACGACTTTGCCAATTAATCCCACAATAACCGCCAGAACGGCAAACAGCAACACCTGCGGATTCATTCCCAAAAACTTTATGCTTGAAATACCTATGTTTGCAAAAAACACGGGCGCAAACACTGTGTAAGTATTCACTTCCACCTTGCTGTCGGTATACGCGCTTGCGCGGTGGTCGGTTGAAAGGACCACTCCGGCAAGAAAGGCGCCGGTTATGTCGGCAACCCCGAAAATTTCCTCCGCTATCCAGCTGTAAGCAAAGCATACCGCAAGCGAAAAAATGGGAATTCTGTGGTGTTCCGGCCAACGTTTATCAATCCATTTAAAGCACTTCGAAAGCCCGAAACCCGCCAGTATCGCAAACACGAAAAAGCACACAATCATAATCAAGGTGCCGTATATGGTGGATTTAAACGCTTCGAAAGCGTTTAAGTTCTCGGCGCCGGACGCAGGAACCACGCCCTTGACAACCGAAAGCAAAATAATGCCAATAACGTCGTCTATTATCGCCGCCGAAACTATTGTGGTGCCCAGTTTGGAATTGATTTTGCCAAGCTCTTTTAACACGGAAACTGTTATGGCAACGCTCGTCGCCGTAAGAATTGTGCCGAGAAACACCGCGTGATATATGCCGGTTACGGAAGTTCCCGTAAAAGGCAGGGCTATTAAAAAGCCTAAAACAAGCGGCAGCGCAACGCCGGAGCATGCCACCAAAGCAGCTACAAGCCCCGTGTTTTTAAGTTCCTTCAAATTCGTTTCAAGTCCGGTTGAAAACATCAGAAGGAGCACTCCTATTTTTGAAAATATGCCAAGCGCGTTATCGGCTGAAAATTCGGCAAGCAGTGAAACTTCGGGCACGGATAAAAGCGCCCAGTACTTTCCCTCTTCAACGGCGCCCTGAAAACCTATCAGGCAAAAACCGCACAAATCTCCGAATATTGCGGGACCGATTAATAACCCGGCTATTATATAACCCAAAACCTGCGGAAGCCCGAAGTGCCTGAACCCAAGCCCCAAAAGCTTTGTAGAAAATAAAATTATTGCCAAAACCGCCGCAAAACCGAGCGCGGAATTTCCTTCAAACATATACAAAACTCCCTTTTCTATTCACTCGCATATTATATATCGTGCGCGTAAAAATGTTAAGCGTTTAACTTTTGCTTAAAAAAATTTTTAAACTTTTTTTAAATCAGGGGTTGACAAAACGGAATCCTATGCTATAATAAAAGTACAAAAGGAAAATAACTTACAAATAGTGTTAGGTACCAACACAAATAAAGAGGTAAGCTATGAAAGATACGTAGCCGCGAAAGCGGGTCAAGGTCGTATGTGGCGGCGGGATGCCGCCGAAAAAGTATCAACGCAGGCAATATTGTTAAAGGAGGTAAATCCTATGATTTACTTTGCCAGAACAATAGAACGGAAAGGAAGGTAAACTCCGATGTACCATTTTCTTAATGGGATTTGATTCCGGAACGCGGTTTTAATTTCGCAGCTGCCGACTGCATGGTTTTAATAACCGAAAGGCTTTTAAGCACCGTGGGGAAGTAATCCCGAAATTAAAATTTAATATTAAAAAGTTCCCCGTGACGACGTATTGTCACGGGGTATTATTTTAATTAAACGACGTGTGGGGCGCAACAACGTTAAGCAAAAAATTGCGTTAAAGTATTTTTGCGGGTTACCCCCCTCTTCAATCCAGCTCGTCAAGCGTGAGATTGAAAGCGGGAATAAAGTTTTTGAAAAAATACTCCACTTCGGGCATATTGCGGGATAAAAGGTCGTCTCTTATGCTCTTTTCCGCCTTTAAAAACTCCTTGTTGCCCGAGCGCAGCTCTTCAAGACACTTTACGTAAGCGGCAAGCCTGTCAGCCGCCTTCATCAGCTTATATTCCAGACTGTCCGTCTGCGGTTTGGCAACCGTCTCCAGCTCAAGTTTAAACTCCTTAGGCAAAGCGGTTAAAAGTTTGTCCGTCGCCTTTTCTTCCAAATCCTTATAAGCGCCCTGAATCGAACGGTTAAAATACTTTATGGGCGTGGGCAGGTCGCCCGTCATAACCTCACTGCACTCGTGATACAGCGCGTATAATACCGTTTTTTCCGCGTTTGCGGTTCCGCCCAAAACTTTATTATTAATAATTGAGAGCGCGTGCGCAAACAGCGCAACCTGCTGGGTGTGCTCCATTATGTTTTCTTCGCGCACAGAGCGCATAAGCTGCCACCTTTTTATGTACTTCATCCTGTCCATGTAGGCGTAAAAATTATAGGACATAAGCTTTTCCTTTCCGTTTTCCGCGTTTTTTATATTATATCATTACAATGTAAAAAAACAATGATTTTTTGCGCCGCAATTTTGCAGACTCAAAGCCCGTTAAAGTCTGAACACGGCGTTCAAAAACCTTGCAAGCAGGTTTTTTCGCTTATATTATACCGCATTTTAATTGACATTGCACCAAATTTGCAATACAATTTGAGTATAAAATTAAATACCGTCGGGGGTGCTTGTGTTTGGCACCGTCTTGTTGGGCGGCGACGGCTTGCGGAGTTGCGAGCAGGTCGCGGAACGCGCGCATTTTGCAAGGGAGCATACAAAGAAGTATGTTACCGCAACAAAAGCCTAAGCGCGTCGTACCGAAGGCAAAGCCTTACAATGAGATGCGAAGCAAATACGCAAGCTGAGATTATACCCTTTGAATCGGCAACGTAATGGTTGAGCGATAAGACAAAGAGATTTTTTCGGCGTTCCCTGAATTTTTGCACGGGGGACGTTTATTTTTTTAATAAATCAACGGCGGTAGAAGGAGAAATTTTATGTTTTTTTCACAACTGTGCAGCTCGTACTTCGACCGCATTCCGGTAGACGGACACAAGTACTATCTGTACGAAGAAGTCTGGACGGAATACGCCTCAAACTTTTTGACGCAAGTGTTTTTGTACGCCGCACTCGCGCTTGCCGCTATGCTTATCGGCATAGGAATTTTTGTTAAATTCAAAAAACCCGAATTATTTAAAGGATTTTTTAAAACCGCAGGCGCGCTTGTAATAGGCTTTGTAATGACGGTAACCGTAAGCATGTTGGCGCTGGACTTTGCAAAAATAGCCGAAAAAGGCTACGGCGAATATGCCGACCTTTTATATTTTGAACTTGTGCCCGCTATTATTTTGGGTTGCGTAACCGTTGCCGGCGTTGCCGCGGCGTATATTGCAAGTTTCTTTTCAAAAAAGACTTTTAAAATAACTTTAATAACCGTGGCTTCCGCGTTCGGCGCGGCGCTTGTGGCGCTGCTTGTTTGCCTTGCCGTTTACCTTGCAAAAGGCTCTGCCGAAGAAAACAACGGCGCGGTTATTACCGCAACCGAAAACGGCGTTTTATACGCCTGCGCGGCGGGACTTATTATTATAATAGGCTTGTGTGCTTTCTTTTTGGGCAAAGGCGAAAAGAAAGAATTCGATTCAAAATCGATTGCGTACGCGGCTATTTGCATTGCAATGAGCTTTGCCCTTTCATACATAAAGCTGTGGTCCATGCCGCAGGGCGGTTCGCTTACGCTTGCGTCACTCCTTCCCCTTATGCTTTACGCATATATGTTCGGGGTAAGAAAAGGCGTTATGACGGGCGCGGCTTACGGCGTTTTACAGTGCGTGCAGAATCCCTGGCTGATTCATCCCGCGCAGTTCCTTCTGGATTATCCCGTAGCGTTTGCGGCGATTGGACTTGCGGGAATGTTTGCAAAAATAAAAAAACTTGAAAAACTTCCGCAGGTACAGTTCGCTCTGGGCGCAATCGTTGCCGCCGTTCTGCGCTTTGCCGCGCACGTGCTTTCGGGCGTGTTCGCGTTTTCGGAATATTCCACACTGGACAACGTCTGGGCGTACAGCCTCGGCTACAACGCGTTTGTGTTCCCCGATATTGCAATAGCAATTGCCGTCGGCGTAATCATTCTTTCGGTAAGGCCTTTTATAAGTCAGGTTAAGCGCATACAAGCCGGCGCACTCGTTAAGCCGGCGTCGGCAGTTCAAGGCGGCCTTTCGGAACCTTCCGCCCCCGATACGACTCGGGGAAATTAATATAAAAATCCCGACGGCATAAACCGTCGGGATTTTATTTGTCGTAAGTTTTAACATCGCACAAACTGCAAAACGTCTATCAGCACCGCAAACGCGAGAATTAATATAAAACCGACGGTGTGGATTATCGCCTCTATTTTGCGCGGAACGGGCTTTTTGAAAATCCACTCTATAATGCAGAAAACAATCTTACTGCCGTCGAGCGCGGGTATGGGCAAAAGATTGAAAACGGCAAGGTTAACCCCTATATACGCCGCAATTTCAAAAAAGCTCTGTATACTCTGCGAAGCAAGTTCCGACGTTACTTTTATCGTTGTAACGGGACCGCCCATAGCCGAAAGCCCAAGCCTGCCCGTTAAAAGCTCGCCCAAAACTTTAAATATGGTACCCGCAACGCGCCCCGAATAGGCAAACGACCGCCCGATAGTTTCAAAGAATCCGAAACGGTAATTGACCGCGCCTATGTTGTAATAACTCAGTCCGTTTTCCGCAACGTAAGTACCTATACCCAGCGCACGCCACACCTTGGAAGTATCCGAAGAACTTTCAAAATCGCAGTCGGTGCGCAATTTTATCTTTATATTTTCGGCATTACCGCCGCGCACAACGCAAACGGCGGCTTCGTCGCCCGCTTTTTTGCCCTTCAATGCAGAAATAAAATCGGTTACAAGATAAATATTTCGCCCTTCGACGCTTAAAATAACGTCTTCTTCCGTCAAAGAGTATTCAGCGTAAATTTCCGCATTTGCCCCCTCGTAAGGCGCCACCGCACCGACTTTGAACACCGGCTGACCGAACGCCCCCATAGAAATCATAATAAGCAGCAACGCCAGAATATAGTTGAACAGCGGACCTGCAAGCAGAACTATAACGCGCTTCCAGGGCGCCTTTGAGTTGAACGAACGCTCGTCCTCAGCCTCCTCGTCCTCGCCCGCAAACGCACAGAATCCGCCCAGCGGGAACAACCTCACGGAAAAGGCCTCGCCGGTTTTCTTAGACGTACGCTTAAAAAGCTTGGGCCCGAAACCTACGGCAAATTCGTTTATTTTAAATTTTAAAATTTTGCCCGCAATATAGTGCCCGAATTCGTGTACGGTTACCATTACAAGCAAAATTACTATTGCAAGAATAACCGAACCTATCGTGCCCCATACGGAAGCCGCCGAAAGTAAATTAATCAATATAAAAACCCGCAGCGCGGAAATTTCCGCGCTGCGGACGTAGTGCGCCGCGCGTGTTTTACCGCATTTTGAAAATTAATTTTTGCGCTCTCCAACGGGCCGCGCGGTCCACTTCGGCAAGCTGTTTAAAGCTTACCGCTTCATCGCGCGGGGTCACCGCAAGCACGCTGTCAACCACCGAAAATATTTCGGTGAAAGAGATTTTTCCGTCCAAAAACGCTTTAACCGCCACTTCGTCCGCCGCATTCAGTGCGCAGGGCAACGTGCCGCCTTCCTTTGCGGCGTCGAGCGCAAGCGCAAACAGCGGATAATTCTTGGCTTTCAGCGGTTCGAATTCAAGCGAAAATGCGTTTTTGAAATTGAGAGGTTTCACAGCCGAAGGCAGTCTGTCGGGATATGTGAGCGCAAGACGGACGGGAACTTCCATTGTAGGCGTGCCCATCTGAGCTATAATAGCGCCGTCTTTAAACTCCACAAGCGAATGAACTATGCTTTGCGGCTGTATAACCGTTTCTATTTTGGAATAGGGCGCCCCGAACAAAACGTGCGCTTCTATTACCTCGTAACCTTTGTTCAAAAGAGTTGCGCTGTCCACGGTTATCTTTTTCCCCATCTTCCATGTGGGATGGTTTAAAGCTTCCCCGGGAGTGACGTTTTTTAAGTCCTCCCACTTTCTGCCGCGGAAAGCCCCGCCGCTCGCAGTAATTATCAGCTTTTTAAAATCGCCGCGCTTGCCGAAGTTCAAGCACTGCCAGATTGCCGAATGTTCGCTGTCAACGGGTATAATCTCTTTCCCTGCAGATTTTGCAAGCCTTGTTACAAGCTCGCCGCCGCAAACAAGAGTCTCCTTATTGGCAAGCGCAAGAAATTTGCCGGCTTTTAACGCGCGGACGCTGTATTCCAGTCCGGCAAAGCCGGTTGCGGCGTTAAAAACCAAATCCGCGCTTTCGATTTCGGCGGCTTTTAAGGCCGCTTCGGCGTTCTCCGCCGCAACGGCGGAATATTCCGGTTTAAACTCCCTCACCTGCCGCTTAAAGTCCTCCGAGGGACTGCCCGCAACCAAAGCCACGATTTTGAATAAGTCTCTGCGTCCGCGGACAACCTCTAAAACCTGTCTGCCGATAGAGCCCGTAGAACCGATTAACGCAATCTTTTTCATAAATTATTATACCCGAAAATTTTTATTTAATGACAAAAATGCCGCTTTAAAGCGGCGTTTTCGTTTATTTATTATATTCTGCTTAAATTATTATCGTGCCGAAACTGAAAAGGACGATTACACTGCAATAAAGCATGCTGTCAAACCTGTCTAAAATTCCTCCGTGCCCGGGCAAAAGATTTCCCATATCCTTCAAACCGCACTCGCGTTTTATCGCGCTTTCCAAAAGGTCCCCCACCTGAGCCAGAACCGAAGTGAAAAGCCCAACAAGCATAAACGATACTACGTAAGGGAAATTGCTTGTAAACTGAAGAAAAACGTTGTTGAAGCCCAGAATTATGGGTTCGTTTACGCCGCCGAAGAGGTACATTACGCCCAAAGCCAAAAGCGAACCGGCAATGCCGCCGATAAGTCCGCCGACGGCGCCCACTATCGTTTTATTGGGCGAAAGTTGCGGCGCAAGCTTTGCGGGAAGCCATTTCTTTAACGTGCTGCCGGCAAGAAACGCGCCAGCGTCGGTGAATACGGTTGACATAAACAACACCAGTATCGCAACCATAGAGTTGCGCGTAAGGTGGTTTATGGCGGCCATCATTGTCGAAAGCACTCCGCAATACAACATTGCAAAAACACAGGATATCGTACCTTTAACCGAACTTCTGTTATGGTCGAAAACCGAAGTCGCCGCAAGAAACAATCCGTAAATGGCAAACGCGCACGAAACGCCGAGATACCCTTTGTGCATAGTAATTTCGGTAAGCACGTACAAAGGAACGCATATAGCGCAGAACGCAAGCGTAAACGCACGTTGCATAGCCGAAATTTTCTTTTCGCCGTTTGTGTTGTCAATTGCCCGCAAAAATTCAAAACAACCGATAACCGAAATTGCCGTAAAGAGTATATCGAATCCAAGCGAGCCCCAATAAACGTCGGTTCCCTGAACTGCGGTGTAAGGCACGCACCATTTAAGCGCGCAAAGCGCAATCCATATGACGACGTAAACGACGCTCGTCAATATTCTCGGCTTTAAGCTGCTGTTTTTTTGTCCCACAAAAATTCTCCTTATTAAGAACTTATTATATTTAAACTCTCCCGAACCGTCTGTCGCGGCGTGAAAATTCTTTTAAAGCCTTATCAAACTCTTTTTCCGTAAAATCCGGAAAAAGCACGTCTGTAAAATAAAGTTCGGAATAAGCCGCCTGATACAAAAGGAAGTTCGAAAGTCTTATTTCTCCGCCCGTACGTATAATCAAATCCGGGTTCGGAATTCCGCCCGTATAAAGATATTTTTCAAGCGTCTTTTCGGTAATTTCTTCTCCGCTCTCCGCGGCAAGTTTTGCGGCGCGCACGATTTCCTTGCGCGAACCGTAGTTTATTGCAAAAACCATGCAAAAGGTCGCTTCTTTCGGTGAATTGGCTTCCCCCTCGGCTAAAAGCTTTGCAACGTCATGCGGCAACCCTTGCATATCGCCTATTATTTTTACCGCGGCGTTCTGCCCGTAAAGCTTTTTAACGTTTTCGGAAAAATATTTTCTGAAAAGATTAAACAGCCCTTCAAGCTCTTCCTTTGGTCTTGCAAGATTTTCGGAAGAAAGCGCGTAAACCGTAAGGTACTTAATTCCCCTCTTTTGTGCGTGTTCGGCAAGCGAAACCACACGGTTCATACCGGCGTTATGCCCGAGCGAACGCGGCATAAGCCTTTTTTTCGCCCACCTGCCGTTGCCGTCCATAATAAGTCCGACGTGCAGAGGAATATTTTCCATTAAACGGTCATTATCTCCTTTTCTTTGGCGGCGGTTGCGGCGTCTATCTCCGCAATTGCCTCCGAAACGTACTTTTCAACGTCCTTTTCGCAGGATGCGTATTCATCCTCCGAAAGCGCCTTGTCGTTTTTCAACTTTTTAAGTTGTTCCAATGCGTCGCGGCGGATATTCCTTTCCGCGATTTTGCTGTCCTCGCCCATCTTTTTAACCTGCTTGCACAGTTCCTTTCTGCGCTCTTCGGTGAGTTGGGGGAACGCAAGGCGGATAACCTTGCCGTCGTTGGTGGGCGTAATGCCGATATTCGACGTCTGCAAAGCCTTTTCGATAGCCTTTAAAAGCGAAACGTCCCAGGGCGAAATTACAAGGCACCTGCCTTCCTGCACGGAAATGTTGGAAGTCTGCGTTACGGGCGTGGGCGCGCCGTAATAATCCACCATAACCTTATCCAGAATGTGCGGATTTGCTCTGCCCGCGCGGACCGCCTGATATTCTTCCTTTAAAACGCTTACCGTTTTCGAAAGTTTGTCGTCAAGCGTTAAAAGAATCTCTTCAACCTGTTCGTTGTCTACCATTATAAATCGTTCTCCCTTTTTATTTTAATTATTGTCTATCAGCGTGCCCAAATGTTCGCCGCAAACCGCGCGGATTATGGAATTTTCTTCATCCAGCCCGAACGCGAGCACCGGAACGTTGTTTTCCATACACATAGTAGCCGCAGTGGTGTCCATTGCCTTTATGCCGTGGTTTATTATATCTATAAACTTGATGTGGTCGTATTTTTTTGCTTTGGGATTAAGTTTGGGGTCGCTTTCGTAAATTCCGTCGATATTCTTTGCCATTAAAAGCAAATCCGCCTGAATTTCGCAAGCCCTCTGCGCCGCCGCGGTGTCGGTAGAGCAATAAGGATTGCCCGTTCCGCAGGCCATAATAACAACCCTGCCCTTTTCAAAGTGGTGCAAAGCCTTTCTTAAAATATAAGGCTCGGCAACCGAAGTCATAATCAGCGCCGTCTGCACTCGCGTGGGAATGCCCTTTTGTTCGAGCGCGTCCATCATTGCAAGCGAGTTCATAACCGTTGCGAGCATCCCCATATGGTCTGCGGTAGTTCTGTCCATCTGCTTGCCCTGTCGCCCGCGCCAGAAGTTTCCGCCGCCGATAACAAGCGCAATCTGCACGCCCATATCGTGAATGGCGTTAATCTGTTCAACCACGCCCGATATAACGTTTTCGTCAAGTCCGTGCCCCGCTTTTCCGGCAAGCGCCTCGCCTGAAAGTTTAATAAGAACTCTCTTATATTTAGGTTTCACATTATTCTCCGTAAAATACTTAACTCTAAGCTATTATAACATAGCGGCAAATAAATTTCAACAATAATTAAACTTTAACGCAAAAATATTATTTCCTTGCAAAAAGCCGCGGCGCGTTAAAAAACGCGCCGCTTATTTAATCTTCTATTAATTCAGGTGGAACGGGTAACCCCAATTTCATCAAAGGTATGTATTCGAAATAGTAATCACAGCCTACGGAATGAATATAGTCTAAAACGTCTTTATAAGCGTCTTGCCTGAACCAATCGTCTAAAAGATAAACATACTCAACGTCAATATTCGCAGGCGCCATTAATTTTTTATACTGCTTACGCTTAAAATCGCAAGTTTGCAACTTTTCATCAACCGAACCCGCAACTTGCTGGTGCTTGCACTCTATGATAAACAGCGTATTATTAAGTAAGACGAAAATGCTGTCATCCGGCAACAGGCGTTTTGATATGTAGTTTTTCCAGTCAATATTTAATTCGGCAAGAAATACAGAATAAAATGCATTCTTTTTAAAAACTCTCGCAACAACATTGCCGTCATAAAGAACATCGTTTCCAACCAACTTATAATGAGGTTGCTGCCCCAAAAAAGTTGCCAAATCAACTTTACCCTCAAATACGAGTCCCGTGCGCGTATTGCCGCCGCCTTTACCATTCTTTATCATATCTGTTACCTCTTAATTGCAAATAAGCAATTCCTTTATCTTGCCGCGTTTATCGGAATTACTGTTTATCATCCTCAACGCTTCTACTTTATTAATTTTATATGCCTTATATAATTCTTCAAAAAACGTATCTTCGGGGTTATCGTTTTGCGGGTCGGAATTACTTAAAACAATTTTTGCCCCCACTGCATTTATTTCGTCAATAAAACGCGCTAAACGAATTTGTTCTGCGTCATCAAATGCATTTGCGGAATATGCAGTAAACGAGGAAGTTTCGGAAATCGGTCTGTAAGGCGGATCTAAATACACAAATGTGTTTTTATCAATAAATTCTTTTGATAAAGAATAATCACCGCACACTATCGTAACATTTTTAAGTGCTTTTGAAACGTTTCTCAAATTCTTTTCATCACAAATAACGGGCTTTTTATATGCTCCCATAGGCACATTGAATTGCCCCTTTTTATTAACCCTGTAAAGCCCGTTGAAACAAGTCTTATTTAAAAATATAAATAATGTTGCTTTTTCAATTTTCGTCTGTTCATTTAATTCAAGAGAGTTATATTTATTTCTTGCACAGTAATAAAAATTCTTTCTCTCTGTCTCATCCAGTTTTAAATATTCAGACTGAATATCGGTTAAACTTTGTATAAGCGTTTCAACATTAAATTTCACAGCGTTATATGCGTTTATCAATTCGGAATTAATATCGCTTATATAAATTTGCTTAATACTAAATTTTGCTAAGACGGCAAAAAGCAGTGCCCCTCCGCCAACCATTGGTTCGGCATATTTTGTTAAGACCTTTTCACCAACCGGCGGCAAATATTTTTCAAGTTCCCCTATGAGCTGACTTTTCCCCCCCACCCATTTAACAAACGGTTTCAGTTCCACAATTTTTTTGTTTGCATAGCGTAACGTACGCTTATCAACGGGTTTTTTAGCGTTTTTAGGAATAACCCACATATTGCCAACCATTATGGCGCCGTCTATACGGTTTTCCGCACACAATACCGCCACTCTGCGCTGAGATATATTCCATTTTACCGCGACTTCCTTAGCCGATATAAAATCAGACATTAATCACCTTTTTAATAAATTAATTATATTCCAAAGTTCGAACAATAGCAAGCAAATCTTTAAAAAAATAATAACCGACGCGATTGTAAGAGTCGTTTATTATTCTACAATCAAAACGAGACGCGAGCACCACCGGAAGGAGTTTATCTGGCGCAAATGACCGCCGCCCGCGCTATTCAGCACGGGCGGCTCAACCACTCCAAACAAACGGGTCACTTCTTCTCTTTTACCGATATTTCAAATTTTTGTCCGTTATCGAACTTTATTTCAAGCTTTTTTTCGTTTGCGCTAAACGTTGCCGTATAATAATCCTTTAACAGCACCTTTAAATCCAACAGCATACTCGCTTCATCCACCCTCACTTCAAGGTTTTCCAATTCCTTTGCAAACAAATGCCCGCTCTTTTTCATTTTTGCTCTCCTATGTATTGAAATTTAAAATGTTATTTTTTATATTATAAAGTTTAAAACGTTATTATGTCAATAAAAAAGAGGCACATTTATGGAAGAACTTTATAATTTGGTAAAAAACTTAAAGGATTTAAGAAAGCAATACGGTTATACGCAAGCATATGTGGCTGAACAAATCGGAATTAAATGCCAATCATATCAGGCTTATGAATGGGGCGTAAACGTTCCTTCTCTTCAAAATTTTATTAAACTTGCAAAGCTTTACGACGTCTCCTGCGACGAATTACTCGAAAAGTAATTTAAACCGCCCGCGGAAAATTCCGCGGGCGGCAAATTTATTTGTTTTATTTAACGCCGTAAGTTACGGTTACTGTAAGGAGCTGATACTTCCGCGGTTTAAAATGGTTTAAGCTAAAATGAAACATGTTTGACAAACCGCAAGTTTTATATATACTTACATTAAGAATGTTTTATAACATTTCTAATTAAGCTTTTAAACACGGAGGCAATTATGACTATTACGATTTTTAAAAATACTGCAGAAACCAATCGCATGGACAAGCAATCCCACCTAATAAAGATTTCAGATTATGATATTACATTAAAAAACGAATGCTCTGTTACAAATCCGATAATACCTATTGAAACAACTGAAACTTTAACTAATTTTTTAGGCAATTATGCTTATATTCCCGACTTTAACCGATACTATTTTATTACAAATATTGTAAAAGTAAGCGAAAACTTATGGCGGATTTCTTTAACCGTAGACGTATTAATGAGTTATAAAACTCAAATCTCTAACGCTAAATTAAACTGTTTTGTATCCCGCAACCAATTCAATTATTCTGAAGAACTCAAGGATGAAAGAGCTCCGATTCAATTTGTTCCTCGAATTGATTATACTTTAATTGATGATACAATATTCAACTCTACAACTTCAGAAAAATTATACTGGGTGTATATAGTTTGCGTAAGCGACGAGATGGAAACCACACAAGAGATTGCGCCTCCCGATGGCACTAACTATGGAGTATTAAACGTTCCTGCTACAACAATGTATGCAAGTCAATACACAACAAAAGTCTATAGATTACCTGTAAAATCAATTCAACTTAAAAATTTTGCAACAAATGTACTTGGAAGCACATCAAAAGTTAATTTTGTTATTAGTATGTATCTATTACCGATTTCAGATGATTTTGGCACATTTATATACAGCGAAAAAATGCGTGTAGGGAATTATACTGTTGATGGGGTAAACGGTTGTCAAGTTTTAGACTTATCTGCAAATCACAAGAATATCCCCATTGAATATGTAACTAATTACTTCCAACACTTGCGTAAAAGATTTGATTTATTTGAACCTTACAGTCGATATGAAATTTATCTTCCTTTTTATGGATGGTATAAATTACCTATAAACGATTTATTTGGTCAATACCTTTCTATTTCATACATCTTTGATTACATTGACGGCTCTTGCAATATTACTCTAAGTATAAGAACATCACCTGAAAAATCATCAACAATAGCAATAATCGATAGCTTTGATGTAAAAATAGCAATCGATATACCTATTAACTATACTAACAAAGCGGATAAAGAAAGAAACACCTCTATTAATGCACTCAACTTTACAAAAAATATGCTATCAGGTTTAGGAACAGCCGTTGCGGGAGCGGTCATAGGCACTGCGCCTTTAGGCGTAGGGATGATAGCCGGAGCCAGTTTGATGATTACCGGTATTTCACAAATGATAAGCGCTCCGGTAAGTTTTGCAAGCAATGAACTTGCTAATACTGAAAGCGGCGGGGCGCTAAAAAGCCAATCATCATTTTCAAAGATATTCGGTTGTATGAAAATTTATATTAAGCACTCTGCACATTTACTTAATCTTGACATTTCGGATACTTTTACTTTTGCCGAATTATACGGGCGCCCGTTGAACAGAATTATGCCGTTTAATTCGCTTAAAGGTTACACTGAAATCTTAAATATTCAACTAAACAAAATAGATGCTTTGTTGGAAGAGAAAGCAGAACTAGCCGAAATATTTAAAAACGGCGTAATATTATAAATTAAAGGGCGGTACAATTACCGCCCTTTTTTATTTATTTTTTAATTACCGCCGTTTAGATAATGAACGAGTTGTTCAGCTTCTTCCGCACTTTCAACTTCTTTATACTGGACAAACACACCGCCGCCCAAAGTGAAACCAACGACAAAATTTTTATCGTTTTGGGAAAACATTGACGCCAGATAAGGCGCACAGTCCTTTTTCGTCTTATCGAAAACAACCCAACTCATTTTAACCTCTTTGTTAATTACCGCCGTTTAGATAATGTACGTGACGTTCCGCCTCGTCCAATGTATCAAATTCTCTCAGCGGAAACAATTCTCCCGACAAACAATAACCGAAGATAATAAAGCGTTTTTCTTTTACTTCTTCATTGCGTCGATTTGCTTCTGAACTTCGTCCTGAAGGTTTTCGCTCTTCTTTTCGATTCCCGCGCCCATTTCAAAGCGTACAAAACGGGTTACCTTAAACTTGTTGCCGATAACCTGCGAAACTTTCTGGCTGTCGTCCTTTACGAAAACCTGTTCCATAAGGCAGTTTTCGGAATAGTATTTGCCAAGTTTGCCGGCAACGATTTTTTCCAGAATTTCCTTGGGTTTGTTCGCATTTTTGGGGTCGCCCTGCATCTGAACAAGCATAATTTCCTTTTCCTTGTTCAAAACTTCCTGGGGAACGTCCGCCGCAACCAGATACGAGGGCTTTGAAGCCGCAATCTGCAAAGCCACGTCGTGCAACGTTTCTTCCGCGCCTTTATTAAAGTCGGCGGCGTCAACCATAACGCCTACTTTGCCGCCCATATGGATATATGTTTCGATTTTGCCCTTGGTTTCGTAAATTTCGAAACGGCGGATTGAAATTTTTTCGCCGATAACGGCAGTCATATTTGCAATGTACTCTTTAACGGTAGCGCCGCCCAATTTGCAAGCGTTTAAAGCTTCTACGTCGGCGGGTTTGTTTTCAGCAACGACTTTTGCAACTTCGTCTACGATTCCGTGGAATTTTTCGCCGCGGGAAACGAAGTCGCTCTCGCAGTTGATTTCAAGCAAAACGCCAACGCCGCACTTTTCGCAAACGTATGCGCCTACAACGCCTTCAGCCGCGATTCTGCCTTCCTTTTTAACAGCCTTTGCAATTCCGCGCTCTCTTAAAAGCTCGGCGGCCTTTTCCATATTGCCGTCTGCATCGACAAGCGCCTTTTTGCAGTCTAACATACCTGCGCCGCTCTTATCGCGCAGCTCCATTACGTCTTTTGCCGTGAATGCCATAAAACTTAGTCCTCCTTAATTTCCCTTACTCTGCCTTTTCTTCGGTTTCTTCCGTATTGGCGGGTTCGCTTGCCGCAACCACTTCTTCTATGGAAACAGGTTCGCTCTCCTCTTCCGCGGGAAGAACGGGGGTTTCGCCCTGATTAGCTTCGATAACAGCGTTTGCAATTACGGAAGCGATTAATTTAACCGCACGGATAGCGTCGTCGTTGCCGGGGATTACATAGTCGATAAGGTCGGGGTCGCAGTTGGTGTCGGTGATAGCCACGATGGGGATATTGAGCTTGCGCGCTTCGGCAACCGCAATGTCCTCGTTGTGGGGGTCAACCACGAACATAACGCCGGGGAGCTTGTTCATTTCCCTTATGCCGCCGAGGTTGGTCTGCAACTTTTCGAATTCTTCCTTCAATTTTGCAACTTCCTTTTTGGGAAGAAGGTCGAACTCGCCGTTTTGTTCCATTTTTTCTATTTTAACCATTCTGTCGATACGCGAACGAATGGTTTTGAAGTTGGTGAGCGTGCCGCCCAGCCAACGGGAGTTTACATAGTACATACCGCAGCGCTCAGCCTCTTCCTTAACCGCGTCCTGAGCCTGCTTTTTGGTGCCTACGAATAAAACGGATTTGCCCGCCTTAACCGATTCGCAAACGAATTTGTAAGCTTCTTCGATAAGGTCTACGGTAATCTGCAAATCGATAATGTGAATATCGTTGCGCGCCGCATAGATGTATTTAGACATCTTAGGGTTCCATTTTCTCGTTTGGTGCCCGAAGTGTACGCCCGCTTCGAGCAGCTGTTTCATTGTTATAACCGCCATTTTAATTCCTCCGTTAAACCTCCCCGAAAGCGCGGTTTTAAAGACGCTTATTGCGGCATTGAAAGATTTTACCGCCACGGAGCGCCCGCCCTTCGGGTGTGAATTTTTATAGCTTTGATATTTTAACAGACTTTAAAAGGTTTGTAAAGCATATTTACACCCCGCCCGTATTTTTTGCTAAAAACAATCCGTCCGCGGAGTTTTCCGCGGACGGATTTGAATTTTTAACTTTTAAGGATTTTAAACCTTTCTCATCGAAACTTCTAAAATCGCACCCGTACCCGAATTGGTTGCAAAATAAATTTTGTCGCCCGCCTTAACGTTTACGGTTATGGCTATCTGGTTAAAGTTATTCAGTTTTGAGCACGTATATTTAGCGGTTTCTTTTACCGCGCTCTCACTGCCGATAAACATAACGCCTTTCGAAGATTTCAACTCGTCGAACGTCAAAGTCTCGTCAGCGCCGGCTACGGCAAAGTAACAGAACGGCGTGGTCCCCACCGAAGTAATGCTAAAAGTATATTTACCCTCGGCTATTCCGTCGTCGGCAGTCAGAACGAACATATTTTCGGAATTACCGCCGTTTGCCGGTAAATTGAGTTCTTTGGTTTCCTCATTCTTAATCTTCACTGTTTCGTCAATGGCGTCGCCAATAACAACAGTCACCGTACCGGATACGTCCGAAGTAATGTAAAATTTAATTTTTTCGCCTGCCGGCGCGTCGAAGTTTGCATAAGTTCCCGTGCCCGTAATAATATCCTCGTCGTCAAGGTTAACAATCACGCCCTCGGGCACTGTTATGGAATACGTCTGCTCCGTTTCGGAAACGAATTCGCAAACCTGATTTTCATAAGCGGTAAGTTCCACAGTGTTGTCGCCGTAAACAAGCAAGGGCAAATCAACCAAATCCGCTTCAAGCTGAACGCCGCCGAACTTTTCATCCGCAACCGGCTTTGTAATGGTGTAAACCCATTTTCCCCTTGCTGCGCCCGTAGCTTCGACTCTGCGTTTGGTATAATACCCGCTTTCAATACTTTCGTCCGTAAGAACGGGCAGCATTTCAAGCTTTGTCTGTTTGCAGCCGTCGCCCGAACATACCGCTCTTGCAAAACCCGTGTCTTTATCCGTGGGAGCGCTCAAAACAGTCCAATTCCCGAACGTATGCGCTTTTGCAGGCGTGGCAACGTTAAAAACAATATCGCCTTCGGAATGTTTGAAAGTATACTTCTGCATTCCGCCGCCAGCGCAGGTAGCCGAATCTTCTCCCTTAACGTAACCTTCGCCGCCAAGCTTAGGTAAATCAACGTGCAAGGTTCCCGTACATCCGTCGCGCGTGCACGTCTTGTCGGCGCCGCCTGCGGACTCAAGAGAGGGCGGAGTAAAATCCCAGTCGCCGAACGCGTGTCCCAACGGTTCGCCCACGGAGCGTTCCTCGTGTCCGTTGCCAGGACAGCTTTCGTAAAGACAGTTTCTTTCCTCCACTTTCGCCGCCGTACAATTCGCCGCCGCCTTTTCGGTCCAGTCGCCCCAGTTGTGCGTATGTTCGGCGGGAGTATTGCCGCCGCACGCGGCAAAAGCGCCCGAAGAACACGCAACCGCGCCCAAAGTAATAACGCTTAAAAATACTTTACTTAATTTTTTCATATCCGTTGCCTCCGTTAATGTTTTTACAGACATTCAAAATCGCATAAATTTTGCATAAAACTTGTAAAATTAATTAATAATGAATAATTATAAATATAATATAGCTTTTAACAAACAAAATGTCAATGTTTTTTTAAAATTTAGCCCAATGAAAATTTTTAACATAAAAGCGTCCGCGGAACTGCCTTAACCGTTCCGCGGACGCTTGCAACCGAAAGCTTATTCTTTTATATTTTTTACTTCGTTTAAAACTTCCTTTATTTTTAAAAGCGCCCTGTCCATCTGCTCCTCGGTGTGCGTAGCCATATAGCTTGTCCTTATAAGGCTCTGCCCCACGGGAGTTGCCGGCGAAACAACGGAATTTACGTAAACACCCCTGTCGAACAGCATTTTGCAGGCGGTAAACGTTTTTATATCCGTATACGTGTAAATGGGTATAACGGGCGTGATACTGTCGATTATATCAATCCCCTCGCGCTTTAAGCCTGCGCGCATATAAGCGCTTATTTCGGCAAGCCGCTTTACAAGCTGCGGTTCGCGCTCCAAAATTTCAAGCGATTTTATTGCGCACGCAACGTTTGCGGGGGTTATGCTGGCGCTGAACATAAACGGACGGGAATTGTGCCTTACATGTTCGCACACGTAGTGCTTTGCCGCCATATAGCCGCCTATACTGGCAAGCGATTTCGAGAACGTGCCCATATATATGTCAACTTCGTCCTCTAACCCGAAGTATTCGGCAGTCCCCCTTCCGTGTTCGCCCAAAACGCCAAGCCCATGCGCGTCGTCAACCATCACCCTCGCGCCGTATTTTTTTGCGAGCTTTACGATTTCGGGAAGCTTAGCTATGTCTCCGCCCATACTGAACACGCCGTCGGTGACAATTAAAATGCCCGAAACGTTTAAGTCTATTGATTTGAGCTTTTCTTCGAGGTCGTTCATATCCGCGTGGTTATAACGGAGCATTCTCGCATAACTTAAACGGCACGCGTCGTAAATACTGGCGTGGTTTTCCTTGTCGCAGACGATAACGTCGCTGTGCGCCGTAATCCCCGCAATTATTCCCAGATTGGACTGAAAGCCCGTAGAAAAAGTAACCGCGTCCTCTTTATGTAAAAATTTTGCAAGTTTATGTTCAAGTTCGAGGTGCAAATCGAGCGTACCGTTCAAAAAGCGGCTGCCCGAACAACCCGAACCGTACTTTTCAAGCGCCTTTACGCCCGCTTCGATAACTTCGGGGTGCGAGGTAAGTCCTAGATAATTGTTGGACCCGAGCATAATTATATCCTTCCCTTCCATCACCACTTCGGGCGCCTGCTTAGAAGTAAGCATATGGAAATAAGGATAAATGTCGCGTTCTTTTAAGAGATTAACTCTTTCCTGATTTTCGCATTTTTTGAATAAATCCATTAAATCACTTCCTTTTTTAAAGTTAAAGAACGTAAAAATTCTATCACCAGAAAAATCCTTTGTCAAATAAATTATCGGTTTTTGAATTTGACATTACCGTGAAATTAAATATAATTAATTTTGTTATGAGTACCAAAAAACAAGTAAAAATCGCCGTAATAACCGGAGCTACCAGCGGCATAGGGCTTGCGACGGCTGAACTGTTAACCGAAAAGGGATTTAAAGTTTACGGAATTGCAAGGAAGCCTTTTAACGGCTCCTTCAAGTGCTTTTCGGCGGACGTATGCGATTACCCCGCAATAGATAAAATTTTAAGCGAAATTATTGCCCGCGACGGAAAAATCGATTTATTCGTAAACAACGCGGGGTTCGGCATCGCAGGCGCTATGGAAGAAACCTCGCCCGAAAACGTACAAAATATAGTTGACGTAAACCTCACGGCTCTGTGCGTTTTAAGCGGCAAAGCCGCAAGCGCAATGAAGGCGCAAGGCGGAAAAATAGTTAACGTTTCGTCGGTGGGCGGAATTATGCCCCTGCCCTATCAGGCGATGTATTCGGCAACCAAGGCGGGCGTCGAAGTGTTTTCACGCGCGCTGGCAAACGAGGTCAGACCCTATAAAATAAAAGTAAGCTGCGTTCTCCCCGGCGACACCAAAACGGGTTTTACCGCCGCAAGGGTGTGCGAGGGAGAAAACCGCACCGCCAGAAAATCGGTTGCCAAAATGGCGCGCGACGAACAAAAGGGTAAAAGTCCTAAAAGCGTTGCAAAAGTAATTTACAAAATCGCCGAACGCAAAAATCCGCCCCTGCGCGTTTCCGTCGGCGGAGTCTCCAAGCTTGAAGTGTTTTTATCGCGCCTTTTATCCGTAAAATTATTAAACTTTATAATAAGAAAAATTTATTGCTGAAAACAATTTGAGCGGTCACAAAAAAAATCAAGCCGCGGCGCGTGAATTTCGCGCCGCGGCTCTTATTTTAATTAAGCTTAATTCAATTCGCCCTCTTCGCCGTCCTCTTCGTTCTGCCAGAACTCGAAAACCTCGTCTAAAAGCGCCTCGTCCTCAATCGCTTCCAGAACGCCGTCCTTTTCAATATAGCGGAAGATAGCAACCTCGTCTTCCGCAATTTCGTCGTTGGGTTCGGCAGGTAAAAGCATTGCGTATTTTTCACCCTTGTATTCGGTTATGCCGGCAAGCGTAAAATTGATAACTTTGCCGTCCTCGTCCACAAGCTCGATTAATCCGTCGTTCTCTTCTTCAAACTGTTCCTCTGTCTCTTTGCTCATATAAAACTCCTTATTTTTTGATTTTTGCAAGATATCCGTCCAAAATATTTGCGGCGGCGAGCGCGTCCACATAATTTTTCCGCTTTTCCCTGCTCATACCTTCCGATATCAAAACTTCGTGCGCAAGTTGCGTGGTAAACCGCTCGTCCTCGCAAATTACGGGTATTTTTAGCGCCTCTTTCAAAGCGTCTATAAATCTTTGCGTTTTAACAGTCTGCAACGCCTCCGAACCGTCGAAGTTGACGGGCAGCCCGCAAATTACCGCCGTTGCGCCCTTTTCCTTTACGATTTTTACAAGCGCCTCAACGTCCTGTTTAAACCCCTTTCTGAAATACGTCTGCGAAGGCAAAGCGTATGTATTGAACGGGTCGGATACCGCAACGCCTATCCTCTTGTCGCCGATATCGAAAGCCACAAATCTTTCCATATGCCGATTATAACACTTCGCCCCGCAATTTTCAAGTATAAGTAATGCGTTACGCATAAAAAACATTTGCCGTACCCGAAGTTCAGCGAACAACGGATACGGCAAACATTAAGTTTTAGGACTCCGTTTGACTGTCCTTACTTTCAAGCGCCTGTAACTTCTCGTCGATATAATTTTCCGCTTTCTGCATCAAATCTTCCTGATTCTTTTTAACAAGATTCAAAAGCTTGCAATTATTAGCGACAAGAAGCGCGCCGCCCGCCATACCTACGGCGAGCCCGAAAATAAATTTTTCCACTTTGTCTCCTTGGGGCGTAAATCCGCCCTTACAAAAAGTTTGTGCGCCGCGCCGCAATATATAACTGTAAAATTTTTACTTTAACAGCCTTACTTACCGTAGTTGGTTAATGTGGAATTTAAATAATCTTCGTTGATATAAAACGAATAACCGTAAGTGCCCGCCCAACACAACACGTTCCCTGAAACGGTTACCAGCCGCGTCCAGGTCGTATATACTTCATAACTTCCGTTTGCTTTTCCGTATTCTACCGAATCGAAAAAGCACACAACCGCAGACTTATCAGTGTCCGCAAAAGTATATTTGAAAGTAACCGTATAATCCAAATTTAAAATGTCGCCGTCGGCGGTTTGCGAATATTCCCTATATTTCCCCGTTCCGTTTGAGTAGAATACGTAATAACTTTGCTTGTCGTTGCTTCTGTTTACACTTTTCGTATAAATATATTTTTTATTCATCTGCAAGTCGGTGTTTCCTACAAACTCCGCACCGCAACCCGCAAACGCAAAGCAGGCAAAAACCGCAACGGTAGCCGCAACCAAAGCCAAAATAATTTTCTTTTTCATTTTTAACCCCTCGCTTTAAAGCTTTTTTTAATTATACTTTACCTAAGGCTTTTTGTCAACGGCAAACGGGCGGCGGGCGCATTAAATGCGCCCGCCGCCTTCTTATTTTATAAAATTCAATTGTTTTTAAGTTGCAGTTTTAAAAGCGCGTTTTCGTCGGTCAAACGCTTTATCACTGTCGTAAGCCGCTTGTTTTCTTCCTTTAAAGTCGTCTGCAGTCTTTCGTAAAGCCCGTTAATTTCCTCTTCGAGCCTCGCCCGCGTTTCGTCCGCTCCGCAGGGAAGTCCGCACTCGCGTTTAAGTCTTTCAATTCTTTCGGGCTGTTTTGCAACCACGTTGCGGTACTTGTTCTGATACCTTAACATAAGCTTATCGTCGCCGCCCGAAAGATTTAAAACCGCGCGGCGCACCGAAACGCCCTTTGCCTTCTGCATTAAAATTTCTTTTAAAACTCTGTCGGTTTCAAGTTCGGAAAATGGCAGAATTTTTTCGGCTTTAAGATTGGTTCCGCGCAACATCTTTTTAACTCTTTCGTCGCCGGTAGTTCTTAAAAGCGCGTAATAATAATTGCGCACGCTGCCCTTTGCCCTGCCCGATTTCTGCGCATAGGACGCAAACAGTCCCGAAAGCGTGTTGCCCGCCTTTTTCCCCGACGTGATGTAATTTACAAGTTCAATTGCCTCTTCTTCCGTATAGCCGTTTATTTTGTTCATATAAATTTCCTCCGTCGGGGAAGATATTGACATAATTTTAATTTTAAATACATTAAATAATAAAAAAAGGAAAAAACACAGTGAGAGTCTACTTTTTATCGTACAAGCCCGCAATTTTAAAGTTAAACGGCTTATATGTGGGGGGCATTGATACTTTCGAACGCCACATAGAAATCGACCTTTCCGACAGCGTGCTTGCCGAAATCGTCCCGGGAGAGAATTTGCAACCGGTAAATTTTTTTATTAACGAAAAATTGTTATTCGAACCGCCCGCGTTTATGGACGTGTATTTAATGGACGGAGAAACGCTGATTTTTATTAAGGAATACGGCAACAAGAGCGTAAATTTAAGCGTAATAGCCCAAACGCGCTTTTGCGGAAACCTTGTTACGCTGTTTTCGCAGGGCGGCTTGTTTCTCTCCGTCGAGGGGGCGGAATATTCGCTTATTCCGCTGCCCGCAAAATTTGCCGGAGCAAAATTTTCCGAAAGGCAAATCGGCGGTTTCCCCGTTCTGGCAATAAGCGGCGGCAACGGCCTTTTAATACTTTCCGACCGCGGCAAAAAAATATTTTTCAGCGAAGCCGAAAGTTTTGAATTTTCGGACAGGCTTAAAATATGCGCCGCTTTTGAAACATGCACCGCGGCAAAAGCCGAATGCGAATACGCTTACGACGGAGAAAAGCTGACTATGGTTGCGGGGCGCACCGTTGAAACCCGTCCTCCCGAAAAGGCGATTTTGCACTTTGCGTTTTTTGAAAGCGTTTTGACGCGCGGAAATTTCGCAAACTATTTAAGCGACGATTTAAAGCCCAAGGCGGGTGAGATTTTTGAATATCTCGGAGAATTTGCGGGAGTAACCGTGCCCACCGAAAAATTTTTTGCCGAACATCCGGCAATGCGCGCGGCGGGGCTGGTATATCCAAAAAGCGAAAATTTATTCGAAGTTAAATATTATGCCGTAGAACTCGACGACGGCAAAATAAGCAACGTTTTCCCCGTTGAGTAATTTTAAACAAAATAAGCCCCGCGGCAATGCGCCGCGGGGCTTTTAAATTGAATTATGCGGGGTTTTCAGCAACCGCGGGAACCGCCGCCGCCTCCGCCACCGCCGGAGGAACCTCCGAAACCGCCGCCTCCGCCACCGCCGAAGCCGCCGCTTCTGCCCGACGAACGGGGCGCGCCGCTGTAATAAGAGCGGTGCATACAGCTTGCAAGCAGATAAACGTTTATGCGGTCGTCTACGTACTGCGGCATTCTTATTGCTATGTCAAGCGACTTAAAGCGCTGTTCCACTTTGTCGCTTATACCCATAATAAAGCACCAGGGCAAAACGTCCGCAAAATATTCGGGGTTTTCGTCGAAGAGCTTTTGCAACCTCGGCAGTTCCGCTTTTAAAAGGAAATTTTTAAAACCGAGCATCTGCCCGTAATATTTGTTTGCCTCCTCCGTTCTTCTGCCCTTAAGCCAAGGCAAAACAAAGTTGCCTATCGCCCAAATGAAGGGCGCGATATAAATTAACCGTACGTAATCGTATGCTGGCATTGCACCCATCATAAAAAAGGCGAAATACGGCAATGCAAAGAACGCAACGGGGAATATGTAGGCTATAAATATAGCCTTGCGCGGCCCGCCCATGGAAGGAATTACGAACGTGCCCGCCGCCATAAACACCAGAAAAAACAGCGGCACAAAGGTTTGTGTTAAAAGGCATTGATATGCAATTGCGCACGCCGCGGGCACAAGCGAAAGATACGGAAAAACGAACCTCGAAACTTTTTGCAGTCTGTTGTCTACCGGCGGCGGAATTTCTCCGTCCTTTTTAAGCGCCTCGGTAACGTTATAAAGCTTGCGTTGCGCGGAATTCAGCTGCGTTGCAAACACGCGCGAAGAGAACATATTCGTTCCGCCTATTCCGCTGAAAAGCGTGTCGTAATAATTCCGCTCTGCGGCGTTGGCAAAATATTTTTTCATTTCCGCGGCGGAAACCTGAACTTCGCCGTCGTCCGGCTCGCCGAAGCCGAACGGGTCGCCCGTTACGTTGCCGCCCGAACTGTGTTCCGCCGAAACTCTGTCAGGGAACTCTTCAAATACGGAATCCCCCGTCGTTTTGCGTTTTTTGCGGCTTTTACGTGTTGAAAGCAACACTCCGGTGGGGCGCAAAATTACGTCTCTGTAACCGTCCTGCTGAATTGTAATAAGCCCCATCCCCGCCCACTTTAAAATGAGCGCCGCCGTATCCTTATCCCGCACCCCGCGGTGCCAGATTGCGGAAAAGCGCATAACCGACATACCCTCGGGCGGGTAAAATTCAACCGTTTCAAGCGGTTTTTTGTCTATCATTTTAAGCGCAAGCACAATCAAAGCGATAACCGCCGCCGCGGCGATTGCCGCAAACGGTATGTAATACCAAAAGAAGGTTACTCCGCCGCCTTTAAAATAGCCGTCGGGCAAAATAGCCTGCACGGTAAAACTGCGCTTTGCACCTATTAAACCGGAAACATAGAACTCAACGCTCGTATCTTTTACAATAAGTTCATCACTGCTGCCCACGCTCGGTTTCCACTCTCTGCGTTCGCCAAATGAACTTGACTCGTTTATATATACTCCGGCGTTGTTTTTATCTATACTTTCAGGAAAATTTACTTTTGCGTGCACTGCTGCGGCAGGGCGCATATCGTAACCCAAAACGTCGAGCGTTAAATCGTCGAAACCGCTTGCTTTATCGTCGCTCAAATCGTAAGTATAGGAAAGCTGAAAAAGATAAGTTCCCGCATCCATCTTGCCGGTATATTTTTGCATTTTTATAGAATGAAACTGACCGTTTTCGTAAAGGCTATATGTATATTTTGAAGGTAATTCTTGCAACTTTGCAATATCCGCCGCCGTGGGCACTCCTTCAACTGCAGTCTGATAAAAAACCTTCTCGTTATACGCATACATCTTAAACCCGATATCAGTAAGCGGCGCAAAAATGTTTGAACCGCTGATTAAATCGCCGTTTACTTTACGCTTAATCTGAGTAATGCGTTGAATATCGCGTATAAAACCCGTGTTTAAACCGTCTACCTGAAACGTAGTGTAAATATTTTCAGTTATGCGCATTGTCTTGTCTTCGTTTACGTCAACGTTTACGTCCACAAGAGCAAAGTTATAATTATCGTCTACGGTTACCGCTTCCGCAGAAATTACGTTTCCGCGACCGAAAACAACGCCGCAGACCGCCGCGGCTAAGGCGATTGCGGAAATTAAAATTACAAAATAATTTTTAAAAGATTTTAAAGCTTTCATATCCTCAAACCAAGCCCCCGCAAATTTATCGGGGTAAAACGTTATTTATTATCCGAAACGTATTTTTTCATCATTTTGTAGGCGGCTTCCGAAATAACGTGCTCCATTTCGCACGCGTCGGCGTCCGCGTCCGCCGCGTTAACGCCGTGCACAACCAAAAAGTCGCGTATGGTTACGTGCCTGTCGTAAATTTCTCCGGCATAGCTTTCGCCTTTACGTGTGAGGTAAATGTGCAAGCCGTCGCATTCCACAAAACCCGCGCCCTGCAAAATTTTAATTGCTTTCTGCACCGCGGGTTGCGAAACTCCAACCTTTCGCGCCACGTCCACCCTGTGTACGTAATCGCTCTCGCGCGATAAAAGCAGAATACATTCGAGATAATCCTCTATCGACTGATTTCTTTTCATGTTTTTATTATATTACAAATTTATTTCGCTGTCAACAAGCCCTTACGTCAGCAATGCTTCCCACGGGTTAGAAAGCAGAACGATGAAAGCGTGGTTTTTTGACGGGAGTAGACGTACACTACCGAGAAAAACGCAGCTTGTCGTACCGAAGGCTGAAAGCCTTACAACGTTGTGCTACGTTTATGAGCCGCGCCTTACTCTTCCCCCGCGAGTTGGCGCTCGCGGTCGGCAATGGTAAGCGCTTCTATCATACTGTCTATATCGCCCATAATGAATTCGTTTAAGTTATATTGCGAAAGCCCTATGCGGTGGTCGGTTACCCTGCCCTGAGGAAAGTTATAGGTGCGGATACGTTCGCTTCGGTCGCCCGTGCCCACAAGGCTTTTCCTGTGCTCGTCGTAAGCCGAACGGTTTTGCGAATTATAAAAATCGTAGAGCCGCGAGCGCAACACCTTAAAGGCTTTGTCCTTGTTTTTTAGCTGGCTTCTTTCGTCCTGACAGGTTACAACCAAGCCCGTGGGGAAGTGGGTTATGCGTATGGCGGTTTCGGTTTTGTTTACCTTTTGCCCGCCCGCGCCGCTGCTTCGGTAAACGTCCACGCGGATATCCTCGTCCTTTATTTCCACTTCCACGTCCTCGGCTTCGGGCAGCACCGCAACGGTTGCGGTTGAAGTATGCACGCGCCCTTGCGATTCCGTTTCGGGCACGCGCTGAACGCGGTGCACGCCGCTTTCGAATTTAAGCTGTTTATAAGCGCCCCTGCCCGTTATGTTTAAAACCACTTCCTTTATGCCGCCCAGCTCTGTTTCGTTTTTGTCCACCTCTTCTATTTTCAGGCGGTGGTGTTCGCAGTAAATTATATACATCCTGTACAGCTCGTAGGCAAACAGCGCCGCCTCCTCGCCCCCCGCGCCTCCGCGGATTTCCATTATGCAGTTTCTGTCGTCGTTTTTATCCTTGGGCAAAAGCAGAATTTTAAGTTCTTCGGTCAGCTCTTCCGTCTTCTTTTTACAGTTTTCCGCCTCTTCTTCGAATAAAGCCTTCATCTCGGTGTCGCTTTCGCGCTTAACCTCTTCCAGCGCGGCGTTCATCTCGCGTTCGGTTTCCATGTACTCGGCGTATTTTGTTGCAGTTTCCGCAATTTCCGCCTGAGCTTTGGCAATTTTAGTCCACTCGGCGGTGTCCGCAATAACCGCGGGGTCGCTCATCTTTGCGGAAAGCTCCAAATATCTTTCATAAACGGCTTTTAATTTTCCGAACATTTCTTTTTTCATATAAATAACTCCGTTCACAAATTGGTTGCGCTGTGCAAAAACGTGGGTTTTCTTGCACCGTTAATTATTTAAAACGCGCTCCGCTTGTCATTCAGAGTAAGCGAAGCGCAATTAAAATCTTTAATTAATCAAAAAACAATTTTTAAAAACCGCTCTACGCCCGCCAAATCCTTTAAAACTATAGCGTAGTCGCGGCGGGGGAAGATTTGCAGAATTTCCGTCGTCTGTCCTTCGCCGCATTCCATAATCAGCATGCCGTCCTTGGTTAAATAGCTTTTAACCTCGCTTGCAAGTCTGCGGTAAAAGTCCAGCCCGTCCTCGCCGCCGTCCAGTGCGACGCGCGGTTCGTGCTCGCGCACTTCCCGCTGAAGATAGGGAATTTCAGTACTCTTTATATATGGCGGATTGCATACTATTATGTTATATCTGCCGTGAACGTTTTTAAACAGGTCGCTCACCACAAAGTTTACGTCCACGCTGTTTAAATTTGCGTTCTCTCTCGCAAGCATAATAGCCGCGTCCGAAACGTCGGCGGCAGTCACGCTTACTCCCCTGCCCTTGCACGCCTTGGCAACGGCAACCGCAATACAGCCCGAGCCCGTGCACATATCCAGCACTTTGTCGTTGTCCTCAACGCTTCTTATAGTTATATCGGCAAGCATCTCCGTTTCGGGACGGGGAATTAAAGCGCGCTCGTCAACTTTTATTCTGCAATTGCAGAATTCGGTATCGCCTATGATATACCACAGCGGTCTGCCATTAAGCCTTTGTTCAACAATCTCGGATATGCGTTTGCTTTCGGAAGGCTTTACGGTGCGTTCGTTCTTTAAGTCGCTCCGCCTTATTCCCAGTACTATGGAATATATCCATTCGGCGTCGCTTTCGTCTATTTCCTTAGCCGCGAATTTCTTTTTGGTTTCGTCAAGCATTTTGGAAAGTATTCCGCTCGTTACGAAAACCGTTTCGGCAACCGTTTCGTCAGCGTCCATTTCAAGCACCTTATTGAATGCGGCAATTGCCACTTCTATCATTTTTTCGTCGGGTTCGCGCGTGGTAAGATATTTTTGAAGCAACATTCCGGGCGCTTTCAATGCGCGTACGAATCCGTTGTCGTACTTTGCAAGCAGTTTCAGAACTTCGTAAGCTACGCCGGCTATTACGGGAAGCAACGCTATTTCAAGCCCAAGCCCCGCAAAATACTGCAAAACATTGTTTTCGATAACGTTTATATAGCACGCCCATCTTATTACGGAATACACAATAATATTTATGAACAGCACTATAAACAAAAACGAAGTACCGCACCTGTCGTGTATGCGCGAACACTCCGCCACTTTTTCGGGCACGAGTTCCACACCGTTTTCATAGGCGTTTATCGTTTTATGTTCGGCTCCGTGATATCTGTAAAGACGGCGGATATCCTTTAAAAGTAATATAAGCCCCAGATATGCGAGAAAAATTATCAGTTTTATTCCGCCGAGTATAAGTCCCGACCAAAGTCCGCCCATACGGTTGTCGAACACTTCGGGGAAAGCCCCCGTTAAAAGTCCTACGAGATAGTTGGGCAAAACAAAGAATATGCCCACGGCAAGCAGAACGCCGATAAACATTCCCAGCCCCGTAACGATATCCATAAGGCTGATTTTGAACTTTTCGACGAACCATTTCTGAATTTTGCCGGGCTCCGCCTCGTCGTCCTCGTCGCCGTAAACGGCCGCGGAACGCGACAGCGTTTTAATGCCGCGCACCAACGAAGATACAAGGTTTACCACGCCGCGCACCAACGGAATTTTAGACGCGGTTTTCAACGCGTCGCTCCGTTTTATGCGCTTTGCCTCTATCTGAACGGCGCCGTCCGGGTCGCGTACGGCAGTTGCCATACACGTTTTGCCCATCATCATAACGCCTTCGAGCACAGCCTGCCCGCCGATATACGTACCGCACTTACAGTTCTTTTTTTTCTTAGGCTCTTTTTCAGTTTTCGTTTTCTTTTCGGACATTTCCCTACCGACCGCTTATTTTTACTTAAAATGCTAATTTAAAAGAAGGCTCCAAAACGATTTTGGAGCCGTATTCTTTAAATATTGTATCTTTTCTTGAACTTATCTACACGGCCGCCTGTATCGACAAGCTTTTGTTTACCGGTGAAGAAAGGATGGCACTTATTGCAGATATCGACCTTCAACGTTTCTACGTTTTTAGTAGTGCCTGTCGTGAAAGTAGCACCGCAAGCGCACACAACCGTTACCTCGTGGTATTCGGGATGTATTTCGGGCTTCATAGCTATCACCTCGCTTAAATTCTTCTATTACCCGACTATTATATAACAATTAATCTTGAATAGTCAATTGTTTTTCCGCCGTCTTTTAAAATCCTGCAAAAAATTTTCTCCCCTTTTTTAGTTGCAAATATTTGCTCTTTAGCGTATAATGAGCAATAAGTTATGGAGAATTGGATTTTAAAAGGCGCAAAAACGCTTGTAAACGAGCCGCGCAGCATAAACGTCACTTCCCCCACCCAGGTTAAAGTTAAGGTTTCGCACCTTATGCTTACGGATTTGGACGCGCTTTTATATAACGGTTTAATAGACGCGGAATATCCCAAAGTCCCCGGGCGCGCCGCCGTAGGTATAGTTACCGAAGCGGGAGAAAACTGTTACGGCGTTGAAAAGGGCACGCGCGTTTATTTTAATCCCTCGCGCGAATGCGGCGAATGTCTGCCCTGCAAAACTGGCAAGCCTAAAAACTGTGCACGGATTTTATCCGCCGGCAGGGACTTTGACGGATTTATGCGCGATTTTGTGGTGTGCGATTACACAGACGTGGCGCCTCTCCCCGATTCCGTAAGCGATTTTCACGCACTTTGCATAGAAACCATAGGTATTGCCGAAAATATTTACGACAAACTAAATCTTTCGGCAGGTCAGAGAGTTGCCGTTGTAGGCGGCAGTTTTTCGGGCAATATTATAGCTCAGGTTCTTCAATACCATAAGATTGTACCTATCCTCATCGATAACAACCCCACAAATCTTGCCACGGCGAAAAAATGCGGAATATATTACGCTTATGCGGCTGACGACGAACTCACCGAGAACGTTAAAAACGCAACGAGCGGAAACTTATGCGACGCGGCGGTTTACTGCGCCACTACGCATCTTCCACTGTCGCTTGCCACAAGAATGGTTGCCGACGGCAAAACGGTTGTAATAAGCATTACTTCGGCGCGAAACTCCAGCATAGATTCGCGCGACGTCCTTGAAAAGGGGCTTACCGTTATAGGAGTTTCAAACGCTTACGGATACACTGATACAGTCATTAATATGCTTACGCACAACGCGGTGAACATAGACTTTTTTGAAAAAGAAATTCTTACGGAGTACAATCCGGCGGAACTTCTTGACGAAAGGGGAGCGTTTATGAATTCGCCCAGAACGGGAAAAATGACCGTCTTGAAAATGGTGCTCTGATTGCCGCATATCTTTATGCGCAAACTTTCAAAAATAATTTTTTCAATTAATTTTTTGTATATTGTTTTAATTGCGGCGCAAATTGCCGCAATTATTTTTTTGTGCCTTACGCTCCCTTCGGTTATGCCGCTGGCGCTTACTTTTATGTTCATATGGATTTTTAACGGAATAACCGCATGCGTGCTGTTTTCGCGCAGAGGCGCGCCCGAAGTCAAGTGCGCCTGGTTCGTTCTGATAACGGCTCTGCCCGTAGCGGGGGCGCTCATTTACCTTTTCGCTTCGGTGAAGAAAAAACCTTGCGGCGTACTTAAAGTTGAAAAAAACAATGAAAAAACGCCGAAAACGAACCAAAATTGCGACAATTCAAGCAAAAACAGCTTACTTTACAGTCTTGCCGCGGCGGCGGAAAACACCTGCGGCACAGCGCTTGCCGGTTACGACAGAGCAGAATATTTTTCGGGCGGGACGGAATTTTTTAATGCGGTTTGCAGGGAAATCGAATGCGCGAAAAAATGCGTTTACGTTGAATTCTTTATTGTCGGGCGGGGCAAAATTTTTAATTCGTTTATGACCGCCGTGCAAAAAGCGCGGGAAAACGGCGCGGAAGTAAAACTGATTATCGACGGCGTGGGCACCGCCTTCAGAATAAGCCGGAAAGAGTTGAAAAGGCTTAAATCAAGCGGTATTGGGGTTAAAATTTTTCACCGCTTAACCCCTTTCCCCCGTGCAAGGCTAAATTTCCGCGACCACAGAAAAATCGTAACGGTGGACGGCAGAGTTGCTTTTACCGGCGGTTTCAATCTTGCCGACGAATACGCGAATATTACCAGTCCTTACGGCTACTGGAAGGACACTGGCGTTGCAGTTTTCGGCGCGGCGGCAAAGATTTTTGAAGGAATGTTTTTATCCGTTTGGGGCTGCTCGTGCACGGACGGCGGGGGCAATTTGTGCAAAAACGACGGAAAAGCACTTAAAAAACGCAAAAAACACCGTGATTTTACAATTAAACTTCCTTTGAACGGTGAATTTGAATGTTTACCTTTTTACGACAGCCCGCCGCACAGGACGTTTTTTGAAGACGCTTTTATTTACGCTGTGAACAACGCGAAAAAGCGCGTTTACATTACGACTCCTTACCTTTGCGGAAGCGCCAAAGTTTTATCCGCATTGGAATTTGCGGCAAAAAGAAACGTTGACGTAAAAATTATAATTCCGCATATTCCCGATAAAAAGTATGCCTTTGGGCTTTCAAAGGCTTATGCAAGGGAAATAAGTTTAAGCGGCACCGGTATTTTTGAATTTACACCCGGATTTATGCACGCAAAATGCGTTATTTGCGACGATATTGCGTTTTTGGGGAGTTATAACCTGGACTACCGGTCAACCCACTTCAATTTTGAATGCGGAGCGGCTTTCGGCGGAAAAATATGCGAGGCGGCGCTGCGCGACTTTGAGGAGAGCCTTGCGCTTTCAAAGCCGTTTAAGGATGATAAAATTTTGCCGCACACACGCTTTTTGCGTTTTGTTTTAAGGTTGTTTGCGCCCTTGATGTAACGCGATTTTATATGGACAAAACGGGACAACTTATGTAATTTTCAGACATTTTGCCTTTTAAAAAAGGGCTTATTTTGAGCATTTTTTTACGAAAAACGCAACTTTTTACTCAGTCTTCACAATTAAAAAAGCCGTTTGAAAACGGCTTGACCACGTTTTTTCAACCGCCGAAATTATGAGTGAACCAACGGGCAAAAGCGACCAGCCGGAACGGCTGAAAATTGCGTGCGGACGGACGGCGGAGTGATTAAAAAAATAAAACCAAAAGCTCCCCTCGATATTACGGTAATTCCCATAGGGAATTTAATTAAATGCAAATAAAAAGATTTAGGCATAGCATTAAGCTGTGCCTTTTCTGTACTTTTTTTCGTGGACGAACTAGGCTACTCGTAGCCTAGTGAGATATAGATATGTTTTATATTTCCCGCAAAATTCAATAGGTTGCGTTCTTTCATTTTTCGTGCTATAATGATTGTACGATAAACAGTAATTTAGAGAATAATGCGGTCTGTTACCAAATAATTTATCAGAATTAAAAAATCTGGATTTGCTGTGAGGTGTTTGTCATGAAAAGGAATATTGAGTATATACAGCTATTTATGGAATACGAATCTGATGATTTACCGATGGTATATTTTTATGAAGTCGATTTGAATGACCGCTTTGCGCTTAGAGAGATAGAAATCTTTGCAGACAGGACAGTAATGATTGATAAGGACCCCTATTGTGATGTCATAGAAGCATGTCCAATCCCAACCGTTGATGAATTGAACGCAAAGGTCTGGGGAGATGGCTTTTATGCAACGATTATTTCCAAAGAAGAATTTGACGAAATATGGAATACTGGAATTTATAACGGAAGCCTGACAGCTACTTAAATTTCAATTTGTCTTTCTAAATAGTTTGTAGTAAAAAGCTCTCGAACGATATGTTCGAGAGCTTTTGTCCTCGCTTGAAAGTGCAACTCTAAAAAATTTAGTTTTTTATTCCCTATGAGAAGTGCGCTTTTAAGGGGAGCTTTTGGTTTTAAGTGAATTAAACCGAAGGGGCGGTTACTATCGTGTAGCCCTTTGCCGTAATCGCCGCGATAACGTCTTCGGGTACGGTTACGGAAGTTGAACCGAATTTAGAGAAACTGTAATCCGCAGACGCAGACGCCGCAACGGTTAAGTTTGCGCCGCTTTCATTTACGGTTAATCCCATAGCGAGCTTTTGTTTTACGCCGCTTACGTTACCCTCGGTTACGTAGAAGTCGAACTGCATTTCTTTGATTAAATCTTCGAGCGAGCCGAATTCGTATGATTCGAAAATATCGCCGAACTGTCTTTCCATAATCGCAAGGCAACTTTCTTTATCCATCTGAAAACCTGTGGCGGTCTTTTTAAAGCCGGTATGGTCGGTATCGTTGATAATAGAACCCCAAACCATATCAGCGCCGCCGGAAATACCCGCAAGCGGCATTACCTGATAAGAGCCAGATATATTGGAATACATTACGTAGCCCTTGTTTGTTTTAACGACATAGCCTTCCGCCACGCCCGTCTGAGTTGTAGGTTTGCCCGTTGTTTCGTCGGGCGCTCTTTGTGTTTCCGTCATTTTGAGATAAACTGCGTTTTCGGTAATCTGATATGTATAACTCATATCGATATTAACGGTGGTATCCGTGTTTGTGCCCTGATATGACATTTTAACGCCTGCGGAAGATGCCATTTTGCCGCTTATGGTAACGTTTGCGTATCTTTCGCCGTTGAAAACGTCGTTAAAATAGCTTTTCGTAAGATTTTCGCCTGATGAAAGAGCCGGACTGTAATATTTATATCCGCCGTTTACGTATTTGACGATATACAGCATCTGCTGTAATTCGTCCTGCGTTCCGGTTGCCGCCGCATACGCCGAGACTTTGGATTCGGTATAGAATACGGTTGCCTTCTTTACGTATTCAACGCCGGAAGTATCTTCTATTGCAAGCTTTTCCACTTCCTCTTCCGAAAGCGCGTTTTCTTCAACCTTAACTTTTGAATAAACTACGACGGAAGAGCTTCCTCCTATCTCTTCGGACAGGAAAGCCTGAGCGGCTTTTTCTTCGGACGTGTAAGTCTGTTCCGAAAGAGCGCCGTTGTAAGTTTCGCTGTAATTGCCGCCGCAGCCTGCGAATAAGCAAAGACTTACCGCAACCGCCATTGCCGCGATTACCGCAACGATTTTGGACATTTTTTTCATCTTTTCTCCTTTTGGAGCACGCTTTTGCGGCGTACCCGTTTATTTGTTCTGTATATAATATAACACTGTAAAATAAATATGTCAAAGGATTGAAACCGGCGCAAAAGATTTGTAAGGTTTGGGCGGCAGTGCACAAAGACGGCGGGCGGGCGGAACGGATTGACAAAAAAAGGCGGACTGTGGTAAAATTTTTTTATGATTAAACTTGTGGCGTCGGATTTGGACGGAACTCTTTTGCCGCCTAGCAAAGTTTTGCCGGAAAACCTTTTTCCGCTGATTGAAAAACTGTTTGATAAGGGAATAATTTTTGCGCCTGCAAGCGGACGGCAGTTACCCAACCTTAAAAAATTATTTGCTCCGGTTCTGGATAAAATTGCGATTATTGCAGAGAACGGCGGTTTGGTGTGGCACGGCGACGGGATAATTTATTCAGAACCGACATCCGCGGCGGACACGGTTAAAACGCTTGGCGAAATTAAGAAAATAAACGGGCTTTATCCCGTTTTGTCCTGCGCGGACTGCGCGTATTACGAAAGCGATAATCCCGCGTTTATCAGCGTGGTTGAAAAGTCGTATTCATCCTGCAGGCAGGTTGAGCGGCTTGATGAAATTGCGCAACGCGTTTCCGTTATTAAAATTTCGGTATGGGATGAAGTTCCGCCCAGCGCAAACCACGGCGCGCCGCTGCTTGCGCCAAAGCTTGCCGAACTGCGCGTTATGGCTTCGGGATTCGACTGGCTGGACGTTTCCACTCCGTTTGCGAACAAGGGGAACGCGCTTTGCGAACTTATGAAAAAACTTGGCGTTGAACGCGGTGAATGTATGGCGTTCGGCGACCATATGAACGATTTTGAAATGCTGGAAGTTTGCGGAAACCCTTACGTTGTGGCGAATGCGTTTTCGACACTTAAAGAAAGATTTAAATACGTTGTTCCTTCGAACGCGGATTTTGGAGTTATTAAAAAATTGGAGGAGCTTTTATGAAATTTGTGATTGCAAGCGATATTCACGGTTCTTTTAAATACTGCACGGAGCTTTTGAAGGCCTTTGAGCGCGAGGGTGCGGACAAGCTGCTTTTGCTCGGAGATATTTTATATCACGGACCGCGAAACCCTTTGCCGGAAGATTACGCCCCCGCCAAGGTTGCCGAAGCCCTGAGCGCGGTTAAACGAAAGATTTTGTGCGTGCGCGGGAACTGCGACAGCGAGGTGGACCAGATGGTTTTGCCTTTTGCGATAAGTCCGGATTACGCCGCGGTTTACGCGGACGGCGTGAATATTTACCTTTCGCACGGGCACAGGGAAGTTCCGCCTCTCGGCGAAAAGGACGTTTATATTACCGGACACACGCACGTGCCGCTCTGCGAAAGCGTTACGACAGACGGTGGAAAATATCTGCACCTCAACCCCGGTTCGGTTTCTTTGCCGAAAGAGAACAGCGCGCACGGGTATATCCTTTTCGATTGCGGAACTTTTTATTTTAAAACATTGGACGGAAAGGTTTTTAAAGAGGTTAAAATTTGAATTTACGGAAACGGCTGAAGGTTTTTAACCATGCGCGTTTACAAAATAAAAGGGCTTCCACCTTACCGTAATTCCCATAGGGAATATTAGGTAAGCCGTAGGCGAACGAGAATTAGGCGTGGCGTGAAGCCACGCCTTTTCTCTTGTCTTGGTTTAGTTGCTTGTGTCAGTTGTAGGTTTCGTCATCGTCGAAGAACTGCGGCTCGATTGTGCCCACGAAATTATAGACTATTTCAACGGTCTGTCTGTAATGTCCGTTTATTTTCGTTTTCTCGTGGACGATTACCTTGTCAATGAACGAACGCAGAATTTCGGGCGTGAGTTCTTCAAAATTGCTGTACTTGTAGATGAGTAGCATAAAGTCGAGAATTTTATCGTCTTGCGCTTTGCCTTTCTCTATTTCAGCTTTCAAAGTCTTAACCCGCTCTTTCAGCGTGGCTTGTTCCGATTCGTATGTATCGCTGTGGTTCTTGGCAAAGTGAATTGTACGCTTCAAATCGTCCTGTATGATTGCCGTTGCTTGCCGATTAAGGCGGTCTTATTGTCATTGCGTTTACCTCCGTTTGAGAACAATTAATATCTTCGTCCACGCAAGAAAGAGCGGAGAGATACCGTAAAAAAGACGCGAAAAAAGCCGCTGATAACTTCTTGTATCACCGACTTCTAACCGTGTTTAGCAACATCTAATTGCTCTATGGTGGTTAGCCATTCTATTAAGTTAGAGAATTGATTTTAGTGCCGTTTTCCGAAAAAATCGTACACTCATAAAAGTCTATCACGGCTTACGTCGTAAGCGAAGCTTCGGTACGACGCGGCAAACTTGCGCTCTATGCCACACGCTTAAAAGCGGAGGCAACTTTGCGCCGTTGCCGTTCCTCTTCCCAAAAAGTTCTTCGATACTTTTCGGGAACCCTAAAAGCGTACAACTAAAAAACTTACGCCCTTTCCGTAAGCTAAGGCACGGGCGGCTATACTACTATGACAGTATAAAGTCAATAGATTTTCAAAACAAATGTTTGCGATTTTTGGAAAGTTTTGTCGAAAAGCGACTTTCTAAAATTCAACGGTAAACTTACTGCCCTCGCCAAGCGTGCTTTCGACGCTTATTTTCCATCCCGACTTTTGGCATATCTTTTTGGCAACGGCAAGTCCCAAACCAAAGCCGCCGTTTTTGCCGTTGTGCGACCTGTCAACCGTGAAAAAGCGAGAAAATACCTTGCTCATATTTTCTTCCGCAATGCCTATTCCCGTATCTTCAACAGTCAGCCCTTGATAGTTGAGCGTAACCGTAATACTGCCGCCGTCCTTATTGTATTTAATGGCGTTTCGCACGAGATTTCCGAAGATTTCGCTTAATCGTTCGTGTCTGCTCATTACGATTACGTTATCGTCTATTTTTTCCGTTATCGTAATATTCCTTTTGTCCGCTTCGGGTTTCAATGCGGCAATCGTTTCTTTTGCAAGCGCGGAAAAGTCCACTTCGTAAGGGGGTAAATCGTCATTGTCGATTTCGCTGTAATTGATGATACAAGCAATCAAATTTGTAAGGCGTTCGCTCTGCGTTAGTATTGTTTTATACGCCGTTTTTGTTTGGCTTTCGGTCATACCGCCCGCCTGTAACAATTCGGCGTAGCCGTGAATCGACGTAAGCGGCGTATTCATCTCGTGCGTTACGTTAGAAATAAATTCGTCCTTTGAAACACGCGCTTTTTCCACAAGCTCTTTTTCCGCTTGTATCTCGCTCATTTGCCTTTGAATGTTGCGATTGCGCTCGTTGAGAATATCGGCTACGGGTTTGAGTTCGGAATATTTGCTTGTAACCTGCGGATTGTTTGCGGCGTCGCTTGCAAGTTTTTTTACGGGCGTTAAGATAAAGTGCGTTGATACAAAGGCTATAACGGCGCACAATACTATACACAAGATGAAGAAATATAGGAGAATAGGCAATGATTTTGCAAAAATACTCCAATCAGTATCGGTGAATATAGCAATCCGCACCAAATATTGTCCGTCGAAGTTTTTGCAAAAGTACACCATATTTTTACCGAGCGTAGAACTGCCGCGCACGGCAAAGCCTTCTCCGTCGAAAATGGCGTCTTTTATTTCCGATCTGTCTGAATGGTTTTCCAAACCGTCTTCGGCAATACTGTCGGCAAGTACGTTACCCTGCGCGTCCATAAACGTAACCCTTGCGCCGTTCAATTTTTCCGAAAAGGCGGCGGCACTTTGTTCGTTCAAATCTTCCAAAGTTAAGCTATCGTCAAAGCCGTTCATATAAACGCGCAAATATTCTTTGCTGTTATCTACGGACGATTTATAATAAACCTGCGTTGCCGCAAAAGAAAAGACAAAAAGACAGGCAAACGTAATTCCGAGCGATAAAATCCAAATGCGCCATTTCATAATTTGTACCCCACACCGAATATCGTTTCAATCTTTACGCCGAGCTTGCGAAGACGGGCAACGTGATTGTCGAGCGTTCGCGTTTCGCCTACGTCGTAACCCCAAACTTCGCATAAAAGTTTTTCACGGGATAAAACTTTTCCGTGATTTTCCATAAAATAATGTAATAGTTCAAATTCCTTATGATTGAGCGATACTTCTTTGCCGTCGATTTCGCAGACGAAAGTTTCAGAGTTCAGCGTAACATTACCAACCGACAAAACGCTTTGTCGCTGTTTTCCGCGCAATCTTGCGTTTACTCTTGCCGTAAGTTCCAATACGGAAAAGGGCTTTGCTATATAATCGTCCGCGCCCATATTCAAACCGTTTACCTTATCTTCTTCCTTTGATAGTGCGGAGAGCATAATACAGCTTACGGCAGGAAATTTCTCTTTGATAAAACGCAGAGCGTCTAAACCGCTTCCGTCGGGTAACATTATATCAAGCAATGCAACATCCGGCTGTTCGCCCAAAAGTGCGGCGGTAAAAGATTTCAAGGTTGAAAACGCCTTGAAATCCAAGCCGTTCATCTCTAATGCGACCTTGATTAGTCCGCAAATGCTTGTATCGTCTTCTAAAATAAAAACCGTACCTTTCATAATATCACCTTGCTTTAATTATATCATTTTTTGTTTGATAAATAAAGTGTTGAGAATATGCCGCTTGTAATAAAATTGTAATATCAACCAAATCTGCCGTTTATATAATCGTCTGTTTTTTTGTTCTGCGGATGAGCAAACAACTTTTTGGTTTCGTCCATTTCAATCATTTCGCCCAAAAGGAAGTACGCCGTATAGTCGGCTATTCTGAACGCCTGCTGCATATTGTGCGTTACCATAATAATAGTCATATTCTTTTTGAGTTCCATACATAATTCTTCGATTTTACCCGTCGATATGGGATCGAGCGCACTCGTCGGCTCGTCCATTAAAAGAATTTGCGGTTCAACGGACAGCGCACGGGCAATACAGAGCCTTTGCTGTTGACCGCCCGAAAGACCGAGCGCGGATTTATTTAATCTGTCTTTTACTTCGTCCCACATAGCCGCGCCTTTGAGCGAGCTTTCGACTATCCCGTCCAATTCGCTTTTAGAGCGTATTCCGAACGTGCGCGGACCGTATGCGATATTATCGTAAACACTCATAGCAAGCGGATTTGGACGCTGAAACACCATACCCACGTTTTTGCGAAGACGGGATAAATCGGTCTTGCGGGAATAAATATCCGTATCGCCGACCTTGATTTCGCCCGTGATTTTACAGCCTTCGATTAAATCGTTCATTCTATTAAGCGATTTTATGAGCGTGGATTTGCCGCAACCGCTCGGACCGATTAAAGCAGTGAGTTTATTTTTCGGAAAATCCATATAAATGCTTTTTAACGCGTGAAACGAGCCGTAGTATAAATTCATTTCCTTGACCGAAACGGCAATATCGCCGCTCAAATCAAATTGCTCTATAATATGTTTTTTCATATCTTTTTTCTCCGATTAAATAACCATTCCACAAGTGAAACGAGTAAGTTAAGTATGATGACGAATATAAGCAATATGCTTGCCGTAGCGTAGGCTTCGTTTACTTGCAAGCCGTTACTCATAAACTTCCATACGAGAACGGCGAAACTTGCCGCGCTATCACCGTAACCTTGCGGAATAAAAGTAGATGCCGAGCCCACCGTAAATATGAGAGCCGCGCTTTCGTTTACAATTCTTCCGATTGAAAGAATAATCGACGTTATAATTCCCGTAATTGCCTGCGGCAGAACGACGACGAAAATCGTCCGCAGTTTTCCCGCGCCGAGAGCGTAACTTGCTTCACGCATACTGTCGGGCACTTCCGATAAACTTTGTTCGGTGCTGCGTATAATCGTCGGCAAAATGATAAGAGCCAAAGTAATACAGCCCGCCCATAGAGAATAGCCCATATTCATACCGATTACAAAGAATACCATTCCGAACAGCCCGAATATTATCGACGGAATGCCGGCAAGCGTATCGACGAACAGGCGTATCACTTTAACGAAAATGCTTCCTTTCTTTGCATACTCGTTCAAAAAGATTGCCGCGCCTACACCGAGCGGCAAAGCAAGCAACAGCGCAAGACCTATAAGCATTGTAGTTGATACAAAAGCGGGCGCAAGCGTCGTGTGTGCGTTACCGCTTTCCCCGAACATAAAATCAATACTCAAATGCGGAAAGCCTTTTACGAAAACGAATATAACGATAAATGCGAGAACGAACGCAACCAGCAAAGAAATAACCCAAGAAACTATCCATAGCGCATCGCAAGCGCTACCCGTGCGACGATAGCTTTTTAACGTATCTTTCTGAGCGCTTTCTCTCAATCTACGAGAGAAGAATTTATTGCCGCCCTTGCTGTCCTTTTTTACAGCCATAAGGCAAAGATTAAGTATGAGTATAAAGATAAGCAATACGAACCCGTCGGCAATAAGCGCAGACTGTTCGGACGGCGTTGCATAACCCCAATTCTGTACGATATTGCTTGTGAGCGTGGTAAACGGCACGAACGCACCGAACGGATAACCCGAACCGTTACCCACTATCATCTGAACAGCCATTGTTTCGCCGATTGCCCGACCTATGCCGAGTATGATTGCCGATATAATTCCGCTCTTTGCGGCGGGCAGCAAAACTTTCCATACCGCTTGATTTCTTGAACAGCCGAGCGCAAGCGCGCCTTCGTAGTAGTGCATGGGTACTGCTTCCAAACTGTTTTTGGTTATGGAAGTTATTGTCGGTAATATCATAACCGAGAGAATAAGCGTACACGCCAAAAGTCCGAAACCCGCATTATTCGGGTGGAATATATCGACGAGTAGCGGCATTAAAAATTTATACCCGAACAGACCGTACACGATAGACGGAATACCCGCAAGCAAATTTACTATCTGCGTATATATCTTTTTCAGTCGTTTAGGGCAATAAAATACAAGCCAAATCGCCGTAAATACAGCAAGCGTACCGCCGAGCAGTACGGCGCATACGGTAAGAAAGAACGTGCCGACAATCATTCGCCATATTCCGAAAGTTTCCGATTTTGCCGACCATTCAGAGCCAAAAATAAACTTGAAAAAACCTATATCACGAAAAGCGGGTATGCTTGCATAAAGCAAATAACCGATAATCGTAAACACGGCAAGAATGGAAAATGCCGCAAGGGCTATAAATATTGCCTTTGCGATATTTTCCTTTGAAAAAAACTTTGCCGTTTTAATCTTTGTAAGCGTAGTCATATCACTTTACCGAAATATAACCCGCGCCCGTTATAACCGTTTGAGCTTCCGCACTCATAATATAATCGTAAAAGCCTTGTGCCGCCGCCGACAGCGTTCCGTTTTCTTTGCGTACGATTACGAAAGGACGTTGCAGAGCATAAGTGTTATTCATAATGTTTTCCACCGTGCAAGCAACACCGTCTAAACTTACCGCTTTAACCGTATCGTCCAGACTTCCGTAGGAAATATAACCTATACTGTTCGTCGCGGTTGCAATGGTTGTCTTTACGCCGCCCGTCGAAGTGATTTCTGATACGACTTTATCGCTCGTTCCCGACAAATATTTTTCTATTTTCATAAGGTCGTCGAACGCCTTGCGCGTGCCGCTTCCAGCTTCCCTTCCGATTGCCGCGGTAATGGAAGAGTTGGGGATTGACGTGCCGTTTTCGTAAAGAGCTTTTACGTCCGCTTTGCTTACGTCCGTTATATCGCAACTCTTATTGACGATAAGCGCGATTCCGTCCATGCAGAGCGTATAACCTTTTACGCCCGTATCTTTTTCGGTCAAATCTCTTGAAGCCATACCGAAATCGTTTAATCCGTTTTGTACGTCTTTAATGCCCGTGCTCGAATCGGACTCATTGATTTTTATACGGATATCGTGCGTCTTTTCGTATTCCGCCGCAAGTTTTTCCATTATGGGTGTAACGGAA
>CAJUGI010000001.1 GCA_910586065.1 uncultured Christensenella sp. | reverse complement strand
CGACTATGTTAATCCTTAATTCACTCTAATCTGGTACGTTACCACACCGTACGGAACATTAAAAATATCCGCGGTTGCATCTGCAACCGCGGATATTTCTTTTTGTAAATGTAAAAATAAGTCAAAATAAAATTATATGTTAATTTAGTTGCAATCCATATATTATTGTGTTAAAATATGAATTAAATAATATTGTATATTTATAAATAATTATTCATTTCATTTGATTTTTTCCGAAAATTACCAAAATTTATGCAGAAATTATTTATAAATGCATAAATTGATAAAAAGGAGGTTAAGTGTCGTGAGCGAAACTTTCAAAAAACTCAAAAAATTGTTTGTGCGCAACACTCTGATAAAAAGCGCGGTCTGCGGACTGTCTGCAGGGCTATTTGTTGCCGGCGTACTTTTGCTTTCGATAAAACTTGCCGCACTTGATATAAACGTAGCTTATTACGTGCTTGCGGGTACGGTGGTTGCCGCGGTTGCTACTTTGGCAGTGTATTTTATTATGCGCCCTACCGACAAATCCGTGGCAAGAGCTCTTGACAGGGAATATAATCTGGGCGAAAAAGTTCAGACTATGGTCGCCTGCATGGAAACGGAAGGCGGTATTTATACCCTTCAGAGAGAAGACGCGGAAAGACGGTTGAGTGAAGTTAAAATCAAAAAACCTACTTTTGCAAGCATTTGGCAGTATGTTTTAGTCGGCGTGCTTGCGGTTGCGCTGTTCATTACATCCGTAATAATTCCGTCGCGGTTCGTTCCTTCAAACGCTGACCCTGACTATGAAATGTCAAAGGCTCAGTCCGTATCTTTAAGACAGCTCATAAACGACGTAAAGAATTCGGATTTAAACGAAGATGTTTCTTCGTCCGTCGTGCAATCGCTTGAAACGTTATATGTTAAGTTACAGTCGGCGGAAGTTGTTTCTTCAATGAAAAATTCGGTAATTGAAACCGTTAAGAGTGTGGATTCAACATTTGCAAGCGCTAACTCATACGTCAAAATAACAAACGGACTCAGTGCGACGGAAAATGAATTATTGGGTAAATTCTCGGTTGCAATAGTTAACGGCGTAAGTTCGTATAAGACTGGTACGGTCATAAATACAATACAAAAAACGGAAGAGCTTTTTACGGTCTCGGAAGAAGTTATAAACACGAAGATTGACGAGGTTGTTTCGGCTTTTTACGAAGAATGGCAAGCGCAGACTTCGTCTACGCGTACGGTTTTTCTGGATAATAACGTAATCGATTTGGGTATGGCGCTCTATAACAGTGAAATCGATTCCGAAGACGCTCTGTTTCGTGCGATAAACGATTTTTCAACGCGGATTAAAGCGGTGTCAGACAATATAAAAAACGGCGGAACAAGTTTGACCGTGCTTGATATGCAGGTTAAAACCGCCTGTGATATTTTTGCATCCAGAGGCAAAACAGTTGTCGGCGGTCAGTCTTATAACTGTATCATGGATGAATTTATCCGTACACGGCTTGCTGAAATTTTCTCTTTAAAAATTTCCGAACTTCCGTCTAATTCCGAAGTTAGTCCTCCGAGACCGTCGGACTCAGTCGGCGGCGGCGACGAAAATAACAATAATGGCGGCGGTGGCGGCGGCGGAGTAAACCTTGGCAGTGACGATTTGGTTTATTCGCGCAGACACGACAAACTCGTTAAGTATTCCGAAGTTATAAACGAATATAATAACGAAATGCTTGAAAGAGTACAGCGCGGCGAAGCCACCGAAGAGATGGCGGAATATATTAAAAAATATTTTGAAATTCTTTACACCGGTCCCGACAAAACGGTGAGCAATGATAATTAAAGGAAATAAAAATGGCTAAGAAAAAATTATTAAACGAAGAGTTGAAACAAGAAGAACCCGTACAGGTACCCGAATCGAATGAGGGGTCTTTTACGGAAAACCAAACGCCCGCGGTTGAAAAACAGCCTGTAGCAAACCATGCGAATGCGGATGAAAAACAAAAGGTTGAAAATTTCAGCCATGCCATCGCAAAAATTAAGGACGAACTTAAAAAAGACGTTGTCGGACAGCAGGATATTATCGATAACGTCATTATCGCCATTATATCCGGCGGTAACGTTCTTTTGGAGGGCGTTCCCGGCGTCGGTAAAACACGTTTAGTACGTTCGCTCGGCAGAACTTTAAGTTTGCCTTTCTCACGTATTCAGTTTACGCCCGACCTTATGCCTTCGGACGTTACCGGTACCAATGTAATCGAAAAAGACGAAAACGGAAAAATGAACGCTGTTTTTCAGCGCGGACCGATTTTTTCAAACCTTGTTCTTGCGGATGAAATCAACCGTGCAACCCCCAAAACGCAGTCGGCGATGCTTGAAGTTATGCAGGAGCATAAGGTTACCGTAGCCAAAAAAACTTATCTTCTTGAAGAGCCTTTCTTTGTGCTTGCTACCGAAAACCCCATAGAGCAGGACGGTACTTACCCCTTGCCCGAAGCGCAGATGGACCGCTTTATGTTCAAGCTTTTAATGAAGTTCCCCGACGTAACCGAGCTTAAAGATATAGTAAATATGACTCAGATAACTTTGGACGAGTCGGCAACGGCGGTCGTTGACGGTAAAACTATTATGGAAATGCGTGCACTTGCAAAGAGTGTGCCGGTTATTGACGAAGTGTTAACTTATGCGGTAAACCTTATTTCAAATACGCATCCCGAGCTTGAAAATGTCTGCGCAACTGCCAAAAAGTATGTAAAATACGGCGCTTCCCCCCGTGCGGCGCAGGCGCTTATAACCTCGGCAAAAGTGCGTGCGCTGATGAACGGCAACTACAACGTTTCATATGCCGATATAAACGCACTCGCTTATCCGGTATTGAGGCACAGAATTAAAATTAATTATAATGCTATAAATGATAAACTTACCGTTGACGACGTAATAAGCATGCTCATTGACGATACAAAAAAATAATTTAAACAATGAATTCACAAATAATTAACGAAGAGTTTCTGCAACAGGTAGAATTGTTACAGATGCTCATTAAAAACAACGTTGCGGGGCAGTTCGGCGGCGGACATCAAAGTAAAAACTTCGGTTCCTCATGCGAATTTGCCGATTACCGCGACTATATTCCCGGCGACGATATAACAAAAATCGACTGGAACGCATACGCTCGTTTTGATAAGCTGTATTTAAAACTTTATCTCGACGAGCGCCGTATGCATACCAGAATATATATCGACGCAAGCCGTTCTATGAAGTTCGGTAAGGGAAAAAAGGACGAACAGTCCGTTAAAATCGCCGCTACGTTGGCGTATCTTTCCGTGTGCTCGATGGATAAGGTATCCGTTTACGTTATAAAGGACAAAAAAGTTCACGACGTTATAATCGGAATGTCAGGAAAAGAATCGTATTACAGCAATATCGGTAAATTAAACGATATAGAATTTGACGGCGACAGTTATATAAGCGAAGCGCTTCTGCCTGAAAAAGTAGGTTACGGAGACGGAATGTCGGTTATTATCTCCGATTTTTTAACGGACAATAATTACGAAGACGCAATCGATTATCTGGCAAGCAAGAAAAGGGACATTTTCTGCGTGCAGGTACTTTCAAAAGAGGAGCTTAATCCGCAGGCGCGCGGTAAAATGCATTTTTTCGATTCCGAAAATACAGACAAGTATTATCGTAAGAACATAAACCGCGATATAGTTAACGCATATAAGGCTGCTCTGGATTACGTTCAGGAAAGAATACGCGGCTATTGTGCGGCCAGGGGTGCGGATTATCTTCTTGTTGGCGACGAAGATGACCTTGGAAACGTATTTTTTGGTAAACTGGTAGACATGGGGGTACTTAAATGAGCCTTTTATATCCTTTGGGACTGTTGGGCTTGCTGGCAATCCCCGTCCTAATCATAATTTATATAATAAAAAGCAAGTATACCGAGCAGGTAATAGCTTCGACTTATCTTTGGGAACTTTCCGAAAAATTTCTTAAGAAGAGACGCCGCATAAACAGATTTGCCGGTATAATCAGTCTTTTGTTGCAAATTTTTGCGGTCATTTTAATTTCGGTGGCAATTGCGCATCCCGTATTTGCAATTCCCGGCGCTGCAACTGATTATTGCTTTATTCTCGACGCTTCGGGAAGTATGAATATATTGAACAACGAAAAAATGCGTTTTGACATTGGTAAAGATGAAATAAGTTCGATTATTTCGTCGTCTGCAAACGGCAGTTCGTTCACGCTCATATGCGCAGGCAATACTAACGACGTGGTTTTTGAAAATGAAACGGATAAGGGACGTGCTTTAAAACTGTTAAACGAGATTAAGCCCGCTTATATAAATTCGGGCATGAACGACGCTTTAGCGACAGCTCAGGCGTATTTTGATAAAAACCCCGCTTTAAAGACTTATCTTGTTACTGATAAAGATTATGAAAATGTAAGTAATCTCGAATTGGTAAACGTTTCGTCGCACGAAGAAAACTATGCCTTAACGGAAGTTGAGTACTCTCTTTTGGGTAACAGGCTTACGGTGAAAGGCAGCGCGGTTTCTTATGAAAACGACGCCGAAATAGAAGTTAAATTGTTTATTGATGATGCGGAAGTTACCGCAAAACTCTTGGTCGGCGGCGAGGAAATAAGTCCCGCAAAGCTCCAACTCAAAAAGCAAAAAATTCAGGAGTTTACTCTTGAATATACTTACGTTCCGTCTGCAGCCGTCGCAGGCGAAGCCGGAACGTTGACTTTCAAAGCGTTAAAAGTGGAGATTCCTCAAAAAGACGCGCTTGACGTTGATAACAGAGTAATAATATATAATGAAAAAAGCGACGAGTCGTTCAACACTTTGATAGTCAGCGATTCTTCAACGTTTTATATCGAGTCGGCGCTTCTTGCTCTTGGCAACAATATGTTCCGGACGATAACGACTAAAGAGTATACTTCGCAAAACACAGGTTACGGATTGTATATCTTCGACGGGTATGCTCCCGAAACGTTACCTGCCGACGGCGCTGTCTGGTTTATAAATCCAAACAGAACAACGGCTGATTCCGGTTTCAACGTTCAGCCGAATCCCATCGACAGGGTTGGTGAACTTGCGTTTTCAACTTCGCACAATTCCGATATAAGAAATCTCTTAAAAGGCGTTGTTCAGGACGATATTATTGTTTCAAGCTATCTTAAATGCGGACTTTACAACAACTTTCATAAGCTTGCTTCGCTCGACGGCAATCCCGTAATATTTGCAGGTTCAAATTTGAAAGGTAACCGCGAAGTGGTGTTTGCGTTTGATTTGCAAAAAGCCGATATCGCGCTTTCCTTCAACTTTACGGTATTAATACATAATCTTCTTAATTATACTTTTCCGCAGGTGGTGGACACGCCCGTTTATTATTGCGGTGACACTTTGCGGATAAACGTTCCCGCAAACTGTCGCAGCGTTGAAGTGTTTACGCCGGACAGCCCCGATGTCCCCGAACCTTTGGATGCTGAGGCGGACACGTGCCTGTACGAATTGAAAGAAGTCGGAGTTTATACTGTAAAGCTGAATTTCGGTAGCGGAATAGTCAGGACCGTTCATGTTTTTTCGGAACTTCCCGAAGAAGAACGCCGTACAACCGTCAGTGCGGTCGGTGCTCTCATTCAGGGCGAACCCAGCGACGTGAAACGTGACGGAACTTACGATAATTTATTAATTTTATTTATTGTTCTTGCAGTAGTATTTATTGCGGATTGGATGGTTTATTGTTATGAGCAGTATCAACTTAGATAATGCATATCTGTTATTTCTTATAATACCGCTCGTGTTATTGTTTGCCGTACCGTTCGCGGTGGCGGTAAAAAAGCAAAATGCGAACGGTCATAATATCGCATCATTAGCGCTGCATATAATTATCGCCGTGCTTATTGCGTTTACTGCCGCGGGTACAACGATTATTACAACCGTTACCGAAACAAACGTATACGTACTTGCGGACGTTTCTTATTCGGCTAATAAAAATCTTGATACGGTGGACGAATATATAAACAGGCTTGGCGGCTCGCTTCCCGGCAATTCAAAAATGGGGGTCATTTGTTTCGGCAAAGACTACAAACTCATTACCAGGCTGGGGCACCGTTTTTCCACAGTTAAAAATTCCGGCGTTGACGACAGCCAAACGGATATAGTTAACGCGCTTGGATATGCGGGAACTCTTTTTCGCGCCGACGTTGTAAAGCACGTTGTCGTAATAACCGACGGCAAGCAGACTTACGAAGGCGACAGCAACAGCTTAAAGCGCGCAGCCGACGCGCTTGTTGCAAAAAATATAAAAGTTCACGCAATTTATCTTGACGACAATATAAAAATGGTAGAAGACGAAGGTACTGCGCCGCTTGCAATGCAACGCGCTACGGTTTCAAAAGAGGTGCAGATTTCGGGTGTGGAATACAGCCCGCGTGTATACGCGGGACGCATGGAAACGCTTGAAGTTCAGGTTCAAAGCAACTGCGAGACTCAGGCAACGCTGTCTCTTTTCCGTGAAAACGAGCTTGTAGCGGAAAGGGCGGCGCAGATTACAAGAGGTTCAAACAGCGTAAGTTTTAACGAACTATATACAGGAGCGGCAGGCGAATACGAATACGACGTCACTATTGAAGCGGACGGTGACGACAATAAATTTAACAATAGTTATTCGTTTACTCAAACCGTTTCCGACAGTTTAAACGTACTGCTTCTCACTGAAAGACGGGATGATTATTCTGCAATACGCAGTTTCTGCGGCGAAAATGCGGTGATTGACGCTTATATCAACGATTACGATATACCTGTAAGCGTTGAAGCGCTTTGCGCATACGATGAAATTATAATTTCAAATTACGATATTACAAAACTTAGCGACAGTTATTGCACGACTTTTATAAAGAATATCGAAACCGTCGTGTCGCTTTTCGGAAAGAGTTTGATAACTATAGGAGATACGGGCATTTCTTCGGAAAACCGAATTGATATAACCGATTTCGAGGATATGTTACCGGTAAATTTCGGCAACAACAATCAGGAGTCGAAACTATATACGATAGTTATCGATGCTTCGAGAAGTATGTCTAAACTCGGCAAGCTTTCAATTGCTAAAAAGGCGGCCATAAAACTTATAGATATGCTTAACGAGGACGACGAAGTTTGCGTAGTATCTTTTTACGGTGATTACGACCCTGTACAGATTCCGCCTACGTCCGTCGCAAATAAAGAATATATCAAACAACAGATAAACAGCATTCAGCCTATGCAGGGCACATATCTGGGCAACGGGCTTATTCAGGCGTTTAATGCCATAAAAGACTTCAATTACGGCGAAAAGCAGGTTATGCTCATCTCGGACGGAATGTCAAGCACGCTTGAAGCAGACGACCCCGAAGCGGTAGTAAGAAATATGTATGCGAATAACATATATACTTCGGTTATCGATGTGGGCAGAAGTAACGTTTCAGCAAAAGTAGACAGCGATGCTATAACTTTGTTGAAAAATCTCGCTGTTATCGGCAACGGTGAATACTTCTTTGCCGATACCGAAGATTTGCTTGAAAACGCAGTGTTTAAAGAACTTGATATGCAAGTCAATGAAAAAATAATAAACGATTTTTCCACCGTGAACGTTACAAGACCGCGCGACGAATATATTTCGCAGTTTGCGGAGAAGATAACAAATGAAAAACCCTACGTACAGGGATTTATAAACGGTAAAAAGAGGGATAGCGCCAACAACGTGCTCTCGGTTACCTATCAAAAGCCTAACGGCGGCAGTGTTGAAGTTCCGCTATTTTCTTATTGGGCGCGGGGTAACGGAAGAGTTGCGTCGTTTACAAGCGATATTGCAGGCGACTGGATAGCTCAGTGGCAGGAACCCGACGGCATTTACGATATGTTTTTTGAAAGTATGTTTGAACATTGTCTGCCCGCCGAAAAAATCGATTGCCCTTATAAGCTCGGTTTAACTACCGAAAACGGCAGAACAACTGCACAGATAACCGTGGGACAACCGCGCGGCGGCGCAAATGCTTCGATATCGGTTGTTTTGCCTGACGGAAGTGTTGTAAGCGGAAATATGTCCGGTGATGCGGCTACTTTCAGTTATGCATTCGAATCGTCCGCAGTCGGTAAGTATGAAGTGACTGTAAATTATTCTTACGCTGATACGGATTATGTAAGCAAACTTGCATTCTTTGTTCCGTATCTTCCGGAATATGATTGTTTTACGGTGTTCGAAGCTTCCGGACTCAGAAGAATGGTGGGAACGGACGGCAAATTCAGCATAACGGGCGATTTAACAATAGAAAACGATGCGGCAATTATGGATGAGTACGTTATAGACTGTACCGCAGCACTTTTGATTGCGTGCGTCGTGCTGTTTGCGATTGACATAGTCGTGCGTAAACTGAAATGGGAAGACATAAAGAGCCTTTTCGGAAAAGGAAAAAAATAAAGAGTAAAAAATTATGAAAAAATTTTCAGTAATACTCGTAGCCTTGTTTGTTGCGCTTGCACTGGGGCTTGCGGGGTGCGGCGTTGAGCACAGGGGACCCGGTAACCAGACCGGAGAACCTTCCGGGCCGGGACAGGAAGAAAAACCGCCTGTCGTTCAACCTTCCGACGATGAAGACGCGTTCACCGTTAAGCTTGTTTGCGGCGGTGTTGCATTTTCACCTTCCGCGCAGATTTTTGCACAATGGACGGAGGAAGACGGTTACAGCATTCATAGGGCGCCCGTTGACAGCAAAGGCGTTGCAAAAATAAGCGGACTTGACGGTGATTATAAAGTCACTCTTTCTGCGTTGCCGGCAGGTTACACTTACGACGCAAACGTTTATTCGGCAAACAATGATGAAAGGGAAACGGTAATTACGTTGTTCAGGATAACCCCTACAACGGGTAGCGGCAACGATTTGTACGACCCTATTATGCTTACCGACAGAGGTGTATACCGCGCGACGATAAATTATTCGGGTCAGACGGTTTATTTCAGATATAAACCCACATACACCGGCGAGTATTCAGTTTCCACGCTGGTGGATGTTACGGATAATGTAATAAATCCGTTATTGGACGTGCATCTTGGTACCGGAGGATATATTAACCCGACGCCTGAAGCCGTAGTAGATACTGGCGGACCTGAAAACACTTACACAAAAAATCTTGTCTGGATAAAAGAACTGGGGAATACTAATTATATTTTGACTTTCGGAATACGCGCCGTCGGTATGAATAATAATCCTTTTCCCGTAAATATTGATTTTATTCTTCAATGGGAAGGGGAATTTACCGGAGGCGAGGAAATCAAAAAGGATGTACAGGTTCCCAAAGAAGAATTTGTACAGCAGACAGTACCTGAAGGTAAAACGTTTAAGTACGTGGCGTATCTCGATTCAGAGAACCGCTTGCTTGATACCGATATGTTCAAACTCTGGAAAAAAGAGGACGGTGGCGACGGTTATTACCACTTCTATGATGAAATAACCGGTTACGGCGAGCTTTTATACGCTAAAATCAGTAAAGACAATGAAGTTATTATAACTAACAGCAAAAGCGGATTCCTTGACGGATTCGTGCGGTGTGAAGTCGGCAATAAGGATTATAACGACTTTATCAAAAACAAATACGGAAGCTATTGCAATGCTGACGGTGTGTATCCTGTGACGGAAGAATTACAGATTTTCTTGCAGGAATACGCAACTTCGCAAGCGATTTTTGACGACGGCAACGGTATGGCTGAAAAACCGGGAAAAAATGACGACGGAACGTTTTTCCCCGGTTACAATTCAGGCGAACACGATATGTGGCTGTTTGCTTGCGGTTATTACTCTTAAAACAGGTAGATTTATGAATAACAAAAAAATATATGCGGCGTTTACAGCCGCGTTAATGACGGTTTCAATAGGTTTGGCTGGGTTCACTGCTTGCGGTCCGGACCACGAATGTGTTTATACCTACAAAACAAAGGTACCCGCAACGTGTATGTCTGCCGGGGTGGAAGAGGGCGTTTGCGGCATTTGCAACGAATCTTACAATCGTGAAATTCCCGTTGATGAAAACGCTCACGGCTACGGCGAATGGAATATTGTTAAACCGACCGAAAGTGCTGAGGGAACGGCGACTGCAGTCTGCAAATATAACCAGACTCATATTCACACGGTGTCTTTACCCAAATTAACCGAAGAAGGAACGGGTTATACTTCGTCTGAAATTACGTTAAGTCCAACTGCGTTGAAAGCCGGTGAGCGTACATTTGTTCTGGAAGACGCGATTGGCGACATAATGTTTAAAATTCCTGTTCCGGCGCACGGCGTGCAAACTGTTGCCGATGCGGTTGAAGTTGGAGTTGCCGGAGCCGAACAGGTAAGATATTCTTACGGCAAATCTTCCAGTAACAGACTCAACAGTGCAATAAGCGAATTTTATTATGAATTCGGTGAAAATTATACACACTTAATCGACAGCGCCGACAAATATGAAAGCTGGTACAGCTATGATGAGAAAGGTCAGCTTTTCGGTATAAGAAGAGAAGGGATATCTTATAATTTTGAAAATGGCAAGCCCGGTCAGGTAGTTACTACCGGCGGAAAACCGAAACAAGACCCCCTTCCGAACGCCGGATATATGAAAGGCGAAAGAGTGGTGCTGTATTATTCAAGCAGTGTATCATTGTCTTATTACGGTGCCGAAGAATGCCTTGACGAACTTTACAAGTGGATGCTTGCAAGTACTAACGGCGACGCATATGAAGAAATAGTAAAAGACGGAAATGAAACCGTATATAAATTCGGTTTCGGCAGTTACAATTCTCCTTATTTCTGTGAGTTGAAAGTGGAATTTACTCTTACCGAAACTAATGCTTTAAAACATTTGCTTGTAGAATCTTATGACTATGACAATACTTGGTCTAAAAAGTTTGAACAAGACCCCGAAACAAAATATTATCATGTAATCGACGGCGCCGAGGTGAGCGGCATAGAACTTATAGAGTTTACAAACACAACGGAAGCGGAACTTTCTCCCGAAGAAGCGGCTGAAAAACCCGTTAATCCTTACCCTGCAACCGCATTACAGTTAAAGTCATTGGATGTAATCGAAAGTTCAACCGGCAATGTAGTGGATGATAATAGCGTAATTACTGTAAACGCGGATGTAATGAAGGACTTCCGTTTTGCCAATATCGAAAATATCGGTCCTGATATAAACGACATCGAATATGACCCCATAACCGTTTATCTTCGTACCGAAACGCGCGATATCGAGCTTGATTATTATATCGGAGCAAATAAAGTTCTGGGGTATTGCAACACATCGACTACTATGCAGATAAGAAGCAGACTTGCAGGTGATTTGACGTTCGTTTTAAAGAGTAAAAGCGGTTCTTTCGAAAAAGAATTCAAATTGCACGTCAACCCGATAGCTCCTTCAAAAATAACGCCTTCTTATCACAAATACGGCAACACGGGTTACACCTGGCAACAGACATCCTCAGACAGTATCACGGCAACAGTTTACGTTAATCAGCCTGTACCGTTTAAAGCGGACGTATCTAATGACGAGTTAAGTTACGTGAGTACGGGATTCGAAGCCCAGATAACTTCTTCCAACAGTGCAAACGCGAAGCTTACATGGGCCTCTGAAGCTCACGACGTAATGGAATTCAGAGCGTCGGCTGTCGGCTCTTATACTATCAGACTTATGTCGTCTTTAAACAGGGCAAGAACCTGTACGATTACAGTTAAAGTTGTTGCTCCGCCGCCGATGGGCTCATTATTCGGCAACACAACATATACAGGCAATTTAAGATATCCCAGCCGCGGTCCCGTTACGGTTACCTGCAATGCTGTTGCGGAAACTATAACTATAGAGCGTAACGGCGGCGTTGCACTTGGCGGTGAGACCGAAATATTGCATATAGACAGTTACAATCCTTCAACGGGAGAACTGGTTACTTCTCATTATGCGGGCGCCGAATTAGGCTTTAAAGTTATTGTAAATGAAGCGTACGATTTGGTGCTTTCGCATCCTACGGGTTTTGGCGCCAATCAGGAAGAAATTATATTAATTAAAAAATAACATAATTTAAGCATATAGCAGTTATAATAAATATTTATACATTATTTAAAAAAAATTTATTATCGGTATTGATTTTTTGAAAATTGTGTGATATCATATTAATAATTATTAAAGTTTTATGCAGTTTTTGCATAAAATATATGGTATCCGGCAGGATAAGGGGTACCCCTTATCAATATTAATTTTAATTTTGATAAAAAGTTCTTAGTGTCGCATGTCGGTAAAATTTGTAAGTATTAAATTTTAGGAGTTTTTTATGAAAACCAAAAAGAAAGTGGTTTTGGCATTGCTGTCGCTATCTTGTGTAGCGGCGGGCGCATTCGGACTTGCGGCATGCGGAGGCGGTGACGACCGTGATGCAAGCATAGTAAACGTATATAACCAATATGTTGCTTATGCCGAATCAAACGGCGAAACGCCGATGACGTACGAAGTATGGCTGAATTCAATCAAAGGGCAAAAAGGCGACCAGGGCGCTCCCGGAGAGGCAGGTAAATCTGCGTATGAGTTGTACCGTGAGAATTTTCTAAAAAATAATCCCAACGGTACGCCTATGTCCGAATCCGCTTGGATTGCTTCGCTTACGGGCAAAAACGGTAAGGGCGTTGAAAAAATAGAACTTAACGCAAATCAGACGAAGCTTGTCGTTACATATACGGACGGTTCTTCCGAAGAAGTAGACCTCCCTGAAGCGCTTGTCCATGTTCACGAATACGGTTCTAATTATGTAACCGTACTTGCTCCTACCGAAACGACTGACGGACTTGGTTATTTGACTTGCCAGACCGAAGGTTGCGGGCATAACGAACTTCTTGTAATCAAACCTTATGAAGTAACCGTGTTGCTTGCGGACGGCAAAACCCCCGCGGCAGACGCTTCGGTAACGCTCAACGGCGTGACCGTGAAGACGAATGCAAGCGGCGTAGCGAAATTTAAAGATTTAAAACTCGGCGAATACGATTTAAGCGTGACTAAATCCGGATATACTTTTCTCGATAGCATAAAGACGAGCATAAGTATTCATGAGTATAAAGTCATTCTTGCCGAGGAACTTAATCCTAATGCCGATTTCGGTAATGATATTACTCCCGGCAGCGAAGCAGGTGATAAAAAATTGTTCCACTTGTCAGCGGAATATACAGAAGGTTGGTTGGGGTGGACGTTATGTGACGTTTATCTTGAAGGTGCATCAAACGGATATTCCAAATTTAAGCTTACTTTTAATGAGGAATACGGCGATTTTGTATATTGGGAAGGCTCTACGCAAAACTTCCGTGGTGACATTGAAGATGACGGAGTAGTCGAATTTGTTGTTGCACCCGGCGAAACTGTTAGCTTACAGATGACGGTTAACATGGGACTGCAAGAAAAAGTTTATGACTACGCTTTCACGGTGGAGCGCGCAACTCCTCCTAAAGACGGTGAAAAGGATGCGCCTATAGCTGTTTCACTTGAAGAAGAAATTTCTTGTACCGCTCAGGCAAACGAAGAAGTCTATTTTAAAGTTTCCACGGAAAACGGAAAATTATATGGCTTTGAACTGGGTGAGGGCGTAACCTTGATTGCCTTAGGCGGCAACAAAAATTCCGACGGCACGTTAATAACCTCCGAAGATTTGACCGTAGAGAGCAAGACCTATGTTTATTACTTAAAAGCAAAATCTGCCGATGGAAATATTTCGTTTAAAATGAAACGCGTTTACCGTGAAGGCGAACAGGGTAATCCTAGTACTCTTACACTCGGTACGGTTCAATATGCGAAAGTTAATTTTAGTCAAAGAATTTATAACGTTTGGTTTAAATATACCGTAACTGCTGAAAAAGCATATACCTTAGATGTGTTGAGCGGTTACTATGATTTCGACGTATACAAGGGAGATAATCCATTCGACGCGAAGCTCGTTCAAAGCGGTATAAATTCGAAAATGTATATTAGCACTTTAACGGAAGGTACTTACTACTTTGTAATGAATACGGAATGTACCTTCGTGCTTAAAGAGTACGATGCGGCTACTGACGGCGGCTATTCAAAGGAGTACCCTAAGGAAATTACAGACGGCACACTTGAACTTACGGGCACAAGTGACATGTATTTCAAATATATCGTACCCAAGAGCGGTATGTTTGCAATGACTGCGTTAAAGGTAGACGACTCCTACGTAAGTAGCTTTACCGTATACTCTGACAGTGATTTCAGCACAAAATTATTCGGGCATTTTGATACTAACAAAAATGTTGAAGTAACCGAAGGGCAAGTGCTTTATTTTACGGCGAGAGCAGGGTATGTTGGTGATACGCATACTATAACTTTTGGTACGTATGACGTTAGCGAAGAAGTAGAAAACGTTCTTATAGTCAAAGATGACGACGGTAATGTGCTTAATGGAATTACAGTCACTGTCTATGAAACAAACGAGAGCGGCGCACAGGTAGAAAAATGCACCGCAGTAACTGATACGGACGGCAAAGTTTCCTTCAACCTTATTGCCGGCGATAAATATACTGTAACGTTGGATTTTGGCGAAAATGCATCGGATTACATGGCGTTTGCAAATGTTAAGTTGGAAAAGACTTATGTAGCTTGTGAATTAAATTTAACAGTCAAAAAGTTACGTGAATTTACGTTTAACGTTAAACTCGGCGCTGCGGCGGCCGGTGCAGGAATAACCGTAAGTTATAACGGCTACTCTGCACAATCCGATGAAAGCGGTGCGGTTACGTTAAAAATGCCCAACCCCGCGCGTTATCAGGATTACTCTGTAAGCGTTTCAAATATCCCCGAAGGTTACGAATTTGCTACAAGAACTTATCTTAGCGAAGGCGTATATGTTTATGACCTTGTTTTAACTACTAAACCTGTAACTATAACGTTAACGGGTGCTACTACAACCGTAGAGGTAAAAGCGGGCGTTGTATATAGCTTTGTGAACAAGGCGGTGGATATGACGATATCTGTTACTAACGGACATTTAGTTACCCTTAATAGTAACAACGGTTTTAATATAAACGGTCTTGACGTAAAGTTTGGTTCATTAGAAAACTCCAGTAACGACGGTGTTGGTTATACCATGATAGAGTATTATCCGTACGGTACCGAAACTCTCACTGTTGTATTCAGTGAAGATGCTACATTAACAATAAGCTATTAATTTCTAAAATTTTAAACCGCCGACTGTACACAGTCGGCGGTTTATATTTACGTTTTGAATTTATATGACCGAGGTATTAAGATAATTTTGAAAATGCGTGTAAAATCGCTTGAATTTTAGGCTGATTTGGTATAAAATTAATCAGTAAGATAAATGGCGGGGTATTAAGCGCTTTATATTTAGGTATTATGAACGCGCCGCCTACTTTCGAAATTAATAATAAATATGCAGAGATGGCGGAGTGGTCGAACGCGCACGACTCGAAATCGTGTTACGGGCAACTGTACGGGGGTTCGAATCCCTCTCTCTGCGCCATCTTTGTAGAACGAAAAGGCTACAAACTAAGAAATGCTCAAAAATGATAGGTTTTTGGGCATTTTTTAGTGTAAAAGTGCTATTTTTTAGGAAAATAGCGTCTTACATATAGGTTTGAATTTTAAGGCTGTAATTTGGCTATTTTTTGAAAAAATGAGACTTGAACCTCCAAAAACTATTTTTTAATAAAAATATTTAACTTAATATAACGATAGCCTATTTCCTTGATTTATTTCATATTTTTTGCTATAATAATAGCACAAACAATCATTCGACATTTATAGGTGTAATTATGTAGAAAAAATAAAAAGAAAGCAGGTTAGCACATTATGAAAAAAATTCTATTTCTAACAATCATAACAATGGGGTTTATATTATTTGGTTGTAATCAACAAAACACAGAAGAAACGAAGGGGCCAGAAATTCCTGTAATTGTTCTAGAGCCATTTCAACAAGACCCAAATCAACCTTCTTGTGTAGAAGATGAAGTGCGATTTATAGTAAAAAAAGAATATAAAGATAAGATTATTACAGCAGAAGATTTCCCTATGTTGGAAATAAGAAAAATTGAAAGAGATAGTGAAAGTGATAGAGTTAAAAATATTTATCCAGATGGGAATATTCCTGAATCATACTATTATACATATAGCATCTACTTAAGAGATAAAAGTGAGCAATTAGTATATAGTGCTATAGAAGTAATTCAAGAATTAGAGTTTATTGATGTAGCGTATCCAAATTTATACTTATCATTCTGTTAAATAAATTAATTAATTTTTGGGAGATAAAAAATTGAATAAGACTTTAAAAAGATTAAATGTATTTTTATTATTACTTGTCCTTGTTTTAGCAATAAACCAAGGAATTTTCTTTTTGTTTTCAGTAAATCCAACAACTGAAAAAATATTATGTTCAGCTACTATAGATGATGACTTTGGTGATGAGACTGTCCTTTTAGCATTGACAAATGATGAAAGTATGAAATTTAAAAAATATTCTATTTCGGATTTCAAGGAAGTGGATTGTGCTTCAGTAGAAGAAATAACAGAATCTTTAGTGAGTAAAATTAAAAAACAACAGTCTGGCATTATCTCAGAAGATGAATTGATAATTGATACGACAAAATTCCAAAGAATTTTTGAAATCACTCTTAAGAAAAAAGGGAAAGAAAATATTTTAAAAGCGATTAAGTCTTTAGAACAAAAAAAAGAAATATATTGTGTAGAGCCTAATTATAAATTATCTTTTGATAATGGAGAAGCAGAGCTTATCAGTGCCTATGACTCTAATTATAGAGATTATTGGATAGAAGAGACAAATTTGAATGAGGCAAGAAGTACTTTTGATTTAGATGCTCAAGGAATAAAAGTAGGCATTATTGATACTGGTATAGGTGACCATGATGCTTTAAATTGTATAGATAAAAGTGGACTACATAAAGATTTCACTGGTGGAAATGAGCCTTTAAATGATGTGGTAGGACACGGAACCTTTATAGCAGGAATTATTGGTGGGGAGAGCGCAGAATTGCAGTTTCAAGGCATTTGTAAAAATGTGTCTTTAGTATCTTTGAAAGTTGGAAATACTAATAAAGGTATAAATGTAGATTATGTACATAATGCGGTGTCATATGCTACCGACAACAATATTCCCATATTAAATATAAGTTTAGGAAAAATATTAGAGACCAGTAATATAGTCAATTTAACATTTAAAAACTATCCGGGTTTGATTATATGCTCTGCTGGAAATGAGATAACAAATACAGATGATAACTTTCATTATCCGTCTTGTTTAGATTACGATAATATTATATCTGTTGGGGCGTCCAATAGGAATGGTGAAAAATACTCTAAATCAAATTATGGAAAAACGACAGTTGACTTATTTGCGCCTGGGGAGGATATTTTTAGTACATATTCAAACAATAGATATGCAACAGCTTCAGGCACTTCGTATGCTGCTCCGATGGTTACTGCAACCGCTGCTTTGCTTCTTGGTAACTACCCAAATCTTTCCATTCAAAAGTTAAGGAACATTATTTTATTTGATGGTATTACTCGTAACTCATGTTTTAATGACTTATGTGTTACAAACGGGCAATTAAATATATATTCTGCATTTAATTTTCACTATTATGGACATCAGTATGAAGATTGGTATGGTAAGAATATAAATTCTAACGGAACTAGTGATAATTTTTACCATAAAGCTTATTGTGTATGTGGGGACTATATTTTAGAAAAACACTCTACTCCTACAGGAGTTACTGGGAATTCAGCGGTTTGCACCAAATGCGGCGAAGAAGCGCATACTCATAATTATACAAGTTATTACGCAAAGTACGGAACAAACAACCGAGTAAATCATAAGGCATATTGCTCCTGTGGAGAATTTATTTTAGAATCACACGTTGCGCCTGATTGTTTAACATCACATACAGAAGCCCCCTGTGCTAAGTGTGGAGAAATTGATAGCTTCCATTATTTTACTTGGGTATATTATAATAACAAAAACCACATTAGGGCTTGTAGTTGTGGAATAAAAAGAGTTAATACTAATATGCCACATATTATAGCAAGAGCTGATATAAAGAATGGTAGATATGCACCTTGTTTGGATTGTGGTACAGTCTTAGACTTACTTTATGACCAGGCATTAGTTAAGGAATTTTGAAAAATTTTAATAAATAAATTCATACCGACTGCTTTTAGAAGAGTAGTCGGTATTTATTTTTTGTAGAAAAATAGCGTATAGGGGGTTGACTTTAATTAAAATAAGTAATATACTAATGGTGTATTTAATAAAATTAAAGGAGTGTTTAATATTGTTAAAGTTTGAAGAGGCTCCGAATTGGCTAATTAGCTTGGAGTTAGAGGATATAGCGTTTATAAAAAAATTAGTATTGTTTTCAGGCTCTTTAAAAGACTTAGCAAAAGAATATAATGTTACTTACCCTACTATCAGGTTGCGAATGGATAAATTGATAGAGAAAGTAAAGATATATGATAGAGAACAGCCAGACCCTTATGTAGAGAAAATCAAGGTACTGGCACTGAATGACAAGATTGATATTGATACAGCTAAAATCCTCATAGAAGAATACAGGAGGGTTAAAAAATAATGCTTATTTACAAAATTATTATTTTGTATGTTTTAGGTTTATTATTTGAATTGGGAGTGTCTCTTTGTAAGAAAAAAATATTTACAACTATACCTGTAATCATTTCTTGCATCCTGAATACGTCAAGAGGCTACAAACTAAGCCTGAGGACAGTGTTACCGAGAACACCAATCTAAATGAGGTTGGTATTGCCGAGGAAGAGCTTGGTGGAGCTAAGACCAGATTTAAGAACAATGTTGAGGCAATCCGTTTATTAAATACGCTATATCAAACGGATAGAACACCGACACCCGCCGAGAAAAAGATATTAGCGAAGTATGTGGGTTGGGGTGGATTAGCTCAAGCCTTTGATGAGAGAAACGAGCAGTGGCAGAAAGAATATGCCGAGCTAAAAGACCTGTTATCTAATGAGGATTATGCGCTTGCCAAGGCAAGTGTGTTAAATGCTCACTATACTTCCAAAGAAGTCATAGACGGAATTTATAAAGGATTATCCCGTTTCGGGGTAAAAGGGAATAACCGTATTTTAGAGCCAGCGCTTGGAACTGGCAATTTCTTTGGGTATATGCCCCAAGAAATGTTAGCCGGATCCAAGCTATACGGTGTGGAATTAGACCGCTTGACAGGGAAGATTGCAACAAAGCTGTATCCTGAGGCAAAAATCCAAATCAAAGGGTTTGAGGCGACGTCGTTTCCTGATGAGCATTTTAACTTGGTTGTTACCAATGTGCCGTTTGGTGGATATGGCGTATTTGACAATGCCTACAACAAGTACAATTTCTTGATTCACGATTACTTTATCGCCAAGAGTATTGACAAGCTGAAACCCAATGGTGTGATGGCAGTTATCACCAGCAAAGGAACAATGGACAAGCTCAGTCCAGTTGCCCGAAAGTATTATGCGGAACGGGCAGAGCTTTTAGGGGCAATTCGTTTACCGAACACAGCGTTCAAAAAGACCGCAGGAACGGAAGCGGTAGCGGATATTCTGTTTTTTAGGAAACGAGAGGAACGACTTTCCGATGTATCCGACATTGAGTGGCTGAGGACGGGAACTACCGAAGAAGGGTATGAGATAAATCAGTATTTTATTGAACACCCTGAGATGGTTTTAGGAACACTTGTCAAAGAGGTTGGGCTATACGGTGCGGAGGATATTACCGTCAATCCAGACGGGCGCAGTTTAAGTGAAGCCTTAGAGGAAGCAATCCAGACTTTACCCGCAGACATCTATCAAAATCCCGAAGAGGAATTAGAGGAAGAGACCTCCACGATAGAGGCAGACTATACCATAAAACCACTATGCTATAAAGCTGAAAATGGGAAGCTCTATATGCGCCTTGGTGATGAAATGGTAGAACAGGAAATCCCGAAATCTCCTAAGGATGCTTATAGCCGTATCAAGGAAATGATAGCGTTAAGAGACAGCCTATTGAAGCTGTTAAATTTACAGATAGAGGGCTGTGATGATGAGACCTTACAGGAAGAACAGCGCCACCTGAATTTTCAGTATGACAGCTTTGTAAGGCGGTATGGCATTATCAATAGCCAAACCAATATAAGGTTGTTTAAGGATGACGGAGACTCAGCGCTGTTGTTTGCCTGTGAGAATTTATCCGAGGATAAAAAGACCGCCACAAAGGCAGACATATTCTCAAAAAGAACGATAAGACCATACGCCGTAGCAACTCATACCGACGACGCATTCGAGGCGTTACAAATCAGTATGAATGAGCGAGGCAAGGTGGATATTGCCTATGCCGAGGAGCTTACGGGTAAGGACTATGATACGGTAATTGCCGAGCTTGGGCAAAGCGTATTCCGTAACCCTATGGAGGTCAATCCTGAGGATAAATATTCAGGGTTTGAGCTTGCTGAAAAGTACTTGTCTGGGAATGTAAGTAGGAAACTTGTTGAAGCCAAGGAAGCGGTGAGGAAATATCCAGAGTTAGGATATGCAGGGAATGTAGAAGCCTTAGAGGAAGTACAGCCAGTGCCGCTTACCGCTTCGGAAATCTCGGTGCGAGTAGGGGCAAGCTGGGTGGATAAAAAATACTATCTTGAGTTTTTATCTGAACTCTTAAATATTCCCTACTATTACGCAAGAGGCTTAGAAATTTACTATAACCCGCACGATTCCAGCTATCGGATAGATAAGACAACTGGCGATATGAAAAGGTATAGGACACAGCGTATGGCAATGTTCGGTACAGCAAGAGCAAGTGTATTTCGGTTGTTTGAGGATTGCCTAAACCTACGGGCAACCTCCATTTATGACACGATACAGACGGACGACGGCGAGAAAAGAGTTTTGAACCACGAGGAGACGGTAGCGGCAAGAGAAAAACAAAACCAGTTAAAGACCTTGTTTCAAGACTGGATATTTGAAGAGCCAGAGCGCAGAGAAGAGCTGGAGACTACCTACAATTCCTTATTCAATCAAACGAGGATACCAGCGTATGACGGAAGCTATTTGAAGTTTCCCGAAATGAACCCAGCCATAGAATTAAAACCGCACCAAAAGAATGCCGTACACCGCATAATCACGAGCGGAAATACGTTGCTTCACCACGTTGTGGGGGCAGGAAAAACCTATACGATATGCGCCGCCGCTATGAAGCTAAGACAGTACGGCTTGGCAAAGAAGCCGATGATAGCCGTGCCGAACCATTTAGTACAGCAGTGGGCGAAGGAGTTTAGACAGCTCTATCCGAGAGCCAATCTTTTAATCGCCACCAAAGAGGATTTAGAAAAGGAGAACCGCCAGCGGTTTGTATCTAAGGTAGCGCTTGGGGATTGGGATGCCGTAATTATTGCCCAGTCCAGCTTTGCCAAAATCCCGATTTCACCTGAAAGGCAGATAGCGAAAATCGAAGAGGAAATCGAAAAGATAGAAGAAACAATCCAGGCGCAAATCGAAGAGGGGAACGGTTCACGGGGAGCAATCAAGAATTTAGAGCGAATAAAGAAGAGCAGAGAAACGGCGCTTAAAAAGCTAATGGACGATACCAAAAAGGATAACGTGCTTATCTTTGAAAAGCTCGGTGTAGATTATCTGTTCATTGACGAGGCGCATTACTATAAGAACCTGTTTTTGTACACCAAGATGAATAATGTGGCAGGAGTATCAACCACCGCCAGCCAAAGAGCCAGCGACTTAAAGCTAAAATGCGAGTACATCAACGAGCTTCACGGAAGCGATAAGGGAGTAGTGTTCGCAACAGGAACGCCGATAAGCAATTCAATGACGGAAATGTACACAATGCAGACCTACTTGCAGAAGCTAACCTTAGACGAGGTAGGTATCCCGTTTTTCGATAGCTGGGCGGCAAACTTTGGAGAGACCATCACGAGCTTAGAGCTTGCACCTTCAGGAAGAGGGTATAAGGCAAAGACGAGGTTTGCAAAGTTTACGAACTTGCCTGAGCTTCTCACAATGTATCGTTCATTTGCCGACGTGCAGACCAAGGATATGGTGAAGCTGGATGTGCCTGAGGTGGATAGAAAGGTCGTAACCTTAAAGCCGAGCGACACCGTATTAGAGCTTGCAGATGAGATTGCCGAACGAGCTGAAAAAATCAATGGCGGTGGGATTGACCCCCGTATTGATAATATGCTCAAGGTTACAACCGACGGAAAGAAGCTTGCTTTGGATCCTCGGCTTATAGACCATATGGCGGCATCCGAGGACACCAGCAAGCTAAATGCCTGTGCAACCAATATCCATGAAATATGGGAGGATACTTCCGATATTGCAGGAACGCAAATCGTATTCTGTGATTTATCAACACCGAAAAAAGCCTTTACCGATTATGAATACGGAAAAGACTTTGATGTGTACAACGACTTGAAGTTCCGTCTTGTGGAAGCTGGGATACCCGAAGAGGAAATCGCCTTTATTCACGAGGCAAACAGCGACCTACAAAAACAAGCCCTATTCGATAAGGTAAATGCTGGTAAGGTTAGAGTTTTAATCGGTAGTACGGAAAAATGCGGAGCAGGAACCAATATCCAAAAGCGGTTGATTGCCCTACATCATTTAGATACACCTTACCGCCCTTCCGACCTACAACAGAGGGAGGGCAGAATTATCAGGCACGGAAACACCAATCACGAGGTCAAAGTTTTTACCTATGTAATGGAGCGAACCTTTGACAGCTATTGCTATCAAATCTTGGAGAACAAGCAAAGGTTCATAGCACAGATTGACCGAGGCGATTTAACCGTGAGGGAAGCAGAGGATATTGATGAGACTACCTTATCCTATGCCGAGATAAAGGCGATAACCGCCGCCAATCCAAGAATTAAGCGGAAGATGGAAGTGGATACCGAGGTGTCAAGACTTCGCATTTTAGAGGGGCAGTATAAGAAGAACCTTTATGGTTTACAGGATAAAGTCCGTAAGCAGTTACCTGAACAAATCAATAGACAAGAGCTTTACTTAGACCGTATCGAAAAAGACATCGAGCGGATAAAGGAAAGGTATAACCCTGAGGTGTTTACCATCAGTGTGGCAGGGAAAATCTATACGGATAAGAAAGAGGGCAGTAAGGCATTTACCGAAACTCTTTATGCAAATAAGCCAGAGACGATTGTGGCTGAGTATGGTGGCTTTCAAATCTCAATGAACCCTATGGTTTTGCTTACGGCAGAGCGCACTATCATCTTAAAAGGAGACGGAGAGTATGTCATTGATATTGGCTCATCAGCAAGCGGCAATATCCAAAGACTGGATAATTTCTTAACCGAGTTTGCCAGCCGTAAGGATAAGGCAATCGCTAAGCTAACCCAGTTAAAGGCAGATTTAGAAGAAGCCAGCGCCCAGCTGGATATACCGTTTTCCAAAAAAGAGGAATTAGAGGAATTGTTAAAGGAGCAAGCCCAGCTCAATGCGGAGCTGAATCTATCAAAAAAAGAGGAGGTCATTATTGCAGATGAAGAGGAAGAAAACAAAAGAGGGGTGGACATAATGGAGCGAAGCGGTGAGATAGAACCCATACTTGATGAGACCGACAAAGTGGCGGCTATGGTGGTGAGCGTTAATCCCGATTACACCATCAGTAAAGAGGCAATGCACAGCTACGGCTATACCTGGGACGGAATGCTGCCGATAAAAGATAATCAGCTTGCCAAGCAATTATTTGAAAACGGAGTACAGCTGTTTACTCTTACAAGAAGCGACTCTGAGTATGAGGTCAAGGAAAGTTTTGAGTTAGAAGAGGCAGATGTCATCTTTGGTGTAGAAAAGCCAGTTTGGAATGACTGGATACATACGAGGGCAGGGCAGAGCTATCTATCGGCAAGACTCAGCATAGCAAAATCGGCAGAACAAGGTATCCGCAAAGATATGAGCGATATGGACGAGAGATTTACATTAGCGTTCATAGAGTCCAATTTTGAGGAAATTCAAGCCTTGCAAAAATTCGTAAAGGAAGCCGATATAGCACAGAGTAAACCATATTTACAGCCGATACTTGAAGAGTTTACGGAGCGTATCAGCGGAACCTATTTAAAACATTACGGATGGGATAAGAGTGATGTTAAAGATATGCTCATCAAGTATATAGAGCCTGAGGAACTAAGGAACTTTGCAAAGCAGTATTGTTGACCGAGACACATTCAAAAGAGTACAAATGGAACTTGCCAAGAGAGCCAATAAAAGAAAAACCTCAGACAATGCCAAAACAGACCAGGGGAAATACAGCGGCAAATACGCTTTAACCGATTTGCTGGTTTGTGGGGAGTGTGGCAGTCCTTACAGACGAAGAACCTGGAAAATCGGAGGGGTATCCTGTAAAGTTTGGCGGTGTTTAAGTCGAGTGGAACACGGTACGAAATTCTGTAAGGAATCTATAAACATAGAGGAGACGAAACTACATAAAGCAATCTTGCGTGGCTTAAATAAAGCTATGGAGGATAAGCAGGAAGCAGTAGAGCTTATTATCTCTAATCTTCTTTATGGAGTTACTGGTGAAGATGAAGTCTTAGATGCTTATGCCATAGAAAAGCAGATAGAGGAAAACACCCGTGTACTGAATGAGACTATTGCCATAAGCCTAAGAAGTCAAGGAGACAAAGGACGATTTGAAGAGGGAATAAAAAAGCTCAGCGATAAGATAGTAGCATTGAGAAATCAGTTAGACCTTGTCAGAATCCAAATGAATTCAAAAGAAAGTGTTCGATTAGAGATAGAGGAACTCAAAAGGACAGTCTTAAATGAAGAGGTAAAGTTTGATACATTTGATGAAACAAAAATCAGGAGACTGGTGGAGTATATCAAAGTAATGGGTAATAATACACTCATTATAACCTTAAAAGGCGGACTACAAATAGAAGAAAAAATCGAGTAATCGCTCAAGTCATTTATTTGACTTGGGCTTTTATTTTTGCTATAATTTCGATATGGTTGGTCGGCGGGGTGAAAATAGGCGATAGCCTTTTCGTTCTACAAAGACAAAACTCTCGCGGCAAGATTATTGCCACGAGAGTTTTTTGATTGTAATATTCTTTTTATTCACATTTTAAATTTTTAAGGTTGAAATAAATTTTTTAAGACAGTCACAGGTTGTGCCGTCAGGCAAATAACCGGTATCGTTGCACTTTTTGCAAGAATAGTTCGGCGTAAAATCTGCCTTGTCTATGCACAGCTCCTTCAGTCGTTCGTCCGCCTTTAAATCAAGTTCGTAAATTTGCTTTTCAAGCTCAACGGACTTATTTCCGCCTTCAACTTCGGCAAACGCAATTTGAATAGAAAGTTCGTTTAACTGTTTTCTGATATTTCCGTAAATTTCGTCGGCAGTCGCAGTATTCAGCGCCTTTTCTGCTTTTGCTTCAGCTGCGTGCCGTAAATCGTAATAGTGTCTTTCAATTTCTGCCTTTGTAGCAGTTCTATCGGGTGAAGCAGGCGATGCTTTGCTTGTAATTTTATCCGGACTGTAAACGCCTTCATTTTTCCAACTTGAAAGAATTCCGTTCATATATGCAAGGGGATTTGATTTCCCCGCCGATATTTTGGCAGCCTCGGAAAGCATCTTGTCGTCGAAATTCCAACCACGCCAGCGTTTTAAACTCTCTCTGTCCCAGTCGATTACTTTTCTGGTCAGTCCGCAAGCCGTTAAAAGTTCTTTCAAAAGTCTGTCGTCGGCGGACTGCTTTTCTATATAAGCCGTAACACTGTATTCGTCAACGGTTCCCTCATCATACATCTTTTGCAGTAACCCGTCCATATCCTCAAAGCTGTTTTTGCCGTGTCTGAAACAATAATTTGCAAGTGTTTTAATGCTTTCAAACGAATATCCGTAATTGCACCAAACATTAACGTAATTTTCAACGTAAGGCGTGCTGTCCTGCATATAAACGCCCAGACTTTTTGCAATTTCAATAGTAAGAGAATACACTGAATTTTTATTTTTGCAGTAGTCTTCAATTTCTTTAACGTCAAACTTACGGTTTTTATAAAGCTCCAAAAGCGCATTGTCAAGTTTTTCGCAATTCTTTGCTTTAAATTGCTTAGCAACGGCAATAACCGCGTTCTCGTCAAAACCAAGCTCGCCCGTCCATTTTTTGTAAAGTCGGTCGTCGTCGATATCGGGCTGTTTTTTTATTCCTGCCGCAGTGAAAAGCCTTATCAGCGCAGGGGTGGAGGAGGTGTATGCCGCAAGCTTCTGGTCAACTTTTTTGGCTGTTGTAACGCCCTCGTCGGCAAAACTTTTTGCCACTTTTTTAATGTATGCCGCTTTTATATCGTCGCCTTTAAGGTTTACGCAGTAGTTAATAATCATTAATAGCGCGTTCTGCTCAAAACCGTAATCTTCCAAAAGACAAAAATATTCCCTGAATTCGTTTGTTGAAATCATTCTGCCTTTTATAATATTCTGGACACTTTTGGTGAAATCGGAATACTTTTCGGGTTTAAACTTTTTAGGAGTTCCGTAAACGTTTTCCGCATCGAGAATTTTTATTTCAAACGGCGATAACGATGTGACGGATACGAGTTCCAGCTCCTCAAGATACTCAAAATAATTTTTAACGTCATCCGAAGTTAAGCCTAAGGTCTGCGCCATATCGTCTATCGTGTAATGAACGTTTCCGCACTGATAAATGTAAAGGGAATATAAATAAACCTTTACCGAAAGCGGTTCCAGAACGGGAAGATATTTAGTTATGAACTTGTTCTCGACCTGGGTGAACGATTTTTTAGCCACCTCGTCCGAAACCGTAATAAAGGGCATTTTTTAAAACTCCTGAATTTGCTTGCAATATCCGACAAAAAGGACTATAATAAAAAGACTTAAAATGGCGGAAGTATAAGTTTGGTAGATTACGTTTTATTATAAAGGCTGCCGCCGAAAAAATCAACGTAATTTGTCGTAAATTTTTGAGTGGGCTATGAAAATTCTGCACACGTCCGACTTGCACGTCGGTAAAAAACTTATGGGCAGGGAGCGCTACGCGGAATACCGCGCGGTCTTTTCAGAGCTTGCCGCAATTTGCAAAAGCGAGGGGGTAGAACTCGTTTTGATTGCGGGCGACGTTTTCGATACCTATACGCCTTCTGCCGAAGCGGAAGAAATTTTTTACAGCGGGGTAAAGGAACTTTCAAATTTCAGCGCCGTGCTTGTAGTTTCCGGCAACCACGACGATTACATCCGCTTAACCGCCGCGGCGTCTCTTGCCGAAGAATTAAACGTTTATATCGTCGGCAATAATGCAAAATGTATAAAATGCAAAAAAAAGAACGGCGTCTATCCCGAAAAGTCGGGTTTTGGTTGGGTAATATTCGCAAACGCACGCGGTGAAAGAGTTTATATAAATACGTTGCCTTATCCCAACGAGGCAAGGTTTAAAGAGGGTAAAACCGACGAGAGTTTCGAAGAAAAGATGTCGCGTTGGATAGCAACCGGCGAAGAAGGCAAAACCGAAAAACTTCCTTCGGTATTGCTGTCGCATATATTTGTTGCCGGCGGCTCAGTCTCCGATAGTGAAAGGGAAATTGATTTGGGCGGCACGCGCGTGGTACCGCTTGATTTGCTTCCTGATTGCGATTATATAGCTCTCGGACATCTTCATAAGCGTCAACGGCTTGGTAAAAACGCCTGCTATTGCGGTGCGCCAATGCAATTTACTTTTGATGAAAGCGGTGCGAAAAAGTCGGTCAACGTGTTTGATTTAAATGAGGGCGGAGTACAGAATTTCAGACAAATTGAAATTGAAAGCCCACGCAAACTTGTGCGGTTGCAGGCTAACGGTGTTGAAAACGGAATTAAATTGCTTGAGTCTAATAAAGATTATTTCGTAGAGTTAACTTTAAATCTCGGCGGACCTATGTTGCCTTCGGAAAGCGCAGAGCTCCACGCTTTTGAAAATCTTGTTTCATTAAAAGCAGACGTAAAAGGAGACGTTGCGGCAAATACCGTTGTATCCAACAAAAATAAATCATCGTCTCAAATATTTTCGGATTATTATAAATTGCGTTACGAAAGAGAGGTTCCCAAGGACCTTTTATCTTTGTTTCTTTCGCTTACGGAGGAAGAATGAAACCCGTAAGACTTGAATTTCAAGGCATAAACAGTTTTTCAGAGCATACAATAATAGACTTCGAAAGTTTGACGAAAAACGGTATTTTCGGTATTTTTGGGGATACCGGTAGCGGAAAGAGTACTATTCTGGACTGCATAAATTTTGCTCTGTACGGTAACGTTGAAAGGAGCAAGGAAAAAACAGATATCATAAATTTCCGTTCCAACGTCGCAACCGTAAAATTCGTTTTTAATATCTTGAATGAAGGGAAACGCAAAACTTATACCGTAGAGAGAACTTTAAAGCGCGACAAAAACGGTACGCACAAGGCTTTTTTATACGAAGACGACAAATGCATTGCCGAAAAGGCCACCGAGGTAGAAAAGAAAATAGTGGAAATTCTCGGTGTTGAGGACGAAGATTTCCGCAAGTGTATAGCTTTGCCGCAAGGCGAGTTTTCACAGTTTGTAAAGTCTACCCCTTCGGGCAGACTTGCGTTGATTGAAAGATTATTTTCATTATATAAATACGGCGACAGATTAAAAGAGAAAATCTCCGTCCGCCAGTCTTCGGCGGAAGCGGAATACCAAAACGCTTTGGGCAGACTTTCAGGATATACAGAAGTTACCGATGAAGCGCTTGCCGAAACCCGCCGAAATCTTCTGGAATCCGCTGAAAAACTTTCGGAGCTTAATAAAAAAGTTGCGGAAATAGCAAAAAAGTGCGAAGAATTTAAAATTTTGCATGAAAAGTGTGCGGAACTTAAAGGAACTGAAGAAAGTCTTAAAAAACTTAATGAAGTCGCCGAAAGTATGGACAATTTAAAGAAGGATTTAAAGTGCCTTCCTTCTTGCAGGGAAGCGGTTAAAATATATGAAGAGACGCAAATAAAGCAAAGCGAAATAGCAAGAGCGGAAGAGGAAATTTCAAATATTTCAAAAACAATCAAAGCAGTAACGGAAGAACTTGCGGCGGACGAAAAGAAGTTTGCCGAAACAGATTTCGACGGAAAGATAGCTCAATGTTTAAAGTTTGAAGCAAGCTATAAAACTTTGAAAGGCAAGCCGGAAAAACTCAGGGCGGTAAAAGCGGAACTTGAAAAGAAACGTTCGGAATACCGCGACAGAGAAAAGCAAGTAAAAACGCTTTATGTCGAGGCTGACAAAGCCGAAAAAGAAGTAAAAAACGCCGAAGTAAATCTTAAAAACGCCGCGGCAGGTAATGTGGAACAGCTTGTTAGCATTCAGTTCAAAGGCGCCGTATTAAGAGATGAGTATGCAAAGAATTTAAGTTATTTTACCGATTTAGGAAGCACGATAAAGATTTACGAAGAAGATTCTCCGCTGTATAAATATATAAGAGATGAAGTGGCGAAAAAGACGGAAGAATATAAAGAGAGACTTTTAAACGTTAAGGACTTTAAAACATACGACGTTAAAAAGCGTTTGCGGGAAATTCAGGTTGCGGACGCGGAAAGAGAAAAACTTCAGAATTATCTGTCCGGTTGCAGGCTTGAATTGCAAAAGTTGATTGCGGCGGTTCAGGTTGGGGAAAAGGAACTCGAAACTCTGCAAAGGGACGGCGCAGAACTTAGAAAGCGTGCTGACGAGCTGGACTCTGAACTCAAGCAGGTGTTAGGCGATATCGAAATCGATTTTACTGCTGCGGCGTTAAAAAATGAAAACGAACTTAAAAAACTTGAAGAGCAGAAGAAACGGTTTGCCGAAAGGTTGGAAAGCGGAAAGAGCAATTTAAATAAACTCAACGTTTTGATAGAAAGACAAAAAACACTAAAGTCTTCCGCAGAAAGAGAGTTCGGGGCATTAAAGCATAAACTTGAAAAAGCTGTTGAGGACGGCGGATTCGGTGTTTTTGAAGAATGCCGTGCACTTGCGGAAAAATATTCTGCGTACGGTGCGGCGGAAAAAATTCTGGAAGAGTATGAAAGACAGCGTTCTGCCCTTACCGAAAAGTATAATTCTTTAAAACAATATTCAAAATCCGGTTATTCTGACGAGATTTACGCCGCTTTCTTAAGTGAGCGTCAAGCACTTGAAGGCGATGTAAAAACACTTACGGGCAATAATGCGGTGCTTGATGAAAGTTGCAGATTGCTTGAAAAAAAACTTAATGAAAAGGTTGAAGTTTTAAAAGATTTACAACGTATTGAAAAGGAAAGAAATCTTGTTCTTGCGTTAAAAGAAGTTACCAAAGGTAACAAGTTTATGGAATTTATCGCAAACGAATACCTGTGCGACATTTCCTCGCTTGCTTCGCAAACGTTATTGAAACTTACCGACGGCAGATATTTTCTTTCCTATAAAGACAATAATTTTTTTGTGGGTGATAATTTCGACTGCGGAAATCTGCGCGGCGTAAACACTCTTTCGGGCGGAGAAACTTTTTTGGTTTCGCTCTCGCTGGCATTGGCGCTCTCGCAGACGATTTGCGCAAAATCTTTAAAATCCATAGAATTTTTCTTCCTTGACGAAGGGTTCGGAACTCTTGATTCCACGCTTGTGGATACAGTGATGAATGCTCTCGAAAAACTTAAGAGTTCAAGCTTTACAATAGGAGTAATAAGCCACGTTGAGGAATTAAAACATAGAATAGACAGCAAAATAACCGTTATAAAAGCGACTGAAAGCCACGGTTCGACCGTGCAGTTCAGTTGATGAGGAGTTTACTTTGGCAAATATTTTAACACCGTTATCTTTATGGGGACAATTCGATGCTTCGCTTGAAACCGAAGCCGAAATAATTTCCGCATCCGAAACGGACGGCGTTGTTATGGAGCGCGTTACGTTTATGGGGCGCAATACCGACGATGGCAGAGTAAAAATCGCCGCCGCGTTTGCTTACGATTCGGTTTCGCCGTCGCTTGAAACGGTAATAGTTTTTTCAGACAGCGTCGATACAATCGATGAAAGCGTTTTAAAGCTCTTCGTAAGCCGCGGTTACTCTGCGCTTATGGTTGATTACCGCGGAAAATGGAAAGGATGTTCGTTCTTTACCGAATACCCCGAGTGTATAGGTTATGCCAATACGTGTATGTGCGGCAGATATAAGGACTATGTTGACGAAAGTGCTGATATAACAAGTTGGTACGAATGGGTAGCCGTTGGAATTTACGCTTGCAAATACGTAAGAGAACGTACGGGCGGTACCGGCATTGCGGTGGCGGGATTCCGTGACGGCGGCGAAATTGCTTGGAAGGTCGGCGTGGCGGTCAATGTTTCATGTATAATTCCCGTTTGTGCGGCGGGTTGGAAGGCTTATTCGGGCGTTAGTAAGTATCTTTCGGAAGAACCCCAGATGGACAGTGAAAGATATCGCTTTATTGCAGGTATAGACTCGCAAGCGTACGCGCCCTATGTAAAGTGTCCGGTATTGATGCTTTGCTCAACTAACGACGCGCGTTTCGATTACGACAGGGCGTACGATACGTTTTCAAGAATTAATCCGGAATATCTGGAACAAAGCGCTATTTCATATTCTGTCCGTTGTAATTCGGGTATCGGTGAAAAGAGCGTTAACGATATGTTTATGTTCCTTGACAAATACCTTAAAAAGCGTCAGGTGTTTATTCCTAAGCCCGCAGAAGTAACGGTTGAAGTTGATAAAAAAGCTAATCTTGTTGCACGCGTCAATTTTGATGACAAGGGCATAATTGAAACCTGCAATGTGTATCTTGCCGAGGACAATATTGTATCCTCTCTGAGAGAATGGGTAAAATGTCCTTTTCTTGAAAAAGTTTCATCGCACGAACAGGTTTTCGGGTTGAATATTTATGAAAAGACTTCAACGGTATTTGTTTTATGCCATGTAACCTACTCCAACGGATTTACAATATGGTCTAAAATGACGGTAAAAAAGATAAGCGGCAAATTCAGGAATATGCAGACAAAGTGCCGCGTCATTTATACAAATGCAAACGGTACAGACGGTTTTTGCATTGCCGCGCCACAGGAACACGGTATAGGCGGCATATTCTTTCCCGACTCGTCGTCATTGCCCGTACTTGTAACCAAGGCAAAGAATATTAAGGGAATCTATTGCGAAGGCGGACTTACAACTTACAGGATGAATACGCCGAAATATGCGCCGGTTGCGGGAAGCATGTTGTCGCTGGACGTTTTCTGTGATGAAAACGCCGAGTTTGTAATTACCGTTAAAGAATTATCCGTGCAGGAGAATTATGTTTATACGGCAAATATAACCGGCGGAGTATGGCAAAAACTTATTCTTGAATGTAAAAATCTTAAATCCGAAAACGGAATGCCGCTTGCGGCGTTTACGCCGAATATGAAACTTACGGTAAACTGTAAGAAAAAGTTTGCAATAAATAACGTGATGTGGCTTTAAATAAAAAAGGGAATCTTTATAATGGATTTTTCTGATAACGGACGTGCGGACGAACAGTTTTATGTAACTGAAAAAGAGCCGCCCTCCAAAAAATTTTCAAGCACAGGAGAATGCCTCTACGGGAAGCGCAGACGCACCGTCGGCGGAATTGTATTAAACGTAATACTTGCAATTATTGCGCTTCTTTTGGTTGGAGAAATAATTTTCAATTCAATGTATACGGGGCTTTACGTGGTGCACAGCTCGATGTATCCCACATTGAACGGCGCTTCGTCTATAGATGAAGCCGGCGGAGATTATATTTATATCAATGAAAATACCGTGCCGACGTACGGTGATATTGTCGTTGTGTTTGATGAGAACAAAAAGACAAATATAATTAAACGCGTCGTGGCTTTCGGCGGTGACAGCGTAAAGATTGTTCAGGGCAAACTCTTTCTCAAAAAGAGTGGCGAAGAAGAGTTTAAGCAGGTAGAAGAGAGTTATGTTTCGCCTCTTTGCAATCTGGAGGGAGTAAACGTAAACGCTCTGTATTATAATTATCCGACCGGAGGCGGCGAGCATCTGATTGCCGAAAACAGCTATTTTTTGCTTGGAGATAACCGCAACGACAGTAGCGACAGCAGAGATTCTGCCAACGGCGTAAACGGAGATTATCACAAAAAATTTCTCGTCGGCGTAGTGCCGTCGTGGTCTTTGAAGTTTAAGAGCGTTTCTACTGCGTGGCATACGTTTTTTAATTTTACATTGCGCGGTAAAAGCATAAATTCATACGGTTTGCGGAGGGATTATGAGAGCTGTTGTTACAGTCGTTGGTAAGGATAAAAAGGGTATAATCGCAAAGGTTTCGGCGTATCTTGCCGAAAGAAATGTAAATATTCTGGATATCAGTCAAACGATTCTGGAAGATTATTTTGCAATGATTATGCTTATTGACTTATCCTGTGCGGAAGTTGAACTTGGAACTCTTGCCGTTCAATGCGAAGAAATGGGCAAAAAAATAGGTATGTCCATACACGTGCAGCATGAAGAAATTTTTAACGCAATGCACAGCGTTTAACGGAGAAATATGTTCAGTACAAACGACGTTCTGGAAACTGTAAATATGATAGAGCGCGAGCATCTCGATATCCGCACCGTAACGATGGGGATTTCGCTGATGTCATGCATTTCGGGAACCGCTCAGAAGACGGCTGACAAGGTTTACGATACAATTTGTAAACGCGCGGAAAATATAGTAAAAGTAACTGGCGACCTGTCGCGCGAGTATGGAATTCCGATAGTAAATAAGCGCGTTTCCATTACCCCCGCAAGTCTTATATGCGCGCCTTTCGCTGAAAAATCATTTATGATAGGCAAAGCTTTGGATAATGCAGCAAAGACTGTCGGCGTGGATTTTCTCGGCGGCTATTCCGCGCTTGTACATAAGGGAATGGCAGATTACGAAAAAAAGTTTATTTGCACTATTCCGGAAGTACTTGCAGATACCGAACGGCTTTGTTCGTCGGTTAACGTCGGTTCGTCAAAATCCGGCATTAATATGGATGCCGTAAAGCTTATGGGGGAAATAATAAAGCAAACCGCGCAGAAAACCGCACAAAAAGACGGGTTTGGATGTGCTAAACTCGTGGTGTTTTGTAACGCGGTTGAGGACAACCCGTTTATGGCGGGTGCATTCCATGGCGTTGGAGAAGGAGAAACGGTAATTAACGTCGGGGTTTCGGGTCCGGGAGTAGTTCAACATGCACTTGAAACTGTAAGAAGAGCGGATTTAACCGAGGTTGCCGAAATTATAAAACGTACTGCGTTTAAAATAACGCGTGCAGGTCAATTAATTGCAAAAGAAGCCGCAAAACGGCTGGGCGCCGAGTTTGGTATAGTTGATTTATCGCTTGCGCCGACTCCGGCAAGAGGGGATTCGGTTGCCGCAATACTTGAAGAAATGGGGCTTGAATGTGTGGGCACCCACGGGACAACGGCGTGCCTTGCAATGTTAAACGATGCGGTTAAAAAAGGCGGAGTAATGGCTAGCTCGCGTGTCGGCGGACTCTCGGGTGCGTTTATTCCCGTTTCAGAGGACATAGGTATGATAGAAGCCGCCGAACGCGGCACTCTGTGTATAGATAAGTTGGAGGCAATGACGGCAGTCTGTTCGGTCGGCCTTGATATGATAGCCGTTCCCGGAGATGTTTCGGCTTCAACGATAAGTGCAATAATTGCCGATGAAGCGGCGATTGGAATGATAAATAATAAAACCACGGCAGTGCGAATCATCCCTGCGCCTGGTAAAAAAGAGGGCGATGAAGTTAATTTCGGCGGACTTCTTGGCAGGGCGCCGATAATGTCCGTTCACGGTGAAAGCGCAGAAAATTTCATTCTGCGCGGCGGATTAATTCCCGCGCCGATTCATTCGAATAAAAATTAGAGGTAATAAATGAAAAGACAGGAAGTTAAAGAACAATATAAATGGAAAATAGAAGATATATATGCAACCGACGAGTTGTGGGAGAAAGACTTTGCCGCGGCTGAAAAATCGCTTGATTTTTCGGAATACGCCGGCAAACTTTCCAATGCGGATACGCTTTTAAAATATCTGAGAAAAGACGAAGAATTGTCAAAGCTTGCGGACAGATTAGGCGTATATGCTCATATGCGCCGCGACGAGGATGCGGCAAATACAAAATATGCCGCATATTACGCAAAAATCGCCGCATTGTATTCTAAATATGCAACTGAAACCGCATTTGTTAGTCCCGAACTTGCCGCATGCGACGAAAAATATTTGAAATCATTGATTCTGGACAAACGTTTTGCCGATTTCGATTATATGTTGAAGCGTGTATTAGACGGCAAACCGCACGTTTTGTCTGAAGGTGAAGAAAGACTAATCGGTATGGCCGGTGAAATTTTTGAAAATTTTAACGATATATTCGGTTTTATCGATAATCTTGACCTGCCTTTGCCCGAAATAGAATGGGAAGGTAAAACGGTTAAGCTCACGCACGGACTTTACGGAATTATCCTTCGCTCCAAGAACCGCGAAAAGAGAAGGGAAGCTTACGAAAAGTATTACGCCGCTTACGAAGGCTTAATTAATACAATTACTTCCGTTTACGGCGGAAACGTTAAAAAGGATGTCTTTTTAAGTAAAGCATATAAATACGGTTCTTGTCTTGAGCACGCTCTGTTTACAGAGGACGTGGATAAAAAGGTTTACGATAATTTATTAAAATCGGTAAACGAAAATCTCCCCGCAATGCACCGCTATATTGCTGACAGAAAAAAACTTTTAAAGCTTGATAAACAGTATTTTTACGATATGTATGCTCCGCTTGTAAATGGAGCGGAGCTTAAGCTCGGTTATGACGAGGCGTATGCATATGTTGTCAAAGGTCTTGCCGCACTTGGCGGCGAGTATCAGAAGTTATTGCAAAGAGGTCATGACGAGCGCTGGATTGACGTGGAGGAAACGGAAGGTAAGCGAAACGGCGCATACAGCACGGGGTGCGTTGGAACACATCCTTTTGTGCTGTTGAACTATCAGCCGACGATTAATGAAATTTTTACAATCGCACACGAAATGGGTCATTCTCTGCACACGTATTTTTCGCAAAAACATCAGCCGTACGCTAAGAGCCAGTACAAGATATTCGTTGCCGAAGTTGCAAGTACGGTAAACGAAGTTCTGCTTTTGAAATTTATGCTTGCCGAGGCCAAAGATAAGGATATGAGAAAGTATCTTTTGAATTACTACCTCGATTCGATTCGCGCGACGCTCCACCGTCAGACTATGTTTGCCGAATTTGAATATGAGGCGCACTCGCTTGCGGAAAAGGGAGAGCCTTTAACAAAGGAACTTTTGTGTAATCTGTATGCGGATATCGGTAAAAAATATTACGGACTTGAAATCGTGCACGATTGCCATATTGCATGCGAGTGGGCAAGGATATCGCATTTTTACCGCGCGTTTTACGTCTATAAATACGCGACGGGCATAACTGCCGCAATCAATATTGCAAAGCGTATTTTAACCGAGGGTGAAAATGCGGTAAAGGACTACTTTAAATTCCTTTCGGGTGGTGCGTCAACAGACCCTGTTTCGCTTTTAAAACTTGCAGGCGTTGACCTTTCAACAACTAAACCGTTTGAAGTCGCGATGCGTGAATTTGAAGAAACATTGACGGAATTTGAAAATTTAATGGAGATTTAACGGGTTTATATAGTACTATGTCAGACAAAACTAATGTTATGCCCAACAATTTAGAGGCGGAACAGGCTCTTTTAGGGTGCATGCTTATTGATAACGAAATACTTGCCGAAGTTCTGGACGGACTTAATAAGGACGATTTTTATCAGGAATCGCACCAGTATATTATTTCCGCTATAAAGATGAATTTTTCCGAGCGCAAACCGCTTGATATAATTACTCTTGCCGACAGACTTGACGGAAACGGAGACCTGGAAAAATCCGGAGGTATTTCATATTTAACCGAACTTGCGCAGGTTACGCCTTCGGCTGCAAACTATAAATATTATCTCGATATCGTAAAACGCGACAGTGTAAACAGAAAACTGATAAGAGCCGCGCGCGACATTGTTGAATTTGCCAAGTCAAGCGACGACCATATTAAAAGCGTTCAATTTGCCGAAGAAAAAGTTTATGCGGTTTCACAGGTAAATGATTCTTCCACAGTGAAAGACATAAGAGAGAGTGAAGGCATAGATAATGTTCTGGAAAAATTCCATAAAATTTCTGAAAATAAGGACGCTTTCCGCGGCGTTGCAACAGGATTCATCAGGCTTGACAGACTTACGAACGGCTTGCAGAAATCGGACCTTATAGTACTTGCCGCCCGCCCCGGTATGGGTAAAACTTCGCTTGCAATGAATATTGTGGAGCACGCCGCAGTGGAGGATGGAAAAGTGTGCGCCGTATTTTCATTGGAAATGCCTGAAGTGCAAATTATTCAAAGACTTTTGTGCAGTACTGCAAACGTAAGTATGGCAAAGGCGCTTTCTGGTAAGCTTGAAAATACCGATTGGAAAAAAATTGCAAAGGCAAGCGAGCGCTTAAGAAAATGCCGCATAAACATTGACGATTCTTCGCGGGTTACCCCCGCCGAGATACTTTCCAAATGCCGCAGGATTAAGGCAAGAAACGGCGGCAGGCTCGACCTGATAATGATAGACTATATTCAGCTTATGTCCAGCGGTAAAAAATACGGTGACGAAAACCGTGTACAGGAAGTGGCTTCGATTACCAGGGATTTAAAAATAATGGCTAAGGAGCTTGACGTTCCTGTAATCGCGCTCTCACAGCTTCGCCGAATTCAGTCCGGCGAGCCCCAACTTTCAGACCTTCGCGAATCGGGTGCGATAGAGCAGGACGCAGATATCGTTATGTTCATTAACCGTCCCGAGGCTGTAGCTACCGCCGAGGATATAAAGAATAACAAAATCGTTAAGGGACAGGCTTTCTTGAATATTGCAAAGAACAGGAACGGCGGACTTGAAAGAATTGAGTTGCGGTTTAAAGGCGAACTTACCAAGTTTGTTAATCCCGAAAGAAACGAGGAGCTTGAAGCAAGAGTCGAGGGGGATAAACATCGTCGTGAAGTTGCGGGTGACGAACCGGATATGCCTCCTTTGACCGAAGAGTCGGCACCTGCCGACGACGAGGACCCTCCGTTTTAAGTTATGAACACAAAAATTCTTGAAATTGACAAAAATTCTTTAAAACTTTCTAAAGAAATAATAGAAGATGCAGGAGCGGTGGCTTTTCCTACGGAAACGGTCTACGGACTTGGCGCAAACGCGTTTAATACGTCTGCGGTTGAAAATATTTTCAAAATCAAGGGCAGACCCAACGACAATCCTCTGATTGTTCACGTTCACAAGGATTACGACTTAAATACGCTTGTTGATTATGTGCCTGATTACGCTGTAAGACTTGCAAAAGCATTTTTGCCCGGTCCCTTGACTATGGTCTATAAAAGTAAGGGTAAGGTTAGTTCCGCAGTATCTTGCGGACTTGATACGCTTGCCGTCAGAATACCGTCTCATAATGGCGCGCAAACGTTTTTAAAATATCTTGATTTACCTATTGCCGCGCCGTCCGCAAACGTGTCAAAGCATGTCAGTCCTACTTCCGCGGAACATGTTTTTAATGATTTGAATGGCAAAATAGAGTTGATTTTAGACGGGGGTAAGTGTTCGGGCGGAATAGAAAGCACTGTTCTTGATTGTACGGGAGAAATTCCGGTGGTTTTGCGTAGCGGCCTCGTTACGCGTGAAATGATTGAAAAAGTTGCGGGTTTTTGTACGGAATACGCGTATAAAGAAGGTGTTGCGGCGCGTTCTCCGGGCATGAAATATAAACATTATTCTCCTGCCTGCCGCACTGGTTTGTACGCTTATAATGAAAGACAGTTGGCGATTAACGAATATAACGCCGAGCATGGTAAGGGTGTGAATGTATACATTATGTGCGACGGTAAAACCGCAAAAGAAATCGGGGTTGACCATATTTTAAATCTCGGTTTTACGGAAAATGAAATTGCGGCAAATCTGTATTCAAAGCTCCGTGAAGGGGAAAAAGTTGCGGAATTAATAATTGCCATCGCACCTGAAAAGCAGGACGGTGTTATGGCGGGCGTAATGAACAGACTAAAAAAAGCGTGTGGAAGTAATTTATGAGCGGTGAAAAAATTAAGAAGAAACGTAAGAAGGTGATGTTTGTGTGTACTGGCAATACCTGCCGCAGTCCTATGGCGGAAGCCCTTTTGCGCAATAAAATCAAAAAAAATAAAATCCGTTGGTGGGACGTGATTTCCAGCGGCGTTCAAGCCGAAGTTAACGGTACTATTAGCGAAAACAGCAAAAAAGCGCTTGAAGAAATCGGAATAAAGGTGGAAGACTTCAAGCCCCGCCAACTCACGCAAAAACTTCTTGACACGAGTACGATTGTAATTTGTATGACTGAAATGCAAAAAAGGATGTTAGAAGCATGTGGTAACGTGTTTTGTATAAAGGACGTTTGCGGTTACGATATCCCAGACCCTTACGGCTGTACTCCGGACACTTACAGGATAACGCGCGACGCGCTTTCCCGCGCCTGCGATATTATTATTAAAAATTACATAACTCAATATAAGGATGGTAAAGAAATCAAATGAAAATTGCTTTGGCATGCGACCACGGCGGTCTCAATCTCAAATATGAAATTATTAAAGAACTTAAAGCGCAAGGTCATGAAGTGGTTGACTTCGGAACGAATTCAACAGACAGTTGCGATTATCCCGATTTTGCTCTTCCTGCGGCTGAAGCCGTAGCAAGCGGTAAGTGTGAAAAAGGTATTGTTGTGTGCTCTACCGGCATAGGCGTTTCAATTGTTGCAAATAAAGTGCCAGGCGTCCGTTGTGCGCACTGTCACGATTCTTATTGTGCTGAGTTTACAAGGCTTCATAATGATGCCAATGTTCTTGCCCTCGGTGAAAAAGTTATCGGGGTAGGATACGCGCTTAAAATTGTAAATACGTTTTTAAATACGGAATTCGAAGGCGGCAGACACCAAAGGCGCGTTGATAAAATAACGGAAATCGAAAAAAAATATTGTAAATAGAATGAGTCTTAAATAAAAGCGACCGTGCATAAAACGCGCGGTCGCTTTTATCTATTTTAAGCAAGTGACAGGCGGATAAATCCCCGTTATTTTTATCGAACCATTTTCGGCGAAGTAAGTTAAGTCTCCAAAATCGTAAACGTTGTATTTGTAATCGGACAAATTAAAATAGGCGGTATAAAAACTCATGCAGTCGTAATTTGCGGTTTTGGAAATTAATAAATCACATTCTGTATACGGAATATTTTCTCCTGAGCAAACGGCAATCTTTGTTCCGTTAAGGTCGGCAAAAATGCTTTGACCGTCTGCGTACTCAAAGTCTATTCCGCTGAGTGTAAATTCGCGTTCATAATTAGTATTTATGCCGACGTACGGTTGCAAATTAATGTAATCTTTAAATATATAAATGTTGTCGCTGACGGAATTCACATTTTCATAAGTTTTCAGGCAGTCTTCACCGCCTAGGATTATTATTCCGTTTATATTTCCCGCATAATATTTGCTTAACGTGCCGGTTAGATGAGCGCCGTTTACGTCTTCGGTTACAATAAGTATGTTGCCTTGCACAGATTTGATGAGAACTTCACCGCCGCTGTAATATGCCGAAACGATTATGTTAAACCCGCTTACCGGTAAAAAAATTTTGACGATAACGTAACTTGTTAAAATAATCATAGAGCATAAAACGGCAATTATTCTTTTAACAAATTTAATATTTAATTTATCCCCGGCAAATATTAACAGAATAAAGTAGAGAGGAACAAAAAGTCCTGCTCCAAAACCGCTTATCAATGCTTTCTCAAAACCTGCGCCTACTAAAAATGAAATAATCAATTCAAGCGGAAGCGCAACGCATGGAATAAGAAACTTAGCCAACGGCGCAATTAATGCACATATGAAAGTGGATGCAAATAAAACTGTAAATAAAACTGATAAAATCGGAATTATAATTATATTAAGTAAAAGTCCGGCGCCGCTGAGATATCCGAATTTAGCAAGCATAATAGGAAGGGTGCCGGCTTGTGCGCCGAGTGAAACTGAAATGCCTGAAGCGATTTTTTGCGGGGTTTTTATCTTTTTAAGCAGTCTTTCAATAGTTTTTGAAATTACCAATATTCCGCCGACTGCGCAAAACGAAAGCTGAAATCCCGCTGAAAACAAACTCAGCGGAGTTATTAAAAGAATTGCAGTTGCGGCAAATGCCAGGGTATTAAGTCTGTCGCTTTTCTGATAAAATAGTTTACATATAATCGATACCGCGCACATTGTAGCCGCGCGAACGGAAGACAGGGTAAATCCGCAAACGGCAGAATAGAAAAAAACCGCAAAAATGCAGATTGTTGCCGAAACATATTTATTGAATTTTAATTTTTTGCATAAAAAACTCAATATGCCGAATATTATTCCAACGTGTAAGCCGGATACGGCAAATATATGCGCAATTCCACCGTAGCGAAAATTCTGTAAGGTGTCGTCGTCAATATTTTGTGAATTGCCCGTAAGCATTGCATAGCATATTGCGGCTGTGTCGCTTGAAAGATTGTCAAAAAGTATGTTTTTTATGCGGTTGCGAATTGTTCCGAAAAATGAAAATCCATACTCGCTCTTTATTTCACCCAAGGCGTAAGTGCGGTATTTTACGTTTTCTTCCGCATAATAATTGAGTTTCCCGTAAGGGTAAGTGTTGTATGTGTTAACTATACCGAAAAGCGTGACTTTATAACCAATGTCGCAATAATCACCGTATTCTTTGTTGAGATAAACAATAATTTTACCTTTCAAGTTAATATTATTGGCTTCCGTTCCGTTTAAAATTATGTATTCTCCGTTAGAATAAATTCCTTTTTCGGATACTGTTCCGGTGATTCGGTAAGTGTTTCCATCTATTATTTCCGCAGATGAGTAGTTTACAAGTTTAAAATAGCATCCCAGTGCGCCCAAAATAAAAAAGATACAGGCCAAAATCGTGAAAACAAAGGGACGCCAGTTTTTAAAAAGTATTGATAAAATAGTGAATGTAATTGCAGAAAGCGGTGCTACGGCAATAAGCCATATCAAGCTAATTTTATAATATTCGAAAAAGTACCCTGCCGCAATTCCGCATATTAAAGAAAACGCGATAATTACGGGTAATCTTATGTTTGCAAATTTTATCACTGGTTAATAATATCATTTAAAAAAGCAATTTTATATTACAAATTGTATGGTGGTTTTTGTTACTTTTTGTTTGGTTTATGTTTAACAAGTATATGAATATTGACGGATTAAAATTTTAACTCGTGCCAATTGAATCATTGCTTTTCATGTTTAAAAATTACTTGACAATACTAATGTTTTTGATTTATAATAAATAATGTTTTGCGGATGTGGCGAAATTGGCAGACGCGCAGGTTTCAGGTTCCTGTGGGCAACCATGCAGGTTCAACTCCTGTCATCCGCACCAGAAACGGCAGAGATTGAACTCTAAATATCTATTCGTGAACGGAATAGCGGGTTTTATCTCCGAAAGGTAAGGAAAAAGCACAAGGTTGAAACGCCTTGTGCTTTTTCTATTGCCCCCACAAGGGAACTCGCCCTGCGAGCCGCTAAAACGGACTTTCGCCGTCGTCGTTAACGGGAACGAGAGAGAGGGGCTTTTTAATTCCCTCGTATGCCTGTTTACGGGTGCATCTTTGCTTATCAAAGTAATATATCGCCGTAATGCGCTGTTTCGCCGCCCGCGTCGTAGGCTCGGACTGTTGCATTTTAGTGTATTGCTCCGTAAGCGGAATATTAGAAACGATGTATACCGTATCATAGCAAGCTACGCGGTTAAAACGCCTTCCGCGTTTTTTATCGGTTGCCAGTCCAAATAATCAAGTATTTCTGAGATTTTGAACGAATTGCGAATTTGGGAAAGAAAAAGTTTTATTTAAAAATTTCAAAAAAATATAAGCGTTTAAAATAAACCGCATAAATGTATTTTTGTAACCAATATTTGTAAAAAATAACAAAAAATCCTGATTTTAAAAATACTCTTCAGTATTATTGCGTGTTTCATTATAAATTTGATATAATTTTATCGATAGAAAAAGAGCGAATTAAACTTTTATACAAAAGGACATAATATAAATTGTATGGAAAAGGAGAGTACAATGGATTTTAAGTTGGACTATAACATTTGCGACAGCGTGGAAAAACTCGAAAGTGAAATTGCAAGGGTGAGAAACGCACAGCAGAAATTCGCAACCTATACGCAGGAGCAGGTTGATAAAATCTTTTTTGCCTGCGCTGTTGCGGCAAACAAAGCAAGAATCCCGCTTGCAAAATTTGCGGTTGAAGAAACCGGTATGGGCGTGGTGGAAGATAAGGTAATCAAAAACCACTATGCCGCCGAATATATTTACAATGCTTACAAAGAAGTTAAAACCTGTGGAGTAATTGAAGAAGACCCGGTTTACGGAATAACGAAGGTGGCGGAACCGATTGGCGTAATCGGCGCCGTCATTCCTACCACAAATCCTACTTCTACGGCAATTTTCAAAACGCTCATTAGCTTAAAAACGCGCAACGGCTGTATAATCAGCCCGCATCCACGCGCAAAGAATTCAACTATAGCCGCGGCTAAAACCGTTTACGAGGCGGCAATTGCCGCGGGTGCACCCGAAGGCATAATCAGCTGGATAGATGTTCCCAATCTCGAAATGACAAACCTTTTAATGAAGGAAGTTGACCTTATTCTTGCAACGGGCGGTCCAGGAATGGTTAAAGCGGCTTATTCCAGCGGTAAACCTGCAATCGGCGTAGGCGCCGGCAATACTCCGGCCATTATAGACGATACTGCCGATTTGCTGCTTGCAGTAAGTTCTGTAATTCATTCAAAAACGTTTGATAACGGTATGATTTGCGCTTCGGAACAGTCGGTAATCGTTCTTGATAAGGTTTACAACGCAGTTAAAAAGGAATTTGCTTACCGCGGCTGTCACATCTTAAAGGAAGACGAGCTTGAAAAAGTAAGAAAAACAATTATAATTAACGGTTCTCTTAACGCAAAAATAGTAGGACAGAGCGCATATAAAATAGCAAAGCTTGCAGGCGTGGAAGTTCCGGAAAACACAAAAATTCTTATTGGTGAAGTCGATTCTGTTGAGCTTTCCGAAGAGTTCGCCCATGAAAAACTTTCACCGGTTCTTGCAATGTACCGCGCAAAGAACTTTGAAGACGCGCTTCAAAAGGCAGAGCGCCTTGTTGCGGACGGCGGTTACGGACACACTTCGTCTATTTATGTTAACGTAAAAATCTCAAAGGACAAAATCGCGGAATTTTCGCAAAGAATGAAAACTTGCCGAATCCTCGTGAACACACCGTCGTCGCACGGCGGTATCGGCGATTTATATAACTTCAAACTCGCGCCGTCGCTCACTTTAGGTTGCGGTAGCTGGGGCGGCAACTCCGTTTCTGAAAATGTAGGAATTAAGCATCTTTTAAACGTAAAAACCGTGGCGGAAAGGAGAGAAAATATGTTGTGGTTCAGGGCGCCTCAAAAAGTATATTTAAAGAAAGGCTGTCTGCCCGTAGCGTTAAACGAATTAAAGCAGATTATGGGCAAAAAGAAAGCGTTTATAGTAACTGACGCATTCCTTTATAAAAACGGCTTTACTAAATGTATAACCGACAAGCTTGACGAACTGGGTATATCGCACAGCACATTCTTTGACGTGGCTCCCGACCCCACGCTTGCGTGCGCAGTAGAAGGCACAAAGCAGATGAAAGCATTCGAACCTGACACGATAATCGCGCTCGGCGGCGGTTCTGCTATGGACGCGGCAAAAATTATGTGGGTAATGTACGAGCATCCCGAAGTTGATTTCCTTGATATGGCAATGCGCTTCGTTGATATCAGAAAGCGCGTTTACACCTTCCCGAAAATGGGCGAAAAGGCGTACTTTATCGCAATTCCCACTTCTGCGGGCACTGGTTCCGAAGTTACGCCTTTTGCGGTAATAACCGATGAGAAGACGGGCGTTAAATATCCCCTTGCTGACTACGAACTACTCCCCAATATGGCAATAATCGATACCGACCTTCATATGTCGGCGCCCAAAGGGCTGACTGCGGCTTCCGGTATAGACGCGGTCACTCACGCGCTTGAAGCTTATGCTTCGGTAATGGCAACCGATTACACTGACGGGCTTGCTTTGCAAGCGCTCAAAGTTATATTCAAATATCTGCCCGAAGCGTATGAAAACGGACAGACGAACGTTGAAGCACGTGAAAAAATGGCAAATGCTGCAACAATGGCGGGTATGGCTTTTGCTAATGCGTTCCTCGGCGTATGCCATTCAATGGCGCACAAGTTGGGCGCTTTCCATCATTTGCCGCACGGCGTCGCAAACGCGCTTATGATTGACGAAGTAATAAGGTTTAACTCTGCGGAAGTTCCTACAAAGATGGGTACATTCAGCCAGTACGCTTATCCGCACACGCTTGCAAGATATGCCGAAGTTGCCGAAGGATTAGGCATTAACGGCAAGACGGACAAAGAAAAGGTTGAAAATCTTATAAAAGCTATCGATAAACTTAAAGAAAAGGTTGGTATCAAAAAGACCATAAAGGATTACGGTATAGACGAAAAAGATTTCCTCGAAAGGCTTGACGACATGGTTGAACAGGCGTTTGACGACCAGTGCACGGGCGCTAACCCCAGATATCCTTTAATGAGCGAAATCAAACAGATGTATTTAAACGCTTACTACGGAAAATAAGGAGGAAATTATGAACAGGACAAATTTGGTTTTTGAAAGGGCGGACAAAAAGATATACCGCGACGGCGACAAGCTCGTAAAGGTTTTCGACACAAGCTTTTCTAAAGCGAACATTTTAAACGAGGCTTTAAATCACGCAAGAGTAGAAGAAACCGACTTAAACGTTCCAAAGCTTCAGGCGGTGCAGGTTGTTGACGGCAATTGGGCGATTATTCTCGATTATATCGAAGGCACCACTTTGCAGGAGCTTATGGACAAAAATCCCGCAAAAGAGGACGAGTATTTAAATCTTTTCGTGGACCTGCAACGCACGGTGCTTTCGAAAAAAGTTCCCATGCTCAATAAGCTTAAAGACAAAATGCAGGTTAAAATTTCCGCGGCGGACCTTGATGCAACCGCGCGTTACGATTTGCATACCCGCCTTGATTCCATGCCCAAGCACGTTAATCTTTGCCACGGCGACTTTAACCCCACCAATGTAATTATAACTAAGGACGGTACGCCTTATATTATCGACTGGGCGCACGCAACGCAGGGTAACTCCTCGGCGGACGTGGCTCGCTCTTATCTTCTTTTTTACCTTGCGGGTAAAAAGGAGCTTGGCGATAAATACTTAAAGCTTTACTGCAAAAAGAGCGACACGGCAATCCAGTACGTTCAGCGTTGGATACCCATAGTTGCGGCGTCGCGCCTTTGCAAAGCTCCCGACAGCGAAAAGGAATTTTTGCACGGCTGGATAAACGTTGTAGACTACGAATAAAAACGAAAAAAGCTTGGGGTTTTAACCAAGCTTTTTAGTTTGCAAAGTAATTTATATTTGCTATAATTGGTTTATGGAAAGAACTTGTTTTGTTGCGGTTGAATTTATAAACGACCCGAACGTAGTCGGTTATTTATATTGGTATCTTTGCCCTTATAAAGAAGTGAGAGAGGGCGACAGAGTAACGGCGCCTCTCGGCAGGCACAACCGCGAACAGGAGGGTGTTGTGCGCAAGGTGCTTTTCACCGAAGAACAAAACGCGCCGTTCCCTATGACTTACATAAAGAGAATAATAAAAATTAATTAAAGTTTACCGCCGACGGCTTGTCCGTCGGCGGCTTTGAGTTTGACATAAAATAATAAAAGTGATAAAATCAAATTACTTGAATACGGAGGAACTAACTTTGTATAAAATAATTAAGAAGCGCGAGCTGAACTCCACCGTAACAATGATGGATATTTATGCTCCGCTTGTTGCTAAAAAAGCACAGGCGGGACAATTTATTATTCTTCGCGTAGATGAAAACGGCGAGAGAATACCGCTCACAGTGGCCGGTTACGACAGAAATGCCGGCACGGTGAAAATTATATTCCAAATAGTCGGCGCTAGCACTATGCGCCTTAATGCAAAGCATGAGGGCGCATTTATTTGCGATTTCGTAGGTCCGTTGGGCTGTGAAACCAAAACGGAAGGGCTTAAAAAAGTGTGCATTGTCGGCGGCGGCGTAGGCTGTGCGATTGCTCTGCCCGTAGCGCAAAAATTGCATGAGCAGGGTGCGGAAGTACATTCTATAATAGGGTTCAGAAATAAAGATTTACTTATTTTAGAGGAAGAATTTAAAGCTTGTTCAAATAAGTTGACAATAATGACCGACGACGGAAGTTACGGCAGAAAGGGCGTTGTAACCGCGCCGTTGAAAGAAGACATAGAAAGCGGTGAAAATTACGACGAGGTCATAGCAATAGGACCTCTTGTGATGATGAAATTCGTCGTTGCAACTACCAAGCCGTACAATGTGCCGACAACAGTTTCGATGAACCCAATAATGATAGACGGAACCGGAATGTGCGGCGGTTGCCGATTAACCGTAGGCGGAAAGACGAAATTTGCGTGCGTTGACGGTCCGGATTTTAACGGCTTTGAAGTGGATTTTGACGAGGCTATGGCGCGTTCCGACGCTTATGCCGAATTTGAAAGGAAAGAGAGGGAAGCGTGCTGCAATCTCTTTAAAAAGGAAGTTTAATTATGGCGATTCAACCTAAAAAGCACGGAATGCCCGTTCAGGAGGCTGACGTACGCGCAAGGAACTTTAAAGAAGTTGCTCTCGGTTACGATGAAAAGACAGCGGTCGCTGAAGCGCAAAGGTGCTTAAACTGCAAAAACCGCCCTTGCGTGGAGGGGTGTCCTGTAAATATTTCCATACCGGATTTTATTACGAAAGTAAAGGTCGGCGATTTTGAGGGCGCTTACGAAGTAATTTCAAAAAATTCGTCTCTTCCTGCGGTTTGCGGCAGAGTTTGCCCGCAGGAAACGCAGTGCGAAAGCAAGTGTACTCTTGGAATTAAGTTTGAACCGGTTGGAATAGGCAGGCTTGAACGTTTTGTAGCGGATTGGCATAACGCACACGGCAACGGAGAAATAACCGTTCCCGAGAGCAACGGACACAAAGTTGCCGTTATAGGTTCGGGCCCTTCTGGGTTGACTTGTGCGGGTGATTTGGCAAAAAAGGGCTATAAAGTAACTGTTTTTGAGGCTCTGCATCTTGCGGGCGGTGTGCTTGTTTACGGCATACCGGAATTTCGTCTTCCAAAGGAAATAGTTAAAAAAGAGGTTGACATTCTAAAAAAACTCGGTGTAAGCATTGAAACCAACGTTGTTATAGGCAAGACAATTACTATAGACGAACTGTTTAACGACGGATTTGAAGCCGTATTTGTCGGTAGCGGTGCCGGACTTCCGCGGTTCATGGGTATAGCCGGCGAAGGTTTAAAGGGCGTTTATTCGGCGAACGAGTTTTTAACGCGTGCAAATCTTATGAAAGCTTATAAAGACGATACCCAAACGCCTATTATGCGCGCTAAAAACGTAGCGGTAGTCGGCGGAGGCAACGTTGCAATGGACGCCGCGCGCACGGCTTTAAGACTCGGCGCCGAAAATGTTTACATAATTTACCGCCGTTCGATGGACGAACTTCCCGCAAGAAAGGAAGAAGTAGAGCATGCACAGGAAGAAGGAATTAAATTTGAAATTTTAAGGAATCCGGTTGAAATTCTTGGATATAAAAACCCCGCCGACAGGCGCGATTTAAAAAACGGGTTTGTAACCGGCGTTAAAGTTATTAAATGCGAACTCGGCGAGCCGGATGAAAATGGCAGACGCCGCCCTGTGGAAATCGCGGGCAGTGAATACATTATTCCAGTAGACTGCGTAATCATGGCGATAGGTACAAGTCCTAACCCGCTTATCAAAAATACTACCAAAGGTCTTGAAGTTAACCGTCACGGCGGAATAATCGTGGAGGAAACTACGGGTAAAACGTCCAAAGAAAGCGTTTATGCCGGCGGAGACGCAGTAACCGGCGCGGCAACAGTGATTCTTGCAATGGGGGCCGGTAAAACTGCCGCAAACGCAATCGATGAATATTTATCGCAAAAACAACAATAATAAGGATATGGTAATTATGGAAGAAATTTCCGAAGTTTTTGATTCGGCGGAACAAATTAATTTATATAATGAAGGTAAAAAAACTTCATATTCATCGGTGGACGGCAATTACGAAGTTATACTTGAATGTTGGAACAATACAATAAACGGGGCGCTTGAGATGCCGGCTTACGGAGTAAGTTTAAATAATCTTACCGTACAGGAAATGCAAAAAAATTTGTGGCTGGAGTTTGACTTCGGTAAAAGATTGGAGCACAATGAAATGCCGTTTGAAAAATTGCTTGTGCATGTTGATAAGGGGTATTACGGTTTCAATTTAATCAGGTATAATTCCGCCGTCGGTTATGACGGCAGATGTTTCTATTTGGACCTTAACGGTAAAAATATGGATAATTTATATGAATTATTGATTGATTTGTAAGCTTTGCAAAGTACTATACCACACATAAATAGTTTAAAACGGAGAGAATTATGAAAAACGTACAAAAGATTGTCGGTTTAATGGACGATAAACTAAATATTTGCAAGTAATAAATACGTTTTATTTTTCAACGAACATATCGTCCAATAAAGTGAGTGCTTTTTGAAGGAGACCTAACCTGTTTTATTTTTCAGATAAAAGATTTTGCAACAGTATTGTCTTTAGGGCACGATAGAAGTTTTATAAACAGTCGAAACAAAGGAAGGACTTTGGCGCGACGGCGGCATGTTATTCTTTGAGTGTGACCGATTGGTAATTAATTACAAATTAAATTAAAAAAGCGGGTCGTGAGACCCGTTTTAAATTTTAACTTATTTATTTGTTTTCAACCGATTTTTTATAAGCCGCAATAGCCTTTGAAAGCTGGTCGGGGCAGGAGGTGTTATTGCGGCACTTAACGCCAGCAAGAAGCGCGGCAACTTCGTCGATATCTTTACCTTCGACAAGTCTGGAAACGCCCTGCAGATTTCCGCTGCATCCGCCTATAAATTTTACTCCGTGCAGTTTGTTGTTTTCGTCAACTTCAAAAAGAATTTGTCTGGAGCATGTGCCAGAAGTAAAGTAAGTAAACATTGTGTTTCTCCTTAATCGCAAAGATTTTCGTATATAACCGCATAAACGTCCGCGGCTTTTTCTTCCCATTTTTTGTAAATAGCTTTTGCAGTTTTTTTGTCGGGAACAACGAATTTAAGTTCGAGTATAGGTTGAACGGGTGCCAGAATTTTTAAAGAAACGGTAAATGTTCCGTCCATATTCTGGAAGTAGTCGGAACGGCATTCCTGACGGTTACGGTACCTGGCGCTGTTCTTTTTAACGAACTGTGAAATCTCTTCTCTTACGCTCTTGGGAATATTTATGTAAAAGTTCGCAAGCGTTTCTCTGCCGTCCGGAGTAATAGTGTAAAGAGTATCGTCGTCCTCGTTTACAACGCAGATAAAATTGTCGTCCTTTAACTTATGGATGACGTTTACGCAGTCCATGTACCCCATCCAGCTGTTTGAGGTGGAGCACATGTCAACGATAGTGCGTTCCGAAAGGGCGCTCTCCATCTTATCGAAGACGAAAAGAATTATTAATTTGTTGGTGGAGGTTTCGCCCGTGTTCAACATAATAAAATAAAATCTTCTAAAAATTGCAAAATGTGAAATTATTATACATAATTATTTCCTGAAAATCAAGATATTTGTCTTAAAATAATTTAAATTTGGCTTAAACTGTGTTATAATACAAGCGAAATACTTGCTTGCAAGGTTTTTTAGCACCTTAATCAACATTTGATACGCTTTTCATAAGAAAAACAGTGGTGTGTCAGCGCCAAAAAATCTTTGATTTTTTGCATTGCTGTGTTATAATAAATAAAATAATAAATTTACGGGAAAAGGAAAATGAACATAAGAGAACAAGTTTTATCGTTTTTGGATTGTTGTGACGAAATCTTTAAATGCAAATTTATTATGGCAACTACAAAAATAAAGGATATTTTAAAATGTATTGTCAACTGTCCCGAGCTTTACAGGCTCTTTGAGGCGGTTACGCAGAATTTTAATTATCCCGAAGTGAAGCCACAGTGCTTAATAAGTGTTAACGATGGAGTTTATCCCCGCAGTTATGTAGTTTTGCCCCAAACTTTGGGCAACCGTCTTGCCTTCATATTTTGCCTTTTGGTGGAATTTGATAAGGGAACACTAAGCTTTAACGACTTTTTGCGTAAATACTTTCCCGAAGACGGCAGTTATTTTGCAAGCCACCGCGCTTTTTGCAATACGATAATAAAGCCTCTTCAGGAAGCCGTATCACAGGTTTTTGCTGAAGAACTTTCCGCGCCCGCGCCTGAAAACAATGCGCACGTAGTGCGCTCCGACGCAAAGAAATCACAGTTTGTTTCGGCTATTTTGCTTGCAGTATCGGAGGAAATAGCGTTTGTGCGCGAAAGTGCGATACCCGCTGACGATAAGAACGACGGAATAAAGATTTTGTCTGCGCTCGCGCAAGCGGTAAAGAATGAAGACGGCGATTTAATCGAGGCTTTAACTTTCGGTTATGATTATTTTGTCTTGTATCATAAGTGTGCGTCAAACGGCGTCGCCTCGCTCGTTCAGGCGATTGCAAATTTTAAAGAATTGATTTCTGTATGAGTTTTTTTGAAAAGAAGATAGCAGGTAAAAGAATTTACGAAGGAAAAATATTAAATCTCGAAGTAGATGAAGTAAAACTTCCAGACGGTTCGGTTTCCTCGCGTGAGTGCGTTCGCCACCACGGCGGCGCGGCGGTTTTGTATGTGTACGACGGTAAGGTGCTCCTTGTAAAACAGTTCAGATATCTTTACGGAAAGGAAATTTACGAAATCCCGGCAGGCAAGCTTGAAAAAGACGAAGCCACTCAAGAAACGGCCGCAAGGGAATTAAGAGAAGAAACGGGCTATGTTGCAGACGATATGGTTCCGTTTCTTAAATTATATCCCACGCCGGGGTATACCGACGAAGTAATTCATATTTATCTTGCTAAAAATTGTCGGCTTGATAGCCAAAAGCTTGACGAGGGCGAGTTTTTAAATGTCAGTTTCGTTAAAATGAACGACGTTTTAAAAATGATTGAAAGCGGTGAGATTTGCGACGCCAAAACCGTTTCTGCAATTTATAAATATTTATATGAAAACAAATAAATTTTGCCGGTCCGAAATAATGAAATTACAATAAACAGTAATATAGCAATTCGGGAAATTTTTGCTTTTTATGATGAGCCGGCATTTTAAAGGTATTCGGACGGGTTAGGGAGTTATATAAGAAGTTAGTCCGCTGGACTTATAAAGGTGGTTTCTGTATTGATAAAGGCAATCTGCAGCCCAACAGTTTACTCATTATTTAAATTTCAATTTATCTTTCTAAATAATGCAAAAAAGCTCTCGAATAAATCATCCGAGAGCTTTTTTGCGTCGATTATAATATGGTGCGCTTATCAAGCGGGTATTTTTTTATGTTTTAACCTTTCTTTTCCTTGCGGCGTTTATCGTTTATTATTTGCAGTGCGGATTCGTCAATTACGTTAATACCTTCTTCTTTTGCGATTGAAACCATTTGTGTTAGTGCGGCCTTTAAGAATACGCGCGGGATTTTTGTCAGCTGTGCGCAGGCTTCATCGGTGAAACCAACTTCTGGGTCGATGCGCTTTGCCGCATATTTAACCGAATTTATATCGCCCTCTTTTGCTTGTATTTTTTCGGGGAACGGTTTTTTAAAGGGGGAGCACCAGAAGTTTGTGCTGTCGCGGTAACCGTAATCAACAGGCACGGGCGGAAAATCTTTTGCCTTTACGCCGTTTACTATCGCGTTATAATATTTATCCTTCATCAAAATTTTGTCTATCTTAAGGATAAAATGCGCGCCGAATTTGCTCGTTATTCCGTTAAAATTATGGTATGGCGGTTCATAACCATCTAAGTTTCCCGCTTTGTCGTTAAACGCGTCCTCTAATGAACTGTCCCAAGTGCACTCAAAAACCTGATATGCTTCTTTTATAATTTTAGGACGTTCACCGTCAGCTTCGCCTTTTTCAAGAGTAAAAATACAGTTTTTCATTTTTTCTGCAGTTGTGTCGCCGGGGAAACCCAAACGCACCGCCTCGCGGAAATATTTTTTATCGTCGGTTATAAAATTTAAAGAAATTTTACTGCCACGCAAAATATTCTGTGCTGTGTTAGAGCTGTTACGGCACTCCAGAATCATTGCATAATAATCTTTGCCTGCAATATAATAGGGGAAGCAAAGGGAGTATGCGCCCAAATTTGTCATTCCGTTTTCCGAAACGGTTCCGACAAGTATGGTGGGCATTGGGAAGAAGGCGGACGTCTGATAAAAGTTGTCTACTATTCTTAAATCCTTAAAAGAACTCATAAATTGCCTCAATTATTTTAGTTTACAGGTTAGTTAAAATTAATGCCTTTTTGGGACAGAAATTTGAACATTTGCCGCAAATTATACATTTTTCGTAATTAATTTCAGGCGCTTCAAAATCTTTTTGCGTCAGTGCGTTTACGGGGCAAACGTTTACAGCTGGGCACTTGTGGTTTTGTGGGCAGTTTTCTTTTTTAATACTTAATTTTTTCTCCATAAAAAATTCCTTATAACTTATAGTAAATATTATGTTTGCAGTATCGGCGTTGTGTGCTTAATTGGAAATTGTTCCAAATGTTATCAATTTATTGAAATGTTTTTTTAATTAATGATAACAAATGTTGCCATGTCGGGCGGCAAAAAAATAATTTTAAAATCAAATACAAATCTCTGTTGTATTTACTGTAATTGTGAATAATGCTGCCGCTTTCTTAAACATAGACGTCAACTCTTCACAAATGAAAGATTTTGGTACACTTTTTGGATAATCAAGCTTATAACGTTCGGTATAAAAAGTACCGTAGCGCGCCGAATGTTTATAATTCAATCCATATCAACCGTAAAACGAACAGGATTTTGTCATAGTTTAGTAAAACCCAAACCGAAATTTATGTTACGGCAATGTACAAGTAGCAATGTTCTTTGCCGTCTTTTGTGTACTCGACGGGCACGGTGCTTTCATAATCGACAGTAAACGCGCGGTTCAACTTGCCGCTTGCAGAAAGCTGCCAGACCTTAGACCACGCTTTGTTGGCGCAATCCGTAATCGTATCGCCGCATTCGTCAATTTTGATATACTTGCCTTGCGCAACCGATTCTTCTATTTTAGCAAAGAACTCGGCGGTTACAGTCATTACGGACAGATTATACTTGCCATGTTCGTTGCTCTCATAATCACTATATACTGAAACAGGAGAAAGCCCTTTTACCGGCATGCCGTTTTTTATAAAATCAAGCGGTACTTTGCCCGTCATAATGTCCGCCCAAAGCTCGTTGATTTTCGTCATTCCGCCTTCGGAATTGTCCGTGCGTATCGTTACGCTTTTAAATGAATATGCCATTAAATTTCTCCTCTTGAAAAAGATATCGTATAAGTATGTTGGGCTGCTTTCATAGCTTAAAAATTATTATACAACAATAAATCACAATTTGCAAGAGTTGCATAAGGACAAAACAAAACCGTACTGTTGGAGTGCTTGAATAAATAAACAGGTATATAATAGAGTGTTTTCTTTGGGGTGGAGCATAGAAAAAGCACAAGGCTGTTTGCCTTGTGCTTTTTCGTTAGTTGTATGCGATAAAGCCCGCGACACCGTTCACGAAAATGTATTCCGTTTTTAGGTGTTCAAACTTTAACAACATTGGTGGGAGGTGGTGGATTCGAACCACCGAAGTCGGAGACGTCAGATTTACAGTCTGATGCATTTGGCCACTCTGCAAACCGCCCATATTAAATTTATACCCCGACTAAGCGGGGTAATGCTGGAGCTGGTGATTGGAATCGAACCCACAACCTGCTGATTACAAATCAGCTGCTCTGCCAATTGAGCTACACCAGCATTGTTGCCCGAATAGGGTGGTGCCTTGGGGTGGAATCGAACCGCCGACATACGGATTTTCAGTCCGGCGCTCTACCGACTGAGCTACCAAGGCGTTTACGCCTTTCGGCGTTTAAAATATTGGCGACCCGAAACGGGCTCGAACCGTCGACCTCCAGCGTGACAGGCTGGCGCTCTAACCAAACTGAGCTATCGGGCCAAAAATTATATTCCTTATTTAATAATAAAGGATGGTGGGCCTTCACGGACTCGAACCGCGGACCAATCGGTTATGAGCCGACCGCTCTAACCAACTGAGCTAAAGGCCCTTAAAATAAGGAACTGTGCTTTTGCACAACGCTTTCATATAATAATATAATGCAAAAATTTTGTCAAGTGATTTTTAAAGTAATTTTTATAAATTTTTATCAAAATACGTTTAAAAATACAATTGATTTTTTAATGATTCTTTTGCATAGAAACAGGTACAAATATGCAAAACTTTTTAAAATTTGACATTATTTTACAAATTTTTCTAATACGGAAGCTTTACAATTTTAAAAAAACCACGGAGAAAAATATGGTAGTTACGGGTTACTCAAAGAATCAGATACTTTACATAAACCTGTCGGGCGAAATGGACGAATGTTCAGCGCAAACTGCGCGGAATAAATGCGACAAATTAATTGAAGATAACCTTGGCGTAAAAAAAATAGTAATCAATCTTTCCGATGTGGATTTTATGGATTCTACGGGCATAGGCTTTTTAATAGGCAGATACAAAAAATCCGCAAAACTTTCAATACCGCTTTATATAGCGAAACCGAATTTTGCCGCGGATAAAATTCTGAATTTGAGCGGAATATACTCGCTTATACCAAAAGCTGAATAAAGGACCAATATATGACAAAAAATTATTTAAAACTTCAATTTTATTCACTTCCCCGTAATCAGGCGTTCGCGCGCGACGCCGTTGCCGCATTCTGTCTTGAATTAAACCCTTCGCTTTCCGACTTGTCTGACGTAAAAACCGCTGTTTCCGAGGCGGTTACAAACTGTACCGTGCATGCATATAAAGGAAATCTTGGGCTAGTAACCATTGAATGTGAAATTGAGGACGAACAATTACATATAAAAATCAGCGATACGGGATATGGAATACCCGATATTAATAAAGCTGTTCAACCGTTTTTTACATCTGCGCCGTCCGAAGAACGTTCAGGTATGGGTTTTACCATAATGCAGACGTTTATGGATGAATTTAAGGTTAATTCAATTCAGGGCGAGGGAACGGTCGTTTATATGTCAAAAAGTTTTAAAGCGGAAGTGGAGAATGCTTGACGTCGAAGAGACGAACGACCTGATAAGAAAGGCAAAGCAGGGCGACTGCGAAGCCAAAGAAAAGCTGTTGTTGGAAAACGGAAATCTGATAAAGAGCATAGTGCGCCGCTACCTTAACAAGGGAGTGGAATACGACGATTTGTTTCAGCTTGCTAGTATGGGGCTTTTAAAGGCAATAAGCGGCTTTGACGAAAGCTTTAACGTGCGTTTTTCAACATATGCAGTGCCGATGATAGCGGGGGAAATTAAACGCTTTATGCGTGACGACGGAAGCATTAAAGTTTCGCGCGCAATGAAGAGCTGTGCAAAGCAGATTAATCTGTTTATCGAGCAATTTTCCGCAAAGCGCGGTAGACAGCCGACATTAAAAGAAATTTCAGAAAAGTTTGAAATTCCCGAAAGCGAAGTAGTATTTACTATGGGCTCAACAAGAATGCCTGTTTCGATATACGCGCAAGGCGAATATAAGGATGAGAAGGGGCAGGAACTTTTAGAAAAATTGCCTGTAGAAGACCGACAGGAAGAAATAATTGAATCGCTTCAACTTAAAACGGCAATCGAAAGCCTGCCCGAAAGAGAAAAAAAGGTTATAATATTGAGATACTTCAGGGATATGACGCAAAGTGAAGTGGCCACAATGCTGGGCGTGTCGCAGGTGCAGGTTTCACGTATTGAAAATAGAATAATGGAAAACTTCAGAAAATCATTAACAGGTTAAAAGCGGGTACGAATCCCGCTTTATTTTTTGGTCGTAAATCCTTGTAATAATTTGTGTGCGGTGCTATAATTGTTTTAACAATAAACGAGGTTTAACCAGATGATAAACGAAAAAAACGTACGGCTAGGTACGGTACGCTCTTCTATAAGGGAACTGTTCGAATACGGCAAAAAGCGTAAGGCGGAAATAGGAGAAGAGAATGTTTTTGACTTTTCAATAGGTAATCCCAGTGTCCCCGCGCCCCCCGAGGTAAAGTTGGCTTTAAAGGAAATAATCGACACGTACGACCCTGTTGAGTTGCACGGCTACACTTCGGCGCAGGGGGATTACTCCGTGCGCAATACCATTACGGAATATATTAACTCGCGTTTTAAAACCGAACTTACAGCCGACTGCATTTATATGACATGCGGTGCGGCGGCGTCGCTTACCATAACTTTAAACGCGCTTTTAAACGAGGGCGACGAGGTGATAACGTTCGCTCCGTTCTTTCCGGAATATAAAGTATTCACTGAACATGCGGGCGGAAAATTGCTTGCCGTCGAGTGCGAAGAAGAAACATTTCAGATTGATTTTAAAAAACTGGAAAAGGCATTATCTCCCAAAACCAAGGCAGTTATAGTTAACTCGCCAAATAATCCTAGCGGAGTAGTATATGGTGAAAAGTCACTGATATTACTGGGGCAATTGCTTGAAAGACATTCTGAAAAATACAAAAATCCGGTCTACTTAATTGCGGACGAGCCTTACCGCGAATTGACCTTTGAAAAGGACGTTAGGGTGCCGTATATCATGGACTTTTACGCAAACAGTGTGGTTTGCTACTCATATTCCAAAAGCCTTTCACTGCCCGGTGAAAGAATAGGATATATCGCCGTAAACAACAAATCTGAAAATTTTGCGGAAGTCTACGCGGGCATATGCGGTGCAGGGCGAGCATTAGGTTACGTTTGTGCGCCTAATCTCTTTCAGCAACTTATAAAAAAAGTTTGCGGACTGACTTCTGATATTTCGGTTTATAAAAAAAACCGCGACAAGCTTTATACGGCACTCACAGAATACGGTTATAAGGTTGTAAAGCCCGACGGCGCGTTTTATATGTTTGTAAAAGCATTAGAGGAGGACGCTAAGGCGTTTTGCGAGCGCGCCAAGGATTACGAATTATTAATAGTCGCAGGCGACGACTTCGGTTGTAGGGGGTATGCTCGCGTTTCTTATTGCGTTTCGCCGGAAATGTTGGAGAGAGCCTTGCCCGCATTTAAAAAACTTGCCGAAAGTTATAAAAAATGACCGTAAAATCTTTGCAATTACAAATTTAATTGGTATAATCAATTTAGTAAATTAGGAGAAAATTAAAATGATAAACGAAAAAATAGCAAAACTTATCAACGAACAGGTTAACAAGGAACTTTATTCGGGATATTTATATCTCGATTTTGCAAATTATTTTGCCGACGAAGGGCTTGACGGCTTTGCGCATTGGTATGAAATTCAGGCTCAGGAAGAGCGTGACCACGCTATGATGATGAGAAGATATTTAATTGATAACGGCATCCGCGTAACGTTTGATAAAATAGCAAAACCGGATAAAACTTTTGCTAAAATAAGCGACCCCCTCTATGCGGGCTACGAACACGAAAAGTACGTAACTTCTTTAATAAACGATATTTATTCCGCCGCGTTCGCAATCAAGGATTTTAAAACAATGCAGTTTTTGGATTGGTTCATAAAGGAACAGGGTGAGGAAGAGAAGAACGCCGAGGATATGCTTAAAAAGTTTAAGATGTTCGGACACGACGCAAAGGGTTTATATGCGCTCAATCAAGAGCTCGCCGCAAGAGTTTACACGCCTTCGGCAACGGGTCCCGCAATGTAACCGTTTATTTATGATAATAAAAAAATTTAAACCCCGCCTGGAATTTCCTTGACGGGGTTATTTTTTTAATTATTTTGCGAAAAACGCAACGGCAATGGCGTTAGGTCCCACGTGCGTGCCTATCGTGCTGCCTATCAGATACGAGGGAACGCTGTCGGTATTGCCTTTCCAAAGCTTTTCACTGTCATGCAGATATTTTTTAAGGTAATCGTCCGAAAGTCCCGAATATCCAAGGGTATACGGTCTTTCAAAATCTATTCCGCCGCACTTTTCAATAAGTTGATTTAAAAGATTGTTGCCCTTTTTCGAGCCTATCGCTTTGCCCACAAGCTTAACCTCGCCCTTAATAACCGAAACCACAGGCTTGATTGAAAGCATCTCGCCGGCAATCGCCGCCGCGGCTGAAATGCGTCCGCCCTTTCTTAAATATTTCAATGTGTCCAAAACAGCTAAAACCTGAATTTTCTGTTTTCTTTCGTTAAGCTCTTTAACGATTTCGTCAACGGTAAGTCCGCCGTTTAAAAGCCTTAGCGCATAATGCAGTAAAACCCGCTCGCCTATAGACGCGTTAAGGCTGTCTACAACGCGTACCTTTCCTCCAAACTTTTTCGCGGCTTTAACCGCGCAGGAGTAAGTGCCAGAAAGCTTTGAAGAAATGGTAATTGCAATAACGTCGTCGCCGTCTGCAGTAAGATTTTTAAAATATTCTGCAAAACGGAACTCGTTAATCTGGCTCGTCTGCGGAAGTTCGCCGCTTTCAATAAGTTTTTCAAAAAATTCTCTGTGCGTTATGTTAACACCGTCCATAAATTCGTCTTTGCCGAACCGTACAAGAATGGGCGCTAAGGTTATTCCAAGTTCTTCGGCTTCGGCAAGCTCCAAATCCGCCGCCGAATCAACCAGTATCTTAATCATTTAATTTACCTCATTAAAGAATAATCAACATTTAGTATTATATTTGTTTTATATTCAACAAGTCAACTAAATATTGTTGATAATTTTAAATTGCAAACAAAACGGGCGGCAAAATTGCCGCCCGCGAAAATTTTAAAATTACTTTGAAGTGTAAACAAGCACGTGTTCAGATGTCAATTCAGGGCAAACGGTGGTTTCGTAGTCGTAAAACCTGAATTCGGTTGTAGCTTCCATACCTTCCGGTCCCATTGAGAATTTAGTTAATCGGGCGTCGTTTCCGTTTCCTTCAAAATAGCATTTGCACCAGCCGCCGCCAGTCACTTGCGTTGAATAGCAGTTATCCTCTGCGTTATAAGTAAATTCCATATCTTCTATGATGTTAATATGGGAGAAGTTGTACATATAAGCCACCGCAAGCTCGGCAAAGGAGGTAATTTTTTTGCCTATAATTTGCTCGCACTCGGTCGTTACGGAATTCGACGTTTCATAAGGCGGTTTTTCGGAAGGCAACGGCACTCTGTATTCTTTAATAACGAAATTTTCTCCTTCGCCCTCTGCGACAACTGTATAATCGTCGCTCGTATTCATATACATTATTTTATTTTTACCATCAATACGCACGGTATTGTTGACGGGGTAAAGAGAAATGGTTAAGTTTTCGGCGTTTATAGTGTTTTCAAAAGCTTTTTTAATTTGTTCCTTCGTCAGTTCAACGGGCGCGGGCTTTGTTACTGTTACTTTACATTCGGCGGTTTTTGCTCCGGCTTTTGCGGTAACCGTAGCAGTACCTTCTTTAACCGCTTTAACTTTTCCGTTTAAAACGGTGGCGACAGCCTCGTTCGAGCTTGTCCAGCTAACCGTTTTGTCGGTGGCGTTTTCGGGATTTACGGTTGCGGTAAGCGTTCCTTCACCGCCCTCCTCAAGCGTGATTTCCGTTTTGTTTAAGGTTACCGAAGCAATTCAATGTTTCCGCCTCCGCACGCCGCAAAGGTGAGTGCGAGGGTGAGTGTTGCAGTAATTGCCGCAAGTGCTGTAAAAAATTTTTTCATGTGTTCCTCCACAGATTTTATTCGGGGTGACACGCGCAAATAAAAAATGCGTCTCATTCAAGAGACGCACCCCGTTAAAGCTATCTCCTGAAAGTCGCTAAACAAAATCAATGGGTAAATCCGCGCAATATTATTGCTGAACCACCAAGATACAAGGATAATAGCTTTTCGGCTAATATAAGTATCTGAAGGTTCTACATTAAAATGTACGCGTGAAAAAATCCGCATAAAAAAACGCAGACCTGTACCCATTATTCGATTTTGTTTAGCCTGTTCATTATAACACGGTAATAACAAAAAAGCAACGCTTTTACGTAAAACACGTTTGACTTATTTTATAATTTAAAGTACAATAAAAATAAATGATTATTCTGGGTCTTGACCCCGGGCTTGCGACAATGGGCTACGGCGTGGTTGAAAAACTTAAAAACGATAACACGGTCGCCGTAGATTACGGCGTGGTGCTCACACCCAAGGAAGAGAGCCTTCCCGTGCGGCTTGCCATGCTCGAAGATGGCGTAAACAAAATTTTGCAAAAGTACAAGCCCGAAGAAATAGCGGTGGAAGAGCTGTTCTTTTCAAAAAACATAACTACGGGCATACCTGTAGCACACGCAAGAGGGGTTATGCTTTTAACCTGCATAAAATATTGTGGCAGACTATACGAATACACCCCAAACCAGATAAAGCAGTCGCTGACAGGTTATGGCAAAGCGGACAAAATCCAGATGCAACACGTGGTAACCTCGCTTTTGGGGCTAAAAAAAATTCCGCGTCCTGACGACGCCGCCGACGCATTGGCGGTTGCTTTGTGTCACGCGCACACTTCAAGATTCGGCAAACTTTTCGGAATAAGATAATCGGTGCTTTATGATTGGATATATAAAAGGTAAAATTTTATCACTCGACGGTGAAACGGCTTTAATCGAAACAGCAGCGGGAATAGGCTTTGAGGTAATGATTTCGGGGGCGGCGTTCGGGGTGCTTTCGGGCAAAAAAGAGGGCGAACTTTATACCTATTTGCAGGTAAGCGAAAACGGCACGGCGCTTTACGGTTTTTCCTCTTTGGAAGAAAAAGAAATGTTTTTAAAGCTTGTTTCCGTTTCGGGCGTGGGTCCAAAAATGGGCATAACCGTTTTAAGCGGTATGTCGGTTAACGATGTTGCCGCGGCAATAGCGACGAGCGACGTTAAAAGGCTCTCATCTGTTAAAGGCTTGGGTAAAAAGACGGCGGAGCGCATAATTTTGGAGCTTAGAGAAAAGGTTTCGCAGCTTGCAAAATCGGAAGGGGTAACGGTTGCAGACGTAGTCCGTTCAGTCGGCGACGAGGACGCGGTAGTCGCACTTATGACTTTGGGTTTCACCCGCGCAGAAAGCGAAAAAGCGATTGCGCGCGCAAAATCCCGAGGTGCAACCGAAATAGAGGATATTATAAGAATTGCATTACAGGGAATGTAACGTAAAAGGGTAAAAAATGTTTTTTGATGACGAAACCGAAGATTACGAATCGGACGACAGACTTGTAAAGAGCACAAAGGGCGAATACGACGTTGAAGAAAACGTTTTGCGCCCAAAAACTTTAGAAGCCTATGTAGGACAGAGTAAGGTTAAAGAAAACTTAAAAGTTTATATGAACGCCGCAAAGCAAAGGGGCGAGGTTTTAGAGCACGTACTCTTATACGGCGCGCCCGGATTAGGTAAAACCACGCTTGCGCATATTATTGCAAACGAAATGGGCGGCACGCTTAAAATGACCAGCGCGCCCGCTATTGAGCGAAGCGGTGATTTGGCGGCGATTCTTACCAACTTAAACGACGGCGACGTTTTGTTCATTGACGAAATTCACCGTTTAAACCATAGTGTGGAAGAAATCTTATATTCCGCAATGGAGGATTACGCCCTCGACATAATAGTCGGCAAAGGTCCAAGCGCAAGGAATATCCGCTTTTCGCTTAAAAAGTTTACGCTTATCGGTGCAACCACGCGGGCGGGTATGCTTGCAAACCCCTTGCGCGACAGATTCGGCATAATTTGCCGCCTTGAAACCTACACGCCCGAAGAGCTTAAAGAAATAGTTTTAAGAAGCGCGAAAACACTGGGTATACAAATCGACGATGTCGCCGCTTCCGAAATTTCAAAGCGTTCGCGCGGAACTCCCAGAATTGCCAACAGACTTTTAAAACGCGTGCGCGACTTTTCCACGATAAACGGTAACTCCTCCGTTACTTTACAAGACGCAAAATACGCGCTTAAAAGAATGGAGGTTGACGAGCTTGGACTTGACGAGGTTGACAGGGCGCTTTTACGTGCAATGATAGAAAAGTTTGACGGTCGTCCCGTGGGACTTGAAACGCTTGCCGCAACCATAAACGAGGACGCTGGCACTATTGAGGACGTTTACGAACCTTTTCTTTTACAGCTTGGCTTTATTTCGCGCACTCCCCGCGGCAGAATGATACTAAGGGGCGGTTACGAGCATCTCGGCTATAAAATGACCGAAAAACAGCGTGAACAAATTTCCCTTTTTGATAAAAACGATTGATATGCAATATAAAAAAAGTGATTTTTATTATGATTTGCCTGAAGAATTAATTGCGCAAACGCCGGCGCAACCGCGCGACGGGTCAAGGCTTTTAACCTATAACCGTTCAACCGGCGAGGTAAAACACGAAATTTTCAGAGACGTAATAAATTATTTAAAAGCGGGCGACGTGCTCGTTATAAACAACACAAAGGTTTTGCCGGCAAGGCTTTACGCGCATACCGAAAACGGCGGCGCTGTGGAAGTGCTTCTTTTAAAGAGGCTTGATAAAGACGCATGGGAAGTACTTGTAAAGCCGGGTAAAAAGTGCACGGTCGGCAAACGGCTTTATATTTCCGAAGAACTTTCCCTGACTGTGGAAGAAATAACCGAAAGCGGCGAAAGAATAGTAAAATTTTACTACGACGGCGTTTTTGAAGAAATTTTGGAAAGACTCGGCACAATGCCTCTACCGCCCTATATTAAAACGAAATTAAATGATAAAAACCGCTATCAAACAGTTTATGCAAAGGTACAAGGTTCCGCGGCGGCGCCAACGGCGGGGCTTCACTTCACTCCCGAGCTGCTTGAAAGAATAAAGGCAAAGGGAGTTAAGATTGCCGAAATTTTATTGCATGTGGGATTGGGAACGTTTCGTCCGGTTAAAGAGAACGTAATAACCGACCATAAAATGCACTCGGAATATTATGAAGTAAGCGCGGACGCGGCGGAAATTATAAATGCGGCTAAGCGCGGCGGCGGAAGAGTAATTGCCGTTGGCACGACTTCGGTAAGAACATTGGAGAGCGTTGCGGACGACAACGGGCTAGTAAAGCCGCAAAAAGGCAATACGCAAATTTTTATTTATCCGCCATACAGGTTTAAGTGTGTAGACGCGCTTATAACAAACTTCCACCTGCCTGAAAGTACGCTCATTATGCTTGTAGCGGCGCTGACCGGACGCGAAGAAATTCTCAATTTATATAAAACCGCCGTTGAAGAAAAGTATAGGTTCTTTTCATTTGGCGACGCGATGATGATAATTTAAACATGAAGAAGTATTTTTCCTACGAATTACAACATATCGACAAAAACACCGGCGCAAGGGCGGGGGTATTTCATACTCCGCACGGCGATATCTTAACTCCCGTATATATGCCCGTTGGCACGCAAGCCACGGTAAAGGGCGTTTACCCGCGCGATTTAAAGGACGCGGGCTCGCAGATTATTCTTGCGAACACTTATCATTTATATCTTCGCCCCGGCGACGGTCTTGTTAAAAAAGCCGGCGGCTTGCACAAATTTATGAACTGGGACAAGCCCATTTTAACCGATAGCGGCGGGTTTCAGGTTTTTTCGTTAACAAAATTGAATAAAATCAAAGACGAAGGGGTATATTTCAATTCGCATATAGACGGTTCCAAACACTTGTTCACTCCCGAAAAGGTTATGTCGATTGAAGAAAACCTCGGCGCGGATATCATAATGCAGCTTGACCAGTGCAGTGAATACGGTTATACCCACGCGCAGGCGCAGGAGGCAATGGATAAAACCACTCGCTGGTTAGAGCGTTGCTTAAAGGCGAAAACCCGCGACGACCAGGCGCTGTTCCCAATAGTTCAGGGCAATATGTACGATGATTTAAGGCTTGAAAGTCTTCGCCGCGCAAAGACATACGCCGCGGAAGGAATTGCAATCGGCGGACTGTCGGTTGGCGAGCCAAAGCAGAGAATGTACGAAATCTTAGAGTTGATGCGCCCCGAATTACCCGAAAGCGTGCCCCGCTATTTGATGGGCGTCGGCAGTCCCGATTGTTTAATTGAAGGCGTAAAGCGCGGAGTTGATATGTTTGACTGTGTTTTGGCTACGCGCATAGCGCGTAACGGAACTGCGTTTACGTCGCACGGCAAAAAGGTTGTACGCAATGCAGTATACGCAGAGGATTTTACGCCGCTTGATGAAAATTGTAACTGCTATTGTTGCAAAAATTACACTAAAGCGTATTTAAGGCATCTTATAAACGTAAACGAGATGCTTGCTTCCATGCTTTTAAGCCTGCACAATATAACCTTTTTGCACAAGCTTATGGCGGGCATGCGCGAGGCGATTTTTGCCGACAGCTTAACTGAATTTGCAGAAGAATTTTATTCGAAATACGGCAAAGAAGAATAAAACGTTGATTATTTTTGTGAAATTTAATCGTGTTGGAATAATTTTACATTAAATTGCTTGCCAAAATAACAAAAAAAAGTTATATTGATATTAATTGAAATTTAGATATTTGGAGTTTAAAATGATATTTTCATTATTGGAAGGTGAAACTAATGCCCCCGCTGGCGGCGGAGATTGGTGGACATACGTAATTCTTGCAGTCGTTGCGGTTGCGTTTATCGTACTGTTTATTGTGTTGCCTTCGAGAAAGCGTAAAAAACAGGAAAAGGACGCTCAGGATTTAATCAATGCGGTCGGTCCCGGAAACAAAGTTAAAACAATCGGCGGTATTTGCGGCATTGTGGTTGAAGTTGACAACGAAGAGAGCACTTTTGTGCTTGAAACCGGCAGTGAAACCACGGGAAAGTGCTATATAAAGTTTGACAGACAAGCTATTTATCAGACGGACGCAAAGGTTGAAGAGGAAAAGAAGCCCGAAACGGAGTCAACTCCCGCGGTTGAACCTGTTTCAGAACCTGCTCAGGAGCCTACCTTAGAGCCTTCTTCGGAACCCGTAGCGGAACCTGCTTCCTCAGATGAACCTGCGGCTCCCGCGGAAGTTGCTCCCGAAACTGCTCCCGCAGCGCCCCAAAAGAAGAGCGGCAAGAAAAAAAATAATAGCAATAAATGATAAAGTGTAAAACCTCCGCATAAGTTAAAGCGGAGGTTTTTATATGCGCACAACTATTTTTCAGATTTTGAAAGCGGTGCTTGCGGCGGTTTTGTGCTCGCTTGTATTCGTGCTTATTTTTACGGTAATAATTCAATTGTTTTCTCTGCCGGCAACAGTTGTTAAACCTGTGAACCAGGTTTTTAAAATAATTGCAATTCTTGCTGGTGGACTTATATTTATTCGCGGTGATAAAGGTCTTATAAAAGGAGTAATACACGGAGTCGTTTCCGTAATCGCAACACTTTTATTGTTTGGATTAATTTCAATGTCGCTCTCGGTAAGCTGGCTGTTCCTTATAGACCTTTTGATAGGCGCTGTTGCCGGCGCGGTTTCTGGCATAATCGCTGTTAATATAAAAAAGAACGTTTAAATTGCTTGCAATTTTATTTAGCATATTTTATAATCGAATAAGAAAGATGACATAAGGAGAAATCTAAAATGATAAAGACTGTGGCTAAACCCAACGAAAAGAAAGTTACCGGTTGCGGCGAATGCAGAAGTACCTGCCAGTCGGCTTGTAAAACCAGTTGCACGGTAGGCAATCAAAGCTGTGAAAGAGTTACGCGCGAGCAGAAACCCGACGGTGAAAACAAGTTATAAAATAAATTAAAATTTTTGACAAGGAGCAGAAGTTCTCTGCTCCTTAAATTTCGTTATAATGGTACACGTTTTTAATTATAAGGATAAATTCTATATTTACGATTCGGGTAGCGGCAGCCTGCACGAGTGTGATAAAGATACTGCAGATTATGTAAAGGCAAAATATGAGGGTGTTGGTCAGGTCCCTGCGCTTTCACGTGAGAAAGTTGCCGAAATAGAAAACGATTTGACTGTTTTAAGGGAGCAGGGGCTGTTTTTAAAGGAAGAAGTAAAAGCTTATCCCTTAAAATCACACGAAATAAAGGCGCTTTGTTTACATATCTGCCACGACTGTAATTTAAGATGTCGCTATTGCTTTGCCGACGAGGGGGCTTACCATTCCGCGCGCGAATTTATGAGTGAGGAAACGGCAATAAAGGCGATTGACTTTTTAATCGAAAACAGCGGAAAAAGAAAGGTTCTGGAAGTCGACTTTTTCGGTGGCGAGCCTTTAATGTGCTTGCAGACCATAAAAAACGTGGTTGCTTATGCGCGCGAAAAGGGCGACAAGGCAGGCAAAAAGTTTTTGTTTACCACGACCACTAACGCGCTTCTTCTGGACGACGACGCAATAGACTTTTTTAATCGTGAAATGGAGAACGTCGTTTTAAGCTTGGACGGCAGAAAGGAAGTGCACGACGCTATAAGAAAGACTGTAAACGGTAAGGGTAGCTTTGATTATGTAATCGACCATGTCAAAAAATTCGTACGTTCCCGCGGCGACAAAAATTATTACGTCCGCGGCACGTTTACGGCTAAAAATCTTGATTTTTCCGAAGACGTAATCTTTTTGGCGGAAAACGGTTTCGACAGCATTTCAATGGAACCTGTAGTAACCGAAATAGAGGATTTGGCTATAAAAAAAGAGCATCTGCCGCAGGTGTTAAACGAATATGAAAAATTGTGCGACAGATATCTTAAAAAGCACGAAAACGGCGAAGGATTTAATTTCTTCCATTTTAATATCGATTTGGAAGGCGGAGTGTGCCTTCAGAAAAAGGTTTCTGCGTGCGGCGCGGGTAACGAGTATTTTTCCGTCGTTCCGAACGGAGATATTTACCCTTGCCACCAGTTTGCAGGTGATAAAGATTTTTTAATGGGAAACGTTTACGACGGGCAACTGAACGAGACTATCCGTAACAAATTCGCGTCTTCGTGTCTTTTTACGCGCGAGGATTGCGGCGACTGTTTTGCAAAGTTCATTTGCAGCGGAGGCTGTGCGGCAAACAATTATCACTTCGAAGGAGATATGAATAAGCCGTATAAGCTAACTTGCGAGATGATGAAAAAGCGTATAGAATGCGGAATGCACGTTCTCGCAAAGAAAAAAGAGCTGAAAAAGCAGCTGCCGGCACAAAACAAAGAGTAAAATTGTTTACTTTTGGTGCAAAATTATTGACGGCGTTAAAATTTTTTTATATAATAAAGAAGTTAGATTTTAAAGATTTCTCATAATCTTTGTTTGTTAAACTTATTCAAACGACTGATTTGAGAACAGGAGTAGAGATGGGCAAAGTAAAATCGGCGATTATAACAGCGTTACTTGTCGCCGCGGTGGCGGTTTTAGCGTTTTTTGCCACGGTATCGTTTGGACTTCCGGACGGCGTTAAAACGTATAATTCGTTTGTTTCGAATATTCACCTCGGCGCTGATCTTACGGGTAGCGCTTATGCTATGTTGTACCCTGAAGGTGTTATATCTACCGCAGATTATCAGCTAGTTGTTGACGATACTGAAAATACGGATAGGGAAGATTACGAAAAAAAATACGTTGAACGCGGCGGTGCTTATGTAAGAAAGGACAAGCTGGGTTATACCTATGTGGACGGAAATTATATTGAACCGGCGGAAGGCGATAAAACCGAAAGCGAATTTAAAGAGAGTATTAAAAAAGATTCCGAAATTCTTTTAAAGCGTTTCGGTGATAAAAGATACTCCAGTTATTCGGTGCTCTTGTGCGACGACGGATATTCTATAAAAGTTTCCGTACCCACGAATTTTTCGTATACGGAATACAAACACAACAAAGAGACTTACAGTTCGGACGACCTTACAGAACAGATTTCTACCGTTAACGTGCTCTCGTACAGCGGCGGAATAAGTTTAAGAGATTCCAATACTTTTAAAGATTCTAAATCATTGATTTCGGTTACCAGCGATTTTAAAAGCTATTTCAGCGGTGCCGGCGTTTATTCGCGCGGCGGTGTAAACGCTATAACTATAAGCCTTACCGATTACGGCTTTACCGAGCTCAACAATGCGTTAAATAAGTATAGCGGAAGCGAAACATCGGCGTATTTTTACGTAGGTGAAACTTGTTTGGGACTCAGTATTACCATAGCCGACGGAGTAACCGATAAAACGATGTTCTATCAACCGAACAATATGTCGGCCAGCGCTATACAGGACGTAGCAATATTGCTCAATTCTGCAATTTCAGGAGAAGAAATTTCAAATGTTTATAACGACGAAACGGAGAATTCCGGAACAAGCGTTATAGCTACTACGGCTGTCTTTGGTGAATACGCTCCCGTCTATCTTTTTGCGGCGTTGCTTGTAGTAGTTGTTGCCGCAATCGTAGGACCTTCAATCATATACAAAAAATTAGGTCTTGTAAACGCTTTGTCGGTGCTCATATATTCGCTTGCTATGGTTACTGCGATTATGCTTATTGATATCCAAGTTACGATAGCCGGTGCGTTTGTCGCGATTTTGGGGCTTGCGCTGTTGTTGTTTGCGAACATAGTTTCTTTCGAGACAATAAGAAAGGAAACGTTAACTGGTAGAACAATTCAGGCTTCGGTGAAACTTGGCTATAAAAAGACGATTGCCGCTATGCTTGATTTGCATATTTTGCTTGTTATAATTGCTGTAATGCTTACGCTTATAGGAGTTGGAGAGGCGGCCTCTTGCGGATTCATATTCTTCATTGCCGTACTTGCTTCATATGTTCTTCACTGGTTTACAAGATTTATGTGGTTCGTAACGTCTTCGCCTGTTAGGGATAAATTTGCGTTTTGCGGTTTTGCAAGGGAGGTAGACGATGATGAAGACTAATTTAAAGCTTTCCTCCAAGATGCATATATTTATCGTTATTTCTTCTTTGCTTATTGCATTGGGAATTATGGTTGGCATAATATGTCACTTTGTTGCAAACGGGTATTTCAATTACGGCGGTGACTGGGCAAGCTGCAAACAGGTAACCGTGTCATATGCATACGTTGATTTTTCTGATAAAAACGAAGTGATAGAACTTTGTAACGACGCTTTCGGTAAGTCGGGAGTAAAATATCAGTCAGTAACGACCGGTAATTCAAATCAGGGCGGGGAAGTTGTTTATTCATTTTCGATTAATACAAACGAAGAAGATATCGATAATGCGGTAATATTAATCCGTGCCGCTATTGATGAAAAAACTTCGTCTTCAGGCGGATTAACCCAGACGACGGTTTCCGTACATTCGGCTAATGCTCTATTGGGCGGCGCACTCAGCCTTGAAAGAATTTCAATAGCTCTTGCTTGTATAATAGTCGTTCATTTTTTGTATTTTGTGATACGTTACAAACTTGTTATGGCTTTTGCCGCGGTTTTGGCGGATATACACAACTTGGGGTTATTCCTCTCGTTGTTGTCGCTTACAAGAATACCGGTGGCATCCTCTGTGCTTGCGTTTGCGGCGCTTACGCTCGTTTTAACCGTAATATGTACGTCGTTGCTGTTTGACAGAATGCGTAAGAATGCTAAAAATGAAGATTTGAAAAAACTTACCGCTTTTGAACAGGCAGACCTTGGAGCTAACGAATGTTTTAAATTAAATTTAATAATTCCCGCATGTCTTGCTTGCGTGGCGGTGGTTATGTTTGTACTGTTCTCAATCAGTTCGCTTTCGCCTGTGGTAATTCTTGCTCCTGTGTTTGCGGCGCTTGTTTGTTTTATCTCGTGCGCATACGGTACGGCAATATTTACGCCTTCAATTTATTCAAGATTTAAATTGTTGGGCGACAATTATAAGTCGCAACATTCACGCGCGTCCAAAACAAAGAGTTCAAATAAATAAAATCTATTTTAAAGGCGGGTTAATCCCGCCTTTTTGTCTATAATTATGAAAAGAATACTTCCGGAGTTCGAATTTTCGGATGAACAACTGAATACTGTGCATAAACTAGCTTCTGTTTGCGGACTTTGTGTTGATACCGTAAGAATTTTGTACGGCAGAGGTATACGAACTGAAAAAGATATAACGGATTTTATGCATCCGTCAAGCGAGCACTTTATCTCACCGTTTAAAATGAGCGGTATGCACGAGGCGGTGGACCTTATCAAAAGAGCTCGCGATGAGGAGTGGTCCGTTGTAGTTTATGGCGACTATGATGCCGACGGAGTTTGCGCGGCTACTATACTTGGCAATTCATTGCGTGATTTCGGTATAGAGCCGTATATCTGCGTGCCTGAACGTAAAGACGGTTACGGGCTTTCGACGACGCTTATAGACGCCATTTTCGATGAGTATTTTCCTCAGCTTTTAATAACTGTGGACTGTGGAATTTCGTGCGCGGAAGAAGTGGATTATATAAAGGAGCTTGGTGCTGAGGTTATAGTAACCGACCACCATGAGCTTCCTGAAAGAATTCCCGACTGCATCTGCATAAACCCCAAATTCAACGACGGTTATATTTACGATAATCTTTGTGGTGCCGGCGTTGCCTTTAAGGTGGGATGTGCTTTAAACGGCGAAAGCGCATATAAATATCTGGATTTTGCGGCAATAGCCACTGTTGCAGACAGTGTCCCGCTTATCGGTGAAAACCGCGATATTGTATATGAGGGTTTGAAACTTATTAACTCGCATCCGCGGGAATGTTACACCGGCTTTTTAAACAAGAACGATTCAACAAATTCTCATTCGCTTGCATTTTCGGTTGCTCCAAAAATTAATGCCGCGGGAAGAATGGGTGACGCGAGGTCGGCGTTGGCGCTGTTCAATTCTACGGATAAAACTGAAATTTTTTCATTGGCGGCAAAACTTTCCGAGTATAACATTGAAAGGCAGAAGTATTGTGACGAGCTATATTTAAGCGCAAAAGAGATGCTTAAAGAAAAGGGTGATTTCGGCAATATAATCATGCTTTATAACGAAAACTGGAATTCGGGATTTGTTGGTATAGTAGCCGCACGCCTTGCCGACGAGTATTCTCGTCCGGCGATTCTCTTCGTTAAAAACGGGAATATGTTAAAGGGTTCTGCGCGTTCTGTCGAGAATGTAAATATTTTCGAGGCGTTGAGGAGTTGCGGAGAATATATTACGGAATTCGGCGGACACTCTCAAGCGGCGGGCGTTAATGTAACAGTAGATAAATTTGATATGTTGCATAAATCGCTTGAGAAGTTTATTTCGGAAAATTATACCGTACAGGATTTTATTCCTACAGTTTATGTCAGCGGTGAGTTGAACGAAACGTACTCTCAGAGGTTTGTTAAGGAACTTGAAAGGTTGGAACCTTTTGGGGTCGGAAATAAGCGTCCTGCATTTGTGCTTAATGAGAATTCGCTTATCGTGCGCCCTATAAAACCAATGTCTCCACATATCAGTATAAAAAGCGATAAGCTTGAATTAATGTATTTTGGCGGAAGCAGATTCAGTCAACTTTTGGAAAGCGCTGCGGCTAAAAAAATTATATTTGAGTATAATGTTTCGAGTTTTAAAGGAAAGGAGTATATAAAGGGATTTATACGCGATATTATTTATTCTTCTGAATCGGGTAAATATATTACTGAAGATTCGGTAATGAGCGCTATAAGTCTGTTGGCGCTTCCTGAAGTCGTCTGCAATAAAATTAATATAACAAGGGAAACGGCTGAAGAAGCTTTGCATAATTGCGGTGCGTTTGGTACTGTTTTTATCGGTTGGGATTATTCTGCAATTGCAGATTTTGCAAGTAGTGCAAATCTGAATACCGAACTGTTTTATCCTACTACAAAAAATAATGCTTCTATTATTTTAATGGCGCCCATGCCCGATGTGGACTTAAGCGGTTTTTCCGAAATTATATTTCTTGAAAATCCTTTCGGGATAAGATTGCCGTCACTGGAAAATAAATGTGTTAAAGTTTGCGCAACAATTGAAAGACAAAATATGTTTAAACAGCTGACTTGCGACAGGCAGACTTTGTTAAAGATTTTTGCGTACATTTCAGTAAATGAAGGCGTTTTAGATGGTATGACTTCTGAAGACGTTGCAAAAAAGACCGGTTGCGGTTATTCAGATGCCCAGGTTTTGCTTGCGTTAAAAATTTTTGAACAGCTTTCTCTCGTTTCTTTTGATAGCGGCAGGTTGAAAGTAATAAGGGGCGTAAAAAAAGAACTTTCCGATTCGGATATATATAATACGGTTTTAAGACTTACGACGGAGTGACGGTATGGAAGTAATTGAAAAAATTCAAAAGAATTATACCGCGGAAGATGGTCAGCTATTGCTGGCTGCTTATAGTTATGCCGAGCAGATGCACAGCGGACAGAAGCGTGCTTCGGGTGAACCGTATTTTACGCACCCCTGCGCAGTTGCCGAAATTTTAATCGATTTAGGCCTTGATACGCCAACGGTTGCCGCCGCTTTTTTGCACGACGTTGTTGAGGACACTCCCGCAACCGAAGACGATATTTTAAAACGTTTCGGCAAGGAAATAATGACTCTTGTAGACGGAGTAACTAAGCTCGATAAAATTCATTTTCAGACGCACGAAGAAGAAGACGCCGAAAATTTTAGAAAAATTTTTGTTGCTATGGCAAACGATGTGCGTGTAATAATAATTAAGCTTGCCGACCGTCTGCATAATATGCGCTCGCTTAATTATCTTTCAACCGAGCGTCAACAGAGAATTTCTCGCGAAACGCTTGAAATTTTTACTCCGCTTGCGGGGAGGCTTGGTATTTCGCAAATAAAGTGTGAGCTTGAAGATTTATGCCTTAAATATCTTGACCCCGAGGCTTATGAATTTCTGGTTAAAAATATTCATCAAAAACTTGAAGAAAGAAAGTCGTTTGTTGAATTCGTTGTAAATGAAATTAAAGAAATTTTAAAAGAAAGCGGCATAAAGGGCGAAGTAATCGGCCGCCCCAAACATTTTTATTCCATATATCGTAAAATGAAAAATCAAGGTAAGAGCCTTGACCAGATTTATGATTTGACCGCCGTGCGCGTAATAGTTGATAAAACCGATGAGTGCTACGAAATTATGGGCAAAATCCATATGAAGTGGAAGCCGGTTCCTGGACGCATAAAAGATTATATTGCAACGCCAAAGCGCAATATGTACCAGTCGTTACACACTACGGTAGTCACAAACTTCGGGCAGTTTTTTGAAATTCAGATACGAACATATGAAATGCATCGAATGGCCGAATACGGTATCGCCGCGCACTGGAAATATAAAGAAAATAAGTCTATAGAGAGCAATTTCGACGCGCGTCTTTCCTGGATACGCGACGTTATGGATTGGCAGGGCAGTTTAAACGAATCGAAGGAATTTGTTGACAGCCTTAAAAATGATTTATACGACAACGAACTTTTAGTGTTTACGCCGCACGGCAAAGTTATTTCTTTGCCGCTGGAGGCAACGCCTGTTGACTTTGCGTATGCAATTCACTCCGAAGTAGGTAACAAGTGTGTTGGCGCCAAAGTTAACGGCAAAATCGTTGCGCTGAATTCTGCTTTAAGTACAGGCGATGTGGTTGAAATTTTGACACAGTCAAGCGGTAAAGGTCCTTCGTGGGATTGGCTCAAATTCGTTAAATCGGGTTCCGCTCGCGCAAAAATACGGCAGTATTTCAAGCGCGAAATGAAGGAAGATAACGTTAAAACCGGTAGGGCTATGCTTGAGGCTGAAGCAAAACGTAAGGGTTATGCTTTAAACGATATTTTAACGGAATCATCATTTAAAAAGCTTTCAAACAAGCTTGTATTCAGTTCGGTAAACGAAATGCTCGCCTCCGTCGGATACGGCGCGGTTGGTGTAAATCAGGTTATCTACAAATTAATCGACTATTATAAAAAAGAAATACCAAAACCCGTAAAGGTCGTCGATTCAAGCAAGTTAAGGCACACGCCCGCTTCAAGCGTAACCATAAAAGGTATGGGCGGTTTGCTTGTTAAATTTGCCCACTGTTGCAACCCAGTGCCGGGCGATGATATTGTAGGCTTCGTGTCGAGGGGAAGGGGAGTTATTGTTCACAGAGCTGACTGCAGTAATCTTTCCGATATAGACCGCAACCGTTTGCAACCTGCTCAATGGACAGGGGACATTGATTCCGAATTTGTAGCCGGTATAAGAATAGTTGCCGATAACTACGAGGGGTTAACTGCCGACGTTATTGCCGAGCTTGCAGTTATGCACCTTGCTATGACGCAAATCAACGGAAGAATAAATAAAGATAAAATGGCGGAAATAGATTTGCGTGTAAAGCTCAATAAGCGTTCGGATATTGATTTACTTGTCAACCGACTAAAGAAAAACAAACGTATAGCAGACGTGTTCAGGACGACCAACTGATGCAAGTTTTTAAATTAACATCATTCGAAGCCTGCAATAGCTATATTTTAACTGCGGATAATAAAACTGCTGTTGTTATAGATTGCGGAGAATCGAACGTATATCAAAAGGTTTTGAATTTGAACTTAAAGCCTGTCGCCGTGCTGTTAACGCACGGTCATTTTGACCATGTTGGCGGAGCAGGCGAATTTTTCAGTGCGGGCGTTCCGATTTATTGCGGGGAAAAAGAAAAGCATTACGTTTTTTCCGCAGGAAACCGCGGTATTTTCGGCGGCGTATATATACCCGACTTTGAAATTGCGGGAACTTTTAGTGACGGCGAAGAATTTGAAGTGGGCGGTATAAAATTTAAGGTCTTACAAACTTCGGGACATACTGCTGGCAGTGTGTGCTATATAGCTGAAAACAATATTTTTTCGGGTGATACACTTTTTAAAGGTAGTATTGGCAGAACGGATTTGCCCACAGGTAGCTATTTTGAATTAAAGGAGAGCGTAAAAAGGCTATATTCGTTGAGCGGTGACTATACAATCTATTGCGGACACGGTAGTGATACTACGCTCGATTTTGAAAGAAAAAATAACGCTTATTTAAGAGATAACGATGCTTAATACTAACAGTGAATATCTGCGCCCCGAAATTATGGACATTCTTCGCGCGTTTGGTTGCGAGGAAGAAGATTTCAATCATTACTTTTCCAGTGCAAGCGGAAAGTATTTAAACGTAATAGAATACGGCGGCGAATTTTACGATTTCGAAGAGGATTGCGAAGAAGAGGACGAGCTGATTTTTAAGCGCCTTGCAAAGCGTTCGTGCAAGCTTGCGTTTTATAAAGTTTTGTCAAAGACAAAAAATATTCATCTTCCGTGGGGCGCGTTAACTGGTATAAGACCTACCAAAATGGCTTATAACGAGCTTGCGGGTGGTAGGGATTTTAAACCGCTTTTTGAAAGGCTTTGCGTAATTGCCCCCAACATATCATTGATTGAACGCATTTTAACCGTGCAAAAGCCTTTTTACAATAAGTGCGGACAGGATTTATATATTTCTTTGCCGTTTTGCCCCACAAAGTGCGAATATTGCTCGTTTATAACCGCGCCAATCGAAAAAACACGGGCATACGTTGAAAAATACATTAATTGTCTGGTGAGTGAAATTGCTTCTGTTAAACCATTTTTAAAGAATTTGCGCAGTGTTTATGTCGGCGGCGGTACGCCGTTTGTGCTTTCCGTTGAGCAATTGACCCCGATATATGCCGCAATTAAAGACGTTTTAAGCGAAAAAGTTGAGTATACCGTGGAAGCAGGCAGGCCCGACGTTTTCTCGGATGATAAGTTAAAGCTTTCGAAAGATTTCGGCGTGACGCGCATTTGCGTAAATCCGCAATCTTTCAATGATAAAACGCTTGAAGCGATAGGCAGAAAGCACACCGCCGTGCAAACCATTAAAGCGTATGAAATGGCTAAAAAGTATGGCTTTGACATCAACATCGATTTAATTGCGGGGCTTGCCGAAGAAACCGTTTCCGACTTTGAAAAGTCGCTTGATACGGCTATTTCGTTAAATCCAGAAAACATTACAGTTCACACGCTTTCGTTAAAGGCGGGCGCAAAACTAAAGGAAAACGTAAAGCGTTTAAACATTGCGGGCATTGCCGATATGATAGCCATTTCCCGCGAAAAGCTGACAAAAGCCGGTAACGAACCTTATTATCTTTATCGTCAAAAATATCAGGCGGGCGGGCTTGAAAACGTCGGTTGGACAAAACCAAATAAAGCGTGCGTATACAATATCGACACTATGGAAGAAATTTCCGACAACGTAGCTGTTGGCGCAAATGCAATTTCTAAAAGGTTTTACGGCGAAGAGGAGCGCATAGAGCGTTACGCCTCGCCAAAGGACATTCCTACTTATATTGAAAAGGTAGACAAAATAATCGAAGAACGAGATAAGCTTTTCAAATAAAAAAAGCGCAGTTAATTCTGCGCTTTTAATTTTTGTATTATTTAATTTTCGTCAAAGCCCAAAATAGAATTCGGCGTTTCATTCAAAAACTCGCAAATTTTTAAAAGAGTAGAAAGGTTGGGCTCGTTTACGCCGGTAAGCCATCTGCTGACCGTTTGTTGTGTGGTGCCCAAATAATTGGCAAGTTCTCTTTGTGTTTTACGGTTTTCGGTTAACGACGCCTTCAGTTTGCCGGGAAATTTCAATTCTTTCAAAATCAGTCCTCTAAACCTAAAAGGTAATCAACTGTGACACTGAAATATTTGGAAATCTTTATTAACATTTCAATGTCGGGTTCAGTGCGTCCGCATTCCCAATCGCATATGCTACTGTTGGTTGTGCCCAAAGCCTGTGCAAGCTGTTTTTGACTTAAATTACTTTCCTTACGGAGCGTTTTAAGTTTAGTTAAACTTTGTTTCATATTATAATTATAGGAAATATCCCTAATTCTTGCTTGACATTTGTTAAAATTCCTAATATAATTAAATTAATTAGGAAAAATTCCTAAAAAACACGCGAGGTAAATATGAAAAATGCTTTAATTGATTTTATTTTTTCTACGGACTGCGGAATGATAGAAAAGATAGGGCTGGGAGAAGATTATAAAAATCTCAGCGCAAATGAGTTGGATTTATATCAAAAATTAAAAGCTTTGATGAACGGAGAGCAAAACGAGTTATTTGAAAAGTTCATTGATGCGAATATGCAATGCGCAAGTATGTCCGAAGAAATTTACTTTAAAGAGGGTTTTAAAGCGGGCTTTCGGATTGTCGTAGAGTGTTTGACCGATTGCTGAAATTATTATAATTTACCCGTTAAAACGTTTGCTTTTTAAATAGTAAGGTGTTAAAATAATATTCGTTACGGCTACAAGGCGGTGCGAACACTCAACGCCCGAGCTTTGTTGCCCGCAAATTATTTCCATAGGAGGATAAATTAAATGGAAAAGCAGGAAATTATCGCAAAATACGCATTAAAGGAAGGCGACACCGGTTCGCCCGAAGTGCAGATTGCTCTTTTAACCGAGAGAATTAACCACCTCAACGAGCACCTTAAAGAGCACATTCACGATAACCATTCCCGCCGCGGTCTTTTAAAGATGGTAGGTCGCCGTCGCGGTCTTTTGGACTATCTTAAAAGCAAGGACATCGAAAGATACCGTGCTATTATTGCGGCACTCAATTTAAGAAAGTAATCGAAAATCGGGCGAGTTACTATAACTTGCTCATTTTTCTTTTAATTATTGTCAAAAATCAGCTTGCGGCGGGCGCCGCAGGTTCAGGAGAAGGAAAGGAGAACAGGAAATGAATTACAAACAATTTACACTCAATGTCGGCGGTAGAGAGGTAACGATTGAAACCGGTAAATATGCGGAACAGACCAACGGCTCGTGCCTTGTAAGGTGCGGCGAAACTGCGGTTTTGGTTTCGGTATGTATGTCGGCAAGCCCCCGCGAAGGAATGGATTTCTTCCCTTTGCAGGTGGATTACGAAGAGAAAATGTATTCCGTTGGCAAAATCCCCGGCGGATTTAAAAAACGCGAAGGCAGAGCGAGCGACAAGGCTATTTTGACATCAAGATTAATCGACCGTCCGCTTCGTCCGTTGTTCCCCAAGGGGCTTTTTAACGACGTAGTAGTTACGGCTCAGGCAATTTCGGTTGAGCCCGACGTCTCGCCGGAACCTCTTGCAATGATTGGTTCGTCGGTTGCGCTTGCAATTTCGGACATCCCCTGGGCGGGACCCACGGGTTCGGTAGTGGTTGGCTTGGTTGACGGCAAATATGTTATCAACCCCGACCTCGCTCAGCGGGCAAAGAGCACGATTCACCTCAACCTCGCTGGCACTAAGGATGCAATTTTGATGATTGAAGCGGGCGCTAACGAAGTTACCAACGACGAAATGGTCGGCGCTATTATGTTCGGACACGAAGAAATCAAAAAGATTTGCGCGTTCATAGAAGAAAAAATCGTTCCCGCAGTCGGCAAGCAGAAGCTTGAAATCGAACTTTATCACATTCCCGAAGAACTTGATAAAGCGGTGCGCGAATACGCGGGCAAGAAAATCGACTGGGCTATCGACACGTTCGACAGACAGGAAAGAGAAAAGAGACAGAACGAAGCCGAAAAGGAAATTTTGGAGCACTTTGCCGCAATCTATCCCGATAACACGAGAGAGGTTAAGGACAGCGTTTATTATCTTACCAAAGAAAAGGTACGCGCAAAAATTTTCGATAAGGGTATTCGCCCCGACGGCAGAGGCTTAAAGGACGTTCGCCCTATTTGGTGCGAAAGAGGTGTTTTGCCCCGTGTTCACGGTTCCGCCGTGTTTACAAGAGGACAAACCCAAACCCTTACAAGCTGCACGCTCGGTATGCTTACCGAAGCGCAGAAACTGGAAGGCTTGGATGAAGAAACTTCAAAGAGATATATGCACCATTACAACTTCCCCGGATATTGCACGGGTGAAGCAAAAGCACTTCGTTCCCCCGGCAGACGTGAAATCGGTCACGGTGCGCTTGCTGAACGCGCGCTTATTCCCGTACTTCCCGACGAAGACAATTTCCCTTATGCTATAAGAGTGGTAAACGACATTATGTCGTCAAACGGTTCTTCGTCTATGGCTTCCGTATGCGGTTCAACAATGGCGCTTATGGATGCAGGCGTTCCCATCAAGGCACCCGTTGCAGGCGTGGCCATGGGGCTTATCAAAAATCAGGAAACCGGCGAATTCAAGGTTATGACAGATATTCAGGGACTTGAAGACTTCCTCGGTGATATGGACTTTAAGGTTGCTGGCACGGTGAACGGTATAACCGCGATTCAGATGGATATCAAAATCAAGGGCATTTCCGAAGAAATTATGCACACGGCTATAAATCAGGCAAACGAGGGCAGACAGTTCATCCTGTCCAAAATGCTTGAATGCGTTCCCGAAGTCGCTCCTCAGCTCTCTGTTTATGCTCCCAAGATTATCGGTTTTGAAATCGACCCCGACAAAATCGGCGATGTTATCGGTAAACAGGGTTGCGTAATTAAGAAGATTATGGAAGAAACCGGCACAGAAATCGAATTTAATGATGACGACAGCGGCAGAGGATACATTTCCTGCGTAGGGCCAATCGAAAATGCCGAAAGGGCGAAGGCGATTATTTTGGGCATTGCGCACGACCCTGAAGTGGGCGATATGTTTGTCGGAACGGTAGTAAGGCTTATGAAGTTCGGCGCGTTCGTGGAATTCGCTCCCGGAAAGGATGGTATGATTCATATTTCCAAACTTTCGGACAAGCGCGTTGACAAGGTTGAGGATGTTGTAAATATCGGTGATACGGTAAAGGTGGAAATTATTGAAATCGGTGACAAGGGCATCAACTTCCGTCTGTTGGAAAAGCTTTCGTAATTAATCAATAATTTTAACGGCGAGGCAATTATTGTTTCGCCGTTAATTTTTTTGTGTCAAAATAAACAAAAGTTTTTGTTTTGCAAAAAACAGGCTGTTAAACAGTTGTAAAAAATTTAATTTTAGTATATAATTCCAGTTGGTATGAAGTTTGAATTGCATTCAAAATTTAATCCTACAGGTGACCAGCCGCAGGCGATAAAAAGCCTTACGGAAGGCGTATTGGACGGTATCCGCACGCAAGTTTTGGTGGGGGTTACTGGTAGCGGTAAAACGTTTACTATGGCAAACGTCATTAAAAACGTTAACCGCCCTACGCTGGTTATCGCGCACAACAAAACACTTGCCGCGCAGCTCTGCAACGAGTTTAAGGAATTTTTTCCGAATAACCGAGTGGAATATTTCGTTTCTTACTACGATTATTATCAGCCCGAAAGCTATATCCCTTCAACCGATACTTATATCGAAAAAGATATGAGTTTGAACGATGAAATCGATAAATTAAGAAACTCCGCCACAAGTTCCCTCGGTGAGAGGGAGGACGTAATAGTCGTTGCTTCCGTTAGCTGTATTTACGGCTTGGGCGCGCCAGAAGAATATTTCAGACTTGCAATTTCGCTACGTCCGGAAATGGAAATCGAAAGGGACGAGCTTATACGCAAGCTCGTAGAAATTCAATACGCGCGACGGGATATAGATTTTCAGCGTTCTTCGTTCAGAGTGCGCGGCGACACAGTTGAAATTTTTCCCGCAAGCAATTCGGAAATTGCAATAAGGGTTGAATTCTTCGGTGACGAAATAGACAGAATTTGCGAAGAGGACGCTTTGACCGGAAATATTGTTTCGGAGCTTAAACACGTTTTAATCTTCCCTGCAAGCCAGTATGCCGTCGGTACAGACAAAATGAAGTCCGCGCTTTCAATGATAGAAAGGGATATGGCAGACGAGGTCAAGGCGTTCCGCAACGAAGGCAAGTTGTTGGAAGCTCAGCGCCTTGAACAGCGCGTAACTTACGATTTGGAAATGATGCGCGAAATTGGCTATTGTAGCGGCATTGAAAATTACAGCCGCTATTTTGACGGCAGAAGTCCCGGCGAGCCCTCTTTTACACTTTTGGATTATTTTCCTGCGGGCAGATTTTTGGTTTTTATTGATGAAAGTCATATGACTATTCCTCAGATTCGCGCAATGTATCACGGCGACCGTTCCCGCAAGGAAAATTTGGTTAATTACGGTTTTCGGCTGAATGCGGCTTACGATAACCGGCCGCTTACTTTTGAAGAATTCGACGGGCGTGTTCCGCAGCTTATATGCGTTTCCGCCACACCGGCGCCTTATGAAATGGAGCAGGCGGGAAATATGGTTGAGCAGTTAATCCGTCCAACTGGCTTGTTGGACCCGGAAGTTTCAATCAGACCCACAAAAACGCAGATTGACGATTTGCTTGGCGAAATTAAGAAAGTGATTGCAAGCGGCGGCAGAGTGCTTGTAACCACTATGACAAAGCGAATGGCTGAAAGTTTAACGGACTTTTTAAAAGAACATAATCTTAAAGTAAGATATATGCACAGCGATATTGACGCGCTTGAAAGGATTGATATAATAAACGGCTTGCGTGGCGGCGAATTTGACGTTTTATGCGGCATAAATCTATTGAGGGAGGGGCTTGACTTGCCGGAAGTTAAGCTTGTTGCAATTCTCGATGCAGATAAAGAAGGCTTTTTAAGAAGCGAAACCTCGCTTGTGCAGACAATAGGGCGCGCTGCCCGCAACGCAGAGGGCAGAGTTATTATGTATGCCGACACTATAACGGGGAGCATGAAGCGCGCTATCGACGAAACCAACCGCCGCCGTAAAATACAGTCAGAATATAACGCGGCGCATGGCATAGTGCCCAAAACCATAATTAAAGAAGTAAAAAATTCTATTGGAATTACAGGCAAAAAGAATGTTGGTGACGACGTTAAACTAGCCGATATCCCAGCGGAAATAGAAAAATTAAAGGCGCTTATGAAGGTTGCTTCGGCGCAGCTTGACTTTGAAAGGGCAATAGAAATTCGCGATACTATATCCGAACTTCGAAAAAAATTATTTAAAGCAAAAAAACAATAATTATGAAAGAAGAAATTTACGTTAAAGGCGCAAAGGAAAATAACTTAAAAAATGTTGACGTTCGTATTCCCCGCAACACGTTAACGGTGTTTACGGGGCTTTCAGGCAGCGGAAAATCCACGCTTGCTTTCGATACTATTTTTGCCGAAGGACAGCGAAGGTATATCGAAAGCTTGTCGTCTTACGCCCGTCAGTTTTTGGGGCAGATGGAAAAACCGGACGTCGAGCTAATCGACGGACTTTCGCCTGCAATTTCAATCGACCAGAAAACCACTTCGCACAACCCGCGTTCGACAGTCGGCACTGTAACCGAAATTTACGATTACTTCCGGCTTTTATTTGCAAGAGTTGGAATTCCCCACTGCCCCAAGTGCGGACTTGAAATACGCAAGCAATCGGTTGACGAAATTGCGGATAAAGTTATGCTGATGCCTGTCGGCAGTAAAATTATGGTGGAAGCTCCCACTGTGCGCGGCAAAAAAGGTGCTTTTGAAAAGGAACTTGCCGCCTATAAGAAAAGTGGATACGCAAGGGTAAAAATAGACAGTATAGTTTATGATTTACAGGAAGAAATACACCTAGAAAAGAATATCCGCCACAACATTTCGGTCGTAATCGACAGATTAGTTATAAAGGACGGAGTGATAAAGCGTTTAACCGACAGTCTTGAAAACGCATTGAGACTTGCCGATGGGCTTGTAATTATAGAGCGCGACGGTGTTGAACAGGTATATTCTTCGAAATATGCCTGCCCTGACTGCGGCGTATCGATAGAAGAAATCGAACCGCGTTTATTTTCATTCAACACGCCTTGGGGGGCTTGCCCCGAATGTTCCGGTTTGGGCTTTAAACAGGCTGTTGACCCCGATTTGATTTGCCCCGACAAGTCGAAGACTTTGCGCGACGGTGCCATCAAAATAAGCGGATGGAATCTTGATTCTTCCGCAATGACGCAGATGTACCTGAACTCTCTTTCAAAAGTATACAATTTCTCGCTTGACGTGCCGGTAAAAGATTTGCCGAAAGATGTTTATGATATGTTGATGTTCGGCAACGGCGGCGAGAAAATTGAACTTGAATACAATGCCTATCGCTTTTCCGGCAGTTATAAAACTGCGTGGGAAGGCTTTGCGTCCAACCTGCAACGCCGCTACAATCAAACTTCATCCGATAGCGTAAAATGGGATATAGAGCGCTATATGAGAACTTCAGACTGCCCTGCTTGCCGCGGTAAGAGACTTAAAAAAGAAGCTCTTGCGGTAACCGTCGGCGGAAAAAATATTGCGGATGTGTGCTATATGTCTGTAAACGATTTGTTTGCATTTACCGATTTCAGCTTTTTCGGAAAGTCGGAACATCTTATTGCGGACAGTATAATTAAAGAAATTAACGCGCGTTTAAGCTTTTTGCAGAACGTTGGACTGGGATATCTAACGCTTTCCCGTAGCGCGGCAACGCTTTCTGGCGGCGAAAGCCAGCGAATTCGTCTTGCTACGCAGATAGGCAGTGCGCTTACCGGCGTTTTGTATATTTTGGACGAGCCCAGCATAGGATTGCACCAACGTGACAACGAAAGACTTTTAAAATCGCTTTTAGGATTGCGGGATTTGGGCAATACGCTTATAGTGGTTGAGCATGACGAGGACACGATGCGCGCGGCGGATTACATTGTGGATATCGGTCCCAAAGCGGGAGTGCACGGCGGTGAAATCGTTGCGTGCGGTACGGTTGAGGATATAATGAACGAGCCGCGCTCAATAACCGGCGACTATCTTTCGGGAAGAAGAAAAATCGCAGTTCCCGAAATTCGACAAAAGCCTGACGGTAGATGGCTTAAAATTAGTAATTGCACACAAAATAATCTTAAAAAAATAAACGTGCAAATTCCAGCAGGTCTTATAACCGCAGTTACAGGCGTTTCAGGCAGCGGAAAATCGAGTTTAGTAAACGAAATAGTAGAACCTTACCTTGCAAACAAGCTCAACGGTGCAAGACGGCTGCAAGGCAAAGCCGATGAGTTTGAAGGACTTGAGTATTTTGATAAGGTAATAGCAATCGACCAGCAGCCCATAGGCAGAACGCCAAGAAGCAACCCCGCAACCTATACCGGAGTTTTTACTACAATACGCGAGCTGTTTGCCGCAACTCCTGATGCTAAAGAAAGAGGATATAAGAGCGGAAGATTCTCTTTTAACGTCGCGGGAGGCAGATGCGAGCATTGTCAGGGCGACGGCATAATTCAGATTGAAATGCATTTTTTGCCGGATATTTACGTGCCGTGCGAAGTTTGCGGCGGAAAACGTTATAACCGTGAAACTCTGGAAGTTAAATATAAAGGCAAATCAATCTCTGACGTATTGGAAATGACGGTAGAAGAGGCGGCGGAATTCTTTAAACCGGTGTCCGCAATCCATAATAAAATACAAACTCTGTGCGACGTAGGGCTTGGATACATTAAGCTTGGGCAAAGCGCTACAACTCTTTCGGGCGGCGAAGCGCAGCGCGTTAAGCTTGCCACAGAGCTGTCGAAACGCAGTACCGGTAAAACCTTTTATATCTTGGATGAACCTACGACTGGGTTACACAGCTACGATGTGGAAAAACTTGTAAATATAATAACTAGATTACGCAGTACGGGCAATACGGTGCTTGTAATCGAACATAATCTTGACGTTATTAAATGTGCCGACTGGATAATTGATTTGGGACCTGAAGGCGGTGATAAGGGCGGTAATATAGTTGCCGTGGGAACGCCGGAAGAGGTTGCCGAAAATAAAAACAGCTTTACCGGACAGTTTTTAAGTAAGATGTTATAATAATCAAAAAAAGCGGTTTTTTGACCGCTTTTTTTGATTTTACAATGTACTATGTCACACATAATGTGGTTATTTTAACAAAAATTCGGCAGGCTACATAACTTATACTATGTCAAAACCCATGATTATAAATTTGCCTTATCCTACGACAGACGGTATAAAAAACGATGCTTTAAGCCTGCAGATTATTTCACCCGCATATTCTACTTCAGTGGGAGAACTGAACGCAGTATTACAATACGTCTATCATTCCTTTTGTTTTTATAAACATGGGCTCAAAGATTGTGCCGAAACGCTTATGAGCATCGCCAAAGCGGAAATGATTCATCTGGATATTCTTGGCAAAACTATATTCGCGCTTGGTGCCGCGCCCGTGTTTGCTCAGTATCCGTCAACGGGATTTAATTTTTATTCTACCAAATACGTTGCGTATTCAAACACTTTAAGGCATATGCTTGAAGACGATTTGATAGGTGAAAGGCGGGCTATTGCCGATTACAAAAAAATGTTAAGGTGCCTTAAAAATAAGCAGGTTGCCGCAATTGTTTCCAGAATTATAGATGATGAAAATCTGCATGTTGCCGCAATTGAAGAAATTTTGAAAGAGTTTAAAAGTTGACGGCTCAATTAAATTACGTTATAATTTAACCGTAATGGATTATGATGTAATAATAATCGGCGGAGGTGCGGCGGGACTTGCATGTGCAACGCGCCTAAACAAAAGCGGTAAAAACTTAAAAATTGCGCTTATTGACGCCGGCGATAGACTGGGCAAGAAGCTTGCCGCAACTGGTAACGGGCAGGGTAACGTTTCTAACAAAGAGCTTACGGCAGAACACTATCATAGCGGTAACGTTGATTTAGTTGCAAAAATTGCGTGCACGGACCCATATGCTTGTACGGAACTTTTCGGCTGCCTTTTTACATCCGACGAAAAAGGCAGAATTTACCCTGCGGGCAAACAGGCTTCGGCGCTTGTTGACGATTTAATAAATTCAATAAAAAAACCGCCTCTTGCGCTTGTTTCTACGGATTGTAAGGTGGAAAAAATCATCAAAACCGCAAAAGGTTTTGAAATTCCGTTTAGTAGCGGCGTTATTTATAAGGCGAAAGTTCTCGTTGTCAGTACCGGCGGAAAAGCGCAAAAGCAATTCAAAACGGACGGCTCGGCGTATTCGCTTGCAACTGCTTTCGGGCACACGTTAACGCCGCTATATCCGTCGCTTGTCCAGCTTAAAAGTGAAACTCAATATATAAAAACTCTCAAAGGAATACGCGCGGACTGTGCGGTAACTGCTATTCATAACGGACAAACACTGAAAAAGGTGCGCGGCGATGTGATTTTTACTGATTACGGCGTTTCGGGTAATGCGATTTTTTCAATTTCTTCTTATGTTGCGGACAAGCAGGGCGCAACGCTTTTGCTTGAATTTTTACCCGAATTTTCTGCGGAGGATATAGAGGTATCCGTTACTGCACGCAAAAATGCAGGATATGAAACTTGCGAACTTCTTTCTGGGACGTTGCATAACCAGATAGGAAGGGCGATAATAAAGCGCGCTGGCACGGATTCTCCTAAAAAGATTGTTCAAACGCTTAAAAACTTTATTTTGCCTGTTTTGGGAACTTTGGGTTTCGATTACGCACAGGTTACTAAGGGCGGCATAAATATGGCGGAAATAACTGGCGAGCTGGAAAGTAAATTTGTTAAAAATCTTTTTTTTGCGGGTGAAATTCTAGATGTGGACGGAGATTGCGGCGGTTATAATCTTCAATGGGCATTCACAAGCGGCATGGCGGTTGCCGACGCAATTTTAAAAAGACTATGATTTCAAGGCTTGATAATGTAAAACTTAATATATCCGAAGGCGAGGACAAACTTTTAAAAATTGCCCGCAAAAAACTTGGTAAAGAGGTCAAATTTTTTAAAATTCTCAAAAAATCGCTTGACGCGCGCAATAAAAATAACATTAATTGGATTTATTCTATTGCGTTTTCTTCTGAAAATATAACGGACCAGCATGCGGATTTCGAAAAGTTAAAAAAGCCGCCCAGGGTAGTAATTATTGGTAGCGGTCCCGCAGGACTGATGTGTGCGGTCAGGTTAATTGAACACGGAATTGCGCCGATTATCGTTGAACGCGGGGAGTGTGTGGACGAGCGTGCGAAAACCTGTGAAAGCTTTTTTAAAAGCGGTGCTTTAAATACAAATTCCAACGTGCAGTTCGGCGAGGGCGGCGCCGGAACTTTTTCTGACGGCAAGTTAAACACGCAGACTCACGACGGCTTAAACAGGGACGTGCTTGAAATTTTTACTCGTTTCGGTGCGCCGAAAGAGATTTTATATTTGAATAAACCGCATATCGGTAGTGATAAACTGATAGAAATTTTAAAAAATATCCGCAACTTTATAACGGATAACGGCGGTAAATATCTTTTTAATACCGTTTTTTACGGTTTTAAGCGTCAACACGGCAAAATTTTAAGCGTAAATTTAAAAAATTGCAAATTCGGCGAAGAAATCGAACTTGCCGCCGACTGTGTAGTTGCCGCGCTTGGGCACTCTTCGAGAGATACTTTTGAAATGCTTGGCGAATCAGGCGTAAAGATGGAGCCTCGTGATTTTGCAATTGGAGTGCGCATTGAACATATTGCCGAAGAAATAAGTTTTGCGCAGTACGGCAAAGATTACCGGTTGTTGCCGGCCGCCGATTATAAACTTGTTTCCCACGCGCACGAACGTACGGTTTTTACTTTTTGTATGTGCCCCGGGGGAGTGGTTATTCCCGCCGCAAGCGAAGACGGCGGCGTGGTTGTCAACGGTATGAGCCGCTACGCTCGCGACGAAATAAATTCTAACTCTGCGCTTATGGTGCAGATGAAAAGTTGCGATTTTGGCGGCGGGCTGTTCGACGGTATGAATTTTCAACGTCAAATCGAGCGCCAAGCGTTTGAAGCGGGGGGAAGAACTTACAAAGCGCCCGTACAGCTCTACGGTGATTTTGCGGCTAATAAAATTTCATCTTGCTTTAAGAGTGTGCGCCCTACTTATTCTGGGGGCATAACATTTGCCCCGTTAGACAAGATATTACCCAAAATTACAGTTGACGCATTAAAGGCGGCTATTCCCGATATGGATAAAAGACTGCGCGGCTTTGCCTCGCCGGACGCCGTGCTTACTGGTGTGGAAACGCGGTTTTCCTCGCCAGTCAGAATTTTAAGGGACGAAAACTGTGAAAGCGTTTCTTTAAAGGACCTTTACCCTTGCGGTGAGGGGAGCGGTTATTCGGGCGGCATAACAAGCTCCGCCGCAGACGGTTTAAAAGTTGCCGAAAAAATTTTCGAAAAATATAAAAATCATTAAATTATCATATTTTTAACACATTCTGCTTTTATAATTAAGCTATAAAAAGTTGATATACACTACTTTTTTTCATATTCTCTCTGGGAACGCCGAGCCTTTGCGCTCGGCGTTTCTTTTGTGAAAAATAGCCCGCTATTTTCGTAAACGAAATATAGTGAGCTATATTTTATGCTTCATTTCAAAGCGATAAATTCAGATTTATAAACTTAATGTTTCAACGTTACAGTAGTTGCATTAATAGTAGTATAACATTTCGGGGATTTTCTTTTTGTCATAACTTGTAATACAGTTTGACAGAATGTGAACGGTAAAGCCGTTATCATTTATAAAAGCTGCAAACGCTTCGCTTATCAATGCGTTTCTCTTGCTTTTAACAAATATATTCTCCGACACAATTTTCATATCGGGTACTAATTCCGCACCGCGAGTATTCGGCTTAAATTTTCGTGCTCCTGCCGATAAGTTGTTATGTTTGATATAGACAATGTGAATATCGTTAGCAATAGGACAATCAACAGCGGAATTGATATTGCTGATTATTTTTTTTGTTATATTGTTTTGAATATCAATTACGAGTAATGTTTTGTCGGTTATACATTTACCTTGCAAAATTACTATTTGTCAATTTAGTTTTATGGGGCTTACGGTAATTTTGAAGCCGTCTGCGCGTTATGTGAATTTTACTTCACGGTTTCAACGTTTATTAAGTTGCTGTTTCCGCTCTTGCCGTTGGGGGTGCCGCCCGTCAAAACAATTTTGTCGCCGCTCTTTACAAGACCCGTGTCCATCGCCGCGCGCTTTGCGTAGTGGAAGAGTACGTCAACCGAATAAAATTCCTCGCTCATAACGGGGATTACGCCCCAGCTTAACGCAAGCTTTCTATATGCGCGCTCTTCCGTGGTCATGCCGATTATGTCAATCATGGGACGGAAACGCGAAACGGTTTTTGCCGTGCCGCCCGTCCTTGTGCACACCACGATAACCTTAGCGCCTATATCCTGCGCAAGCGTGCACGCGGAGTGGGAGAGAGCTTCCGAAAGTTTGGTAATTTTATACTCGTTCTCATCTATATGCGCTATGTAATTTGTATTAGCCTCGGCCTGCTGTGCTATTTTTGCCATTGCCCGAACCGCCTCAACGGGGTAAGCGCCCGCCGCGGTTTCTCCGGAAAGCATAATGGCGGAAGACCCGTCGTAAACGGCGTTTGCCACGTCTGAAATTTCCGCGCGCGTGGGACGGGGCTGTTTAATCATCGATTCCAGCATTTCCGTTGCAGTTATGCTGCGTTTGCCGCTCTTGCGGCAGGAATTTATTATGGTTTTCTGTATACCGGGCAGTTCCTCAAATGGTACTTCAACGCCCAAATCGCCGCGCGCAACCATTATGCCGTCGCAAACTTCCAAAATACTTTTAAGGTTGTTTACGCCAGCGCGGCTCTCGATTTTTGCTATAATTTCTATTTCACCTTCGGGCGAACCGCATTCTTTAAGCCAGTTGCGTATATCAACAACGTCCTGCGCCCTTGAAACGAACGAAGCGGCAATAAAATCAACGCCCTGTTCAACGCCGAATTTAATGTCTGCCTTGTCCTGCTCGGAGAGGTAATCCATTTTGAGTTCCTTATCGGGGAAGAACATACTCTTGCGGTTGGAAAGCTCGCCGCCTATAAGCGTTTTGCAGATAACCTCGGGTTTCTTTATTTTAACCACTTCAAACACCATAAGTCCGTTGTTTAAAAGAATTTTATCGCCGGGGAACATCTGTTCGCAAATTCCCTTAAAGGAAACCGAAACCTTTGTTTTGTCGCCGATTATGTCATCGGTCGTAAAGGTAAAGGCGTCGCCCTCTTTTAAAATGATTTTACCATCGGCAAACGTTTTAATTCTGAATTCCGGCCCCTTCGTGTCAAGCATAATGGGGAGGGGCACTCGTTTTGCTTCGCGGACTTTCTTTATTTTTGCGATTTTCTGCGCGTGTTCTTCGTGCGTGCCGTGCGAAAAGTTAAGCCTTGCCACGTTCATACCTGCGTCGATTAAATCAGATAAGATTTTTTCGGTGTCGCTTGCGGGACCAAGCGTGCATATGATTTTTGTCTTTTTCATTAAAATTTACCTCGTTTAAATCTTTTCTATTTTAAAATAAATAAAATCAAAAATCAACAACAAAAGCCGAATTACTTGCTATTTAATTAATAAAAATGTATAATGTAAGTAATTTGAGTTAATTATACGGTTGCGGGCTACGAAAGTAGCGTGAGGAAAGTCCGAGCATCAAAGGGCAAGGGTGCCTGTTAACGGCAGGTGAAGGCGACTTCAAGGAAAGTGAACAGAAATATACCGCAGTTTTTACTGTAAGGTTGGAATGGCGAGGTAAGAGCTCACCGTCCCTTTGGTAACAAGGGGAGCCAATTAAACCCCACCCGATGCAAGATTGGGCTATCGGCTTGCTTAAATGCAAAGGCTGCCCGTCTGCCGACAGCCGTAAATATCGCTTGAACTTACAGGCGACTGTAAGATTAGATAGATAACCGTACACGACAGAACTCGGCTTACAGATTAATCTCAAATTGTTATGACCTCTTCGGCGTAAATCCGCCGAAGAGGTTTTCTTTTAAAATGCAGCTAAATTATTGAAATGGATTTGATTTCGAATAGAAGAGTAAATGAAAAACGGTTGGACCGAAAAAATCCAACCGTTAAATTTTATCTCTGCCGATTAATTCGTCGACGCTGCATTGAAAGTAATCCGCCAAAAGCCATAAACTGGTTATGCTTGGCTCTTTTTTATCTAAAAGCCAGGCGCTTATTGCACTCTGCGCTATGCCTATTTCTTTTGATAACTTAACTTGATTTAATGAACTTTCATGCATTAACCGCTTTAAATTGTTTGAAAATTGTATATTTACCATATTGACATTATATCTCTATGGTGCTACAATTATGAAAAATAGCTCTTTGGAGATATTGCGAGATTTTTATGTTATATGTGTGTTTTGGTACCTTTGTTAGGGGAATAATAGTAAACGTGATATTGTTGGTTCCAGCCGGTGTTTTATTTGCATTATTAAATTTGTTTGGTATTCCTTTTAGTATATTGGGAACAACAATATTTATAGGTATAATATTCTTATTAATTCTCGGTTTTTTGGTAATAATGATGTGGGCCGGGGGGGGGGATACCGTTAAAGAAATTGTATTTGGAGTCAATGCGCCGTATATTTCTGAGTATGATATTGAGAAGTTTGAAAATAAAGAAGTAAACCAAATTTGCGGAAACAAAAAAATAGTCGGTTATTTAGTAAAAGGAAAACCGGTTTACGCCGTCTTCCCTTATATATTTTTATTTGTTCATTTAATCATTTCTGTGGCATGCGGTGTTGCATTGAGCTTTGTTTTTAGGGGAACGATAAATATAGACGCCGATGTTAATTTAATTATAGCTTTGGTTACAACTGGAACAACGCTTTGGCAATTTACTTATTTTATTGTAAAATTTATATTTTATATTAAATCAACGTGTTTTAAATGCGGTAAAATTTTCTGCAAAGTTGAAACGAGTAAAGATAATCTTGCTTTCAATAGCGGAATTGGTAAACGCACAAAAAAGACAAGCAATAAAGTGGGTGATATTTATTCTGAAGGAAAACGTATAGGCGGAATATATCAAAATTCTTATGATACGTATAAAGTGCATAATTACTATAGAAAAGATAGAATTCATTGTAAGTGTTTATATTGCAGCAAAACTTCACGTGTTGTTGAAACGGATGTTTCCAGTTATATTATAGAAGACTGATAAAATCCTTGCATAAATCTAAGTTTTTATGCTATAATTAACCTAAATTAATTTTTAAGGTGAAATTATGGATAAAAAGAGATTGCAAAAATATGCCGAACTTGTAGTAAAGTGTGGCTTGAACGTACAGAAGGAGCAGGAAGTTATAATCCGCTGCGGACTCGACCAGCCTGATTTTGTAACGATGTGCGTTGAAGAATGCTATAAATGCGGTGCCACGCGCGTAAAAGTGGAATGGTCCTATATGCCCGTTTCAAAGCTCGGCTATAAGTACAGAAGTTTGGAAACGCTTTCCGAATTTACCGCAGTGGAAAGGGCGGAGTGGGAGAGAAAAGTCGAAAAGCTCACTTGTCTTTTGTGGCTTGAATCCGATGACCCCGACGGCTTAAACGGAACCGACAGCGAAAAAATTTCAAAGGCAAATCAGGCAAGGTATCCGTTTATTAAGCCCTATCGCGACGCGCTTGAAAACAGGTATCAATGGTGCATTGCCGCCGTTCCCGGAAAGGAATGGGCTCAGAAAATCTTCCCGAATCTTTCCGCGGAGGCCGCTATTGAAGCGCTTTGGGAAAATATTTTGGTGTGTTCGCGCGTTTATGCGGATAACGACCCCGTAAAGGCGTGGGATAATCATAACGAAAACCTTGCAAAGCGTTGTGAATTTTTAAATAATTACAAATTCGACAGACTTGAATATAAGAGTGCGAACGGTACCGATTTTACGGTAGGCTTAAATCCGATAGGAATTTTTATGGGCGGCGGTGAAACTACGCTCGGCAGTAATATCTATTTCAATCCCAACATTCCCAGCGAGGAAGTATTTACATCACCGATGCGCGGAAGAGCGGAAGGAAAGGTTGTTGCAACCAAACCTTTATCTTATCAGGGCAAGCTTATTGAAAACTTTTGGGTGCGTTTTAAAGACGGAAAGGTGGTTGAAACCTATGCGGAGAAAAACGGCGACCTTTTAAATAAAATGGTTTCAATGGACGAAGGTGCGGCTTACCTTGGTGAATGCGCGTTAATCGCTTACGATTCGCCCATAAATAACACTGGCGTTCTTTTCTACAATACACTGTTTGACGAAAACGCAAGTTGTCATTTGGCTTTAGGCAGAGGCTTTAATAACTGTCTTGAAAATTACGAAAATTACAGCGTTGAGGAATGTGAAAAACTTGGTATAAACAGCTCTATGATTCACGTCGACTTTATGATAGGCAGTAAGGATATGTCGATAACCGGCGTAACGAAGGACGGTAAACGCGTCGTTATATTCAAAAACGGCAACTGGTCAATTTGAATAAATTAACTAAAAATTAAGTAAAAACGCGGCAAAGCCGCGTTTTTTGTTGTTTATTAAGTACTACGTCACGCATAATAGCGTCTTTTTATTTCTCAAACGATATGCAGAACAAAAAATTTCAAATATTGCGTTTCGTCTGCGGAAAGTGTTGCGGGGTGGTCGGGCGCCTGTGTTTTTATCTCCGCATAGCGAACTAAGCGCCCGCTTTCTCTTGCGGCTTCGGCAATCATTTTTTCAAACAGCGTGGACGACATATAGTGCGAGCAGGAACAGGTTATCAAAAATCCGCCGCATTTAACCAACTTCATTGCGGTAAGGTTTATGTCTTTGTACCCGCGGTAGGCGTCCTTAATCTCATCAGCGGTTTTGCAGAACGCGGGCGGGTCCAAAATCACCGTATCAAACGTCCGTTTTTCTTTTCTGAAATTTCTCAAAACCTCAAAAACGTCGCCCTGTAAAGTTTCAACGTTTTTAAAACCGTTTAATTTCGCATTGTCCTCAACGTTTTTTAATGCGAGTGGAGAAATGTCGCACGCGATTACTTTGTCGGCAACCGTCGCGGCGTTCAAAGAAAATCCGCCGCTGTTACAAAAGCAGTCCAAAACTTCACCCCGGCAATACCGTCTTGCGGCAAAACGGTTTTCCTTTTGGTCTAAAAAATAACCCGTCTTTTGCCCGTTTTTAATATCGACGAGCATTTTTACGCCGTTCTCCATTATTTCAACATAATCTGGCACCTCGCCGTATAAAATGCCTTTAATCTCTGCAAGTCCTTCTTTTTTTCGTACGGACACGTCGCTTCTTTCGTAAATACCCTTGGGATTGAACAACTTAATCAGGCTGTCAACGATTATTTTTTTCCTCAAATCGATTCCGAGCGCAAGAAACTGCACTGAAAGATAATCGCCGTATTTATCGATTATAAGCGCGGGCAGATTGTCGCTTTCGGCGAACGTCACGCGGTAGCAGTTTTTATAACCGAGTTTAACGCGGTAATCATTTGCCGCTTTAATTCTTTCATAATAAAAATTTTCGTCATCGGTTTCGTTGCCGCGGATAAAAATCCGCACCAAAATCTTAGAAGCATGGTTTATGTAACCTTTTCCGATAAACCTGCCGTCGAAGGAGAATACAGACGCAAGCGAACCGTTTTTATCCTTGCCGCAAATTTTTGCAACTTCGTTTGCATAGACCCAGCTGTGCCCCGCAATAATGCGCTTTTCTTCACCTTTTTTTAAAGTAATTTCGTAAGCCATAAAATAAGTTTAGCAAATTCCGTTAATAATTGCAATAAAAATTGCTTTTTAATTATATAAATGGTATAATCGTGCGGTATGAGAAAGCTCTTAAAGTATTTAAAACATTATAAGTTGCAATCCGTTCTCGCCCCGCTTTTCAAATTGTTGGAAGCATTGTTCGAATTGTTTGTTCCGCTGGTAGTTTCGGCTATTATTGACAACGGTATAAACGGCGGAGCGGGAGCAAGCTATGTAATTTACGCATGTCTTATCTTGGTGGCTTTGGGAGTAATCGGTTTAATCAGCGCAGTTTCGGCTCAGTACTTCGCCGCAAAAGCGGCGGTCGGCTTTTCAAAGGAACTGCGGCACGACCTGTTTTCAAAAGTGCAGAGTCTTTCATACAGCCAGATTGACGGTTTGGGCACAGGAAAAATGATTACGCGTATGACCAGCGACGTAAATCAGTTGCAGTCGGGCGTGAACCTCGTTTTAAGGTTGTTTATGCGCTCGCCGTTTATTGTTTTCGGCGCCATGATTATGGCGTTTATAGTGGACCCTTCGGGCGTTTCGGGCGGCGTTTTCGGCGTATCTATCGCCGTTCTATGCGTGATTGTTTTCGGAATTATGCTTGCAAGCATTCCTTTATACAAGAAAGTGCAGGGTAAGTTGGATAGAGTAACTACCGCCACGCGTGAGACGCTTACGGGGGCAAGAGTTTTAAGGGCTTTTTGCAAAGAAGAAGACGAAATATCTGAGTACAACAAAAAGAACGGCGAACTTACGAAAGTTCAGCTCTTTGTCGGCAAAATATCCGCGTTAATGAACCCTTTAACATATGCGGTTATAAACGCCGCGATAATCGTACTTTTGTATGTTGGTGCAATCAAAATCGACGGCGGAACGCTTACACAAGGGCAAGTTGTATCTCTCTATAACTATATGTCGCAGATTTTAGTAGAGCTTATCAAACTTGCAAACCTGATAATTACTGTTACCAAATCGTTTGCGTGTGCAGGCAGGATTACTGAAATTCTCGATATGAAAACCGAACTGATTCACGGCGGTAAAACAGCACCCGCAGCTGAAAAGTCAGTTCCATTTATAGAATATAAAAACGTAAGCGTAAATTATGGCAATGCACAGATAAATGCATTGGAGGACGTTTCATTTTCGGTGGAGCGCGGGCAAACGGTGGGCATAATAGGCGGCACGGGAGCGGGAAAAACCACGCTGGTAAACGTTTTACCGCACTTTTACGACGTTCGCAAAGGGCAGGTTTTAATTGACGGAGTCAACGTAAACGTTATCGGCGATGAAAAATTGCGGGATAAATGCGGCATCGTGCCTCAGAGAGCCGTTCTTTTTAAAGGCACAATTCGTGAAAATATGCAGTGGGGCAAAAACGACGCGAGCGAAGAAGAAATTTCCGAAGCGGTAGCCGCCGCTCAAGCCGCCGACGTAATATATTCAAAGGACGGCGGACTTGACGAGCCTGTGGAACAGGGGGGCAAGAATTTTTCCGGCGGACAGCGGCAAAGGCTTACAATTGCGAGAGCGCTTGTCAAAAGGCCGGAAATTCTTATTTTAGATGACAGTGCTTCCGCACTTGATTATGCAACTGACGCTAACTTGCGCAAATCAATAAAAAATCTTGACTATAAACCAACGGTTTTTATAGTTTCACAGCGTACGTCGTCTATACGGCACGCTGATAAAATTATAGTTTTGGACGGCGGGAAAATGGTGGGGATAGGAACGCACGAAGAGCTTTTAAAAAGCTGTGAAGTATACCGCGAAATAAATAATTCACAGTTTGGGCAAGAGGAGGCAGAAAATGGCTAATCTTTCCCGTAAAAAAGTGTACAAACGCATTTTAAAACAGCTAAAGCACTACAAATTCATGCTTGCGCTCACGATATTTTTTGCGCTGATTACCGTGGCTGGCAACTTAATAGTTCCGGTATTTTTTGGACAGGTGATTGACCTTTTCGATTTAACCAAGTATTCCCAAGTCGATTTTACGCAGGTTTTTCAAAAATTTATAATAATTGGCGCGGTCGTCGCGGCAACTTGCGTTTCGCAATGGCTCACAAGCATAATTAATAACCGCATAACATACAACGTAGTCAAAGACGTAAGGGAAGAAGCGTTTGCAAATTTGCAAAAATTGCCGCTGAGTTTTATCGACTCACATTCTTACGGCGATATCGTAGGTCGCAACATTGCAGATGTAGACCAGTTTGCCGACGGACTTTTAATGGGATTCACGCAGCTTTTTACCGGTATTTTAACCATAATCGGCACACTTGTAATCATGTTCGTCCTCAACTGGATTATCGCACTAATAGTGTTCGTTTTAACGCCGCTTTCGCTGTTTGTGGCAAAGTTTATTGCTTCGAGAACTTATTCTATGTTTAAAACCGCTTCGGAAATACGTGGCGAGCAGACGGCTTTTATAGACGAAATAATCGGCAATTTAAAGGTAGTTCAGGCTTTCAACCGCGAGGACGAAAACCTTGAAAAATTTGACGAAATCAACGGCAGGCTTACCAAAGCTTCGCTTAAATCTATTTTCTTTTCGTCGCTCACAAATCCTTCTACGCGTTTCGTAAACGCAGTCGTTTATGCTGCGGTCGCTCTTTCGGGCGCATTGATGCTGGTTTGCAACGTAACTCTTCCGCTCGTGTTTACGGTGGGCACGCTTACAAGTCTTTTATCATACGCAAACCAATATACAAAGCCTTTCAATGAAATTTCAGGCGTAATAACCGAATTGCAAAATGCAGTTGCTTGTGCCGGCAGAATTTACGAAATAATAGACGAAACTCCGCAAACTCCGGATGCCGAGGATGCGTTCGTGCTCGATAACGCAGAGGGTAACGTTGAGTTTGAAAAAGTTTATTTTTCGTATGCTGCAGATAAAAAACTGATTGAAAACTTTAACTTGAATGCAAGGGCGGGGCAGAGAATAGCAATTGTCGGACCTACCGGCTGCGGAAAAACTACTCTTATTAACCTTTTGATGCGTTTTTACGAGCCGTTGGACGGAACAATTTCTGTAGACGGCAAAAACGTTGCAAAAACCACGCGCAAATCGTTGCGTAAAAATTATGGTATGGTTTTGCAGGACACGTGGCTGAAGAGCGGCACTGTGCGTGAAAATATCGCAATGGGCAGGCGCGATGCAACCGAAGAAGAGATAATCGCGGCGTCAAAAGCCTCGCACTCTCATAACTTTATAATGCAATTGCCGCAAGGTTATGATACCGTGCTTGCCGAGGACGGCGGCAATCTCTCACAGGGGCAAAAACAGTTACTTTGCATAACAAGGATTATGCTTTGTCTGCCTCCTATGCTTATTTTGGATGAAGCCACTTCGTCGATAGATACCCGCACCGAGCTGAAAATTCAGGAAGCTTTTGCAAGGCTTATGAAGGGCAGAACGAGTTTTATTGTTGCTCACAGACTTTCAACGATTAAAGAGGCGGACTTGATTTTAGTAATGAATAACGGCAATATAGTTGAGCAAGGTACGCATAAAGAATTGCTTTTAAAAGGCGGATTCTATTCCAAATTATATAACAGCCAGTTTGCAGTTTAAGAATTACTGATAATAAAGAATTTATTAAAAGCGTGTTTCAGAAATTATCGCAAAAACAATGCGCTAGAATCGGCTTGATAAGTATTTGATTTTGTTTACGATATTTCCAGCTTATCTGTTGCGTTTTTGCGCCGAACTTTTTAAACAGTTTTAAATTGGAATTTTTGCGGGACTTTGGAGAGCGAATACGAAAGCACAAACAGTGTGGAAGTTATCCGCGGTTTTTATGAAAACCGGCTGGAAGAAAATTTTATTAAAAAAATAATTCAACGGAGAATATATGTTACAGGTAAACAACGTTTCACTTCAATACGGCAGTAAAAAACTTTTCGAGGACGTAAACCTCAAATTTACGAAGGGCAACTGCTATGGCATAATCGGCGCAAACGGTGCGGGGAAATCCACTTTCTTAAAGGTTTTAAGCGGCGATGTAGAACCTAACAAGGGGGACGTTACGCTGGATAAAACAGAGCGTATGTCCGTTTTGCAACAAAATCAAAATGCATTTGACCACGTAACGGTACTTCGCGCGGTTATGCTCGGACATAAGCGCTTAGTCGATATAATGGATGAAAAAGACGCGCTTTACGCTAAGTCCGACTTTTCGGAAGAGGACGGAGTGCGCGCAAGCGAGCTTGAAAGCGAGTTTGCCGAGCTTGGCGGTTGGGAGGCGGAATACGAAGCGCAGACACTTTTGAACGCGCTTGATATAGCTGAAGAATACCACGACGTACTAATGGCGGATTTGGATGCAAAACTGAAAATTAAAGTGTTGCTTGCGCAGGCGCTTTTCGGCAATCCCGACGTGCTTTTATTGGATGAGCCTACAAACAACCTTGATATAAAAACCGTGCGCTGGCTCGAAAATTACCTTTTGGACTTCGAAAACACGATAATAATAGTTTCGCATAACCGCCACTTTTTAAATAAGGTTTGCACACATATCTGCGACGTTGATTTCGGCAAAATAAATATGATGTTGGGTAACTATGACTTTTGGTATGAAACAAGCCAGCTGATAGCCCGCCAACAGCGTGACCAGAACAAGAAGAACGAACAACGCGCAAAGGAACTGCAGGACTTTATTGCACGATTTGCCGCGAATGCTTCAAAATCCCGTCAGGCAACTTCCAGAAAGAAAGAACTTGAAAAACTTACTATTTCCGATTTTAAGCCCTCTTTAAGAAAATACCCTTATATTGATTTTAAATTTGAAAAAGAAATTGGCAACGATATTTTAATGGTGGAGGGGCTCACAAAAAAGGGATACTTTGAGGACGTATCGTTTACCGTTCAAAAGGACGACAAAATCGGCATTGTGAGCGACAAGAGTACTACAGTGTCAATGCTTTATGACGTTTTAACGGGGAAGGTTCAGCCTGACGCCGGTACGATAAAGTGGGGTAAAACAATTTCTGTTTCCTATTTTCCGGAAAATAATAATGAATATTTTGCTGGATGTAATTTGTCTCTTGTGGAATGGCTAAGCCAGTATTCCAAAGACCATTATGAGGAATATTTAAGGGGCTGGCTCGGTAGAATGTTATTTTCAGGTGAAGAAGCGCTTAAACAGGCTAAAGTTTTGTCTGGCGGTGAGAAGGTGCGTTGTATGCTTTCTAAAATAATGTTGGAAGGCGGCAACTTCTTAATTCTGGACGAGCCCACTAATCACCTCGACCTTGAATCTATAACGGCGCTCAACAACGGTATGAAGAATTTCAGGGGATGCATGTTGTTTACTTCGCACGACCAGGAACTTATGAATACCGTCGCAAACAGGATTATTGAAATAAACGGCAACAAAAAATTCGATAAATGTGTAAATTACGACGAATATATAGACATCATAACGCAGTAATTTATGCGGTTTAACAAATTATTTTACAATATTCCATAATTCGACAAAATATTTTAAAATAAATTTTTCATTATTTTACAAAATTACTTTACTTTTGCGTTTTTGTGTACTATAATTTTCAAACGTAGAGTATCAAGGAGATTGAAAAATAATGAAAAACATAAATGTTGCAGTCTTTGAAAATAACGAAGACTTATTAAACGAACTGACTAACTATATTTCGTCGGTGGAGGGCTATGAAGTTTGTGCGGCTTCTGCTAACGGAAATGTCGCCGCCGACTTAATAAAGCGTAAAAATCCCGATGTTGCTATCGTTGACTTGGTTTTAAGCGGATTGGACGGATTCGGCGTACTTGACGCATTAAAAGAAACGTGTTCAGGATGTCTGTCAATAGCCATCGGGGGATTTGCTGATGACAAAATTGTTGACAGGGCAATAGAACACGGCGCTGTATATTATCTGGCTAAGCCTGTTAAGGCCGAAACGCTGATGAACAGAATACGCGAGCTTTCCAGCGACCGGTCTATTGAGTATAAAGTCGGAACAGATATTCGTGATAAGCGTAAAATAAGTTCGCTTGACGAAAAGATAAGTAATATTTTTATTACTATAGGAATTCCTCCGCATATTAAAGGATTTTCATATCTGCGCGAAAGCATCAAAATGGCGGTTTCCGAACCTTCAATCATTAACCGTGTGACGAAGGAACTTTATCCCAGTGTCGGTGAAAAATTTAGTACAAGCGCCAGCAAGGTTGAAAGGGCAATAAGGCATGCTATTGAAGTTGCCTGGAATCGCGGAAGAACGGACGCGATTAGTTCTATATTCGGAGCGCGTGTATACATAGGCAGTGAGCGTCCCACAAACAGTGAATTTATTGCTTTGGTTGCGGACAAACTGATACTTGAATCGCTTGATTAATAAAAAACGCGGCTGAATTCAGCCGCGTTTAATTTATGCAGTTTGTATTTTGTGCGAGTAATAATATATAAACTCAGTAATGGTAGGAACGCCTCTGTTCGATTTTATGGTCGCTTTGTAATACTTTTGTAATATTTCGGGAGGAGTGGTGTTCCACGCTCTGTTAATAGCGTTTTGCATTGCTCTGGCAACGGTTGTGTCAGCTTTGCCGTTCTTTTTTGCAACAAGTTTATAAATATGGTCGTTTTTGTCCTGTGCAAGAAATACTATTGCGTCGGCAAGATATTGATAGCCGGAAGATTTAGGATTAATTCCAACAAGATTCATCTCTTCAAATGCAAGTCGTCTAAAGCGTTTTTCTGAATATTCCGACTGTTGGGTGGCCGTGATTATAACGCCGGAACCGGTTGATTTTCTTGTTAAAATGAGCTCTCGGCTTATTTTAAGAAATTCTATTGGCAGTTTTGCCGTATAGCCTTCCTGACACTTTGTCATTACGTAATCCGCACCCATACTTCTGGCAATGTCGTGAGTAACCGTGCTGATGTTGTTGGTAACTATTAAAATGAAAGGAGGACGCGTAAAGTAGGAGTCGTGGATTTTTTTAAGTAAATCCATACCGTCGCCGTATCCTTTCTGAAGTTCAAGGTCTAAAATGATTACATCGGGATGTGACTCGACAACCATTTCATAAGCTTTTTCTGAATTAGCCGTTGAGCCAATCAGACTGAAATATTCACTGTTTGCATCAAGCTCGGTAATAAGGTCGCTTAAATCATTAGGGTCGTCTTCGACAATAAGAATTTCAAGTTTAATATCCATTAGTATCTCCATTATAATATCTTTAATGTATAAACTATTATAATTTAAATTTTTACAAAAATCAACATTATTCGACAAAAAACGACAAAAATAAAACTACCGCCACGCTGGCGGTAGTTTATTTATACTTTTTCGAATCCTGTTTTAGGTTTGTTTTTTATAAATAATCTGTATCTGAAAATATAAAGGCAAATCGCTATTGCAAGAACGGCTACAACGGCAAAAACAATTCCTGTTGTTACGGGAGAAATATCCATCAAGTCAAGGCATCTTACGTTTATCCACATTTGGTTTATTTCGCTGAGTTTCTCTCCGAAATCAAGCATAATAACACTGCGGTTGATAACGTTCTGCGGCGGATATTGTGCAAACAATTGCCGTCCTCTGTTGATTTCCGCACCGCTGTATACTTTATAAATGGTTTCGTTTCCGTAATCTTCAAGTCCGAGTTTTTCAAATTCAGGTATAAGGTTTTCAGCATTAAAATCCAAAACGTTTGCATCAATATAAAGAGAGTGTCCTTCCCCGAACAAATAATCCAAATTATATTTGTAAACGTCTGTTATGCTTTCATCAAAGTATTCTTCATCCGTATGGTCAAGGGTTATACCGTAATTATATTCCATATAATCAAATACGGTCTGGTCGGCAATAGCGGAAGAATACCCGATATAATTCATATTTCTTATGGCGTTGTCGGGCCTTGAGAGGAAGTTAACAAATGCTTCCGCGGCAGTTTGCTTTTGGTTGTTGCCGTCTATACCTGTTTTAAGCATTAACCAGCCGTCAAACCATAGATTTGTGCATTCGTCCGGAACTGAATACCATAATTCCGTAGGGCTTATTTTGTCACTTTCTGCATTATCCATAATTGCGACGGCGTCGCCGGACCATTGATAGTTTGCAAGTACTTTTCCGGTGACCATATCGGATTTGCCGGAATCCGTTTCAAACGAATATACATTTTCCTTTATAGATTTAAGCGTTTCCTGCGCCTTTGCAATAGTAGCAGGGTCGGTTGCATTCAAAATATTGCTTCTTGTTTTTGCGTCGATTTCTGCATCGGTAAGATTTTCTTTGTTTATAATACCCAGAGTAGCAAAGTATGCGTCTCTGACGTTGTCTTTAATTGTAACTTGTCTTTTGTATTTATCGTTCAAAAGCAGGTCCCAGCTTGACACGTCTGCGGCGTCGATTTTATCGGGGTTATAAACAAGTCCTGTAGTGCCCCACATATAGCAGGCGGCTTTCTTATGCCAGTTATATTCTGGATTGTTGAAAACCCCCTCGTTTTCTCCGTCGATATATCTGGAAACATAATTAGCATAATAATTGTTTTTGTTCTCTAAATCCCAAAACTCATCCGAATAACTTACGTAATTGTCTTCGGCAATCAGTTTCATAAGCATATAGTCCGAAGGGCATACAAGGTCGTAAACGTCGCCAAGGCTAAGCCGGTTATATAAATCTTCATTGGTGCCAAAGGTGGAATATTCAACGGTTACTTTGTAGTCGTGGTTGTCGTTAAACCATTCTATAAAGTCTTCCACAATGGGATTGACTCCAAAAACGCCGTTTTCACCGTCAGTTGCGAAAGGGTTGTCAATCTCAATGCGGTCTTCCTCGTCCCAGTCGCCCAGGTCAATATATTCTTCCCAGCTGCACACACGTAAAACTACGGTTTCGGCGTTTCCGCCGCAAGCGGTAATGGGCAGTAAAAATATGCAGGCAGACAAAACCGCAAAAGCGGTTGCGAGAATTTTTTTCAACTTAATCATTTTTTTGTCCCCCTTTTCTTGCCCGAAACGATGTTCATTACAACAACTGCGACTACAACAATTACGAAAATAAGGGTGGACAGCGCCCACAGCGCCGTTTTAACTTCAGTTTGACTGCCTTTGGTTGCATTTACAACATAGGTACTTATCGTATCAAAAGTAGAGGGCTTGGTGTAGGTCGTTATGAAATAGTCGTCCAGAGAAAGCGTAACCGCCAGCATAAAACCCGAAAGTATACCGGGGATAAGCTGTGGAATAACTACCTTAAACAGCGCTTGTGCGGGGGTTGCGCCAAGGTCCAACGCTGCCTCGTACAAGCTGCCGTCCATTTGCTTCAATTTAGGTAAGATAGAGAGGTAAACGAAGGGGGCGGTTAAAACAATGTGCCCTATGCCGAGTGGAATAAACGTATCTTTCTCTATGCGCAGAATTACAATCAGCAAAATACAAACCGAAAAGCCTGTTACTATGTCCGCATTAACTACGGGAACCTGATTTGCTGTGTTAATAAGTGATTTTGTTAATTTTTTAGAATAAAACGAACCTATTGCACCGAATGTTGCGAGTACGGTTGAAATGCACGCACATACAACCGCCAATGCAACCGTGCCGAAAATCATTTCCCTGAGTTCGTCATTTTTAAAAAGATTTATGTAGTTTTCGAATGAAAATCCGCCTATCCCTGCGCCGACCATGGTTGCGTCGGTAAAGCTGTAAACCGCAAGCACGAGAATAGGGACATAAATAAATAACAAAACGACCGCAAGCCATATAATGCGTAATGCCTTTTTCATATTACAGCCCCCCTGTTTTCGGAGTCTTTGTCGCTGAACCTGTTCGTTATTAAGGTTACAAAAAATATAATGACGAGTAGAATAAGAGATATAAGTGAACCGTTGTTCCAGTCGTACGCGCTGAAATAACTACCTATAAGACTGCCCATTATATATGTGCTGTTATAAAGCATATCCAAAACTACGTAATTTGTCATAGAGGGCAAAAGCACCATTGTTACGCCCGAAATTATCCCCGGAACGGAAAGGGGGAGCGTAACCCTCAAAAACACCGTAAATCTGTTTGCTCCCAGGTCGGATGCCGCCTCGATAAGGCTTTTATCTAGCTTTGAAAGCGAGTTGTATAACGGTAAAATCATAAACGGCAAAAAATCGTAGGTCATGCCTATAACCGAGTTTAAAAACGGATATGCTGAAATGTTTCCCTCGATAACGGATAAAATTTCTTTGAGTGCGGTTATTCTAAGGGTGAAGTTAATCCACATCGGTAGAATAAAGAGCAAAAGCAAAACGTATTTCTTTTTTAAGTTGCTTCTTGCCAGAATGTAGGCGGTGGGATAGGATATAAAAAGACAAACCAATGTCGTTACTATCGCCAACGCAAAGCTATATAAAAGCGTTCCCAAGGTATTTGAGCTTACGAAGAAATTTACAAAATTATCAAAAGTAAACTGTCCCTGTCCGTTGGTAAAGGCGTAAAAAATAATTACAAAAAGCGGAGCTATTACAAAAAAAACCAAAAAAACAACATATGGTATGCAAAGTTGTTTTCTGTTAAAACGCAGCACCTTCATTTTTTTTCTTCCTCCGCGGCGGGGATAAGCGAAAGGTTTATTTTATCTTTGGGAATTATAATGCTTACTAAGTCGCCCGTATTCCATAAATCGGGGCAGGATAAAACGTAATCCTCTTCGTTTTCTTCCGTTCTTACAATATAGCGGTAGTGGTCGCCTTTATAAATCATCGAAATAATATTGCCCTGAGCGCCGCCCGCATCCATATCATCGCTCATCTTAATATCGTGCGTGCCCACTTCAACATTAACTTCAACGTTAGTAAGGTCCGTTTTTTCGCCGTTTGCGGTTATTAAATAACCTTCTTCGTCAACGCGTGAATTGGGGTAAAGCTGTGTTACGTCACACTCAAATTCGCCGTCGCCGAATTTAACGGTGTTGTTTTTGGTTATAACGCCATCGTATTTGTTTACTGTGTAAACCTTTTCCATAAGGTGGATGCCGTCCGGCTCTATTTTAAGCCCTATTACGCTGCCCACGTCAGCGGAAGCGGTGCTTTGAATTACTATTTCGAACTTGCCTATTGCAACCGTCGTTTCATAGTGCACGCCCTTGAAAACTGTGGAAATAACCTTGCCTTTAAGCTGGCCTTCGCCAGGTTTACAGATTTTTATGTCTTCGGGGCGGACGACTACGTCTACAAGCTGGTTGATTTCGTAATCATCCAGACAATCGAAAGTTGCGCCGCAGAATTTAACCTTGAGGTTACCAACAACCGCGCCGTTGAATATGTTGCTTTCACCTATAAAGTCGGCAACGAATGTGTTTACGGGTTCGTTGTAAATTTCGGCGGGCGTGCCTATCTGCTGAATATCGCCGTCGTTTATTACTACGATTTTATCGGACATGGTAAGCGCTTCTTCCTGGTCGTGCGTAACGTAAATAAAGGTTATGCCAAGCTTTTTGTGCATGTTTTTAAGTTCGATTTGCATTTCCTTGCGCATTTTAAGGTCAAGCGCGCCCAAAGGCTCGTCAAGTAAAAGAATTTCAGGTTCATTTACTATTGCGCGGGCTATTGCGATACGCTGTTGCTGTCCGCCGGAAAGGGTGGAAACACTGCGCTTTTCAAAGCCCTCCAAATCGACAATTTCAAGCGCTTTTTTAACTTTTTTGTCTATTTCCGCCTTGGTGAGTCTTTCAAGCTTTTTATAGCTTTCGCCATTTTTGTTGGAGTAGGTGTTTTCAACCTTTTTAAGACGCAGACCGAAAGCGATGTTTTCGTAAACATTTAAATGGGGAAAGAGCGCGTATTTCTGAAATACTGTATTAACCGGACGCTTGTTTGGCGGAAGTTTACTTATGTCCTCGCCGTTCAGCAAAATTTGTCCCGAAGTAGGCAATTCAAACCCTGCAATCATACGCAGAGTAGTGGTTTTGCCGCAACCGGAAGGTCCCAAAAATGTTACGAATTCGCCTTTTTTTACTTCGAGATTAAAGGAATCGACGGCAATCGTTTCGTCGTCGAAAACCTTTCTTACATTTATTAATTCAATAATATTTTCGTTTTTAACTGTCTTGGGTTTGCTCTTAATTGTCGTGCTTTCGCTTTTGCTCATTTAGGTTCTCCTTAAAAATTAGGCGGTGTGGAAATCCACAAAAATTTAGCGGTAACTTTACCTACGTTTTCAATGTTGTGCGCCTTGTTTGCCGTATAATAAAAAGTTTCGCCTTTTTTGCAAACGTAAACGTTTTTACCAAGTTCTATCTTTATTTTTCCTTCCAGAACATACCCGAATTCTTCGCCGTCGTGCGGGAAATCAACGGAGGTGGACGCGCCAGGAAGCAACTCTACAAGCACAGGTTCCATCTCATTTTTTTGAGCGTTTGGAATAATCCACTTTAAATGCATACCGTTTTCGTGCTTTTCAATAAAGTCGTCTGTTGAAAAAACTATTCTTTCATCATCTTCGCGCTTAAAAAACTCCGCAAGGTCTGTTCCCAGCGCCGATAAAATATCGCACAAAGTGGCAATAGACGGCGAAGTTAAATCGTTTTCAAGCTGAGATATATAACCTTTAGTGAGTTCGCATCTGTCTGCAAGTTCAGCTTGCGATAAATTCAGTTGCAGTCGCAATCGTTTAATTTTTGTTCCTATTTCCATAACTTTGCACCATCTGTAATATTAAACTTAAGGTTTACATTTATTAAACGGTTAGCAATTTTAAACAAAAAGTTTAATAAAAATAAACAAAAAAATTATATGTGTAAATACGCATATTGTCAATTATTTTTATAAATTTTTCGTGTGATTGCAAAATCATACAAATTAACACAATTTTGAACTAAAATAACAAAAATAAAGCGTAGCTCTGAAAGTTTTCAGAGCTACGCTTTGCTGATAATTGGTGCCGGTGGTGGGGGTCGAACCCACATGGTATCACTACCACGGGATTTTGAGTCCCGCGCGTCTGCCAATTCCACCACACCGGCAAATTATGTAGTTATTATATTATATTGCTTTACAAAAATCAAGCAATTTAAGTTTAATGCATTGATTTTATTTTTAAAAAGTGCTAAACTGATAAATATGGAAAAACTCGTTTTAATTGACGGAAACAGCCTATTAAACAGGGCCTATTATGCGACGCCCGTATTTTCAACAAAGAACGGCGTGCCAACGAACGCGATTTTCGGATTTATTAAACTTATTTTTAAAATCATGAGTGATGTAAAACCTGAATATATGGTAGTCGCATTCGATATGAAAGCACCTACATTCAGGCACATAATGTTTGACGGATATAAATCTACAAGAAAACCTATGCCGGAAGAGTTGGCTGTGCAGGTTGAGCCGCTGAAAAATTTGCTGAAAGCAATGAAGATAGCTACATGTCAGAAAGAGGGCATAGAGGCGGATGATATTCTGGGAACTCTTTCAAAGAGATTCAACGTTTACAGCTATATTTATACTGGCGACAGGGATAGTTATCAACTTGTTGACGAAAAGACCGAGGTGTGCTTTACAAAGCGCGGCGTATCCGAATTGTTGCACTTAAACAGTGAGAATTTCGAAGCTGAAACCGGCTTAAAGCCTTTTCAGATAATTGATTTAAAGGCACTTGAGGGAGATAAGTCCGACAACATTCCAGGCGTTCCAGGCATCGGCGCAAAGACGGCGCATGATTTGCTTTTGAATTACGAAACTCTTGACGGCGTTTATTTGCATTTAGACGAGATTAAAGGAGCAACTCGCGAAAAGCTTAAAAATAATGAAGAAATTGCAAGATTATCCTATAAACTTGCAACAATTGACCGCAACTGCGACCTTGCGATAGATTTAAAAGATTGCGCCGTTCCAAATAAATTCTGCGGAGAAGTAAAAAAGCTGTTTGCGGAGTTTGAATTCAAGAGCCTTTTGGGTTTGGATATTTTTGAAGAAGATGAAATCCTTTGCGTGGAGAACGTAACTTATCCTGAACTTATCGAATGTAAAGAATATAACGATATTAAAGATATTTTGGAACGCGGTCACGAGTTTTCGGTATCGCTATTTGACGGCAGGGTGGAGATATACGTTTCAGGCAAGCAGTACACTTTATCTTTATGCGGTGAAGATTTATTGTCCGGCGACGGACTTGATTATGAATCTTACGTCGGAGTTTTAAGAAAAGTATATTCCGATTGCGGAAATAAAGTAATTGCTTACGATTATAAAACACAGCTACACAGTTTAAAAAAATTTGGAGTATCGGCAACTTGTAAATTTGAAGACTTGGCGGTTGTTAAATATCTTTGCGACTATAATTCTGCCGAAGAAAATATTGAATCGCTTTGTTCAAATAACGGGTATAAATACGAATATTCTGCTTTTGCAGTTTATGATTTGTTCAACAAATTCTATGAGATTCTAAAATCGGAAAACGTTTTGGAATTATACGAAGAGATTGAAAAGCCGCTTATTTCTATATTATTCGAAATGGAAAGCGAAGGGATAAAAGTCAGTATTGACGGAATGAACGAGCTTTCGAAATATTATTTGGGTTTGATTGATAGTTATAAAAATAAAATTTTCCAAGCTTGCGGAAAGACGTTTAATATCAATTCTCCTATGCAACTCGGCGAAACGCTTTACGGTATGGGAATAACCGAAGTAAAAAAGAAAAAGTCGGACAAATATTCTACGGCGGCGGAAGTTCTTGAAAAATTAGTTGATAAATATCCCGTTGTTAACGACGTATTAAAATTCCGTCTTTATCAAAAACTTAATTCTACTTATATAGTGGGATTCCGTCCTCTTATAGACAAGGCGACAGGATTAATTCACACGACTTATCATCAGACTTTGACTTCCACCGGCAGGTTATCGAGTTCCAATCCAAATCTTCAGAACATCCCGGTCCGAGCGGACGAAGGGCGGGAACTGAGAAAAATTTTTGTTGCGCGCGAGGGGAATGTGTTTATCGATGCCGATTACTCGCAAATCGAATTAAGACTTTTGGCGCATTTTTCCGAGTGTAAGGAGCTTATTGAAGCTTATAATTCGGGAAGCGATATTCATGCCGCTACTGCCTCGCAAGTATTTGAGGTGCCGCTTGAAAGCGTAACTCCTGCAATGAGAAGAGCGGCAAAAGCAGTGAATTTCGGAATTATTTACGGAATTAGCGAATACGGGCTTTCAAAAAATTTAAACATATCGGCGGCAAAGGCAAAGGAATATATTGATAAATATTTCGAAACTTACAGCGCGGTAAAGGATTATATGAATGCAAATGTTGAATTTGCTAAAAAGAACGGGTATGTGGCTACGCTTACCGGCAGAAAACGCATAATACCAGAAATTAAATCCTCCAATTATAATTTGCGTCAGTTTGGAGAAAGGGCTGCAATGAATATGCCGTTGCAGGGGTCAAGTGCGGATATAATTAAAATTGCCATGATAAAAGTGACGGAAAAATTAAAGAGTGAGAAGTTGAATTCGAAAATTATTTTACAGGTGCACGACGAATTGGTGCTTGAAGCAAATGAAAGCGAAGCTGAAATAGTTGCGGAAATTTTGAAGGATTGTATGGAAAACGCAGTAAAACTGAAAGTTCCGCTTACTGTTGAAGTTCATTCGGGCAAAACGTGGTATGATGCGAAATAATATTAAAATTGCAATTACCGGAGGGATAGGCTGCGGAAAAACGTCAGTCTGCGATATTATCAGAGAAAGGGGCTTTTCTGTTATTTCATGCGACGATGTTTATTCTGAATTATTAAACTCGCGTGAATTTTTATCTTTAATAACAAACGAATTCGGGAACGTAATAAAATCCGACGGCTCGCTCGACAGAAAAAAGCTTGCCGAAATAGTATTCAAAGATAGGGACAGCAAAAAAAAGCTTGACAAAATCACTCATCCGGCAATAATGAAAGAGGTCTTATTGCGCGCAAACGCCTTTGATATTTGTTTTTGCGAGGTGCCGCTTTTGTTTGAAAACGGTTTTGAGGGTCTTTTTGATAATGTAATTGTTATTTTAAGAGAAAAGGAAGAACGCATTTCCTCTATACAAAAAAGAGATAAAATCGACCGGTTTAGCGCTATATTACGCATTAAAAGCCAGATAAATTATGATAAATTCAACTTTGCAAAGTACTATGTTATACATAATGATGGCAATTTAGAGAATTTACGTGTAAAAACAGAAGAAATTCTAAAAAAAATTATATAATCAAGTTGTTGAAATTTTTTATAAATTAACTTGATTTTAGCTTGACAATAAATATAAAATATTATAGAATCTTACTTGCTTTTGATAAAAGCACTCGTGGCGGAATTGGCAGACGCGCAAGACTAAGGATCTTGTGGTTAACCCCATGCAGGTTCAACTCCTGTCGAGTGCACCAAAAATCGACAAATCTCGTAAGAGGTTTGTCGATTTTACTTTTTTATGTTATAATAATGTTAAATTAATGCGCAAGCAAAAATGCAGTATTACAAAAGAATTTCAAACGGGGATAATTGATTTATGAATTACAGAGAAGAATCATTGAAAAAACATGCTGAATGGAAAGGAAAAATCGAAACAGTATGCCGTGTGCCTACGGACAGCAAGGAGGCGCTTTCGCTTGCTTATACGCCGGGAGTTGCGGAACCTTGTATGGCGATTAATTCCGATATTGAAAAGAGTTTCGAACTTACGCGACGCTGGAATACGGTTGCCGTAATAACGGACGGCACGGCTATTTTGGGGCTTGGAGATATTGGTCCTGAAGCCGGTATGCCCGTTATGGAAGGTAAATGCGCGTTGTTTAAAGCGTATGCGGATGTGGACGCGTTTCCTATATGTTTAAAGACTAAGGACCCCGAAGAAATTGTTAAAACGATTAAGTTGATTTCTGGCTCGTTCGGCGGAATAAACCTTGAGGATATTTCTGCGCCGCGTTGTTTCGGAATAGAGACCGCACTAAAAGAAGAGCTCGATATTCCGGTATTTCATGACGACCAACACGGTACGGCTATAGTTGTAACTGCGGCGCTTATTAATTGTTTGAAACTTGTAAATAAGAAAAAAGAAAATTTAAAAGTTGTAATAAACGGTGCCGGCGCCGCCGGAATTGCAATAGGTAAAATGCTTTTATCCTTCGGGATTAAAAATGTTATTATGGTTGACCGATTCGGGATTATCTGCGAAGGAGATAAAGAGTTGAACGCCGCCCATAAAGAAATATCCAAAGTTACCAATCGCGGACATATTAAAGGCGGGCTTGCGGACGCAATGAAAGACGCTGACGTGTTTGTTGGGGTATCGGCTCCAAATTGCGTATCTAAAGAAATGGTTGTTTCTATGGCGGAAAAGGCAATTGTATTCACTTGTGCAAATCCGGTACCGGAAATTCAGCGGTCGGACGCGTTGGAAGCGGGAGCGTACATTGTTGGAACCGGTTCTTCTGTTAATCCTAATCAAATAAATAATGTACTTGTTTTTCCCGGACTTTTCCGAGGCGCTTTGGATGTTCGTGCAACTACCGTGAACCGTGAAATGATGATTGCCGCGGCGGAAGGAATAGCGTCGTGCGTAACAGACGAGCAACTTTCTCCCGATTATATTTTACCTTATGCATACGATAAAAAAGCTCATGTATGCGTGGCTGAAGCCGTGGCCGCCGCCGCCCGAAAGACTGGTGTTGCAAAAAAATAACGCTAAGTATATAAAATTTAGATAAGAGAGAGAATATGACAGAAGAAACTATAGAAAATAAAACGGTAACAGAAACAACTTCGGTTTTACTTGAAGAGCCGCATACTGATAATAAAAATAATGAAACGGAAACGGCGGCTGTTTCCGAAAAAACTATTGAAAAGCCCGGAAAGAAGCAACAGTTTATACAGATTCTTAAATTTACCTTGTTTTCGATATCTGCCGGAATAATACAGTTGGTTTCTTTTGGGGTAATGTATGATTGGACGGGGTGGTTGCCTTGGTGGCCTGCCTATCTGATAAGTGTAATTCTTTCGGTAATATGGAACTTTACTTTTAACCGTAAATTTACGTTTAAAGCGGCAAACAATGTTCCGCTTGCAATGATGCTTGTAATAATATATTATTGCGCCTTTATTCCCGTTTCGGTTTTCGGCGGAAACGCTATTGCCGGACAATTACCCGCTGAACTGGGAATGTTAGTTACCTTTATGATGATGGTTGTAAATTTTATAACAGAGTTTTTCTGGGACAAATTTGTGGTGTTCAATTCTAAGATTACCAAAAAAATATTAAGTTGGTTCAAGAAAAAATAAAATCTTTTGAAAACCCTCGCTTAAATGCGGGGGTTTTTATTTTTATAAGTTCTTTTTTAATAAAATATTAAATAAATTAAAATATGAGTTTGTCCTTTTTACCTGAAGAAATAAACAGGGCTTTAGCACACCTGAATTTCAATTTTGTAACGGAACTCAGATTGCGCCGCGGACAACCAGTTATAGTCGGTTATAAAGGCGAATATGAGTATTTAGGCGAATACGGAATTTCTTCAGTCCCGTCAGATAGAATTTATATGGGGGACCCTGCTGCGGTTCTTTCGGCGGCAACCGGCGGAAGCGTATATAATTATACCGAGCAGATGAAAAACGGTTTTATTACAGTCGGGCACGGAATACGTATCGGAATCGCAGGGGAATATGTTACTGAAATGGGAAAAGTGAACGCCGTTAAATGCGTAACTTCGCTTAATGTGCGTATCCCGCACGATATTAAAGGTTGCGCCGGCTATATTTGTGCAAATCTTTTTAAAAACGGACCGCAAAGCGCTTTGATATTTTCTAAACCCGGGCTTGGCAAGACGACTATGCTGAGGGATATTTCCAGAACACTGAGCCTCAGGAAAAATATAAATATGCTGGTTTTTGACGAAAGAAACGAAATTGCCGCTATGGATTCCTTTGGTGAAGGATTTGATATGGGAACCGTAGACGTTGTTAGGTGTTATGGTAAACTCGGTGCTATTCCAAGTGCTATAAGAGCTATGAAACCCGATGTTATACTTACGGACGAATTATACGGAGAGGACGATATTAAGGCGGTTAAGTACGCAGCGGACTGCGGTATTTGCGTGATAGCGTCTTCGCACGTGACGGATAAAAAAATATTAAAAAATTTTCCGTTCGATTATTTTATTAAATTGACATCAATAGGCGGTATTCCCGAAATTTATGATAAAAATTTTATTGCTTATTGCAACGGTTGCGCTGACGACACTTTTGGGAGTGTTTCTTTCTGCGGGTAAAAAAAAGAGATATCTTGTCTTTTCCGAACTGTACGAATTCAACGAGCAACTTCTTTTAAATCTCAGATACAGCCGTAAACCGCTTGGCGAAGTTGCAAAGGATTTCAAATTTATTTCCTTAATTCTCGGCGGAGAGAAAGTACTTGGCGGCAACGACGGTAAATTTATTTCAGACTATACCACCGAACTGGGAAAGAGCGACGCGATGTCTCAGATAGATTATTTAAACGACAGGAAGTCGGCGCTTTCAAAGCTAAAAGATGAAAGTTTTGCAGACTATAAAAAATACGGTTCACTATATGTAAAAATATTTTTTATGGTAGGGGTTTTATTGGCGATTTTGCTGGCGTAATCGGGTTTGTCGTAAAATTTATTTTATATGGATATAAGCATAATTTTCAAAATTGCCGCAGTAGGCATAATAATTACTATAATATGTCAGGTATTAAAAAAATCAGACCGGGACGATATTGCTACTCTTGTAAGTCTTGTCGGTTTAATAATAGTTCTTACTGTTGTTATTACTATGATTGCGGATTTGTTTACAAGTATTAAACAGTTATTTGAAATGTTCTGATGTATATATTGCGTCTTTGCAGTATTGCCGTTGTTACGGCAATTTCGGCGTTAATTTTAAAAAATCATAAATCCGAACTGGTTCCTTTATGCCTTGTTGCCGGCGGCGTAATTATTTTTTTATACGCGTTCGATTATTTAACGGAAAGCGTGGAATTTATTAAATCCTTTACGCAGACAACGGGAATAGACAGTGACATCGTGCGCACTGTTTTTAAAATAGTTGGCATAGGCTTTATTGTGGAACTTACCGCAAGTTCAATAAAAGAACTGGGCTTTGAAGGAATTGCGGACAAACTTGTTTTATGTGGAAAAATAATTCTCTTCGTTGTTGCAATACCAATACTAACCGCTACATACAAAATAATCGTGTCAATGATAAATCTCGCTTAAAAAAGATTGGTTTGGTCGCGGTGCTTGTTCTGGCGGCGCTTTTTATTGCCTTTGCCTGCGGACAAGCTCTGTATGTTTTTGCCGACGACGGTAAAACCCAGTTAAACGAAAAAATAACAGAGCTTTTAAATAGTCTAGATTTATCTGAATTACAGAAATATCTCGACGGTGATAAGGATAATTATCTGTTAAACTTCGGGTCAACCGCAAAAGAGATAGTGGAGTATCTTATAAACGGCAACCTCGGTACGGATTACGGCGGATATCTCAGCGAGCTTTTTTCGGTTATTTTTAAAAATGTAATCAATATGGTGCCTGCTTTTGCAACTGTTGCAGGGCTTGCGCTGCTGAGCGCCGTTATAACCGCCGCCGAGGATAGTTTAATAGGTAAATCAACTTCTAAAATTGTGCATCTGGCGTGTTATTCGCTGATTATTTTAATAGTTTCCTCAATGCTTCTCGGGATAATATCGGAATGCATCTCTTGCATAAATAACGTAAAAAGGCAGATAGAAATTATTACTCCGATATTATCAACGTTGACTGTGCTTACAGGCGGCACAAGTACCGCGGCAATTTATCAGCCGTCAGCGGTATTTCTCTCAGGCGGAGCAGTAGAGATAGTCAGCGGATTTATTTTTCCGGCAACAATAGCAACCGTAGTGCTGAATTTTATGTCCAAGCTTAACCCGCAGATATCTTTTTCCGGCGCGACGACACTGGTTAAAAGCACTATGAAATGGGTGATAGGTATAACCGTAACTATTTTCAGCATCTTTATCACGGCTCAAAGCTCGGCGACTTCGCTGTTCGACGGTATTTTATTTAAAGCCACAAAGTTTGTTGTGGGAAATACCGTGCCAATAGTCGGTAATTTTCTTTCCAGCGGATTTGATATGCTTACGTCTGCGGGACTTTTAATTAAAAGTTCTGTAGGCACCTGCGGGATTATTTTACTTGTAATGGAACTTATTCAGCCCGTCATTGTTCTGGTGTCTTTTTCACTTATTTTAAAATTTGTCGGTGCGGTGGTTCAGCCGATAGGGGAAAACGTTTTACAGAATCTTTTGTCTGATTTATCAAAGGATGTGGAATATTTTGTCGCAGGTTTGCTGACGGTTGCATTTATGTATGCGCTCGTCATAATGCTTGTAATCAATTCTGCAAATAGTTTTATTTAAAATGACCGAATATCTGTTAAGTGCGGCGGGTGTAATTTTTTTATCCGTCATAATTTCGTTAATAATTCCCGAAGGCAAGCTGAATAAAAGCATAACTTTCATTATGCGCCTAATTTGTATTTTGGTGCTTATTCAACCCATAACGGGAATTTTTAAAATAGGCGGCGAAAGTGCGGCGGGCGGCAGTCTCGCCGACTATACGTATGTAAGTATGATTTATTCCGAACATCAGAGCGAACAGCTTGAACTGCTTCTTAAAAAAGAGTATAACATAGAAACGTTGTGTGATGTTAAAGTGGAATTTATAGACGGAGAATTTAAGCCGACGGCGGTAGAAGTCGGCATTTCGGAAAGCAATAGCGAAAGTTTAATACTTAAAGAAAAAATTGAAAATTATCTGGCGGAACTCGGATATAAAAATGTTAACGTATTTTTAATAAATTTTAACTGAACTGCGAATATTGGCGCGGTTGCAAAAATAGAATATACCAGTATATGCGAAAGGTGCTTAATTACGTTAAAGATAACAGAAAAATAATTATTGTCGTTGTGCTTATCATAATCCTTATCGGTACGATATATTTTATTAACAAGAGCGCAACCGGAGGGGGACCAACCTCTTCTGTTTCCACCGAAAAAAGTCAGACGGAAATTAAACTTACGTCAATACTCAGCTCAATCGACGGAGTCGGCGCAACCGATGTAATGATAACCGAAAAAGACGGTGCAATTGCAGGCGTTGTTGTCGTATGCGAGGGGGCAAACAGCATAATCGTAAAAAACGATATCTTAAACGCCGTATCAACGGCGCTTAACATAGATAAAAAAATTATAGCAATATATTCAATGAATATTTAAGGAGAATTTTATGTCCAAAAAGAAAAAAATTGTCATTATGTCATCCCTTGTACTCTTACTTGCGATAACTGCAATTTTGAACGTTTTGTTTGCTACCGGCACTTTTGCTTCCGGCGACGAAGCGGTAAGCGTTGCAAATTACTTCACAACCTTCCGTTCAGAAAGAACCACTACGCGTTCCGAAGAAATCGTTCAGATAGACCAGGTGCTCGCGCTCTATGAAAAGGACAGTGACAAGTACAACGAAGCTGTATCGATGAAAATGAAAATAGTTGAAACTATGGAAAAAGAACTTCTTTTGGAAACTCTTATCAAATCCCGCGGTTTTTCCGACGCAGTCGTTTCGATAGGCATGAATTCCGATAACGTAAACGTGTTTATCAATTCCAGCGAACTAAACTATAATACGGCGTTGTCAATTTATAAAATGCTCAAGGACGAAGTTGGAGTAAATCCCGGCAGTATTATAATTTTACCTGTTTATTCACAAGTTTAATTATTCAAAAAGCCGCTATTTGTTGCAAAGTTTTTAAATATGTGCTATACTATATTTAAAGGAGTAGATTTATGGCACACATGAGGCACGACCCTACAACCACTCAGAAGGGTAAAATTACTTACAGCACCGGAATTGTCAGTGATATAGTCGCGGTTGCCGTAAGCGAAGTTGAAGGCGTTTCACTTTTAACGACAAAAAATAAGGGCATTAAACTCAACTTTGAAAAACAAGGCATATTAGCGGATATATCTGTTAAAGTTGATGCTACGGCAAACGTATCGTCTCTTGCTTTCAAAATTCAGCAGGCAATAAAACACAATGTGGAGTCGATGACCAGATACAAGGTTTCGAAAGTAGACGTTCATATACAGGACGTAAATTTTTCCGAAGATTCCGTATTATAATTTTTCAAATATTCCCTTAATTTTTTAAGGGAATATTTATGTTGTTTCAAGGTAATAAAAAATGAGAACAATTGCAAGAGAAACTGTTTTTAAAATTGTATTTGCCGCACAATTTACGGGCGGACAGGATAATGTTTTGAAAGCATCGCTTTACAAAAATGAAAAACTTAATCAGGAAGACGTTATATATGCCGACAGAGTTTTATCTGTGATTTCGGAGCATGAAAATGAATTTACCGAAAATATAGATAGGCTGTCCGCATCGTTTCCCGAATCCCGACTTTTTCCTGCGGATAGGAGTATTATTCTTGTTGCGCTTGCGGAGATAGGATATATGGACGACATACCCGAAGTCGTTTCCATAAACGAGGCTGCTAATATCGCTTCAAAATATTCATCGCCTAAGAGTGCGTCGTTTGTCAGTGGAATACTTGCCGAGGTTATAAAAAAATAGTATGGCAATTATTATAGACGGAAAAGCGCTTGCTGCGGAAATTCGTGCCGAAATTAAGACGCGTGTTGCCGGTTATACGAATAGAGCAGGCAAAAAAATTGGACTTGCCGTTGTGCTTGTAGGAGAAAATTCGGCGTCTCAGGTTTATGTGCGCAATAAAATTAAGGCGTGCGAAGAGGTTGGCGTAAAGTCATATGCGTTTTATCTTCCTTCAGACGTGCCGCAATCGGAATTAAACGGTCTTATCGCGGAATTGGCTAACGACGATAAGATTAACGGAATTCTGGTTCAGTTGCCGTTGCCGGAACATCTTGATAGCGAGCAGGCGTTAAAACTAATTCCCACAGATAAAGATGTGGACGGATTTTCTCCGGAAAACGTTGGAAAGCTTTGTATGGGGAAGAATTGTTCGGTTGCATGCACTCCTTACGGCGTTATGAAAATGCTCGAAAAATACGGAATTGAAACTAAAGGTAAAAAAGCCGTTGTTGTGGGACGGTCTGACATTGTTGGCAAACCTATGGCAATGCTGTTATTAAACGCCGATGCCACCGTTACCATTTGCCACAGCAAAACAAAAAATTTGGGTTCAGAGTGTGTTGCCGCCGATATAATAGTAGCTGCGGTAGGCAAACCTAAATTTATAACTGCCGATATGATAAAGGAAGGAGCCGTTGTTATCGACGTCGGAATGAATCGTGATGAGAGCGGAAAACTTTGCGGAGACGTGGATTTTGAAACAGTAAAGGACAAATGTTCATACATAACGCCTGTGCCGGGCGGCGTCGGACCTATGACTATAACAATGCTCTTATATAACACGCTGATTGCGGCGGAGAGGAATTTACATTGAACTTCAATGAAAAATACAACGGCTATCTTAATGAGTTTAACGAAATTTTAAACGAATTTTGCAGCGGTCTTGATTGCAGTCCGCAAATTTTGGCTGACAGTATGCGTTACAGCCTTTTATCGGGCGGCAAGAGAATAAGACCGGTCCTGATGTTTGCCGTTGGTGATTTGCTTGGCGTTAGGACGGACAAGCTTAAAAATTTTGCTCTCGCGCTAGAACTTATTCACACGTATTCTCTCATCCACGACGACCTGCCTGAAATGGACGACGATGATTTTCGTCGAGGGAAGCCTTCGAACCACAGGGTTTTCGGTACGGGAAACGCCGTGCTTGCCGGCGACGGACTTTTAAACACTGCATATTCGATTTTGATTAAAGAGTGTCGTAAAGGTGCGGAATATGTTTCCGCCGCAGAATTTATATGCGACTATGCCGGTGTTTACGGAATGATAGGCGGGCAGTCCGCCGACTTGTTGCATGAGGGCGACGGCAATTACAGTGAAGAAACTTTAAACTTTATTTACGAAAATAAAACGGCTAAACTTTTAACTACTGCAGTAGTTGTTCCGGATATAATCGGCGGTGGGAAATATTTTTCCGAGCTTAAAACTTTCGGCTCTGATTTGGGATATTTATTTCAGCTTACCGATGATATTCTTGACGTGGAAGGAAATTTCCACAATCTTGGTAAAAGCACCGGTAAGGACAAAAAAGCGGGGAAATATACTGCGGTAAGTTTGTACGGGCTTGACGCCTGCAAATTGCGGGCGGATGTTTGTGCCGAAAGGTGCGGCACGATTATAGAGGGGATAAACGGTGACGGGGAATTCCTTATAAATTTGGTAAATTACGTGCGAAACAGAAAAAACTGAAAAATTCTTGACTTTTTTCTGTTTTATTAATATACTATAACTAACAATATAGTGGTGCAGTATTCTAGTCAATTTTCATTGAAACGAAGACGGGGGTAAAATACCGTTAAAGGGCATATCGATGAAGTTTCTGGTGTTTGCTTGCTTTGCCAAAAGTGGGTGAATGCTGGGAGTAAAGGTGTATGGGAGCTAGGTAACGGCATACCGCAGCCCACCCCATTCACCGTGGAGGCGCGCGGCCTCAGACGGCGGCGCGTATAAACCTGCTATCAGGCGAAAGCTTGGTACAGAGTAGCCTGCCTTGAGTGAAAACAGCGGATAATAGAACACGGTTATTTCCGTTCGGCCGGACGGAGGCAGCCTATTGCTATTTGAAATTGTTTTTTGCAAAAGAGGATTAGCTCATTGAAAATTGTCAAGGAAAGCTTCTAGACTGTCTTTATATTAGAGATTAAGGTGTGGACTAAGTGGTGATTCGGTGACGCGTTTGCGTTCGTGCCCTTAAAAGGAAACTGCTTCTTCGGCGACGGGAAGTGGGCATTGAGGGAAATCCGACCGAACCTAAGCCGCAAAGTTTATTTAATATAAACCACTATATTATTTTATTTATTACGCACTTTACGTGCGTATAATTTTTAATTGGAGATTATGGACACAGAACAAGATAATTTGGTTCCTTCGGAAAGCGTGGAAGAATCGCCTAATGAAGAACCCCAACCAAGTTTAAAGAAACCGCAAAAAAAGAAAAAGCAGAAAAAAAAGCACAAATACGAATGGTTAGTATGGGGCGTAAGCGTCCTGTTTTTGTCGTTTGCGCTTACTATTCTTTTCAGCTTTTTAACAGAAATTTCAATAAGCGAGAGCAGTCCCGCATATATTTGCGTAATAGTGCTTTTGGTATTGTTGTTTTTAAATATCGGGTGCGACGTACTTGCAAACGCGATAATTTCGAGTAGTCCCGAAGCTTATCACGCAATGGCTTCGAACAAAATCAGAGGCGCAAAGCGTGCCGTAACTTTATGCCGTAATGCAACTAAACTATCAAGTGTTTTTGCAGACGTAATTGGCGACATCTGCGGTATCGTCAGCGGTGCCGCCGGCGCTGTTTTGGGTGTGATAATCGCCGGCAACGGCGACTCTACGATAAAATTGATTTCCGCAATCGGTGTAAGCGCTGTAATCGGTGCGCTCACCGTCGGAGGCAAGGCTATTTTTAAGCACTTTGCAATAAAGTATAACAAACAGATAGTTTTCGGTTTTGCCAAGTTTACAACTTTCTTTAAAAGAGAGAAATAGTATGCGGCTTGATAAATTTCTTTCTGAAAAATTTTCATCCCGTACTAAGGCCGCTGAAGCTATCGAAAAGGGGCTTATAACTGTAAACGGAAGCCGTGTTTCGCCGTCTTACAATGTCAAGGAAACCGATAAAGTGGAAATAACCGAAGCGGAAGAAAATTATGTTTCTGCAGGTGGTTACAAACTTGCCAAGGCGCTGAAAGATTTTTCTTTCAGTGTAAAGGGCGGGATTTTTGCTGATATAGGCGCAAGTACGGGCGGATTTACCGATTGCCTGTTTCAAAACGGCGCAAAAAAGGTGTATTGCATCGACGTGGGCGAAAGTCAGTTGAGCGAAAAACTGAATTATAATAACGTAGTAGTTATCGATAACTTCAACGCCCGCAATCTGGATAAAAGTCTGTTTTACGAGGACCTTGACGGAGTTGTGATTGACGTAAGCTTTATTTCGCTGACTTATATTCTCGGTTCAGTATCGGATATTCTGAGTAGAGGTAAAAGTGCAATCGCGTTGATAAAACCGCAGTTCGAGTGCGAGAGCCGTAACGTTGGTAAAAACGGGATTGTGCGCGATGAAAAGACGCGGAAAAAAATTATTCGTAAGATTTATGATTTTGCAATATCAGTTGATATGTTTCCGCAAAATCTAACAACGGCGCCTTTAGTGAAAGGCAAAAATACAGAATATTTGATATTGCTTGAAAAGAACGGTCGCTGTGAAAAAATTGAAAACTTGTTAAAATGCATTAAAATATAATTTAATGCATTTTTTATTTGCATATTTGTATAATTAGTTGTATAATGTGATATATATGAATGCGGGTATTTATTGTAACGAACATTATGTAACCGGCAACGAACCTTATATCAGCCTTATTAAACGGATTTTAAATGAAAAGAAATTCGGCTATAAGATGGTATCAGAACTTAAAGAGCTTTCGGGGATAGATATACTTTTTGTGCTCGGCGGCGACGGAACAATTCTTAACGTTGCAACGGAATGTGCAGTTCATAATATAAAAATTATAGGTATAAATTACGGTCATATAGGCTTTCTTGCCGAGTTCGAGCCTGAAAAAACCGAAGAGGCTGTTAATCTTGTTTGCGGCGGCAACTTTAAAATTCGCAAAAGGAATTTGCTTGAATTATCTTATGGTAATATAACTGCGTTGGCGTTAAACGATGTGGTAGTTCAGCGCAACACCGGCGGTGTGCATTTTTCAAATACTGTTAACCTGCATGCGGAAATTAACGGTGTGACTGTAGATAATTTTTCATCAGACGGTATAATTATAAGTACTCCGACGGGCTCCACGGCATATTCTCTTTCTGCGGGAGGGTCGGTTCTGACGCCTGATTTAAGTGCATTTATTTTGACGCCGATATGTCCTCATTCATTACATTCAAGACCGGTGGTATTCAGTGATGATTCCATAATAAAGGTAAATGCGGTAAATGCGCCCGAACCTCTTGTTGTTATCGCCGACGGTAAAAATATTGGAGAGTTAAAAACTGGCGAAGTTATTACCGTTAAAAAATCTAAGGTAACTGCAGATTTTATAACTAAAGAAGATAAAAATTTTTTTACTGAACTTTTAATCAAATTCAATAAATGGAGCCAATGATGCAAAGAGCAATCAGACAACAAAAAATTCTTGAAATTATAGCTAAAAAGGAAATCGATACTCAGGAAGAGCTTTGCGAGGAGCTTATAAAAATGAACGTGAACGTCACGCAGGCGACAATTTCGCGCGATGTTAAAGAACTTAAGCTTTACAAAGTTGCAGGAACGCATAAAAAATACAAATATGCAAGTCTTGATTATTATGTTGACAGCGTGAATAACCGGATGACGAATCTTTTTAAAGGTTGTGTTCTGGGTATATCTTCAGCAAATAATCTTATTCTTGTTAAAACTATGCGCGGTAACGGTTCAACCGTGGGAGTGTTTGTTGATTCGTTGAACATAAACGAAATTATTGGCAGTGTTGCCGGAGATGACACGTTGCTTATTGTAATAGACAAAAACGAACATACCGCAAAGGTAGAAGCTATTTTAAGAGATTATTTAAGCTGATGTTACACAGGCTTTACATTAAAAATATTGCGCTTATTTCTGAAGCGGAACTGGAATTTGATAAAAATTTCAACGTTTTGTCCGGTGAGACTGGTTCAGGTAAATCGGTCATTTTGGATTCGATTAATTTTGTACTCGGGTCCAAAGCTGATAAAACGATGATAAGATACGGCGAGCAGGATGCTATTGTGCGCGCCGAATTTTTTGTTGATGAGAATTCTTCAGCCGTTAAAAAGCTTAATGAACTTGATATAGAGTCTGACGGCGTAATATCCATAACGCGTAGGCTCTGCCTCGACGGTAGAGGCGGCATAAAAATTAACGGAAATTCCGTAACAAGCGCCATGCTTAAATCGGTATCACAGCATCTTGTGGACGTTCACGGACAAAGCGAACATTTTTTCCTTTTGGATGAGGGTAATCAGCTTAGAGTAATTGATGAAATTTCAGGCACTCAAGCTGATGATATTAAAGCTATATTATTAAAAAATCTTTCTGTTAAACGGGAATTAAAATCAAAAATCGCGGAACTCGGCGGGGTTGAAGCTGACAGAGAACGTAAACTTGATGTTTTAAAATACCAAATTAACGAAATAGAAAGCGCAAATTTGTATGAAGGCGAACTGGAAGAGCTTAAAGCAAAGCAGAATATAATAGTAAATACAGAAAAGATTCTGTCTGCTGTGGAAGGAGTGCGTGCCGTTTTATCGGATGATGGTGGTTGTCTGGATTGCGTTTCTACGGCAAAGCATTATTTAAACGGTATTTCTTCTTATTCGGATGATTATTCCGAACTTGCTTTAAGACTCGAAGGGTTGTATGCCGAGACGGCGGATATAGCCGAAACAATTTCGGATATTGCCGAAACTCTCAGTTTTGACGAACATGAAGCCGAGAGAATAGACGAAAGAATAGCGCTTATTAAGGGTCTGCAAAAGAAATACGGCGCCAGTGAAACGGAAGTATTGAATTATTTAAAAACTGCGCAAAATAAATTTGAAGTGTTGTCAGACGGCGCGGAAGCGGTAGAAAAACTTAATAAAGAACTTGAAAAAACAGATAAGGAAATTTATATTGCGTGTTGTAAACTTACCGAAATCAGAAAAAAGGTTTCGGCAGGTTTTTGTAAAGCCGTTACCGAAGAATTAAAGACTTTAAATATTTCCGACGCAAAGTTTGAAGTTATATTTTCCGAATATAACGAGTCCTCGGCAAATTTAAATAGCGCTGACGGTTCCGACAAAGTTTGTTTTATGTTTTCGGCTAATAAGGGCGAGCCGTTAAAACCTTTAAGTAAAGTTATATCCGGCGGTGAAATGTCAAGGTTTATGCTTGCTGTCAAAACCCAGTTAAAAGACGTGAACGGTATTTCAACTTACATATTTGACGAAATCGATGCGGGAATAAGCGGCTACACCGCACGCGCTGTAGCTGAAAAATTTATAAAAATATCAAAGAACACGCAAATTCTTGCTGTTTCTCATTTACCTCAGGTTTGTGCGGCAAGCAGCGCGCAGTTTCTTATTTATAAGGAAGAGGCGAACGGGAAAACCTTTACTAAAATAAAGCGGCTTGACGAAGAGAGCAAAATCGACGAAATTATTCGTCTTACAGGCAGTGTTAATAGCGAGGCGGCAAGAAAACACGCTATCGAACTAATTAATGGATTTAATTAAGTAGACGTACAGGGGCGAAATTTTTTCGCCCCTGTTTTGTATAGTTTTAATTTTGTTGCGCAAATTACTTTTATGTTTGACGGAAAAAAAGTTTTAAAAGCTGTTTTTAAGGCCGCACTTCTGTTTCTTGCAGTAATTGCGTGTTCTTTATGCTTTATATCTATTGAAGCATTTGCGGATGAAGATTCTCTCTATCTAGGCGGGTTTCCGGCAGGATTTGCATTGGAAACTACTACAGTAGAAGTGGTGGGTTTATGCGATGTTATTACCGAAGGTGGAATGTGCTCACCTGCGCGCGATGCGGGCATTAAGAGCGGAGATATTATAGATAAAATTAACGGTGAAGAAGTTAATAAAACTGCAGACATAAATGAAATTATTTCGCGTGAATATAGAAAGTATGAAATCAGCGTAAAAAGAGGCGGAGCAACCGTTACAATGCCTATAATTCCTGCCAAAGAGCTTACTTCCGGCGGTAAACGCATAGGCGTTCTTGTAAAAGACAGTATTAGCGGAGTCGGGACGGTAACTTATGTTGATAAGGCAGCGGGCAAATTTGCATCTTTGGGACATCCGGTAACCGATAGTGAGAATAAATTGATTGAAATTAATGGCGGAACAGTATATAATTCTTTGATTTATGATGTTAAAAAGGGTATGCGCGGTACACCGGGGGAACTTCGCGGGGCGTTTGAAACAGGTTCGATAATAGGTAAGGCCAAAATAAACTGCTCCTGCGGCGTTTTCGGTGAACTTTCAAAGGATTTTAATTGTTCGAAATTGACCAAAATAAGCAAAGGTTCTATCGACGAAGTTCAGATTGGCACAGCTTATATTTATTCCACGGTTTACGGCAAAGATGCGACAAAATACGAAATTTCGATAGTAAAAGTTGACAAAGGAAATAAGGACAACAGAAACTTTGTAATTAAAGTAGAGGATAAAGCACTTCTGGATAAGACCGGAGGCATCGTTCAAGGTATGAGCGGAAGTCCGATAGTGCAGAACGGAAAACTGATAGGCGCAGTAACGCACGTGTTTGTTAACGACCCGACAAGGGGATATGGGATAGGTATCGACAATATGCTTAATTCCTATTAAAATTTTAAAGTTCATATAATTTTTCGATTCCTCATATAATTGTATATGAGGAATTTGTCGTGTTGTCGTCCAAAATGGGATAAAAAGTTCTTTTTTGCGTTTTTAATTGCTTTCGCCTGTTCTTTAATCTGCGGAATTGCATTATGCGAATTTGTCACACATAACGCTTATTTAAGGGATTTAGCATGCGATTATATTTATAACGTATTCAATTTTAAAAATTCAGCATTAATTGTACCTCATATACTTGGTGATATACTCTATTTCTATATCTTTTTTTTAATAGGCTATTTTACCAAATTGAAATATATAACGCTTGTATTTGTATTTTTGCGCGGGCTGTTTTTCGGCGTGTATGTTGTTTTGCTTGCTTGCGTAAACTCTTTCGGCGGCATTATGGTTATGATTTTTGTATTCATTCCCGCAACGCTGATTTCAGTTGCAATTTGTTACGCGCTCGCGGAATTCGGAAAATGTTGGGATAACAAATTTGTATTTGCTGTTCCTGCGGCCCTTGCGCTTATAGACTGCATTATTTTATTGTTATTAATTAATCTTGTTTTCAGGGTAGTGATTATAATAGTATAAATTTTTTCTTTAACCGCATACTATGTTTATGAAAAAGTTATTAAGCGTTATTTTATCGTCGTGCATAGCCGTTTCAAGCGGTATATTATGCGGTTTTACATTTGAAAACAAATCCTCGCTGGCGCTTACAAAAAACTGTAAGTCGGCATATCTGATGGATTACGGCTCGGGGGAATGTTTATATAAGGAAAACGAAACGGCTCGCATGCCCATTGCAAGCGTTTGTAAGGTTATGACTTTAACCGTTGTGTTTGACGCTGTTGCGGAAGGTAAGATTAAACTTACGGACAATGTGACAGTAAGCGAGAATGCCTCTTCTATGGGCGGTTCGCAGGTCTTTTTGGAAAGCGGTTCGAATTATCCTGTGGAGCAACTTGTTAAAAGTGTAATAGTATGTTCGGCAAACGACAGCTGTGTAGCATTATCCGAAAAGGTAGCGGGCGGCGAGAGCGAGTTTGTCGCTCTGATGAACAAAAAGGCGACCGCGCTTGGTTGTGCGGACACTCTTTTTGCTAATTGCACCGGACTTCCCAAAGACACGCAATATTCATGCGCAAAGGACGTTGCCGTTATGTTCGGTAACTTAATTAAAAACGAAGATTTCTTTAAATACAGTAAAATATGGCTTGAAGACTTTGTTCATAACGAAAACAGAATTACTTCAATGACGAACACAAACAAGCTGATTAGAAAATATTCCTTTTGTGACGGCGGTAAGACGGGTTTCACGAACGAAGCGGGCTTCTGTCTGGCGTCTACGGCAGTTAAAAACAATCTCCGTCTCGTTTCGGTCGTTCTCGGCGCATCGTCCAGCGATGACAGATTTAATTCCACTGTAAAGATGTTTGATTACGGTTTTGCCAATTACAAAAACAAAATCGTGTTGGATAAGGATGTAACTTTAAACGATGAATTTGCGGTAAGGGGAGGCAAGCGTGAAAGCGTTGCGGTAAGACCCGAAAGAAACAGCTACGTTTTTTCGGCAATACACGCTACGCCGGCCGTTACCTATAACGTGATTGCATATGACGTTAAGGCACCCGTTGCAACCGATACGGTTGTCGGCAAGATAGAAGTTTACAAGGACGGCGTTCTTGTGGATTCGGTTAATATCGTTGCGGCTGAAAGTGTTGAAAAAGCGACTTACGGTGATTATTTAAAGCAAAGCGCAAGAGAATGGGCAATTTAATTTAATGTAAAACTTTGCGGCGCTCACAGTGGTGTGCGCCGTATTTTGTTGACTATTTTTTATTGTTTTGGTAAAATATTATTCGTATTATACTTGCGGGAGAAAAATATGAACGAGCGCGCGACTTTAAGAGTTAACGAAAAGGGGCATCTGGAAATAGGAGGTGCCGACTGCGTTGAACTTGCTAATCGGTTTTCTACGCCATTATACGTTTACGACGAAGCGCATATTCGCAATATGATGCGCGTTTTTAAGAATACGATAAAAGAGGAATATAACGGCAACGGGCAAGTGCTGTACGCTTCCAAAGCGTTTTCCTGCGAAGCAGTTTATGCAATTGCAAGGAGCGAGAAAATCGGCGTTGACGTGGTTTCGGGCGGCGAGTTGTATACGGCGCTCAAAGCGGGTTTTCCTGCTGAAGAAATTTATTTTCACGGTAACAACAAGCTTGAGAGGGAACTTGAATTCGCGCTTGACGGTAAAGTAGGCACGATAGTTGTGGATTCTTACCGCGAAGCAGATATTTTAAATGAAATGTGTTTGACGCGCGGAATTAAGCAAAATGTTTTGGTGCGTATAAACCCAGGAGTTGAAGCGCATACGCATGCTTATGTTCAAACCGCTAGAACTGACAGCAAATTTGGTTTTTCGGTTGCGGACGGCGCGGCGAAAAATGTATGTGAATATGTGCTCGCAAAAAGCAACCTCTGTTTAAAGGGCTATCACTGTCACATAGGCTCGCAGATTTTTGAAAAACAGTCGTTTGTAATCGCTGCCGAAAAAGTATTGGATTTTTCGTCAACAATAAAGAAGGAACTTGGTTTTGAAGCTTCGATTATCAATCTTGGCGGCGGTTTCGGAGTCTGGTATGCCGATGACGACCCAAAATTGAAGCTTAACGATTATAACGATTACTTAAAGGCGGTTATATCGGCGGTAAAACGCAAGGTAAAAGAGAATAATTTGAAAGAGCCGTATCTTTTAATAGAGCCAGGGCGTTCTATTATAGCGGAGGCGGGAATAACTCTTTACACCGTTGGGGCTATAAAAAATATTCCTGGAATAAAAAAGTATGTTGCGATTGACGGTGGAATGTTTGAAAGTCCCAGATACGCACTGTATCAGTCCAAATATACGGTTTTGCTCGCAAACAGAGCAAATGAGCCGTGCACCGAAAAAGTTTCGATTGCGGGCAAATGTTGCGAAAGCGGCGATTTAATTGCTGTTGACGTGCCTTTGCCGGAAGCTAAAAGCGGCGACATCCTCGCGGTGCTCACTACCGGCGCATATCATTATTCTATGGCTAGTAATTATAACCGCAATTTTATTCCCGCGGCAATTCTCGTAAACGAGGGAAAAGCTGATTATATTTTAAAGCCCCAGACCTATGAAGATTTAGTTCGCAACGATTTAATACCCGAAAGGTTGACTAAATGAAAGAAACTATTGAAATTCTTGCCGGTATAGTAGCCGTAATTTTTATATTTGCGCCACATGAATTTGCACACGCTTTTGTTGCGTACAAGTGTGGTGATGCTACGGCTAAAATGGCGGGCAGGCTTTCGCTGAATCCGTTAAAGCATCTCGACCCTGCGGGCTTTCTGCTTTGTGCGTTAACTGGTTTCGGCTGGGCAAAACCTGTGCCAATTAATCCTACAAATTTCCGCAAATACAGAAGCGGCTTGTTTTTAACGGCTATTGCTGGCGTTGCGGTCAATTATATAATCGCTTTTCTCGCATATCCGCTGTTTTTGACAGTTTTTCTTTACGCTCACCCTGCAACAGAGGCTGCGTCTTACGCGGTTATGTTCGGTTATTTAAGCTTCGGCTATATCTTTTTGTTCGGTTTAAGCGTTGTGGTTTTCAATCTGTTACCGTTCAATCCGCTTGACGGTTTCAGAGTGGTGGAGTCGCTCACCCGCGAAATTAATCCGGTAAGAAGATTTTTAAAGAATTACGGCAAGTATATATTAATCGCACTAGTGCTTGAAAGTTTTTTGTGCGACGTATTGCAAAGATATACGAATTTACCGTATGTTCAATACTTTGATATTCTGGGTTTTTATCTGCAATACTTTGCAAGAAACATTCTCGGCTTTCCTATTACGGCGTTCTGGAACACGGTTTTCGGCTTGCCTTTCAATCTTACTTTAATTTAAAAGGGTAGCTTATGGCAACAAATTTAGACGGCTTTGAATCGGTAGTAGATTACAACACGGTTCTCGACGACTTCGAGGGTCCGCTTGATTTACTTCTGCATCTCATTAATATCGCACAAATCAGAATAGAAGACGTTTTTGTTTCGAAGGTAACCGAGCAGTTTCTTGATTATATCGAATATATGAAAACACAGCCTTGCCGTGACGTTGACAAAGAAAGCGAATATCTTGCACTTGCCGCTCAGATTATTTATATAAAGTCGAAAAGTCTGGTGCCTCCCGAAGAAACGGACGACGGCTGCGGCAACGAGGATGAGGACAAGCAGCAATTAATTGAACAATTAAAACAGCGTGAATATGAACTTATTAAGGGCGAAACTCCCAAATTAAAGGATTTAGAAACGATAGGTTACTTTTTTAAGGAGCCCGACAAAGCTATTCAGGGAACACGCGTTGTCTTTAAAGATTTCACTGTAAACGGTCTTTTGGAAGCGTTCGCAAAGATGATGCTCAAAAACGAGAGCCTTATGCGCGAGCAAGAAAAAATAAAGGAGATTCCCAAGGACGTTTACACAGTAGAAGAAAAGGTTACATTTATAAAGGATAAGCTTATAGAACAAAAAGAGGTTGAGTTTGAAAGCCTTTTTAAAACTTTTTCTCGGAACGAAATAATTACAACTTTTCAGGCGCTTCTGGAAATGTTAAAGCACCAATTTGTGACGGTTATGCAAGAAGAATCGTTTGGCGCAATATTAATAAGACTTAATCCAGACTGGGATTTGAAGGACTTGAACAATGAACAATTTGACGAATATAATTGAGGGGATTGTCTTTGCTTCGGGCGAACCGGTGCCCGTGAAGTTTATTATTGAAAAACTCGGCAAATCGCTTAAAGAAATTAACGCGTGTGTGGACGAACTCAAAAAGAAATATGACGATGAAAGCGGAATTCAGCTTCTCGTATTCAACGGCAAGTTACAATTTGCTTCAAACCCCAAATATAAGGATTCTATTGCAGAAGTGCTTATTCCAATAAAGGAAAAAGAATTTACTAAAACTATTTTGGAATGTGCGGCAATAATTGCATATAAGCAACCGATAACAAAGCCTGAGTTGGAAGATATAAGACGGGTTAACTGCGATTACGCAATAAAAATGCTTTTAGATTTGCAGATGATAGAGCCTTGCGGACGTAAGGACGCTGTTGGTAAACCAATATTATATTGCACTAACGATAATTTTTTAAAAAGGTTTAAGTTAAATTCAATTGCCGAATTGCCCGATTATGACGAGCTTATGTCACAGATAGCTGAACTTAACAATACGTTGCTCGCCGAGGACGAGGAAGATACTAATTATCTCTATAAAAAGGACGTTTATGTGGAAAATGCGTCGGCAGTACCGCCCGCGGAACAGCAACCTGCCGAGCCTCAGCCCAAAAAGACGGAAGACGGTTATGATTTGCCGGACTTTATCTCTGACGAAGACGATATAATAAAGATAGACTGAATAAGTGATTACATAATAAAAGCCGCTTTTTAAAAGCGGCTTTTTTGTATATTTAATATTACGTTACAAATAATAAAGTTATGAACGAGGCTGTTGTGTATGTTGCCGCTGTGTTATTTGCGTTTGTTGTGTTTCCCATACACGTTTACAATTACGTTTATTTGGATACGGGCAAAAAATATGCAAGCATAAACGCCGGCGTTTACAACGTAATTAATATATTTAATGCTAATACTATAAGCGATAATCCGCGCGAAATGCAGGTAAACGGTAAAAACAAAAAAATCGACCCTACAAAAATTAAATATTTTTTTTACAAGATTTTCAATTGTTTGTGCCTTTATAAAATAGTGCAGCTCGGCGATTACGGTATGCAAAAGGACGGTAATGCTTACGTGGCTCTTGCTCAAAGCTGTTTTACAACGGCAATTTACAAGTTTATTCAATGTAACGGAAATTATTGCAAACTGCGTAATTACGCCGTTTTAAACGAAGAACATTCCGAAATACGTTATTATGCCAAAGCCGTAACGGTAATCAATATGATAGTTATGGCAAAAATTCTGATTATTATTTTAAAGGAGAAAATTAATGATGCAAAAAATAAGAAAAGGTAAGGAAAGAAACTTTGACGCACCTACGATATCCGTTGATAAGGTAGCCGACGCAAATACCGTTGTGGGTAAATCAATAATAACCGTAAACGGAGCGGAAATAATTCCTTTATCATCGGTTACGGTTGTAAATTTGAGCGGCGGCGGGGAATACGGCGATGTTAAAACTTTCAGAGAGGCAGACGGATTTCAGATGGCCGGCGGTAGCGGTACAGTAATTTCGGTTAAGCCTAAAGGCTTTATAATAGACGACGGCAAGGGGTGCAGGTTATTAAAAATGGAAGACGGACCCATTGACGCAATAATAGAGAAAACGGGAGAATTTGTTCATAAAATTTCAGACAATGCGTAAAACTACTTTAATTATACTTTGTTCAGCCATAGCTTTGTCACTTTGCATATTTATGCCTAAACAGAAAAGCGCTTCCGCCGATGCATCGGCGGAAATTGCAATGGAACTCACAACGGGAACTGTTTTAAGCGAGAGCAACGCCGATGCAAAACTTCCTATGGCCAGTACTACTAAAATAATGACCGCAATTATCATCGTTGAGGACTGTAATCTGGACGAAACTTTAACCGTGCCCAAAGAAGCGGCGGGAGTGGAAGGTTCGAGCATATATTTAAAAACCGGCGAAGAAATAGACGTTCGAGATTTATTATACGGGCTTATGCTGCGTTCAGGCAACGACAGCGCCGCCGCGCTTGCAATTCATCACAGCGGCAGTATTGAAAAATTCGTAGAGGTGATGAATGCTCGTGCAAAACAAATCGGTGCGCAGAGCACTAATTTTAAAAACCCAAGCGGTCTTCCCGACAGCGAACATTATACAACAGCGCGCGACCTTTGTAAAATAGCCTGCTATGCAATGAAGAATGACACGTTTAAGCAAATTGTTTCAACCAAGAATTACAACGGCAAATATAAAAATTTTGCAAACAAGAATAAAATGCTCTATAAGTTTGAAGGCGCAAACGGTGTAAAGACGGGATATACAGTAAAGGCGGGCAGGTGCCTGGTATCTTCAGCCGAGCGCGACGGAATGGACGTTGTGTGTGTAGTTTTAAATTGTTATGATATGTATGAGAGAAGTTCTACAATACTCGAAAACTGTTTAAACGATTATAAACTCATTAAAATAGATGAAAATTCAGTATTTATGTCAGGCATAGTACTTTGTAAATTAAAAAATTCACACAATTTAGTGGTAAAAACAGACGAAAAACTTGCTTATAAAGTTGTTGCCAAAACAACCTCCGGACAAATTAACGCTGGTGATTTAGTTGCAAAACTCATAATTTTTGGTGAAAAGGGCTTGATTTTTGACGATTATTTGTATAGTATTATGAATAGTAAATAATTCAAGTTGGTATTTTATGAGGATAAATAAATATCTTGCCGCCTGCGGCGTTGCGTCTAGAAGGGAATGCGACAAACTTATTGAAAGCGGTAAGGTAACGGTTAACGGAAAAAAAATTGCGCTCGGATACGAAGTTTCCGATGCAGATGACGTTTTTGTTGACGGAAACAAGGTTGTTTTGCAAAAGAACGAATATTATATTCTTAATAAGCCAAAGGGGTATATTTGTTCGGTTTCCGATGATAAGGACAGAAAGACCGTTATGGATTTAATGCCGAAAAACGTGGGGAGAATTTATCCCGTGGGCAGGCTCGATTACGACAGCGAAGGGCTGTTGATTATGACTACCGACGGTGAACTTGCACAAAAACTTACACATCCTTCTAACGAAGTTCCCAAAACCTATCTTGTTAAGGTGGAGGGAAAGTGCACCGAGTCCGAGTTAAATCCCATACGAAGCGGCGTGGAAATAGACGGTTATGTGACTAAAAAATGTAAGGCGCACGTTGTTGAAACAAATAAGGAATATACAAAGATTCATATAACGATTACCGAAGGTAAAAACCGCGAGGTGAGAAAAATGTTTGCATCAATCGGTAAGGAAGTTATGCTTTTAAAGCGTATCAAGATAGGTGAAATTACTCTTCGCGGTCTTGACAGGGGTGCTTACAGAAAGCTCACTAAACAGGAAATTGCATATCTGTGTTCTATATAAAAAATACGCGGCTTGGCTTGCCGCGTATTTTTAATTTAAGATAATCAGCTTATTTTCAAATGTTTTGCCTGCGATTTGCTGCCACTGCCCGTCGGCAAATTCGTCACTTTTTAAGCACTCTAAAGCAGTTTCGCCAAGATTCAATCTGTCGCGCCCTTTGAGAACCAGAGGATAATTTGCTTTAGCAAGCGCCGCAAAAAGACTGTCTGCAATTTTTCCGTTGATAGCAAGCGGTTTTAAGTACAAATCGGCGGCAAGAAATTTTTCGCAGTCGGCTTGATATAAATTTAAGAAGTTTTCGCAAATTATGCGCCTTATTCGTGTGGACGAATATCTGCGCGAGGTGCATTTTTCAATAATTTCGTCAAACGAAGCGTTTGCAAGATTTAAAATTTTGTTTTCAAGCCCCTCGCTTGCGCCGTAAACGCGCCGCAAATCCTTTGACGAGGTGCGCGAAAGCACTAATTTTAAATAGTTTTTAAATTTTTTTTCGTCGTGAAACGCATATTTTAGGTCTTTAAAAACATAATCGGGCACATTTTCAATTATTTTATCCGAATTTAAATTTGCTCTGATTGCACTTGCCGAGGAAAAATTTTCGTGTAGCTCCGTATCGTTATAGCCGGCGCCTGAACGCTTTACGGGCACGATTTCTATATCCTTTTTGAGTCTTAAAATTGCCTTAACGTATTCCAGAGCCAAAATGTTGTTCGGTTTGGAAACAAGCTCTCTTTCGCCGCCGACATCAATAAAGGCGGTTTTATAACTAGTAATATAACTTTCACCGTTCTTCAGCTCGCGGTTTAAAACGGCTGAAAACTTTTCGTTTTCGTCAAGAAGTATTTTAGCGGCCTTTAAATAACTTTCTTTATTTCCGTTTTCGCAACCGAAAGCAATATGTGTGACTTCGGGAACGGAGGAAAGCAATTTGACAGCGCCCGCCGCAAAAACTTCCGCGGGAGAAACCGCAAAAGCGGAGGGAAGTTCGATTACGCAATCGGCGCCGCCCAAAACTGCGTGTTTTGCCCTTGTATATTTGTCGAGCACGCACGCTTCGCCGCGCTGAGTAAAGTTTCCGCTCATTATACATAAAACGGAGGTGCAATCACTCAACGCTCTTGCATGTTTCAAAAGGTATTTATGACCGTTATGAAAAGGATTAAATTCACAAATTATTGCACAAATTTTCATTTTAAACTTTACAACCGGAAAAAACTGGTATATAATAGTTGCGTTTGAAACCGACATTAACAACTGTATTATACAGTATTTCGGCGGAAAAATAAAGTGTTTTAAGGAGAAATAGTGATGTCATTACTCGACGAAATCAAGCAAAAAGCCGCGTCGCGCAAAAAGACGATAGTTCTTTGCGAAGGCGAGGACAAGCGTGTGGTAGAAGCGGCGGCGCAAATAACCAAGGAGGGCATTGCCAAAATTGTTTTGATAGGCAATGAAACGGAGTGCAAAAAAGTTGCGCCCAACGTAAATCTTAACGGGATAACGTTGATTGACCCTCTCACTTCAGATAAAACCGCTGAATATGCAAAGATTTTGTACGAAGCAAGAAAATCAAAGGGGATGACCGAGGAACAGGCAAACGAGCAGGCAAAGGACAGAACTATGTTCGGGGCTTTGATGCTCAAGGCGGGCGATGTGGACGGTTATGTTTCGGGTGCGTGCCACTCTACGGCAAACACGCTCCGCCCCGGTTTGCAGGTTGTTAAAACCGCTCCCGGTATAAAGACTGTTTCAAGTTGTTTTATAATGATAGCGCCCGATAAGAAAAATCCTTACAATCCTGACGGCGTTGCGGTTTTTGCGGATTGCGCAATTAATATCGAACCTACGGCGGAACAGCTTGCCGACATTGCTATAACTTCCGCACGGACGGCAAAAGCAATAGCGGGAATAGAGCCGAGAGTTGCCATGCTTTCTTTCTCGTCAAAAGGTAGCGGCAATGACGACAAATTTACGCAGTCCGTTCCCAAGGTACAACAGGCAACCTTGCTTGCAAAGGCGGCGGCGCCCGAACTCGCGCTCGACGGTGAATTCCAGTTCGATGCGGCGGTCGCTCCCGAAGTTGGACAGCTCAAGGCGCCAGATTCCAAGGTTGCGGGTCACGCAAATGTGTTTGTATTCCCTAATATCAACGCAGGCAATATAGGTTATAAAATCGCTCAGCGCTTCGGCGGGTATATGGCGATAGGTCCCGTTTGTCAGGGCTTTGCAAAGCCTCTGAACGACCTTTCGCGCGGGTGCAGCGTTGAAGATATAGTCGCTACGGTAGCTGTAACAGCATTACAGGCAGAATAATAAACGTAAGAGGGAGAAATAAAAATGAAAGTATTGGTAATAAACGCAGGCAGTTCTTCACTTAAATATCAGCTAATCGATATGGAAACCGAGAAGGTCCTTGCAAAGGGCGGTTGTGAAAGAATAGGTATTTCCGGCTCGATTTTGAAGGCTAAAGGCAACGGCGGCGAAAGAGTTTATAAGCAGAAAATGCCCAACCATAAGATTGCAATCGAGCTTGTGCTGGAGGCGCTCACCGACGACGGAATCGGCGTAATTAATTCTATGGAAGAAATCGGCGCGGTCGGGCACAGAATAGTTGCCAGCGGCGAATTCTTTAAAAAGACCACTCTTGTGACCGACGAAGTTTTAAAGACGCTTGAAGAAAAAACTTTCGAGCTTGCGCCTTTGCACAACCCCGGTGCGGCAACGGCGATAAAAGCGTGCATAGAAGTTATGCCCAAAACGCCTATGGCGCTTGTGTTCGACACGTCTTTCCATCAGACTATGCCTGAAAAGGCTTATCTTTACGGCATAGACTACAACGATTACAAGGAATACGGCGTAAGAAAATACGGTGCGCACGGCACGAGCCACAAGTTTGTTGCGGCGGAGGCTGCAAAATATTTAGGAAAAAAGCCCGAAGAACTTAAAATAGTAACTTGTCATCTCGGTAACGGTTCTTCTATTTCCGCTGTGGACGGCGGAAAGTGCGTTGACACTTCTATGGGGTTCACTCCTCTGGCTGGCGTAATGATGGGAACGCGTTCAGGGGATATCGACGCGTCGGCGGTTGAATTCCTTGCAAGGAAGAAGGGGCTTTCCCATGCGGAAGTCGTAACTTATCTCAACAAAAAATGCGGCGTTGCGGGAATTTCCGGCGTTTCGAGCGATTTCAGAGATTTAATTGCAGGCGCAAAGAAAGGTAACGAAAGATGCGCGCTCGCGCTCGACATGTTCGCTTATCAGACGAAGAAATTTGTCGGCGCGTATGCGGCGGCAATGGGCGGGCTTGATTGCATAGTTTTCACAGCGGGAATCGGTGAAAATACCCCTACCGTACGCGAGGACGTATGTACGGGACTTGAATTCCTTGGCGTTAAGTTCAACGCAAGGGCAAACAAGGCAAAAAACGACGGTTCTATACGTGAAATTTCAAAAAGCAATTCAAAAGTAAAAGTTTTGATTATTCCAACTAACGAAGAACTTGTAATTGCTAGAGAAACCGCAGCGTTATTATGATTTAACGCTATTTTATTAAAAAATAATGCCTTTAATCGGTGAAAAAAGTTGACAAAGCGATAAACCATATAATATACTTTTAAAGTCGAATTCGGATATGGAAATAGAAGTAAAAAAACTTATTGCGGCGGGAAAGTATACCGGAAATTTTGATTTTGAGTATACTCCGGGCAAAGACGCGAGCATTGTGCCTTTATGCAATATTGACGGGCTTGTGCGTGTTAAAGGCGATTACGAAATTTATAAGGATGATTCCGTCGGTATAAATTTCACGGTTGAATATAAGCTTTCGGGGCAGTGTTCTTATTGTCTTGAGCCTGCCGAAAAGCGAATATCTTTTGTTTCCGACGTTTTATACGTAGCTGAAGCCGACGATGAAAACTATTATTACGACGGTATTAAAATTGATTTAAAATCCGCCGTTGACGATGCAATACTAATCAGTCAGCCCGCAATTTTACTTTGTAAAGAGGACTGCAAAGGTATTGACGTTACCTAAAAAACATAAAGACGAGGTGTATAAAAGATGGCAGTACCTAAGGGAAAACAGTCCAAACAGAGGACGAACACAAGATTTGCAAATTACAAGGCGCAGGCTCCTACGCTTGTAGAGTGCCCTCATTGCCACGCTCAGAAAGAGGCTCACAAAGTTTGCAAAAAATGCGGCTACTACGACAAGGTTGAAGTAGTTTCCACGGACGAAAAGAAAGACAATTAACAAATCTGCGGACCGCCTTGCAAGGCGGTCCGTATTTTTGATTTAATAAATGCGGAGGCAATTTAAATGAAACATACGGATATAAAAGAATTATTTGTTAAAACCGCGGATTTCGTAAATAAAGAAGTAACCGTCTGCGGCTGGGTAAGGACGTGGCGCGATTCTAAAAGCGTTTCGTTTATCGAACTCAACGATGGAACCTGTCTTTCTAACCTTCAGCTCGTAATTGAAAAGGGCGCTTTTAAAGAAAGCGTTTTAAAATCCGCGTTAGTTGTCGGAGCGGCGTTGCAGGTTGTCGGCACGTTGATTTCTTCCGAAAGAAACGTTTGCGAACTCACTGTAAAGAATATAAACGTTCTTGGCGGTTGTCCGCAGGATTATCCCTTACAGAAAAAGCATCACACGCTTGAATTTTTGCGTACGATTCCGCATTTAAGACCCCGCACGAGATATTTCGAGGCGGTGCTTGCTGTAAGAAGCAGACTCGCATTTGCAATTCACAAATATTTTCAGGAGCACGGTTATAAATACGTTCACACTCCTATAATAACCGGTAGTGACTGCGAGGGCGCGGGCGAAATGTTCAGAGTAACAACTCAGCCCTGGGATGCAAAGGTAAAGGACGAAGCCGCATATTATGCAGATGATTTCTTTGGAGCAAAGGCGGGCTTGACTGTTTCGGGACAACTTGAAGGCGAAGTTGCGGCAATGGGGTTAGGCAAAATTTATACTTTTGGTCCCACTTTCCGTGCGGAACATAGCAATACAACGCGTCACGCCGCGGAATTTTGGCAGATTGAACCAGAAGTTTGTTTTTGCGACCTTCACGATATAATAGAAATTGCTGAAGACTTTATAAAATCGATTATAAAAGACGTAGTCGAGAATTGTCCTGCGGAACTTGCCTTTTTTAACGAAAGAATTGAAAAAGGACTTTCCGAAAAGTTAAATCACGTACTTGAAAGTGATTTTGCTAAGATAACATACACGGAGGCCGTAAAAGTACTAAAGGCTTCTGGCAAGGACTTTAAGTATCCCGTGGAGTGGGGTAGCGACTTGCAGACTGAGCACGAGAGATATTTGACTGAGGAATACTTTAAAAAACCCGTGTTTGTAACTGATTATCCTGCGGATATAAAAGCTTTTTATATGAAACAAAATTCTGATGGTAAAACGGTTGCTGCAACCGACCTGCTTGTGCCTGGAATAGGCGAAATAATAGGCTGTAGCGAAAGGGAAGCCGATTTGGATAAGCTTAAAGCCGCAATGCTAAAGCGCAACATGCCGCTTGAATCTTATACCGAATATCTTGACACGCGCAAATACGGAAGTGTTCCGCACAGCGGTTTCGGGCTTGGATTTGAACGTATTATAATGTATATAACTGGCGTTCAGAACATCAGAGATACGCTTTTGTATCCGAGGACGGTAGGCAGTCTGTAATTTTACGCATATGAAGAACAGAATTTGTGTTATTTTTACAGGCGGGACAATCGGCTCGCTTGCAAGCGGCAACACCGTCGATTTAAAAAAAGAAAGTAAAAGCGCGTTAATCGAAAAGTACCGCGCGGCTCATAAAACCGACGTGATTTTCGATGAGCTCCGTCCTTTGAATATTTTGAGTGAAAACGTTCAGCCTTCCGACCTTGAAAAAATGGCGGACTGCGTGCGCGGTGTAAATAAAGACGATTATGACGGGATAATAATAACCCACGGTACGGATACGTTGTGTTTTACGGCAAATTTATTCAGCCAGATTTTTTGCGATATAAAAATCCCGCTCGTATTCGTTTCAGCACTTTATCCTTTGAACGATAGCCGCAGCCGCGGCGTTGAAAACTTTGCTGGCGCAGTGACTTTTATTCAAAGCGCAGATTTCGGCGGAGTGTTCGTAAGCTTTGAAAACCACGGCGAAAACGTTAAAATCCACCTTGCCTCGCGCCTTGTTTCAGCGAGTCAGATAGACGGCAATTACGAAAGCGTTTTAAACGTTCATTTCGGTGAAATTATCGACGGCAAGTTTATTTACAACCAAAATCCTGATAATCCAGCTTTAATTAAGTTCAAAGAGCACAGAAGACCGTGCGAAGCGCAAAAACTTTGTATGGATATGGTTACTATTCAAGCTCATTCGCTTTTAAATTTCGATTTTTACCGTTTTAAGGAAATAAAGCCGAAAGCGGTGATGGTTCAACTATATCACAGCGGCACCGTGTGTACGGTGGGAAGAGAGGCAAATTTTAAAAACTTCTTGGCGTATTGCAAAAGCTTGGGAATACAGGTAGTAATTGCTCCGATAGACAGCTCGGCGCGTGTTTATGAAAGCGCGATAGGCTTAACCGAAGAATGTACTGCGGCTTACGATATCAGTTTCGAAATGGCTACGGTCAAGGTTTTACTTGCGCTCGGTTCTGGGTTCAGCATAGAGTCGGTTCTTGCCGAAAATTACTTTTTCGAAAAACTGCATTAAATTTAATTAAAACATTAAGGACTAATTCCTATTTACAAAGTGGGAATTAGTCTTAATAATTTAATGATGTAATTTAAATTGTTTTTAGCACGTTTTCAAGACGTGAAAACTCTTCAACGCATCCGCATCTAGGTTTGACGCTGTTTAACGAATATAACAATTGCCCAAATTTGTACATTTCGAGAACAGACGCGCACAACTTGTTCCCTAAAGGAGTGAGCGAATATTCCGTTTTGGGCGGCACAACGGGGTATAGCACCCGATTAATTATGCCGTCTTTTTCAAGCCCTTTTAATTGTTCGGCAAGCATTTTCGGCGTTGCGTTTACAAGTTTTGCGATTTCGCTATATCTTAGCGTTCTTCCGAAAAGATAATAAATTATATCGATTTTATATTTGCCGCCGATGATTGCAAGAGTGGCGTCAAGCGGGCAGCTGCATGATTTTAAAACTTCTTTATCCATAGCAAATTCCTCTAACTTTCAAAAAAGATAGTATTGCACTTTAAAGTGCGTTCTTGACAATTTTAAAGCGCATTGCTATTATATTTACTGATAAATGCTTTTGTCAATATAATTAACGTGGTATTTTAATGGACTTTAACGAACTTGTAAAAACACGTTATTATGTGCGTTCGTTTACGGACAAAAAATACTATTGAATGAAATACGGTTAAATATTTGCAACTAAGTAAAAATATAAAACGGAGGTTAGCTTGAAAAAAAGTTATAATATAACGGGAATGACGTGTTCGGCGTGTTCCTCCGGAATAGAGCGGGCTTGCGGAAGACTTGAAGGCGTTTCGCTGTGTGAAGTAAGTCTTATGGGCAAATCGATGAAAATAGAGTTCGACGACAATACGGTTTCGGAAGAAAAGATTTTTTCAACCGTAAAGGAGCTCGGCTACGGCATATACTGCGAGGGCGAAGAACCTAAAACAAAAGCGGTCAGCCATGATAAAAAATTATTTATCCGTTTTATAATTTCCGTTTGCATACTCGTTCCTTTGATGTATGTGTCCATGGGGCATATGTTCGGCGCACCGTTGCCGTTCTTTTTAGACCCAAACGCAGGCAATGCAAAGTGGTTTGCGCTTTGGCAGGCGGTTCTTGCGGCGGTTATTATAGGCGTTAATTACGAATTTTTCAAAAATGGTACCGTTGCAATTTTTAAAAAAGTGCCCAATATGGATACGCTCGTTTCACTCGGCTCCGGCGTTTCGTTTATCTATTCCGTTGTGCTTACCTTTCTCATTTTTTTTGATATAGACGCAATGCACAATGCAATGAATTTGCACTTCGAATCTGCCGCAATGATACTTGTGTTTGTTGATATCGGTAAATGGCTTGAAGAGAAGTCAAAGGCAAAGACGGGTAACGAGATTGAAAAGCTGTTAAAGCTTGCACCTGACACGGTTACAGTTGAAGTGAACGGCGAACAGAGGACCGTATCGGTAAAAGACATTAAAGAAGGGGATACGGTTATCATAAAACAAGGCGAATATGTTCCCGTTGACGGCAAAATAATAAGCGGTTCGGCTTTTGCGGACAAGTGCGCCATTACCGGCGAAAGTTTACCCGTAGAGGTTACCAAAGGCGACGAAATAACTTCGGCGGCGCTTATAAAGAGCGGAGTTATTAAGATGCGGGCCGAAAAAATAGGCGAGGAAACCACTCTTTCCAAAATAATAAAAATGGTGCGCGAAGCAGGGGCAAGCAAAGCGCCTATTCAGAAATTTGCCGATAAGGTTGCGGGAATTTTCGTGCCTGTAGTAGTGCTTGCCGCACTTTTGACTTTTGTAATTTGGTTAATTATAGACGGCGGCTTTAAGCCCGAGCATTGCGTAACTTACGCAATCAGCGTTTTGGTTGTTTCGTGTCCGTGTGCACTTGGACTTGCAACGCCCGTCGCGATTATGACGGCTACAGGTAAGGCGGCTTCACTTGGAATTTTATATAAAGACGCCGAAAATCTGCAAAAGTTGTGTGATGTAAACGCTGTCCTGTTGGATAAAACGGCAACTATCACCAAAGGCAAACCCGAAGTAACCGAAGTTTTAACCTTTGATTGCAAAAAAGATTTTGCTATTAAGCTTGCGTGCGGAATAGAGTCGAACTCCAACCATCCGCTTGCAAAGTGCGTAGTGGAATACGGAGGGAAAGGTTTTGAAGTTTCCGACTTCGAATATATTGTAGGTAAAGGTGCAAAAGCTGTTTACGATGGGGAAAAATATGTTCTCGGCAATGTTAAACTATTGAGCGGCGTTAAAATTTCCGCCGAAGCAAGAGTCCGCGCGGAAAAGCTTTCCGAAAGCGGTAACACGGTTATTTATCTTGCCGATACAAGCAGGGTTCTTGCGCTTATCGCAGTTGCCGACACGGTTAAAGAGGGCAGTAAAGAGGCGATTTCTCTTTTAAAAGCACGGAATTTGCGTGTTTCGATGCTTACTGGCGATGAGAGCAAGTGCGCGCACGCCGTTGCGCAAAGCGTGGGTATAGACGATTATCTTTCCGAAGTAATGCCCGCCGACAAACTGGGCGCGGTTGAAAATCTTCAAAAAATTGGAGGCTGTGTTGCTATGGTCGGCGATGGAATAAACGATTCGCCCGCACTTAAGCAGGCTGACGTCGGTATTGCTATTGGCAGTGGAACTGACGTTGCAATCGACTCTGCGGGAGTGGTGCTTGTTAATGAAGATTTGCGTACCTTGGACACGATGTTCGACTTAAGCCGTGCAACGGTACGCAATATTAAAGAAAATCTTTTCTGGGCTTTTTTCTACAATGTGATTATGTTGCCCGTCGCGGCGGGAGCGCTCTCGCCGGTCGGTTTTCTGTTTGAACCGTGGATTGCCGCCGCATGTATGAGCTTGAGCTCGCTATTCGTAGTGGGCAACGCGTTAAGGTTGTTAAATTATAAAAATAAAGGAATAGTTAAAGGAGAAAATAACTTTATGAAAAAAATCGTTCATGTTGAAGGTATGTGTTGCGAGCATTGCGCAAAGCGCGTGGAAGATAAGCTTGCGGGCGCAAAAAACGTAATTTCCGTAGACGTAAAATTAAAGAAAAAGCTTGCGGTAATAAGGAGCAGAGAAGAAGTTTCCGACGAGGAAATAACAGCTCTTGTAACAGACGCGGGTTATAAAGTTACTGAAATAGAGACAAAGTAAAAACCCGACAAACAAAGCTAAATTATGACAGTATACGTCATTATAACATTTTGACATGTAAGCATATATTCCGCTATAATTTTAGTAGGAGGCGAAATAATTATGCAGGACACAATGCTATTGGACAGACGTACGAAAGATTTGGTCAGGGAATACGTGCCGGACGGCGATGTTTTAGACAGTATAGTATGCTTTTTTTCAATATTTGCAGACCATACGCGCGTTAAAATGCTCTCTGCATTGGCGATATCAGAAATGTGCGTAACAGATTTATCAAGGGTTTTGGATATAAACCAAACTACGGTTTCACATCAGTTAAGATTGCTTAAAAATCTGGGAATAGTTAAGAGCGAGCGTCACGGAAAAATAATTTTTTACAGTCTTGTAAACGATACGGTTAACGACGTTATGCTTAAGGGCGTTGAATTTTTGGGTTGTTGATTTGACGGTAACGGTGGTTACCGTCATTTTTTTGAAAATTAAGTGTTAAAATGTTGTCTTTTTCTCACACATATGGTAATATATTAACATAATAAAATAAAATGCAGGAGTATGCAGTGAAAAAGTTTTTCAAAATAATTATTTGTTTAATTATGGCGCTTACGCTTGTCGGCGCAACAGCTTGCGGCTCGTTTGGCGGCGGTGCTGACGGGAAATCTTATTCCGTAACATTAAATCTTTGCGGCGGTACGTTGGCGGAAGGTGACGAACTTACGTCTTATGTATCCGGCGAGGAAGTTGTTTTGCCTACACCTACTAAAGCGGGAGACAAGTTTGAAGGTTGGTATAAGTCGTCAGATTATTCCGGTGGTAAAGTTGTTAAAATTTACTCGAAGGAAAAGGGTGACAGAGAATTTTGGGCAAAATGGGCTTCAAACTCTTCAACACCTCAGACTTATGCGGTGACGTTACACCTTAACGGCGGCACGCTTCAAAGTAATTTAACCGCTTATACCTACGGAGTCGGGGCAATTCTTCCCGTCCCCACGAAGAGCGGTTCAACGTTCGGGGGGTGGTTTGACAATCAGAACTGTACCGGTACTGCTGTTACGGAGATAGCTGCAAATGATTCCGGTGCAAAAGAATATTGGGCTAAATGGAATTCATCTCCGGATTCCGCACAGACTTATACGGTAACTTTAAATCTGAACGGCGGCGTGCTTGAAACTAACCTTACATCTTATACGAAAGGAGTAGGGGCTACTCTTCCCACGCCAACGAAGGAAAACAGCAGATTTGACGGCTGGTTTGACAACATTGGGTGCAACGGTGCTGCGGTTACGAGTATTTCAAAAAACGATACGGGTAATAAAGTGTATTGGGCAAAGTGGACGGTTACCTCAACCGGAAGCCTTATGCTTTCTGCTTATGCAGGATATTCGGAGGGGGCGTATGTTGAATTCCCTGTTGAGAGCGGTGTAAGTGAATATACCGTTTCGTATAAAAATAGCAGTGCTAACAATTATATTGATATTGACAGCGAACTTATCCGCGTAAATGGCGATACTGTCCGTGCCGATATAGTTGGTTTGTCAAAGGGAAATTATACCATAAAGTGGTTGCGGGAAGCAAGAAAGCGGAGTGTAATGTAACCGTAACTTCCTACGACCGTTCCGGTTATGCGCATTTTAATTACAGTTCGGGCGTGGGCGCGTATAAAGACGACGGTACGCCGAAAATAAACGCTAAGATAATCTACCTCACTGAGGACAATAAAAACAATATAGACGGTAAGAATACAAGCATTGCCGAATATCTTGCAAGCTTTAAAAGCAACGCAAACACCGTTCCCGTAATTATCAGAGTTGTAGGTACGGTTGGCTCTGCAACATGGAATTCAAAAAAATATAGTGGTTACGGCAAGAGCAACCCTTTGACGGCGGAGGATTTTGTAAATAATACGTCGGGTAACGGCACGCTTACGTTGACTAAGGACAGTAAAAAGGATTATACGCAGGAGCAGCTTATTGCCGGCGGTTTCAATACGCTTAATACGCGACCTGCAGCTTATAATGGTGCGGAATGCCTCCCTATCAACGGACTTAATAGTAAGATAATGTGCAGGCAGGATTCTAAGACAAAAGTTTGGAATTATGACAGTTGCTGGAATGACTGTACTGTAACCAATATGAAGAACGTGACCATTGAAGGAATAGGTGAAGACGCCACAATTTTCCAATGGGGCTTTACGTTTAAGATGTGTTCATCTATTGAAGTGAGAAATATTCACTTTGACGACTATACCGAGGACGGTTGTTCATTCGAGGGCAATGACGATTCTTCAAAAGCAGAGGATTTAAGTGGATTCCCTTACGGCAATATCTGGCTTCACCACAATGCGTTTGACGAGGGCATGAACTACTGGGACGTTTGCGATGAGCAGGATAAGGGCGACGGTGACGGTTCGACAGATTTTAAGGGCGTTAAAAATATTACGATAGCATATAATCATTATATCAAAACCCACAAAACAAACCTTATTGGCGGCGGCGACGGTCATGCAACGGCAAACGTAACTTTCCACCACAACTATTATGAGAGCTGCAACCAGCGTATGCCGCTCGGCAGACAGGCAAACATGCACATGTACAACAACTATTACTCGGGAAGCACGCTGTATAGTATTTCACTTCGTGCAGGCGCGTATGCGTTTATTGAGAACTGTTACTTTTCTGAAGACGCATCCAACCACTATCCTGTGGAGCTTGTTAAGGGTAGTTACGGTACGCCTTCGGCAAAAATAATCAACTGCGTAATCGATGAAAATAAAGTGAATAAGAATAATGCCGTAGGGGCAGATTATCTTTATATTGGCAGCGACAGAAACCATAAGATGAATAATGCGAGCACGAGCAGTGTGACAAAGCAAAGATTTGCTCCAGATTTTGATACAAACTCAAGTTTATTCTATTATGAAAACGGACGTTCTAAAGTAACACTTATGCATACTGCGGAAGAAACCAAAACGCTTGTTCCGCAACTTGCAGGTGTTTTAAAAGCAAGTAAATAATCTGTTATAAATTCAAAAAATCTTGCCTTCTGGCAAGATTTTTTTTATTGCTTTAATTATTGCAAAACTTAGTTGTAAGTGGTATAATTTAAAATAGGTATTATGAATATAATTCAAGAAAAATTGAAACTTTTGCCTGAAACTCCAGGCGTGTATATAATGCTTGACGAATACAAAAATATTATTTACGTCGGCAAGGCTCGCGTATTGAAAAACCGCGTCAGACAATATTTTCATAATACGCCTAAACCAGAAAAAGTAATGAAAATGGTTGAAAATATAAGGGATTTCAACTATATCATTACTAATTCGGAAATCGACGCTCTTGCGCTTGAAAATAACTTAATCAAAAAGCATAAGCCTAAATATAATATTCTTTTAAAGGATGACAAAACCTATCCGTATATTAAGGCGGATTTGCGAGAGGAATTTCCAAATTTTTATATTACCAGAAAGATAAAAAAGGACGGTTGCAAGTACTTCGGTCCGTTTATGGGCGGAATAAATTGCAAAGATATACTTGATACGTTGCAATTGACTTATTGCGTTCGGCTATGTCACACTAAGCCTACGGGCAAAAAGCGCGAGTGCTTAAATTATCATATCGGCAGATGTACGGCGCCGTGTGCGGGGAAAGTTAACAAAGAGAACTACTTAGAACAAGTTAAAAAGGCGTTAAGCTTTCTTGACGGTAATTATAAGGAAGCAGAAGAAGTTTTAAGAGAAAAAATGCTTTCCGCCGCCGAAAACGAGAATTTTGAACTGGCTCTTGATTACAAAAATAAACTTGCAATGCTTTCAAAACTCGAAGCGAAGAGAATTACCTCTTTAAACAGATATGTAGATGCGGACATAATTGCTTATGCAACGAATAACCTGTATTCAGCGGTTAACTTGCTTGTTACGCGAAAGGGAATAATGCAGGGCGGTGCGAGCTACGCGCTTGACGAAGCTCATATGTCCGATGCAGAAGCGCTTACAAGCTTTATAATTCAGTATTATTCAAATCACGAAGTGCCTTCTGAAATTATATGCGAAGAATTTTGCGAGAAAGAGCTCTTGCAGAATTATTTCAAAGAAAAGTTCGATAAAACCGTTGATATTACTCTTGCAAAGTTAGGTGATAAAGCGCGGCTTTTAAAAATGGCAAAGGAAAACGCAGAAGATTTCCTTGAAAAATCGGTTGATAAAATTAAACATAAAGACGATATGACGGTGAACGCATGCAGACGTTTACAGGGAATTTTAGGGCTTAAAATCTATCCGCGCCGTATGGAGTGTTATGATATATCCAATATCAGCGGTGTGGACAAAGTGGGGTCAATGGTTGTATTTATTGACGGAGAGGCGGATAGAAACAGTTATCGCCGTTTTAAAATCAAAACGGTTGAGGGCGCAAACGATTTTGCTTCTCTGCAAGAGGTTTTAACCCGGCGGCTTCAAAAACTCGGCACTGAAGAAGAGGAAAAATTTCCAAGGCCGGATTTAATAATAATTGACGGCGGTAAAGGGCAGTTATCTTCGGTTAAAGAAATTTTCGATAAAATGCAAATCGATGAGATAGAACTTGTTTCCCTTGCAAAGCGCGAAGAAGAAGTTTTTACACTTTACAGAGACGACAGTATAAAAATTCCGCACAGAGATTACGCGCTTAAAATGTTGCAGCGAATCCGTGATGAAGCACATAGGTTTGCAATTACCTATTTCAGAAACATTCACTCAAAACGTAATTTGCAGAGCGTTCTTTCGGAAATAGACGGAATAGGCAAGGTAAGAAGAATTGCATTGCTTGAAAAATTCGGCACATTGGACGGAATTTTATATGCGTCGGTGGAAGAGCTTTCGTCGGTAAACGGCATCAGCATAGATATGGCGAAGAAAATTAAAACGTATTTAGAAGAAAATTTATGAAGAAACTCAATTATAGGTTAATAGCTTCCGACTTTGACGGCACGCTTATTGACGATAAACAGCAGATTTCAGAAAAAGTCAGAGCGGCAATAAGCAATTATGTTGAATGCGGGGGAATCTTCTGCGTCTGCACTGGAAGAATGTTGCGTTCTATTTTGCCACAGGCAAGAAATTTAGGGCTAAAAGGCCTGGTCGTTGCATATCAGGGCACGATAATTGCAGACATTGAAAGCGGAAAAATTATTAAATCAGGCGGAATGGAATATGCAGACGTGGCGTTGATATGCCGCACTCTTGAAGAACTGAATCAGCCAATAAACGTTTATTGCGGCGATACATTGTATACCAATATTCCAAAGGATAATCCTTATTTGCAGACTTATGAGCGGATAGTTTGTGTGGAAGCGGAGTATGCAGGGGATAAAATGTCTGAATTCGTAACTGAAAACAAGCTGTATTGCCAAAAAGTTGCCGTTTTGGTTTCCGCCGATAAGCAGGAAGAGTTATATAAAAAACTTTCAGAACTATTAGGTAATAAATTTGACGTGACTTGCAGCGCTACGGTTTTAATTGAAATTTCACCAATAAGCGACAATAAAGGTGAAGCGGTAAAATATCTTGCAAACCACTATGGAATTCCAATTGAAAAAACTATTGCTATGGGGGATAATTTAAACGATTTACCTATGGTTAAAATTGCCGGACTCGGTGTGGCTGTTGCAAATGCAACGGAAAAACTGAAACAAGCGGCGGACTTTATTTCTATATCAAATAATGATGGCGCAGTTGCTCAAATTATAGAAAAATTCGGGTTTATATAGTACTATGTCTGAAATATTAGCTCCCGCAGGAGACAAAAATTGTGCAATAGCAGCAATAAATGCCGGCGCCGATGCAATTTATTTAGGGCTAAAACAATACTCGGCAAGAAGTTCTGCAGAAAATTTCGACTTTGATTCATTGGAAGAAATATGCGGTTTTGCGCATGCTTTCGGCGTAAAAGTTTACGTGGCTATGAATACGCTTGTAAAGGACAATGAGCTGGAGGGATTTTTAAACAGCGTAATTGAAGCTCATAATCGAGGAGCAGACGCTATTATTCTTTCAGATATTTTCATAGGCAAATTTTTAAAAGTTAATTATCCGCAATTAAATTTGCATCTGTCCACGCAGGCTGGCGTTTGCAATGTTTATGCGGCAAGCATTGCAAAAGAATACGGTTTTTCAAGAGTGATTTTATCGCGCGAAACTTGTTTGGAAGATATTAAGGCGATAGCCGCTGAAATTGAAACTGAAGTTTTCGTTCAGGGAGCGCTGTGTACGTGTTTTTCGGGGCAGTGCTATCTTTCGTCCTTTGCCGGCGGAAATAGCGGGAACCGCGGCAAATGCAAGCAGCCTTGCAGAAAAAAATATATTTTGGAGGATTCCGTCGCTGTAGAACCGTCTTATAGGCTATCGCTTTCGGATTTGTGTGTTGGTGATAACATACAACAATTAATTGAGGCTGGTGTATTTTCCTTTAAAATTGAGGGCAGGATGCGCCGCCCTGAATATGTTGTTGCCGCTGTTGATTATTACAAAAAATTAATAAAAAATGAGGCGTCATCCTCCGATTTAAGCGCATTGAAGCGCACCTATAACCGCGGAAATTATACTAAAGGCCTTGCTTTCGGACAAGATAGGGGATTTTTATCGCAACAGGTTCAAGGTCATATCGGTGAATACGTAGGTACTGTAAAAATTGAAAGTGGCAAGTATATCTGTTATAGCTTGCAAAAATTTTTAAGCGGCGACGGTTTTAAAATACTGCGGGACGGAAGAGAAGTTGCGGGGGCGTCATTTTTAAGCGAAATTCGCGGCGGATTTGTTTTGTCTTCGCGGACGAGGCTAAAAAACGGCGACAAGGTTTTCATTACTACAGATACGGCGTTGAATCAAAAGTTACTTTCGAATAAGAGGCGGATACCTATAAAAATATCTGCGGATTTTTCACTTGGTAAGTTTGCTGAAATTACGGTAAATGGCATTAAATTTGTTTCTGAAAAACGTTTGCAAAAAGCTGAAAACAAACCTTTAACGGTTGAAGCTATCCGGAACTGCTTTAAAAAGGTGGATTTATATCCGTTTTTCGTTGAATTTGATGAAATTAAAACGGACTATGTGTTTATGACTGTTTCCGAATTGAATGCTTTCAGACGGAACGTTTTTGATGATTTTTATAAAATTATATCAGATAATCCAAATAAAAAGCTGACAGAAAAATTTCAAATTCCGCAAATTAAGAACGGAAGAAACGATAAAATCGCAGCAATATACACAGATGAAAAAACAGTTCCCTGCAACATTTGCATTTATAAGCCGTTTAATTATGCGGACGTAACGTTTCCCGATAATAAATTTAGCGGTGATAGATATCTTTATTTGCCGCCGTATCTTACCGGTGTCGAAGTGGAAAAAATTAAATCGGTCGTTGAAAATTTCGACGGGATTTACTGTGACGGATTGTATGGTTTTAAACTGTGTGAAGAACTTAAAAAACCTCTTTTTTCCGGCACTGGGTTGAACATTTCCAACCGGATTGGTTTAACTTTCTGCAATGCAAAATATATTGCGTTTTCAAAGGAACTGACTTTAAAAGAAACCGGCGGACTTGCTACGGAAAATTCATTTTATCTTTCGGCGGGTGCAATAAAAGTTATGGATTTAATTTACTGTCCGTTTGAAAAGAAGTGCGGCAAGTGCCAAAAACGCAGGGAATATGCGCTTATCGACGAAGAAGGGAGAAAGTTTACATTGCGGCGCTATATAACTGGCGATTGCCGCTTTGAACTGTTTAATTGCGTAAATCTTGCTGCGGATAAAGGCGATGCTGGTGTACTTGTAGATTGTACGCTTGAAAATAAACCTGAAAATTTACTTGAAATATGTAAAGAATCCGAAAGATTAAAGGAATATTACGCAGGCAATTTTACCCGCGGGCATTCCGTAAATCCGGTTAGATAAAATGTTAAAGAAAAGTATTGAAAAATTAGAGCTTAATAAAATTTTGACAGCGTGTGCTCAATACGCTGTACTGTCCGGTGGGAAAGCAAGACTTCTTGCTTGTGCGCCTGCCGAAGATTTAGCGGAAACCCGCAACCGGCTTACGCTCACCCGCGAGTGCACAAAATTGCTTTATACTTACGGAATATCTAAGATTGAATATTTTGCGGATATAAAAGATGAACTCATCAGGGCGCAAAAGGGTTCAACGCTTTCTTGCGGGGAGCTTTTAAATGCGGCGGCTTTGTTGAGAGCGGCGCGGTACGCATATGAATCTGTTAATAAAACAGCCGACGAAGAAATTAAATTGATAAGGTTGATTGCCGATAAACTTTATTTCAACCGCAATCTCGAAGAAGATATTTCCGAAAAAATAATTTCGCCGGATGCCGTAAGCGACCACGCGAGCGAAAAACTGTTTTCAATTCGTTCGAGAATAAAGTTACTCAATGAGCGTATACGCGCAAAACTTTCCGAATACGCTTCTGGTAAAGATGCGGAATTTTTGCAGGACGGCATAGTTACTATAAGAAACGACAGATTTGTAATTCCCGTAAAGGCTGAACATAAAAGTCACGTCCGCGGTTTCGTTCACGACCGCTCCAAAACCGGTGCGACTTTTTTTATCGAGCCTGAATATGTGCTTGAACTCAACAATGAGCTTATCGCGTTAACTTTGGATGAAAAGGAAGAAGTTGAAGCAATTTTAAAATCTCTTTCCAAACGGCTTGGCGAAATGGCTCCACAACTCAATTTGGACACGGAAATTTTGTTTGAACTTGACGCGCTTTATGCAAAAGCTGAATACTGCTATTTTTTGAAGTGCACTGAACCGAAAACCAACAATAAAGGATATATACGGATTTTAAAGGGTAGACACCCCTTAATTTCCAAAGAAACGGTTGTGCCCGTTTCGCTCGAACTCGGCGGCGGTTATAACTTTTTACTTTTAAGCGGCGCAAACACTGGCGGAAAAACGGTTACTTTAAAAATGACGGGGCTATTTTGCCTTATGGCGGCTTGCGGACTGTTTATTCCTGCCGACGAAGGCAGTTCCGTTGCCGTTTTCAAAAATGTTTTTTGCGACGTCGGAGATAGCCAAAGTATAGAGGACAGTCTTTCAACTTTTTCCTCACATATAACGAATGTAATCGAAATTTGTCATCAATCCGACGGTAACAGTCTCGTTTTAATTGACGAACTTGGCGGTGGAACTAACCCGGACGAGGGGCAGGCAATTGCCAAAGCGGTTACAAAACATTTGCTTGACAGTGGTGCGAAAGGCATTATAACCACACATTTTACGCCTTTAAAGGAGTTTGCGTATTCGGTAAACGGCATCGAAAACGCCAGTATGGAATTTGATGCAAACACTTTAAGACCGCTATACAGCATAAAAATAGGTTTGCCGGGCGCGAGTTGTGCGCTTGCAATTGCCCGCCGCCTTGGAATGGATAAAAACATTTTAACCGCCGCAGAAGGCTATCTCTCGGAAGGTGCGAGAAGTTTTGAAAACATAGTTCGTCTTGCGGAGGAGAGTCGCATCGAAGCTAACAGAAAACTTGCCGAAATTTCGGGCTATGAACGTGAGTGGAAAGAAAAACTGAATAAAATTAATTCTCAAATTGAAGAATTAAACCGTGAAAAGGAAAAAGTTAACCGTTCGGCACGCAGTGAGAGCCGCAGGATAATTAATGAACGATGTGCGCAAGCTGAAGAAATGCTTGAAAAAATAGAGGAGATTTTCAAAAAAGAACAGCTTTCCGAAACTGATTTAATCGCCGCGCGCACGCTTAAAAATAAGATTAAAAGCGGTATGTTTGAGGAAGATGAAGAAATCAAAAAGGTGAGCGACTACGTTCCCGCAACACCGCAAAATATCAAGCCGGACGTAGAAGTTTTCGTTAAACCGATGGAGTGCAAAGGAATTGTAACCGGTTATTCGCAAAACAAAGGGGAAGCGGAAGTTTTGTGCGGCAACATTAAGATGCATTTAAAGCTTTCTTCTATTCTGGTGATTGGCGAACTTCAAAAAGCGCCGCCGCAAAAGGTGAAAGTTGTTAAAACTCTGCCGAAATCTCAGCCGGTACTTGAAATCAATATTTTAGGACTTACGGTTATTGAAGCTTTATATGAAGTGGATAATTTTATTGACAGGGCGCTTACTGATAATCTTGAAGAAATAAAGGTAATTCACGGCGTGGGTACTGGAAAACTAAAAAGCGCCATACACGCACACCTTAAAAAGCACAGGCGTGTTGAAAGTTTCCGCTCCGGAAAATACGGCGAGGGAGAAACGGGCGTTACTTTTATAAAGCTTAAATAGTCAAGTTGCGCCTTTCAGTTTAATATTATATAAATAGTATTAGGTTGAGAGGGGTAAACTATTGAAAAAGAGCAAATTATTAACTATTATTACGAACGCGGCGCTTGCGCTGGTAGTTTTGGGTATTTCATTTATTGGTTATTTCAACGGTAACGCTGAAGCGGTTTCTTATGAAAACGCCAATTTATATTACGGCGGCAAAGAGGAAACGGGCGGCGTAAGTTTAACTTTCAACGTTTATGAAAGTGCCGAAAATGTGAACAAAATTTTAGATATTCTGGACGAATACGAAGCAAGAGCAACATTTTTTATCGGCGGTTCGTGGGCGGACGACAATGTTGACGCAGTAAGAGAAATTTTCGCCCGCGGGCACGAACTTGGCAGTCACGGCTACTTTCATAAGGACCACGCAAAAATGTCATATGAAGCCAATCTGGAAGAAATCCGTCCGAGCGTAAAACTCCTTGAAATGATTTGCGATAAAAAAATCGAACTTTTTGCGCCGCCTTCCGGCGCTTTTTGCGAAAACACTCTTTCGGCGTGCAATTATCTTGGTATGAAAGTTATTATGTGGAGCCGCGATACTATAGACTGGCGCGATAAAAACGAAAATATAATCTACGAACGCGCCACAAAAAATTTAAAAGCGGGGGAATTTATTCTCTGCCATCCAAAAGACGTAACGGTAAAAGTTTTACCGAAAATTTTAACTTACATAAGAGAAGCAGGGCTTAAAACCTGTACTGTCTCTGAAAATTTAGGAGAATAATGGTACATTTTAAAACTTTTGAAAACGGACTTAAATTGACTGTAAATCAGATGTCGGGGCTGATGTCGGTAACAATGGGCATACTTGTTCATACCGGAGCATCCAACGAGAGCGACGCAGAGGACGGAATTTCGCACTTTATTGAACATATGATGTTCAAGGGTACGAAAAATCGTACGGCTTTTCAGATTTCCGACGAAATGGACAGAATTGGCGCACAGACAAATGCGTTTACGAGTAAAGATATGACTTGTTACTACGCTAAGTCCACAACCGCGCATGCCGAAGAAGCCTTTGACATTCTTGCCGATTTATTTTTGAACAGCACTTTTCCCGCGGAAGAAATGGTAAAGGAAAAAGGCGTTATAATCGAAGAAATCAGTATGAATGAAGATACGCCCGACGATTTGTGTCTTGATGTTCTTGCAAACGCATATTTCGGCGACAGAGGTTACGGAAGAAACATTCTCGGACCCCGCAAAAATGTCCAGTGCTTTACAAGAGCGGACGTAGATAATTATATGCAAAAGTATTACGTTCCCGAAAATATCGTAATCTCTATGGCGGGCAATATAGATATTAATCTTGCCGAGACTATGGTTGAAAAATATTTTGCCGGAATGAAAAAGCACTGTTGCAAGCGCAACGCGGTTAAAGTTGAACTGCAGGGCAATTCGCTTTTCAAAAAGAAGGATATCGAACAAGTACACGTTGGAATTGCGTATCCCTCGGTAAAGCGTTACGACAAACTTTATGATGCAACACAGATTTTAAACGCTATTTTGGGTGGAAGTATGTCGTCGCGTCTTTTTCAGACTGTGCGTGAGGAACTGGGGCTTGCTTATACTGTCTATTCTTACGTATCAATTTACGCAGAGGCGGGAGCTCTTTCCGTTTATGCGGGCGTGAATTCCGAAAAATATCTTCAATCGGTAGAAGCTATTTATAAATGTATCAGTGATATTAAAAATAAGAGCATTTCCGAAGAAGAATTCATACGTGGCAAGGAACAGTTGGTCTCCTCGCAAATTTTCGCCCAGGAAAGCTCTAGCTCACAAATGCTATTATTCGGCAAAGAGCTTTTATACAGCGGGAAAGCGTACAATTTTAAAGAACGTGTAGACAGAATTAATTCAGTAACTTTAAAGGATGTTAAGGAAGCGGTTGACTGTAACTTTGACGATAATTTTATGGCACTTTCGCTAATCGGCCCCGTGGACAAGCCGTTATAAAGGGTTTACGAAGTATTATGTCAGACATAAAGCACGGTTTTGAACCGTTTATCAATGACGACAGTAAGTTGCTTATACTGGGCAGTTTTCCGTCGGTTAAGAGCAGACAGGTTGAATTTTATTACGGCAACAAGCAAAACCGCTTTTGGCGCACGGTTTGCTCCTTTTTCGGCGACGAGATTCCGGAAACCACCGATGATAAGAAAGAATTTCTTTTAAAGCGTAAAATAGCTTTATGGGATGTTGTAGCAGAGTGCGAAATTGTAGGGTCGCAGGATGTAACGATAAAAAATTTCAAAGTGGCAAACATTGAAAAGTTATTGCAAAACACAAAAATTAGTTTTATAATAATTAACGGCGGCACGGCGTTTAGAATTTTTGAAAAGAACTTCAAGGCGGTATCCGTGCCATACATAAAGTTGCCGTCCACAAGTCCGGCAAATACCAAATTTTCAAAAGAGGAATGGCACAATGCTCTATGCCGAGTTTTTGGAGGAGCTTAAAAGCTACGCCGACGAAAATTATAAAAATTTTCACGGTAAACTTTTAAAAAATGAAAATATAAGGCTTTTGGGCGTGCGTGTGCCGGTTATGCGCAAGCTTGCAAAAAAATATAAAAATTTTGCGCCGAAGTTGTTGAAGTTTCCGGACGAGTATTACGAAGTTACTTTTATTAAGTTGCAGGCAGTAGCTTTGCTCCCGTATAATTTATTTACCAACTATGTTGACAAATGCGTTTCGTTAATAGATAACTGGGCAACCTGCGACTGTTTTGCTCCCAAGTGCATAGCAAATCATAAAGACGAGTTTTTGCCGTATATCTTAAATTATTTCACGGAAGAGAAAGAATTTTATCAACGGTTTGCACTTACGACGCTTTTGCATTTTTACGTTGAAAAGAAGTATTATTCCTATATACTTCAACTGATTACGGAAGCGTGTACTGAAGAATTTTATTATGTGCATATGGCGGCGGCGTGGCTTCTTGCCGAACTGATAATCAAATTTTACGATGAAACTGTTTCATTTTTGAAAGCAACCGTCGAAGCCTTTGGCAAAGGTTTGGGAATCGATAAAAAAACGCATAACAAAGCAATTCAAAAGGCGTGTGAGAGTTACCGTCTTAACGCCGAACAAAAAACATATTTAAAAGGGCTAAAGATATAATTATGGAAATTTCACAGCAACTGACCGAAGAATTTAATCTTCGTCCCGACCACGTTAAAAACATTTTGAATTTGTTGGACGAGGGCAACACTATTCCATTTATTGCGCGTTACCGCAAAGAGATGACGGGCGCTATAGACGACCAGGTTCTGCGTGCATTTAACGACAGATACGAATACTTAAAAAACCTTGAAAAGCGCAAGCAGGAAGTTGCAAACGCCATAACCGAGCAAGGCAAAATGACCGGAGAAATTCAGCTCGCTATCGAAGCCGCGCAGACTATGACTGAAATAGAGGACGTCTATCGTCCGTTCAAACAAAAGAAAAAGACGCGTGCTTCAGTTGCAATTGAAAGGGGCTTGCAGCCGCTTGCCGAATTTATTCTCGCGCAGGAAGGCGACCCCTATAAGGAAGCGGAGAAATATATCGACGAGGAAAAGGGTGTAAAAACCGTAACCGACGCGATAAACGGAGCAAAGGATATAATTGCCGAAATAATTTCTGATAATGCAGAGCTTAGAAAAAAACTCCGTGCGCTAATGGAAAATCACGGCGAAATGCAGGTTAAAATGGTAAAAGATGACGAAAAGGGCACTTACGCCATGTACGCCGACTTTGCCGAACTCATTCCGGAAATAAAAAACCACCGTATCCTTGCAATCAATCGCGGGGAAAAGGAAGAATGTTTAAAGGTCAAAATCGATTTCAATTCCGATATTGCCAAACGTGTATGCTGTGCCAAATATGTTCACAGTACTGGCGATTGCGCAAAACTGATTGAAGAGGCCGCAGACGACGGTTACGACAGACTTATCGAGCCTTCGATTGAACGCGAAGTTCGTGCAATTTTAACCGACAGAGCAAGTGAGCAGGCTATAAAAATGTTTGAAGTCAACCTTCGTCCGCTGCTTTTACAGCCCCCTGTAAAAGGTAAAGTTACGCTCGGGCTCGACCCCGGTTACCGCACAGGTTGTAAGGTAGCCGTTGTAGATGAAACGGGTAAAGTTTTAGATACTTCGGTTATTTATCCCGTTCCACCCAAAAACAAAATCGAAGAATCTAAACAAATTATTAAAGCTTTAATCGCAAAACATAACGTGGATATAATTTCAATTGGTAACGGTACGGCAAGTAAAGAAACTGAAATTTTTGTTGCCGAGCTTTTGAAAGAGGTTGAAAGACCCGTCGTTTATGCGGTGGTCAATGAAGCGGGTGCCAGCGTCTATTCGGCAAGTCCGCTTGCAGTGGAAGAATTCCCGGATTATGATTTAACGTTACGTTCGGCAATTTCAATCGCAAGAAGATTACAGGACCCGCTTGCCGAACTCATTAAAATAGACCCAAAATCCATAGGCGTAGGTCAGTATCAACACGATATGGATAAAAAGCGGTTGGACGGCGTTCTTGGTGGCGTTCTGGAAGATTGTGTTAACAGCGTCGGCGTAGACTTAAATACCGCAAGCGTTTCTCTTTTAAAGTTTGTTGCAGGACTTAATTCGGGCATTGCCAAAAATATTGTTGCATATCGCGAGGAAAACGGAAAGTTCACAGCGAGAAACCAGCTTTTAAAGGTTTCCAAGCTTGGCGCAAAAGCATACGAGCAGTGCGCGGGTTTCCTGCGTATTCCCGATGGCAAAAACATAATGGATAATACGGCGGTTCATCCCGAATCTTATAAAAAAGCTGAAAAACTTTTGTCTCTTTTTGGATATTCCGACGAGGACATAAGGGCAAGAAGGCTTGCAAAACTACCTGCAGACGTTAAAAATTTCGGCGAAGACAAAGCAGCGAACGAGTGTGAACTTGATAAAGCGACTATGAACGACATAATTGCCGAACTTGTAAAACCGGGCAGAGATATCCGCGACAATCTGCCGCAAAGACAGCTTCGACGCGATATAATGGGCATTGAGGATTTAGAAGTGGGTATGGAAGTAGAGGGTACCGTAAGAAACGTAATCGATTTCGGTGCGTTCGTCGATATAGGCGTGCATCAGGACGGGCTAGTACACATTTCGGAAATAACCGACAGATATATAAAGCATCCGTCCGACGTGCTGAAAGTAGGACAACAGGTTAAAGCCGTTATTATTAGTCTTGATAAGAAAAAACAACGTATTGGTCTTTCTTTAAAGCAGGCGAAAAAGCTAGCCAATTAACTTGACAAAATTTATGCGTCATAGTAAAATTTACTTATAAAAAATTCGGAGGATTAACTATGTTCGAAGAAGTAGCGGAAGTTCTTGCATCTCAGCTTGGCATTTCAAAGGCGAAGATTACTCCCGATAGCGAAATTATAAAAGATTTGGGAGCTGATTCAATTGATGTTGCGGAAATGATTATGACTTTGGAAGAAAAATCAGGTAAAATAATTCCTGACGAGCTTGTTGCAAAAATTAAAACCGTAGGCGATGTTGTAAGCACATTGCAATCACTTTAAAATAAAATAAAGTATAGCCCCGTCCGTAATATTGCGGACGGGGTTATTATTTAGTCGTCGGACAAACCCAATAAATAATCTGCTGAAACATTAAAATAGTTTGCGAGCTTAAACAGCGCTTCGGCGCCTGGTTCTTGCTTGCCGGTTTCCCAATAACTTATAGAGGCGTTACTAAGGTTCAGCTCTTTTGAAAGTAAATTCTGCCCGATACCTTTTTCTGTGCGCAAATATTTAAGTCTTTCACCAAAAATATTTTTGTCAAACTCTTTCATTAATAAAAATTCTAACAATAATTAGTATAATTTACTTGACTTCTAATTATAATTAGAATATTATGGTTTTAAGATAATTATACGAGGTGAAATATGGAAGATAAGTTTTGTAAATTTTGCGGTGAAAAAATACCTTTTGACGCCATTGTTTGTACAAAATGCGGCAGACAGGTTGAGAAGTTAGACGGCGGCAAAGAGGGGATTGTAATAAATAACGTTGCTAATTCGTCTGCAGCCGCAACAGCCGAAGTAACTACAGTAAGTCCGGCAAGCACAGGAAGAAAAACCGTAAGTAAATGGACTTCGTTTGCACTTTGCTTTTTTGGTGGTTATCTTGGTTTACATAAATTTTATGAGGGCAAGACGGGAATGGGTGTACTTTACTTATGTACATTCGGCTTGTGCGGAATAGGTTGGATAATTGATATTTTCAATATCCTCGGTAAATCAGACCCTTATGAAGTTTAAAAGTCAATAAAAAGGACGGTCGAATCGACCGTCCTTTATAAATTTAAATTATTATATTTATAAGTCTTTTAGGCACTAAAATAAACTTTTTAATCTGCTTTCCTTCGATTAAAGGCACAATTTCCGCATTGTTCTTAACAAGCTTTTCAATATCGATTTCAGACATGTCGGCAGGTACGGTTATCTTTGTCTTAATTTTGCTATTAACCTGAACGGCGTATTCTATGTTGTCTTCGCCGCACTTGCTTTCGTTGTATTTCGGCCAACATTCGTAAGCGATTGTGCCTTTATGCCCCAGAACCGTCGTCCATATTTCTTCCGTAATGAAAGGTATAATCGGATTTAAAAGTTTTACAAATCCCTCGGCGTATTCGAGAGGGAAATGTCTTCCTTCGGAAATTTCCTTGTAAATTGTGTTTACGAAAATCATCATTTGCGATATTGCTGTGTTGATTTTCATTGTTTCGTAATCTTCGCCGACCTTTTTAACGGTTTGGTGATAGATTTTTTCAAGATTAAAATTGGGTTTGTTTTCGATTACTTTTAATTCAAAATAAAGACGGTGCAATCTGTCGATAAACTTTTTAATGCCCTCAATGTTGGCGGTTGACCACGGTTTGGTGTCGGCAACGGGTCCCATAAACATTTCATACATTCTCAAAACGTCCGCACCGTAATCTCTGACTATATCGTCGGGATTTATTACATTGCCGAGGCTTTTAGACATCTTGTTGCCGTCCTCGCCCAAAATCATTCCCTGATGGAAAAGCTTTTTAAACGGTTCCTTATGGGGTACAAGTCCTTTGTCGAAGAGGAAGATGTTCCAGAAACGCGAATATAGAAGGTGCCCTACAAGGTGTTCTTTGCCGCCCATATAGAAGTCTACGGGCATCCAGTACTTCAATAAATCATAATCTGCAAACTTTTCATCGTTGCGTGGGTCGCAATAACGTAAAAAGTACCATGCTGAGCCTGCCGAGCCGGGCATAGTGGTGGTTTCGCGTTTGCCATTAACGCCGTTAACATTGACGTTTACCCACGCTTTAGCATTTTCAAGCGGAGCGTTGTCACCGCGCGCCTTATAATCGTCCATGACAGGCAATACAAGCGGAAGTTCGCTGTCCTCTAAAAGCACTCTGTCGCCGTTTTCAAGATGAATAACCGGGAGCGGTTCGCCCCAGTAACGCTGCCTTGCAAATATCCATTCCCGCAACTTGTATGTTACGGCTTTTTTGCCGAAATTATGCTCTTCAAGCCAGCTTGTCATTTTGTTAATGGCTTCCTGCTTGTTTAAGCCGTTTAGAAATTCGGAATTGATGTGTTTGCCGTCTTGCGTATATGCTTCCTTAGACATATCGCCGCCTTCAAGCACCGGAATTATTGCTATGCCGAATTTCTTTGCAAAATCGTAATCGCGCGCGTCGTGCGCGGGAACAGCCATAATCGCGCCGGTGCCATAGGATGTAAGAACGTAGTCGGAAATATAAACGGGTATTTTTTTGCCGTTTGCAGGATTAATCGCGTAAGAACCGGTAAAAGCGCCCGTTTTATCCTTGTTTAAATCGGTGCGCTCCAAATCTGATTTTTTAGCGCATTCCAGTTTGTAATTTTCTACTTCTTTCTTCTGCGCCGCCGTAGTGATTTTATCAACCAGCTTGTGCTCGGGCGCCAAAACGCAGTATGTAGCGCCGAAAACCGTGTCGCAACGGGTTGTAAATACGGTAAATTTTTCGTTCAAATCGTCTATTTTAAAGTCTATTTTAGCGCCGACGGACTTACCTATCCAGTTTTTCTGCGCAATTTTAGAAGATTCCGGCCAGTCAATCTCGTCAAGTCCTTGTAAAAGCTTTTCCGCATACTTATTTATATCTATAACCCATTGCTTCATATTTTTGCGAACTACCGGATAGCCGCCACGTTCGCTCTTTCCGTCAACTATTTCGTCGTTTGCAAGTACGGTTCCAAGCTCCTCGCACCAGTTTACGGGCGTTTCTACGTATCTGGCCAAACCGTCCTTTACAAGTTGTTTAAAAATCCATTGCGTCCATTTATAATAGGAAGGGTCGCAAGTGGAAATTGTCTGGTCCCAGTCGTAAGAAAGCCCAAGCATTTTAAGCTGAGAAGTAAACGTTGCAATATTCTTTTGTGTAAAACCATCGGGATTGTTGCCCGTTGTAATCGCGTATTGTTCAGCAGGCAAACCAAAACTGTCGAAGCCGATTGGGTGCAACACATTGAATCCCTGCATACGTTTCATTCTCGCAAGAATATCGGTTGCCGTATAGCCTTCTGGGTGTCCGACGTGCAGCCCCGCTCCCGAAGGATAGGGAAACATATCCAAAACGTAATACTTGGGTTTAGAAAAATCGTGCAGGTCGGTGTGGAAAGTTTTGTTCTTATCCCAGTATTTTATCCATTTCTTTTCAATTTTGCCGAAATCAGTGTATGCCATAAAAAAATCCTCTGTTGCTTTTAAATAATTATATATAATGCGGTAAAAAATAGCAAATAAATTAAGGCGAATACGCGTTAATATTGTTGACAAAACTTTAAAAGGGTATTAATATAAACTTGCTTGAAAAAGACAAGTACCACCGATAAATTCACAGAGAGTGCGGGGAGCTGAGAGCCGCATAATTTAGGAGAGAACGGGAAACCACTTTTATTAATCAAGCGTTAAAGAGCGGTCTTTTAAAGACAATTAAGGTGGAACCGCGCAATTGTGTAATTTGCGTCCTTAAACGATTTTTCGTTTAAGGATTTTATAATATTCGGAGGAATTATGGAAATTTTACTTAAAAACGGCAACAAATTTGAGATTGACGAAGGTGTAAGCTGCTTTAAGGCGGCGCAGGAAATCAGCGACAGTTTGGCGCGAAATGCTGTTGCGGCAAAAGTAAACGGTGAGCTTTGCGACCTTTCGCAAGCTCTGAAAGAGGGCGATATGCTTGAAATAGTTACCCTTAAAGATAAGGAGGGAATGGAAGTTTATCGTCATACCTGCGCGCACGTGCTTGCACAGGCAATAAAAAACGTTTATCCCACTTGTAACCTTGCAATTGGTCCCGTAATCGAAAACGGGTTCTATTACGATATAGATTTCAACACGCCGATAACGCAGGAAGATTTTGCAAAAATCGAGAGCGAGATGAACACTATAATCAAAGCGAAAACTCCTATAGAAAGGTTTGAGCTGCCTCGCGAAGAGGCAATCAAACTAATGACTAAATATAAGGAAAAATACAAAGTTGAATTAATTAACGATTTACCGGAAGATTCGGTAATTTCTTTCTATAAGCAAGGTTCGTTTACCGACCTTTGCCGCGGGCCTCATCTTCCTCACACTGGCAAAATCAAAGCGTTCAAGCTTGTTTCCATTGCTGGCGCATATTGGCGCGGAAACGAAAAAAACAAGATGCTCACGCGTATTTACGGCGTCGCGTTTGCAAAAAAAGAGGAAATGGACGCTTACTTCAAGATGCTCGAAGAGGCAAAAAAGCGCGACCATATCAAGCTCGGCAAAGAATTAAAGCTTTTCGCACTCCTAAATGAGGGCAAAGGCTTTCCGTTCTTTTTACCCAACGGTATGGTACTTAAAAACACGCTTGTAGATTTCTGGCGCGAACTGCACAGTAAGGAAGATTACGTAGAAATTCAGACGCCCATAATACTCACAAGAAATCTTTGGGAAAATTCCGGACATTGGGACCATTATAAGGACAATATGTATACGACAAAAATCGACGGTGAAGACTGCGCGGTTAAACCAATGAACTGCCCTGGCGGTATGCTTGTTTACAAACTCACGCCTCACAGTTATAAAGATTTGCCCTTGCGCGTTGCCGAAATGGGGCTTGTTCACCGCCACGAAAAGAGCGGACAGCTTCACGGGTTATTCCGCGTACGCTGTTTCACTCAGGATGATGCGCACATCTTTATGCTTCCCGAGCAGATAACCGACGAAATAAAGGGCGTTGTGCGCTTAACCGATAAAATTTATAAGCAGTTCGGTTTTAAATATAAAGTTGAACTCTCCACACGCCCCGAAAACAGTATGGGTAGTGAGGAAGACTGGAACACTGCAACCGAAGCGCTGCGTGCTGCTCTTGAAGAAATGAATATCGATTATGAGGTAAACGAGGGAGACGGCGCTTTCTACGGACCTAAAATAGACTTCCATCTTGAAGATAGTATAGGTAGAACGTGGCAGTGCGGCACTATACAGCTCGATTTCCAGATGCCGCAACGTTTTGAACTCGAATACGTTGGCGAAGACGGACAGAAACACCGTCCTATAATGATTCACCGAGCTATTTTCGGTTCAATAGAAAGGTTTATCGGTATACTTATAGAGCACTTTGCAGGCAAATTCCCCGTGTGGCTTGCGCCCATGCAGGTTAAAATCCTTCCCATAACCGACAGAACGCTCGAATACGCCGAAAAGGTTGCAAAAGCGCTTAAGGATAAGGGAATTCGTTGCGAAATTGATAAAAGAAACGAAAAAATCGGTTATAAAATTCGCGAAGCAAGAATGGAAAAGGTTCCTTACGTACTGGTTTTGGGCGATAAAGAGGCGGAAGAGGGCACTGTTAACGTAAATAAGCGCGGCGTTGAGGAAAAAGAAACTCAGCTCCTTGCAGACTTTGTTAAGAGAGTTTGTAAAGAAAACAAAGAAAAAGTTATTTTTTAAGCGGAATTTTTCAAAAATCGTTTGACAAACGCCGGCATTTAAGTTAATATATAAAAGCAAAGCAAAGGTAACCCCTTTCGCCGTACGGATTTTTTGTTCGGCTGATAACGATTTAAAGACTTAATAAAGTCAATATTATTTCGGGTTGCTTTGTTTGCAACCCGAAATGTTTTTTGGAAAATATTCAGAGAGGTATTGATTATTAAAGATTTGTATTCCGTTAACGAGGCTATCAGGGACAGAGAAGTAAGACTCATTGATGCCGACGGCGAAATGATTGGCGTTATGTCGAGCCGCGAAGCGCAGCGTCTTGCAAACGAAGCGGACCTTGACCTTGTTAAAATTTCCCCCAACGCAGTTCCCCCTGTATGCAAAATCATGGACTACTCCAAATTTAAGTACGAGCAGAACAAACGCGATAAGGAAAACCGCAAAAACCAGACTATTGTCGAAATTAAAGAAATCCGTTTATCAATGACTATAGACGTCGGTGATATTGCGGTAAGAACAAAGCAATGTCTCAAATTTTTGGAGGCGGGAAACAAAGTCAAGGTTTCCATAAGAATGAAGGGCAGGGAAAATTCCCGCGCTTACCAGGGCGTACAGGTTATGGAAAACTTTTTTGAAGGGCTTGACGGTAAAGCTGTTCAGGATAAGAAACCAACAACTGAAGGTAGAAACATCACTATGATGCTTTCGCCGGCAAAAGTTTAAATTATAATCGCAAAATTTCAGGAGGATTACATTATGCCCAAGCAGAGATCACATAGCGGCAGCAAAAAACGCTTTTGGCTTACTGCCACAGGAAAGGTAAAAAGACCCCACGGCGGTAAAAACCATAAGGCAGAAACAAAGAACAGAAAAAGAAAGAGAAATTTGCGTCAGAATACGCTTGTTTCCACTACACAGGAATCCAATGTAAAAGCAATGATTCCGTATAAAGGTTAATAGGAGGATTTAATAATGCGTATTAAGAGAAGTGTAAATGCTTTAAAAAAGCGTAGAAAGATATTCCGCCTTGCTAAAGGCTATTTCGGTAATAAGTCCAAGTCGTACAGAATCGCCCGCGAAGCGGTTATGAAGTCATTAAATTACGCTTATATTGGCAGAAGGTTGAGAAAGCGTGATTTGCGTAGTCTTTGGATTGCCCGCATTAACGCGGCTGCAAGACTTAACGGTCTTTCCTATTCCAAGTTTATGCACGGTCTTAAAACCGCCGGCATTGACCTAAACAGAAAGGTCCTTGCCGACATAGCGGTAAACGACGCCGTAGCTTTCACCGCGCTTGCGGAAAAAGCTAAACAAGCATTATAATTTGAATTTTAAGCCTTGAAAAAGGCTTAATTTTTTATTCGACTTGCCGATTATGGTAATAACTTCTAAATCAAATCCGCAAATTAAAGAAATTTCGAAACTTGCATCCGATAAAAAATTCAGAGACGAACTTGGATTATATCTCGTAGAAGGCGTAAAACCGGTAAACGAGTGTCTTTCCGCCGGTTGCGATATAAAAGTAATCGTTTGCACCGAACAGCATTCGGATAAGTATTCGGATGCCGTAATCGTGTCTGACAGTGTTTTTTCATCAATTTCAAACGAAAAGACCCCGCAAGGCGTGATAGCTGTGGTAAACAAACCAATAAACAAGTTAAAAGCCCCCCAAAAAAGTTGCATTCTGCTTGACAGAATACGTGACCCGGGAAATTTAGGTACCATTATAAGAACCGCTAACGCGGCAGGTTACGATGAAATTTATTTAATAAATTGCGCCGATGCTTTTTCTCCTAAAGCGGTCAGGGCAAGTATGAGCGGAATATTTTTCGTTAACATTTTTTGCGGTGAACGTGAAGAAGTTTTAAAAGCGCTTAGCGGCATTCCGCTTATTTGCGCGGATATGCACGGTGAAAATATTTTTCGATTCAACGCGCCGGAAAGGTTCTGCCTTTGCATAGGTAATGAAGGAAGCGGAATCTGTAAAGAAATTTTCGATATTGCACAGTTCAAGATAAAAATTCCCATGCGTAAAACGTGCGAAAGTTTAAACGCGGCAGTATCGGCGGGAATTGCCATGTATCGGCTAAAAAATAATTAAGAGGTAGAAAAGATATGTCAGGACATTCCAAATGGCACAATATACAGGCAAAAAAAGGCAAGACTGATGCGGCACGCGCGGCTGTCTTCACCAAAATAGGCAGAGAGCTTGCAGTGGCGGCAAAGGGCAATCCTAATCCCGACACCAACTCTAAACTTGCCGACGTTATAGCAAAGGCCAAAGCAGCAAATATGCCAAACGACAACATCAAGCGTTCCATTGCGAAGGCGGCAGGTGAACTTGGCGATAAAGATTATAAGGAACTCACGTATGAAGGTTACGGCATTGGCGGTGCGGCGGTTATAATTAAAACTCTTACCGATAACGTAAACAGAACTGCAGGCGATATTCGTTCTGCTATGGGCAAATGCGGCGGACAGATGGGGCAAAACGGTTGTGTATCATATATGTTTGACAACAAGGGTATTTTTGTAATAGAGAGAACTGTTGCTCTCGACGAGGATACCATGATGGAATATTGCCTTGAAGCAGAGGCTGATGATTACGTAGTTGAAGACGACGTATACGAGGTTTACACTGCGCCGGAAAAGTGGTCTACAGCTAGAAAGTATTTCGAGGACAAAAAGGTAACATTCCTTGAAGCGGAAATAAAAATGATTCCGCAAAATTATATCACGCTTGACGCGGAAAAGCTTGTCACATTCCAGAAGATGCTTGACAAACTTGAGGAGCTTGACGACGTGCAGGACGTTTATCATAACGTAGAGCTCCCAGAGGAGTCTGAAGACTAATAATTTTTACTTTACGTGCGCAACATTTTGTTGCGCACAATTTTTTATATTTAACTAACTATGTCAATAATGTGTTATGCAAAATAAGTTTATAGTTAAATGAATAAAAACCAAACATTAGCACAAGATATTTTTAAGCGGTAACGCTTTAATATATATGTCCCTCTGTTAAAGCGCCCACCGCGTTTTAGCGGCGGGCGGGGGAGTATTCATTAATTTGAGTACTCCCTATGTATTTTATGGCAGTCAAATTAATAAAATATACTATGTCAGAATATAAAAAGCGGTTGATTTATCGAATTTTTACCTTTTCCGTCTGCATATGTATTATGATTGCCGCACCTTTAATTATGTTTACAAAGGACAATAAGGTCACGGCTGATGACGAACCAACTGTGCTTAGCGTATGGCAAATCGATAATTTCGAAGGCGGCAGAGGTTCACGCGCATCATACTTACAGAATATCGGAAATGATTTTTCAAAAAGTGGAGGTTGCTACGTAACCGTAACCCAAATAACTGCCGATGCCGCCGTTGAAAACTTAACCGGCGGGACAATTCCCGACTTAATTTCTTATGGTGCGGGCACAGAAGGGCTTGAAAGATATATAGTCGGCGATAACCCGTTTTATTGCTGGTGTAACGGCGGTTATTGCCTTTTAAGTCTTGAACAAAACGCCGATTTCTCTAAGGCAAACGCAGAAAACACGGTTATAAACGAGGGAACAGGCAATAAAGTAAAAGCATGCGCACTTTTTCTCAATCTAAACGGAGCGGATTGCGTCCAGCCGACAGCTGCTTATGTAAAGTTAATTAACGGTGAATATAAATATCTTTTAGGTACTCAACGGGATATATTCAGATTAAAAACTCGCGGATTGCAGTTTTCTGTTATGCCGGTTACTGAATTTAATGATTTGTATCAGAATATTTCAATAACCACACAAAATACTAAAAAATGCGCAGTTGCTGAAAAGTTTATCGAAAAACTTCTTTTGCAGAGCAACAACATATCTAAAATAGGGCTCTTTAAAGAAGGGCAAAATCTTTATGACGACGAATTGCACGTTATGGAGGGTTTAAATTATAACATAACATTAAAAACTCCGCTAAGTGGAAATACTAAAAATGAGCTTGACGAAGCAATATTAAATTCAGATATAAATTTAATAAAAAATCTCCTCAATTAATTGAAAAAGCATTCAATAAATGGTATTATAAAATAGGTGACGATTTGCGCAATAAAGTCCTTGATAAGATTCTTAAATATGATAAGTTCAGTTTTGCCAGAAATACTACTTACGGTCTGGGCGGATTTGCGAAAACGGCATACTACCCCCAAACAGAACAAGAAGCAATAGATATTTTTGATTACTTAAAAGATACTGGCGAAAATTTTAAAATAATCGGAAACGGCTCTAATATTCTTGCCGCCGAAAACGGTTTTAATGGTTCGGTTATTTGCACAAAATGCTTAAAGGATATTTCAAAAAATGATAACGGCCTATATTGTTTGAGTGGAACAACAGTAAGAGAGCTGCTTAATTTTTGTAAAAAGAATTCGCTTGGCGGTGTTGAATATCTGGCTGGAATTCCTGCAACGCTTGGCGGATTGGCTTTGATGAATGGTGGAATTAATTCAAATCACATAGAGGAAAATATTTTAAGTGTACGTATTTACGATGGTAAAATAAAAGACTTATCTAGTGAAAACTGCAATTTCAAAATTAAGCATAGTATTATGCGTGACATAAATTGTGTTGTTTTAGGGGTAAATTTGTCGCTTTCCGCCGTTCCCCGTGAATCAGTCGAAAATGAAATAAGAAATTATTTGGCTTTACGGCATAATCAGCCTAAAGGTAAAAGTTGCGGTTGCGTATTTAAAAACCCTGTGGGACTGTCTGCCGGAAAACTTATTGAGGATGCAGGATTAAAAAATTACCGTATCGGTGGCGCAATTGTCAGTGAAAAGCACGCCAATTTTATTATAAATGAGAACGCTACATCGTCAGACGTTTATAAACTTATTCAGTTAATTAAAGAAAAAGTTTACATAAAGTACGGAGTAAAACTTGAGGAAGAAGTTGTTTACATAGGAGATTTTAATGATTTTAATGGCTGATTATCATACGCATACGCCTTATTCTCACGGAAAAGGAACGGTATATGAAAATGCTTTGTCCGCAAAAAAAGCCGGATTGAAAGAAGTTGGAATTACTGACCATGGCTTTAATCATTTGCTGTTTGGACTCAAACGTAAGTTGTTAGGTGATTTAAGAAAAGAAATCGAAGAGGCCGAGAAGCTTACCGGCGTAAAAGTTCTTATGGGAATGGAGAGTAATCTTATTTCTGTTGACGGTGATACAGATATGAAGGAGTCTGACCTTCAGTATTTTGATATTTATCTTTGCGGCATTCACGAAGTATTGAAATACAAAAGTCTTAAAGATTTGCGCAATATTATGCTTGAAAATTATACAGCTTACAAATTTGGAAAGCGTCCGTCAGACAAAGTTATTTCAAATACTACAAAGGCGTATATTAATGCGATTAAAAATAATCCGATCGATATTTTGACGCATATTAATTACAAGTGTTACTGTGATTTAAAGGAAGTTGCCAAGTGTTGTGCCGATTATGGAACTTATATTGAAATTAACACAAAAAAGCGACACGTTTCTGCTGAAGAACTCAATCTTATGGCGTCAACAGGTGTAAAATTTTTAATCGATTCCGATGCGCATACCCCCGACCGTGTCGGGGATATAAAACTGGCCGAAGAAATTTTGTCGGAGGCCGAAATACCGTTGGAACATATAGAAAATATCAACGGAAAATTGCCGAAATTCAGATTTAAAGAATATAAAGAGAAAAACTTTTAAGATGCAGAATTTTACTGAAGAAATCAAAAATGAAATTACACAAAATTCCTTAAAAGACCGCGGAATGCGACTTGCTATGCTGTCGGCGTTTATTAGAACAAGTGGAAGTATAGTTTCAAAAGAAGGCTATTTTGGCTTTGAAATCGTTACGGAAAACGAGCGGACTGCGGAGTTTTTTATTGATATGCTGGAAAACGATTTTGGACTGGCCATATTTGTGGACGGAGCAAAATTCGATATTTTAAGCGGAAAAGATAAATTTGCGTTCAAATGTATAAGTGATAAATCAGACGCGCTTTTAAAAGAGTTAGGTATTGTAGGCGAGGATAAAGACGGAAAATTTCTCGCATTCGGCATAGCTGAGTTGCTTATTTCTAAGCAAAATAATAAGCTCGCTTATATTGAGGGGGCCTTTTTGGGCGGCGGGAGTTGTACGTTGCCGGAAGAAGGTACTTACAGCCGGACCGGTTATCATTTCGAAATCGTTTTTTCGAATAAAATAACCGCAACTGATTTTTGCGACATTTTATGTGATTTCGAAATTCTTGCCAAACTTGTTTCGCGTAAGGATTCGGCAGTAGTTTATGTTAAGAGTAAAGAAGTAATCTCTGATATTTTAAGCGTTATGTCTTGTGAAAAGAGTCTTGAAAGACTCAATAAAATCGTTGAACATAAAGATAAACAAAATAACGCAAACCGCGTGAATAATTGTTCCATTTCAAATATTGATAAAACAGTTACGGCGTCCGTAAAGCAGGTTCGAGCGTTGGAGATAATAGCCCAGACCGTGGGGCTGCAAAGTCTTGAAAAACCGCTTTTCGATGTTGCCGAATGCAGGCTTGCCGATAAAAATGCATCTATGCAGGAACTTGCAGGGCGGCTATCAATTTCAAAAAGCTGTTTAAACCATAGAATCAGAAAAATTATAGAAATTGCACAATCTCTCGGACGGGATTAAGAACAAAGGATAATAAAATGACAGACTTTATACATTTGCATCTTCATACAGAGTATTCGCTGTTGGACGGCGCCTGTAAAATAGGTAATTTGATAAGTTATTGTAAAAGTAATGGTATCGACACTGTTTGTATTACCGACCACGGAAACATGTACGGTGCGCTTCAGCTTGCCGAAAAAGCGGCGGAGAACGGAATTAAATATATTATCGGCTGTGAATTTTACTTGACGAAGAATATGAATGACAAAACTTCCAATACTGCCGAGCACCTTATTTTACTTGCAAAAAATAAAGCGGGTTATAAAAATCTCGTTCAGCTTGACTCAATGGCGTTCGTTGACGGATTTTATTATAAGCCCAAAATTGATTACAGTGTTTTGAGAGAACATTCCGAAGGCGTAATATGTCTTTCCGCATGTCTTGCCGGAGGAATTCCCAGAAGACTTATGGCGGGCGATTATGACGGTGCAAAAGAGCTTGCTTTAAACCTTCAGAGCATTTTCGGCGAGGATTTTTACATAGAGATTCAGGACCACGGTATACCTGAAGAAAAACAAATTCTGCCGCACCTTGTTCAATTGGCAAATGATATCGGAGCACAGCTTGTTGCAACAAACGACGTGCACTACTTGAATAAAGAAGACGCCGAAATGCAGGACGTACTGATGTGCATACAGATGAAAAAGCAGTTAGACGACCCGAAGAGAATGAAATTTTCGACAAATGAATTCTATTTCAAAACGGGCGATGAAATGGCGGCGCTTTTTCCCAATTTACCTCAGGCTATTTCGAATACGCGCGTTATTGCAGACAAGGTAACCGAACCTGCATTCAACCTTGATAAAAAAGGTTATCCAATAAGAGACAATTCACTGATTCCCGAATATTCTTCCCCGGACGGACTTACTTCCGAACAGTATTTAAGAAAACTGACGGACGAGGGCTTAAAGAAACGCTACGGCGAAAAATTGGGACAAAAAGAACTTGACAGAGCTCAGTATGAACTGGGCATAATTTGCGGTATGGGGTACGCAGATTATTATCTCGTTGTTTGGGATTTCATAAACTGGTCAAAGGAACAGGGGATTCCCGTTGGTCCTGGAAGAGGTTCCGGCGTAAGTTCGATAGTTGCTTATTCAATAGGAATAACCGACGTTGAACCCCTTCAATACGACCTTCTTTTTGAAAGATTCTTAAATCCTGACCGCGTTTCAATGCCTGACTTCGATATCGACTTTTGCACAGACAGACGAGAAGAAACTATTGAATACGTAAGACAGAAATACGGCAGGGAAAACGTTTGTCAAATTGTTACTTTCGGCACTATGGCTGCAAAAAACTCCATAAAGGACGTAGGCAGAGTAATGCGTGTACCATATTCCGAGACGGACAGACTGACTAAAATAATGGACGGCAAAACTTCTATCGGCGACCTTTTGGGCAGAAGAATTGCCGTGGCGAAGGCCAAAGCGGATGCCGAAACCGATGAAGATAAGAAAGCCGATTTAGAGAGCAAGTATTCAGAATTAAAAGCAGCGCGCAATAACGAATTTTGTGAGATTTACGAAACAGACGACGCATTGCGCCGTGTTATAGATATGGCTCTCAAAATAGAAGGTATGCCCCGACAGACTGGCATGCACGCGGCGGGCGTAGTTATTTGCCAAAAGCGTATTGCAGACAACGTGCCCCTATCGCGCAACGGCGATGATATAACCACACAGTTTGTTGCAAAGGAAATCGAAGCATTGGGAATGCTTAAAATGGACTTCCTTGCTCTTGTAACGCTTACCGACATAAAAAAGTGCGTAGACTATATCAAAGAAAATTACGATTACGACGTAGATTTCAATAAAATAGGTTATGCCGATGCGGGCGCATATTCGCTGATTTCCGAAGGTGATACAGACGGCGTGTTCCAGCTCGAAGCCGGAGGCATGAAAAGGTTCATGAAAAATCTCCGTCCGGATACCCTTGAAGATTTAATTGCAGGAGTTTCGCTTTACCGTCCGGGCCCCATGCAGTTTATCGATTCGTTCTGCCGTAGAAAGCACGGACAGGAACAGATAACTTTTGACTGCCCGCAGGAAGAAAAGATTTTAAAGGTAACTTACGGTATTCCCGTCTATCAGGAACAGGTAATGCAGATTTTTCAAGACCTTGCAGGATTTTCTCTTGGTGAAGCTGACCTTGTGCGCCGTGCAATGGGTAAAAAAGACAAGAAAAAACTTATGGCGCAGAAAGAGAAGTTTATTAACGGCGGCGTAAGTGACACGAACGGTAGTAAAATAGTAGGTTGCGTTTATAACGGCATTTCTGAGGAAGTTGCCAACAAAATTTTCGGCGATATGGAAGGATTTGCTTCATATGCGTTTAACAAATCGCATGCCGCGGCTTATGCAACTTTAGCCTATCAAACTGCCTGGCTCAAGAAATACTATTGTAAAGAATTTATTTGCGCGCTTTTAAACAACCGATTAAATAAAATCGATGAGATTACAAAATACGTCCTTTATTTAAAAGATAAAGGCTACAAAGTTCTGCCTCCCGATATAAACAAAAGCCGAACAGTGTTTAAAGTAGAAAACGACGGCGTCCGTTTCGGGCTCTCGGCTTTAAGAGGAGTAGGGCAGGCGGTAATAGACGCAGTTATTAGCGAGCGGGAAAAGAACGGACTTTTTAAAGATTTTTCAGACTTTGTTTCCCGCTGTTCGGGAGTTTTGAATTTACGTCTTGTCGAAGGGCTTATTTATGCAGGCGCTTTTGATGAAATGGGCGTTTTCCGTTCACAGCTTGCTGAAGTTTATGAAGATTTATGTACGCGCGCAAAAGCTATAGATAAGCAAAAAAACAGTGCACAGATGAGTCTTTTCGGAGATTTTATCGAAGATGACAAACTCGAAGTAAAATACCCTGACATTCCAGAATTGGAACTGAATGAAAAACTTGCGCGTGAAAAGGAAGTTCTGGGCGTTTACGTAAGCGGACATCCGTTTGAAAAATACTTGAATGCTTTTCCCGAATGTACCTTTGACTGTTCATTTTTAGATGACTATATTGAAGATGAAGACGGTAACCGTACTTTCAGTCGTATACAAGACGGAATGCGTATAACTATGGCGGGAATTATAAGTTCTTACCGGCGAACCACCACTAAACGCACGGGCGCATTTATGGCGTTTTTGAACCTGGAAGATGTTTACGGAAGTTTGGAATGCGTATGTTTCCCTGCAGTATACGAAAAGGTTAAGCCTCATTTAGGAAACGATAAGATAGTAAAAATAACCGGAAAACTTGACGTAGATAATGAAAAAGGGCTTTCCTGTATAATAGACGATTTAACCGAGATAGATACGGCAAAAAAATCCGGCGAAAATAAGCCCGCACCATCACAGTTAAAAGATGAGAGTGTATTATGGTTAAACGCCGGCGCGCTTGATGACGCGTTGTTTGACGAACTTGTTTCAACGCTAGCAAATTATGAAGGAGAAACCGTTTGTAAAATTGTCCGTGGCGACAAACGGTATAGAATGCCCTTCGGCGTAAATTATTGCAGAGGTCTTTTAGCTGAATTGTATAGCTTTCTTGAACAGAGCGATGTTAAATACGTTGATTAAATAAAAATCAGGTTCATTTATAAAACTTTATAAAAATTCTTGTAATTTTAATTTTGGTTTGTTATAATATTAAAAGGATTAAAACGATGTTTGAGGCACAATAAGGGGGCTTGCCGAAAATATTGAGTAATTCGGAGGTTTTTTCATGAAAAGAATAGGCTTACTTACCAGTGGCGGCGATGCTCCCGGCATGAATGCTTGTATTCGTGCGGTTGTTCGTACGGCAATCTATTTCGGAATGGAAGTTTACGGCATCGAACGCGGCTATCAAGGATTAATTGACGACGAAATGATATCTATGGAGATGCGTTCTGTTTCTGATATTGTCCAGCGCGGCGGCACAAAGCTCAGAACAGCGCGCTGTCTTGAAATGCTCACAAAAGAAGGGCAGAAACGGGCGGTAAAAACTCTTGAAGCAAGAGGCATTGACGGCTTGGTAGTCATCGGCGGGGACGGTTCTTTCAGGGGTGCAAAATGCCTTTCCGAAGAATACGGTGTTCCCACGATAGGAATTCCCGGCACAATTGACAACGACCTTGAATATACCGATTACACGCTGGGGTTTGATACCGCTGTTAATACCTGTATCGACGTAATCAACAAATTGCGCGATACTATGACTTCGCATGAAAGAATTTCGGTTGTTGAAGTAATGGGCAGACGTTGCGGCGATATTGCGCTCTATGCGGGCATTGCAAGCGGCGCCGAAATAATCGTCGTTCCGGAGGTTGTTTTCGACCTCGATGATATAGTAATGAAAATAAACCGTTCCCGTGCAAACGGAAAACATTCAAACATTGTTGTTGTTGCCGAGGGCGTTTGTACTGCAGACGAATTTGCAAAACAGCTTCAATCCGTTACAACATATTCCGTACGGCCCACATCAATCGGACATATTCAGCGCGGAGGTTCGCCCTCAATGGCCGACAGAATGCTTGCCGCGCAGTTTGGTAATAAAGCTGTAAGGCTTTTGAACGACGGCGTTGGCAACAGGGTTGTCGGTATCCGTAAAAATGAAATAATTGATATGGACATTATTGAAGCGGTAAGTATGAAGAAAAAGTTTAATTATGAACTTTATGAAACTCTTCAGATGATTTCAATGTAATATTCGGGACCGCATAAAGCGGTCCTTTTTAATAAAATTATAAAGGAAAATCCGACTGATGATATTATCGGTATGTTTGAGTCCCTGCGTTGATATAAATATGGAAGTTGATTCTTTAACTGTAGGGATGTCGCATAAAATAATCAGCAAAAGAATTTTTTTTACGGGGAAAGCATTGAACGTTGCCATAGGGCTTGCAAGATTGAACGCCGATTCGTTTGCCACCGGTTTTATGTATGAAGACAACGGTAATCAATTTGAACAGGAATTGCACCGTGAAGGCGTTCCTTATAAATTCGTCTGGAATAAGGGTAGAGTAAGAGAAAACTATAAATTCGTAGACAGACGCTCAATGCTGACTGAAATTGACGATATAAGCGCGGAAGTAAGTACCGAAAAGCAGAAAGAACTCGTTAATCTTGTTAAGCAAATTTCAAAAACCGCAGAGGCTGTGGTTATATCCGGAAGTCTTGCAAAAGGAATGACCCCCGACTATTATGCGAGGATTTTAAACGCCGTTCCGCCGAACGTAAAAAAAATAGTGGACACTGAAGGTGAAAGATTGTTTCAAGCGTTAAAAACAGGCGTTGACCTTGTCAAACCCAACCTTGACGAACTTGAAAGAACGCTAAAAAAACCGCTCAAAAATAAAACGGATATGCTCTCCGCATGCGACGAACTTTTAAATAGAGGCTCAAAAACAGTTCTGCTATCTCTTGGAAAACGGGGAGCAATAATTACAGACGGTAACAAGCATTATTACAGTAAGAGTGTAAATGTAGCAATGAATTCCACTGTTGGCGCTGGTGACGGAATGGTGGCGGCGGCAACGCAAGCGCTGGTAGAAGGGCGCTCTTTGCAAGAAATTCTTCGTCGTGGAGTAGCGGCTGGAACTGCGGCTGTAACTTCGCCAAACAGTATTTCATTTGCAAAAGACAAATTTGACGAAATACTTTCATCTCTAGAAGTGAAAGAAATTTAGTTTAAATACTTGTAAATTATAATTTATTATTGTATAATGTTTTTAACTTACTTAAAAGGATAAGGAGAATTATATGTGGAACAGTGAAGCGCCTTTAAAACTTTTGAGCGAAATGCCCGCGCATCTTAATATAGACAACCTGAGAGAAATACAGCAGATAATTGATGTTGATAAATACAAGCACAGTGAAATATTTAAGCGCGATTTATGCGGTGAATACGCGCCATTTTGCGAATTATGTGAAAAACATATCAAATATCCATGCGCCGTGGCTTATGTAAAAATGAAACAGTCCGAAGGTATGGAGCTTGAAATCGCCGCAACCGAAGAAGAGTTATCGGTTGAAGAAGAAGAAACAGCGGAAACATTGGAAGCCCCCAAAAAATATATCAGAATCGCAATTGCAAGAAGAAAAAAATAATTTCAGAATTTAAATAATAAAAAACAGGAGCAAATTGCTCCTGTTTTTTATTTAGCGCTTGTTTTTTCGTTGTTTTCGCTCTCTTCAATTTCAGTTTTTATATAAGGATTTACATGCACTGTAACATGTTTTACAAGAGGAAATTGCTTTTCGATTCCTTCGTGAACATTTTCAGCAATTTCGTGAGCCTTATATAGCGGTAAATCCGGAACACACGCGATTTCAGCAATTACATAAATTCTGTTGCCGAATAATCTCGTCATAAGACTGTCGAGGTTAATAACTCCGTCGCATGATTTTATAAATTCGCTTATTTCATTCTGTGTCTTTTCATCGCAGGATTCATCAGTCATCTTTTTAATCGCGTCGAAGAAAATCTGAATTGCCGCTTTAATAATAAACAAGCAGATAACAAGGCAAGCGATTGAATCCAGAATAGGCACGCCGCACATTCCTCCGATAACGCCAATCAGACTACCGATAGAAGACAGCGCATCTGAACGGTGGTGCCACGCATCCGCCTTCAATGCTGAAGAATTTACCTTTTTAGCGGCAATAATTGTGTACCAAAACATTGCTTCTTTAACAACGATTGAAATAGCGGCAGCAACAAGCGCAATCACTTTAGGTTCCGAGAAGTCGTTATAAGCTCCTGTAATAAGACTCATAACTCCGGTATACCCGATACCCGCTCCTGTAATCAAAAGCACTACCGACAAAATAATTGCGGCCACGCACTCAAATCGTTCATGCCCGAACGGGTGCTTTTTATCGGCTGACTTACCGGAAATTTTTACGCCTATTAAGACAATAACCGTTGAAAAAACGTCCGAAGCAGAATGTACCGCATCAGAAATCAAAGCGTAAGACGCGCCGAAAATTCCCGCAAACAACTTAAAAAGAGTAAGCGCGGTATTCATTGTTATTGTAACAACCGAAGTTTTTACGGCTGTCTTTTCTAATTCACTATTTATCATTGTCTAAGTAAATTTTTTAAATAATATTAAAAATGAATTGACAATAAATGTCTTTTTAAATATAATATTCAAGTAAGCTGAAATTTGAAATCGCTGCTATGGCTCAGCAGGTAGAGCACGTCCTTGGTAAGGACGAGGTCACCGGTTCAAGTCCGGTTAGCAGCTCCAAAAAAACCGCTATTTTTAGCGGTTTTTATTTTGTAATAAAACGGTTTATCAATTTATATATTTCTCAAAAGCCCAATAACCTTACCGAGAATTGTTACATCATCAAATATAAAATCATCCATATCATCGTTCTCGGGATGCAATACAATTTTACCGTCTCTTTTAAAGAATCGCTTGACCGTTGCGCTATCCTCCACAAGAGCAACAACAATATCGCCGTTTTCAGCGGTTTCTTGCTTTTTAACGACAACCTTGTCGCCGTCAAGCATACCTATTTTTATCATTGAAGAGCCCTGAACGTTAAGCATAAACAAGTCTTCGCCAGAAAAAAAGTTTTCAGGAAGCGAAAAGAAACCTTCATAATTTTCAGTTGCAAAAATAGGGGTACCTGCGGCAACCGTACCTACAAGCGGTACCGAAAACGATTTGCTCGGAAGGGAGAGAGCTCGTCTTTTAACGTTTGACTTAACAAGCAATCCGCGCTCGCATAAACGATTAATTATATTAAAAGCGGTAGCGGTGGATTTTAAATTACATGCCTCGCACATCTCACGCACGCAGGGAGCATAGCCGTGTTCCATTATGTAGTTATTTATGAATTTAAAAACGGCGTCCTCGTCGTTACATTTTTTTACTGCACGCTTTTGTTGCTTTTTTGTAATTTCTTTTTGCTTGATTTCGCTCATATTTATATCTCCAATCAAAAATATTTTATCATGATATGATTAAAAAATCAAACAAAAGTTTGAATAAATACTTGTTTTTTGACATTTTTTATTATAGAATGGGAGGGAGGTAACAATATGAAAGAGAATTTATATAAATCCCGTATGTGTGAACTGTACGACAGAGAATGTATTGGTTGTATGGAATGCGAAATCTGTGATTTAGATTCAAACAAAATTTGTGACAATTGCGGTAAATGTTTGGAAATACGTGATGATGCCGTAATCAAAATAGAAAAAATAATAACGGGCGACTGATTATCGCCCGTTATTTAATTTTAATTTTCATCATCTCGCGTAAGCTTTACTTTCCCCACAACACTTCGGCGCGTATCGTCACTTATGGCGGCGTAATGCTTTCTTGTTGTATTAACGTCCTTATGCCCCAAAACATCGGCAACAACGTAAATGTCGCCCGTAGCCTTATAAAGACTGGTACCGTAAGTAGAGCGCAACTTATGTGGCGAAATATTTTTAAGAGGCGACACGATTTTTGCGTATTTATGAACCATGTTTTCTACGGCCCGAACGGTAATACGATTCTTATTGTTAGAAATAAACAGGGCGTTAGGCTCGGATATTGCCTTTGCGTTCTGTTCTTTGTAATCCAAATATCGCTGTAAAGCGGCGGCAACGTCGTCGTCAAAATATAAAATAGATTTACTGCCGCCTTTACGCGTAACAATAAAAGAATTATCCTTAAAGTTTAAATCGCTGTTATTTAGTCCGACAAGCTCGCTTATACGTATACCGGTGCCCAAGAACAACATCAAAATTGCAGTATCGCGCACCTTATTTTTTTCGTGATAAAAGCGCTGGTGGGGGGACAGTCCGTCGCCGGTTTCAGCCGTATCGATAATATTAAAAACTTCATCGTTATCAAGCCTGATAATGGGTTTTTCGTGCAGCTTGGGCGTTGAAACCTTTGCGGCGTTGTCAACGCTTATAAAGCCTCTGTTGAAAAAGTATTTAAACATCGCGCGTACTGAAGAGAGTTTGCGTGCCTTGGCTCTGTCATTACAGGCGTGTTCCAAACCGTTATAAGTGTAGTGGGAAAGGTAGCTTAAAAAATATTCTATGTCGTTGCCTGTAACCGTTTCCAAATCTTCCAGAGTAATTTCTTTAACCGGTCTATTTTTTCTGTACTTTTTCTCGCACAAAAAGTGGAAGAAAATTTTTAAATCGTGGGCGTAATTTAACCGTGTAAGCGTGGAAGTCTGACTATCTATTGCCAGAAAATAATCATAACAAAACGATGGAAGCTCTTCTTCAAGCAACCTCTCAATTATTTTTAGATTTTTATTATTTCGTTCAACATAATAATTTGACGCCATAATCGCCTCTTTTTTCTAAAGGAAGTACAAATATCCATTCCCATAGCAGATATTTAATAATCATCCTAACACTTCGTAAAACACAGCTTTTACGAAGTGTTAGGGGTTGAACTTAGCTTAACATATATAAATATGGCTTGTCAAACGTTTTGTAATTAATTTTTATAGTTTTTTCGCAGGTTTAATACAATCAAGTTTAAATTCAGTTCAGTTCAGTTCAATTTATTGAAGCACCATTTTTATCAATTTAAGATTTCAAGCCGATTATGTCTGACATAGTACAAAAAAGCGGGGCATTTGCCCCGCTTAACTTTTAAACCTTTATTTATTATCTTTCAAACTTTTTAAATTCCATATATTTGCAGCATATTCACCAATAGCTCTGTCAGCGGCAAAAATGCCTGCAGCCGCAATATTTCTTAAAGATAACTGGTTCCATTTAAACTTATCCGTCGCATACAAATTAGAAATTTCATGCTGCTTGCTGCTGTAAGCTGCAAAATCAGCCATACACATATACGGGTCAGCTACAGGTGAACCTGTCAGCAAATAATTTGCGATATCTGCAAAGGAATGTCCGTTGAAACCGATAATCAGCGCCTCAACAATTCTCCTTAATCTCGGAGATTCATTATAATATTTGCTTGAGCTGTATCCGTTGCGCCAGATTTCGTCAACCTCATTCGATTTATATCCGAAAATAAAGATATTCTCGTCACCAACAGCCTGAGCCATTTCAACATTTGCACCATCGAGTGTACCTATAGTTAACGCGCCGTTAATCATAAATTTCATATTGCCCGTGCCGCTGGCTTCTTTACCCGCAAGAGAAATCTGTTCCGAAACTTCGCTCGCCGGCATAAGTTTTTCCGACATAGAAACATTATAATCTTCCATATAAACGACGTTCAGTTTTTCCTTGATTTTCGGGTTGCTTCTTATTTCATCGGCAAGGAAATTTATAAGTTTTATAATTTTCTTTGCCATGTCGTAACCGGGAGCCGCCTTAGCACCAAAAATGTAAGTTTTAGGTACTATATCCAGGTCAGGATTATCCTGCAAATCGAGGTAAGTATCGATAATATTCAAAACATTTAAAAGCTGACGCTTATACTCGTGCAAACGCTTTGCTTGCACGTCAAACATCGAATTAGGGTCGATTAAAAGCCCCTGCTTCTTCTTCGCGTACTCTGCAAACTGCTTTTTCTTAATGAGTTTAATTTCGTCAAGACGGTTAATTACAGTTTTATCGTTTTCGAACTTTTTAAATTCGGCAAGCTGTGCGCCGTTAAGTTCGTATCCCGTGCCGATGCACTCATTCAATAACGCGGCAAGCTCAGGATTAGACTGATTAAGCCAACGTCTATGCGCAATGCCGTTGGTAACATTAGTAAATTTTTCGGGGGTAAAATCATAAAAATCTTTAAACACCGAATTTTTTATAATTTCACTGTGCAACGCGGAAACGCCGTTAACGTTGTGACCGCCGTAAACGCAAAGATTGGCCATTTTTATGCGGTCGTGCTCCATAATAGACATTCTTGAAATCTTCGCCCACTCGCCGGGGAATTTATTCCAGAGTTGTTCGCAAAGCCTTCTGTTAATCTCTTTAATTATGGAATGTATTCTGGGAATAGTTCTTTCAACCAAATCTTCCGACCACGTTTCAAGCGCCTCTGCAAGCACTGTGTGATTTGTGTAAGCGCACGTTGCCGTAGTTATAGCCCACGCCTTGTTCCAGTCATAGAAATACTCGTCAATAAGTATTCTCATAAGTTCGGGAATAGCCAACGCGGGGTGCGTATCGTTCAAGTGAATTGCCGCAAGTTTGGGCAAATCCGTTAAATTTCCGTATCTGTGCTTGTGGTCCTCAATAATATTCTGAATTGACGCCGAACACAGGAAATACTGCTGTTTTAATCTTAAAGATTTTCCCGCATTGTGATTATCGGAAGGATATAAGACTTTAGTCAGCAAATCAGCATCGTTGTCGTCAGTCATCGCCTGGTAATATTCACCCTGCGAGAAGAGTTTCATATTGAAATCCTGCACGGGCTTCGCTTTCCAAAGCCTTAAAACCGAAACCGCTTCACTGTCCTTACCCGAAACCATCATATCATAGGCAACCGCTTGCACTTCTTTACAGTTTACATAATTGGTTTCAAGCCCGTTTTCAGTCCATTTTTCTTCTATTTGTCCGTTAAAACGAACAATAAACGACTTATCCGTTCTCTGCGTAAGCCAAACCTCGCCTCCGGGAAGCCACACGTCGGGCAATTCTATTTGCCAACCGTCAACTATTTTCTGTTTGAAAAGTCCGTACTCATAACGCAGCGAGTAGCCCATTGCAGGATAATTTCCCGTTGCAAGCGCATCTAAAAAGCATGCGGCAAGCCTGCCCAACCCTCCGTTACCAAGCCCAGCATCAGGTTCAAGTTCATAAAGCTCCTCCATTGAAAGTCCGTAAGATGAAACGGCCTTTTCAAAAACAGGCGTCGCGCTTAAATTATACAAGCTGTTTTTTAGCGAGCGCCCCATAAGGAATTCCATACAAAGATAATAAACTCTCTTTGCGCGTTTTGATTTAATGCGTTTATGAAATTGTTGTCTTTTTTCAAGTAAGATATCTCTTACTACCATTACGACTGCTTTATAAATCTGGTCTTTGGAAGCCTCGGCGGGAGCAACGCCGAAATATCTAGACAATTTGCCCTTAATCGCATCCTTGACTTCCTTCTCAGTAACAGCAGTATTACTCATTTTGTTCTCCTTCAAAGTAAAATTATTTAAGCATATTCAGATAAAGAGCTTCATAATCCTTAGCCGAATGACTCCAGCTGAAATCAGTTGTAGCCGCTCTATACATAAGTTTTGTCCACTCTTCTTTATTTTTATAATCGGATACCGCCTGACGAATTACATAAAGCATATCGTGTGCATTGTAATTTGAGAAAGTATAACCGTTAACAAGCGGTTTAATGCTGTCGTAAAGCCCGCCTGTTTCTCTCACTATAGGAATTGTTCCGTAGCGGCATGCAATCATCTGCGAAAGTCCGCAAGGTTCTGATTTGGAAGGCATGAGGAATATATCAGAACCGGAGTAAATTTTTCTTGATAAATCTCCGTTAAATACTATATTCGCGCTGAGCTTATCTGGATATTTTCTTGCCAAATTTCTGAAAAAGCCCTCAAAATGGCTGTCTCCGGTGCCAAGTATAACCACCTGCACGTCATCTTGCAAAAGCTCTTCGATTACGTTCGTAACCAAATCCAATCCTTTGTGCGAAACAAGACGCGAAACCATAGAAACAATGGGCGTTTCTGGCTTTTGAGGAAGATTTAACATCTTTTGAAGTTCGCTCTTGCAAACGGACTTTCCGCTGAAATCTTCCGGCGTAAAGTTTTTAAAAAGATGATTATCAAGCGCGCAATTATAGCCTTTGTCGTCTATTCCGTTTAAAATACCCGTGAGTTTAAATTCGTTGCGCCTGATTATGGGGTCCAGTCCATGAGCATAATACGGGTCCTTAATTTCTTGAGCATATTTCGGGCTTACAGTTGAAAACCGTTCGCAGCACTCAATAGCGCCCTTCATAAGGTTAATACAGTTACCGTATTCTACAAGGTACTGGTAAGAACCGTAAATATCAAACAAATCGCCGAGCAAGTCAAGCGAATACTGTCCTTGATATTCTATATTATGAATAGTGAACAGTGCACGGGTATACTGATATTCCTCTCTGAAACAATAATTTGTTTTAAGATAAATGGCCGCAAGCGCCGCCTGCCAGTCGTGACAGTGCATAACCTCCGGATAGAAGTTTAAAAAAGGCATAATTTCAAGAACCGCTCTCGAAAAGAACGCAAATCTTTCGCCGTCGTCATAATAACCGTAACATCCGGGGCGCTTAAAGTAGAACTCATTGTCAATAAAATAGAATATCACGCCTTCATGCTCATAGCTAAATATGCCGCAGTATTGATTACGCCAAGCAAGATGCACATAAAGGTTGCCAAGGTACGTAAACTTTTCGCGGTATTTCCTATTTATGTCCGAATAGAGAGGAATTACCACTCTCACGTCGTATTTACCCGTAGCTGCAAGCGCCTTTGAGAGCGAACCGATAACTTCCGAAAGTCCTCCGGTGGAAATAAAAGGTTGGCTTTCAGAAGCAACGAAAAGTATCTTTTTCTTTTCGTTAATTGCAGAAGCCGCCGTCTTTTTTGACACGGGTTTTTTAGTCGACGCGGTTTTTTTTGATGCGCCCGCTGCAGCTTTTGCCGCGGTTCCCTTAGTTACTGCATTTTTTGTAGTTGCTTTTGTTATTTTTGTAGTTGCCATGTTTTCCCCCGTTTCTATTATATGAGCGAACCTTTATTTATAAAATAAGGCTGAAGCTCGCAACCTGCAAGCACTCTATTATCGCGTATAACCGAATTTTTATCGCTTACTACATATGCAAGATTGCAGTTATCACCGATTATATTGTCCGTCATAATAATGCAGTTTTTAACAACTGTACCCTTTCCTACCTTAACGCCGCGGAAAAGCACACAATTTTCAACGGTTCCCTCTATTATGCAGCCGTCTGCAATGAGCGAATTTTTAACTTTAGCCGTATCTGCAAATTTGGCGGGTGAACTGTCGTTTACTTTGGTATAAATAGCCCTGTCGCCAAAAATTTCGGTTCTTACCTTTTTGTCAAGTAATTCCATATTTGCATTAAAATATGAATGCAACGAATTTATATTTGCGTAGTAACCTTCAAACTTATAGGCATAAAGATTATAAGTCTTAACTCCGGGGCTTAAAATATCTCTTCCGAAACTCGTGTAACCGTGCTGAATCGCGTCTTGAATCAGTCTCAAAAGATAAGAAGTACGCGCAACCATCACATTTATGTAATTCTTTTTAACACCGCCGGAAGTGGGATTGATTTCTATATCGGTAATTCTTCCGTCTTTAGCGGTTTCGAAAGCCATATTATAATGCGATTTAACGTATTCGTGTTCGTGATAAACCATCGTAATATCAGCATTCTTCTGAATGTGATAATCTATTACTTTACTGTAGTCTAGTTTATATACCGCGTCGCTATCCGCAAGCACAACAAAATCTTCTTTACATTTTTTGAGGAACGCCGTTGCACCCTTTAAAGCTTCGAGACGGTTTTTATATAATGTTTCACTTTCACCGCTATAAGGAGGCAACAAAATCAGTCCGCCCTCCTTTCTTGCAAGGTCCCAGTATTTGCCGGAACCAAGGTGGTCCATAAGAGACTGATAATTATTTTTAGTTATCATTCCAACCGTGGTAATTCCCGAATTGACCATGTTGGAAAGCGGAAAGTCCACAAGACGATATCTTCCGCCGTAAGGTATCGAACCCATCGACCTTAATTTGGTGAGTTCGGGCACATTATCTTCGTTTATGCTTGAAAAAATTACTCCGACTATTGATGTCATTTTTCTCTTCCCCCTTAAACGTTCTTGTCCGCAATTTCACCTGCGGCAACATTTTTGCCCTTATTCACCGTTACACCTCTTCCGAGAACGGTTATGCCCGAAGTCTTGCTTTGTACTTTTGCCGCTACATCCTTCGGAGCGCCGATAATCGCCTTTTCGCAGATAGTAACTTCTTCGTCTATAATCGCGTAATTGATTTTTGCGCCCGCTTTAACCGTAATGTTGCCCATAAGCACACTGTCGCAAACTTCCGCGCCTTTTTCGATTACGCAGTTTGTGCCGATAACCGAATTAACTATTTTTCCTTCTATTTCACCGCCCGTTGCAACAAGCGAATTTATAACCTCGCCTTCAACATATGCGGGAGGCGCAAGCGGGCTTCTGGAATGAATTACTCGGTCTCTGTCTGAAAGCTCAAAGTTGGGCACAACGCCCAAAAGGTCCATATTTGCTTCCAAAAGCGAGCTTATCGTGCCCACGTCCTTCCAGTAACCTTCAAAGCGGTAAGACTGCATCTTCTCACCCGCATTTAGCATCGCGGGAAGCACGTTTTTACCAAAGTCCTTTTCTGAGTTAGGGTCTTTTTCATCAAGTTCAAGATATTTAAAAAGCTTTGAAGCCGTAAAAATATAAATGCCCATCGACGCCAAATCGCTCTTGGGATTTGCGGGTTTCTCTTCAAACTCGTAAATACTGCCGTCTTTTCTCGTGTTTAAAATGCCGAAACGCGACGCTTCCTTCATAGGAACCTGCATGCACGCTATTGTACAGTCGGCATTCGCCGCCTTATGCGCCGCAAGCATTTTGTCATAGTCCATTTTATAAATGTGGTCACCCGAAAGTATCAAAACATATTCCGGGTCGTACATCTTCATGAACCTGATGTTCTGATAAATGGCGTTCGCCGTGCCCTTATACCACGAGGTGTCCGTTTTTGCTTCGTACGGTGAAAGGATATGTACGCCTCCGAAAGTTCTGTCTAAATCCCAGGGTTGTCCATTGCCTACATATTCATTCAGTACTAACGGTTGGTACTGCGTAAGTACGCCTACTGTATCTATCCCCGAATTTATGCAGTTTGAGAGCGGGAAGTCGATAATTCTGTACTTCGCGCCAAACGAAACAGCGGGCTTTGCAATATTACTCGTAAGTGCGTAGAGTCTCGACCCCTGTCCGCCTGCAAGCAACATTGCAACACATTCCTTCTTTCTTAGCATTGCTAAATTCCCCCAAATATTAATCTTTTTTTAAATACATACAAGTCAGTCGCGGAATATTAAGTTTAACGTAATATTCACCGTTTCCGCCCGTTTGTTTTTCAGTCAAATAAACCTTTTTCCTTAATTTTCCGCTCCCGCCGAAAGCTTTTTCTTCGCTATTAAAAACCAAACGGTATCTGCCTTTCTCTATTGGTACTTTGTAACCCAAAAGCTCAATACCCGAAAAGTTAATAACTGCCGTTATGCTTTCACCGCTCTTGGAAAAACGGGTAAATGCAACAAGATTATTATAATTATCGTCCACAACAAGCCATTTAAAGCCTGTCCAATCATCTTCTATTTCATAAAGCGGCGGATTGTTTTTGTAAAAGACATTCAACGCTTTCACTAAAGCTCTCATTTCGGAATGTTGTTCAAATTCATCCGCAAGAAAGAAATCAAGTCCGGAATTATAATCCCACTCTCTGAACTGCGCAAACTCATAACCCATAAAATTGAGCTTTTTGCCGGGATGAGCATACATAAATCCCAAAAGCGCCCTCTCTCCGGCAAATTTTGCCTCATACTCTCCGGGCATTTTATTTATTATAGAACCTTTAACGTGTACAACCTCATCGTGTGAAAGCGGCAAAATGTACCGCTCGGAAAAGGCATAAATCATTGAAAAGGTCAATTTGTTGTGATGATGATTTCTGAAATACGGGTCTTGCCGGCAATAAAATAAAACGTCGTTCATCCATCCCATATTCCATTTATAATCAAAACCGAGTCCGTTTTCTTCTATTTTTCCGGTAATTTTCGGAAAAGCCGTCGATTCTTCGGCCACGGTAATTGCCCCGGGGAAATCCCGTTTAATTAAGCTATTAAACTTTTTCAATAATTCTATGGCTTCTAAATTTTTGTTGTCACCGTAAATATTAGGCGTAAAATCCCGCTCATCCCTGTCATAATTGAGGTAAAGCATCGAAGCTACGGCGTCAACTCTCAATCCGTCTATACGGTATATATCAAAGAAAAAGTAAGCGCTCGACAATAAAAAGCTGTCAACTCCGCCTTTACCGAAATCAAATTTCCGAGTTCCCCAGCCGCTATGTTCCATCCTGTCCCACAGCGCACACTCATAAAGCGGTTGTCCGTCAAACTCGTAAAGCCCCCAGTCGTCCTTAGGAAAATGCGCGGGTACCCAATCAAGGATAACTTTTATCCCTGCCTTATGAAAAGCATCAACCAGTTCTTTAAATTCTTCAGGCTTTCCAAGCCTTGACGTAACTGAAAAATATCCGGTAACCTGATAGCCCCAGGAACCGTCAAACGGATATTCGGTAACCGGCATAAACTCTACATGCGTATATCCTAAATCTGCGACATACGGAACAAGAGTTTCAATTAACTCCCTATATGTATAATAGCTGCCGTCCGCGTGTTTATTCCACGAGAGTAAATTTACTTCGTAAATATTTATCGGCGTACAGCTGTTATGCGGCTCAAACAGTGCCGCGTATTCGGTAGGCTGCGGCAAACTGCACACCTCCGAATAAAAAGAGTTGGGAAAGTTTGATTTAAACGCATACGGATCGGCTTTTTGCAAAATCCTTCCGTCGTATGTCTCTATTTCATAAAAATAGACGTCGCCTTCGGCACAGATTGCTTCCACTTCAAAACTTTCGCCGTCGCAAAGCGGACGCATTTCGGTTTTATTTCCATTTAAAACAAGTTTTACGGTCTTTGCGTGTGGCGTCCATACTCTAAAAACATAAACGCCTTTACCGTATTTATGGCAACCGAAAAATTCATAAGCCTTAAAATTCGTTCCGTTATGGAATTTTTCAAGCCTTTGAACTGTCATTTTGCCGTGTTCCATACCTAATTTATTTTATCATACTATTATTTGTTTTTCAAGAGCGAAAGCAAAAAAAATTGCAAAGGAGTCAAGCGTTTTTAGCATATTTTTAGAAATTTTTTATAAATTTTTTTGAAAACCTTTATAAACGCTATTTTTGCCCCGATTTGCTCCATTTGTGCCTTTCCTTTCGCGTGTCGCCGTTTTATATTACCACTTTTCGGCTCGGCAGTCAACCGATTATATGTTTTCGGGCGTGGTAAAATGCACCCCGTCGGGGGTGCTGCTTCGGTGGTCGATTCCTTACGCGGTCCGGGCGGTATTTTTTACGAACCGAACCCTCGCGTCTGTCGTCCCCTCTTTTAGTATCTCCAATAGCTCGGCTCGCTTCTCGAGTGGGCTTTGCCATGCATACTTCCCGTATCGGTTGCGAAGTGCTGTGTGTGGCTTCTTGTTGTACCGAATAAGCCACGCTTGCATCTTCTCTTGCAATTCCTCAAAGGTTACGTATTGCAAATAGTTGTAAAACCTTTCTTGGTCGGTGCGGTGCGATCGTTCAACTTTGCCGTTGTGCCGTGGTGTATACGGTCTAATAAGTTGGTGCTTTATGCCGAGCCGTTGCATTACCCGGTCGGCAATATGAACCTTACCGTCGCCCGTCCCTTTAGGGTTCGTGAACTCCGTTCCGTTGTCGGTTTGAATTGTGATCGGCGCGTACCCGAAGTACAGCACCGCCCTTTGTATGAAGTCGGCGGTCGAATAACCGCTGTGTTCCTTGTATGCGTAAATAAAACGCTCGCGGGTGGCTTCGTCAATCATTGTGTACTGAAACGCCCGCTCGAACGGGTCTTTGCCCGCGTAGCAAACTCGGGGTACAAACTTTACGTCCATTTGCCACTTCTGCCCGAGCATTTCGGGCGTGTCGTACGGTTGCGCCACGTAGCGGTCGTATATCTCGGCGGGGCGCAAGCGTAGGCTGCGGACGTACTTGTACATTGTTTTGTAGTGCCGGGAATATGCGTACTTTGCCCGAAGCTCGCCGTATAGTTCCGTATAACCCATTGTCGGGTTGTCTTGTACGACTTCCAAAATCTCCCGCTTTTCTTCTTCTGTCTGGCTGTTCGGGTGCGGGGTGTGCGGTCTGCTCGATTTGTTCTCCAAACTCTCAAGCGTTCCGTCGTATTGCTTTTTCCAACGCCAAAGGCTGACCCGCGTGCATTTCTCGTGCTTGCAAATATACAGCCAATGCTTACGCTGTACGAGCCACATATCAAGTATGCGCTTTTTCTCTCGCGCCGTGAATTTAACGCCTTTCATATCGTTACCGCCTTTTCAGCTCGTCGACCGCCCACCGTATGAAATCGGCGCGGGTCATTCCGTGTTGCTGTAAAAGCTCGTCGTATTCGGCGGCTTCCTCGGTCTTGAGTCTTGTCCCCCACTTCACGCTTTCGTGTTTGTGCGCTTCCCTGTACTTCTGGTCGGCTGCCTTTTGCGCCTCGCTTCTCATTCGTGAACACCTCCGTTTTTCTGTCATTATATCACGGGGGCGTGATATTGTCAATACGCAAAATAAAAAAGCGGTCGATTATTCGACCGCTTCTGCTGTATTGTTCGTTGTCTGCGTTCCCCGCTCTGCTTTTTCTTTCTCGAGGAACTTTTGTATAAAATCAAGGCGTAGCTTCATTTTCGTTAAAAGCGTACCGCGCACGAACGCCTGACCGTCGCTTGCGCCAAGCGACACACTCATAGCCGTGCGGAATAGCTTTGAAAAGGTATTTATCAAAACCGCAACCGCGAATTGGTTTTGCTCGAAGAATAGCGTACTCAAAGCAATTGAAAACGCGATAACCATAAATAGCTTTTTGAATATAAGCTCGCTTATGTGGGCTTGCTCGTTCGTTTCCATGTTCTCGTCGTCCGTCTTGGCACGCTCCACCCTGCTGAATATGGTTGACGCTTGTACTCGGTTATAGCGAATACGGCAAACGGGCGACAGCTTGACCGCGTGTCCTTTGGTCGGTATGCAGTCAATATCTGCGTCCGCTTTATCGAGTAGGGCTTGCCACTTCGCCCGGCGTTTCACCCCTTTAATTTTGGTTAGTTTGAATTGAATATACGCCTTGTACGCTTTGAGCTTCCGCTCGGCATTTATCTCGTTAATGTAATTGTCGAACTTCGTTGTCAAATTGTGGCGCATCAATTCCGCGTGGGCGTTGTCGATTTGCTTCTGCACTTCCACGACCTCGGTGTTCTCCCGCAGTTCTTTCTCGCGGAAGAAGTCGCGCACCGATAGTGTTACCAATACTACCGATAAGCAGGTCAGCCCGAGCATAATCCAATAGGACGGGCTATTGAATATAGACGGGTCGAACCCCGCGTGTACATAGTCAATTAAAATGTCCGCTGCGGTTGCGAATAGCAACACGGCGATCATAAAAAATTGCCGATAGTTGAATTTACGCTTTACCGCGTCGAGCCTCTCTGTTGCTTTATTTGCCATTGCTGTCCCCTCCGTTCTTCGCGTGTATCTCGCGCGAATATAGCACGTTAAATACGAACCCCACGGCGTAGCTTATGCCGATATAACCGAGCGTCGCCGATAGCGTTACGAGCTGCGCTTCAAGGGCTTTGAATGCGATTATTCCCGCCACTATGAATAGTAAGGGTATAATCGAACCGAATACCGCTTCAAGCGTCTTTGTGTGTTTTAGCTCCCTTTCAAGCGCGGAAAGCTCGGCGGGGTCTTGCTTGGTTTTTAGGTTGGCAAGCATAATATTCCCTTGCGCTTTTAGGTCGGTCAGCTTCCTATCTATGAACAGCTTTTTTATTACCCAGAATACGAATATCAAAAGCAATACGCCCGTTATAGATATTTTGAAACCGACCGCCGCTTTCGTGTTGGCAATCGTGCTATATCTCGCAATTACAAGCGCGATCGGCACGACTGCCGAAAAAAGCAAATGCAACAGAAAAAACACAAGCCGTTTCTTCGTCATTTTCATTTTGTGTCAAGCCCTCCGAAATTTACGCCGCTATCGTGGGCGGCGGGCTTTTCTTCTTCCTCGTCCGCGTCGTCCTCGGGTAAGGTTATCGGGGCGAGCTTTACGGTCATAATCTCGTTGTCAGTGGGCGGTTTGTAGTTCGCTTCAAGCAGCGCGATCGCGCTTGCAAGTTCCGTCTTTTCGTCGTCCGTCAAAGCCTTTAAGAAGTCGATAAATCTCTTTGTTTGGTCGTCGATAATTCGTATCATTTGTTCCAACCCTCCGGAATTCTTACGGGAAGTATAAGCTGCGTGTTCTCGTAGTCGCTGTTTTTGGCTTTGAATAGTACGGGCTTGAGTATGTCGCTTTTGCCCTCTATGGTCGCTATGTGGTTGCGACCCGCGTCTATAAGCATTGATTTGTCCGCGGTTTCCCAACTCGAAATATTTTGCTCGCGCATAGCTTCGTACAATTTCTGCCTGTACAGCTTGGCGGTTTCTTCGGCGGCTTTCTTTTCTTCCTCGGCTGCTTTCAGCTCGGCTTCGGCTTGCTGTGCGCGTGCCAATAACTCCGCGCCGATTACAAGCCCCGGCTCTTGGTAGATCGTGCCGTTCTTCTCGCATTCAAGCAGTCGGTCGATTTCCGTTTCGGGTATGCGCTCGACCGGTATCGCTTTCGACTTCTTTCCCAAGTGGAAGATATACATTTTCGCAAACTTTACGCCCGCCAACCTTTCGTACAGCGAAAGCTGCCAAGCGTACGCTCTCATATCGACCTTTTGCGTCGTCTTGATATCTGCCAAAACGTACCCGTCTGGGGTCTTGCCGATAAGGTCTGCCGTTCCCGCGAAGAAGTATTCACCCGCCTTGTCCTCGGATATCTCGCCCGCCGGAAGTATAACCTCGCTGTCGTCTGCCGTGAACTGCAACTGCTCGGTTATGTCGATATAATCGATAAGCTCGGAAGTGAACCCAACGTCGCCGTTCTTGATATAGTTCTCGATTTCCTTATGCACCGCCGTTCCTTTGTTGGCGGCTTTCTCCAAAACCTCCGCGTCTACGTTCGCATAGTTCGTAGACAACCCGTGCTTTTTCAAAAGCTGTGTAACGCTGATAAGGGTCTTTTCTCCGAGTGTGTAGGTATGCTCGGCTTCGTTGAATACTACTCTCATGCGTTGCCTCCCTGCGCCGCCGCTTTCTTCTTCAAAGCTGTTTGCTTCATTTTGATAGCTTCGGCGAGAACGTCCTTGCTGATTTCTTCAACCTTGCACTTTGCGTATGCGGCTAACCCGTCTAAATTGATGCCGAGTTCTTCTGCCTGCGCCAACTGCTCGGCGGTGGGTTTCTCGAACTTCTTTTTGCCCAAGTTCCCGCTCGCGTTCGCGTCGGGATCGTCGCCCGTTTGAATTTTGTATGCTTTCAAAAGCGCATACTTGTCGGCGTAGGTCATAGCCTTGCCCGGTGCCTTGTCCTGCGTGTCTACTCCGTCGCCGTAAGTGGTAATGTCGATATACTCGTCGGGCTTGTCTATGTTGACGAAGCGGTATACGGTTGCAAGTCGCATGAAGAATGTTGTTTTCTCGCTCTTGCGTCCGTCGTATTCGCTCGTTGTGGTGTAGGCTTCGTCCTTGATTACGGTGCGCGAAACGGGGTACGAATAAATACCGTACTTTTCCTCGATCGGCTTTACTGCTTCCAGAACGTCGGACTCTGCAACCGCCTTGTAGGACTGACTTTTGCTTATGTCGACTTTAAGGTTCTTTGCAACGCGGTTGATTTCGCTTGTCGCCGCGAGCATACGCTGAAAAATGTTAAGGCTCGCCGTCTTGGGCTCGCTCTGCTTCGGTGCGGTTGCTTTCGTTTCTGCCGCTTTCTTTTCGGTTTCCGCTGCCATTAGTCCTTGCCCTCCTTTTCCTCTACGTACTGCTTCTCGGCGTATTTGGTGGCGGTTTCCGCTTCTTCCAAAATCGCGCCGTAGAGTGCCAACTCGTCGGCTTTAATCTGCCCGTTGGCGAGCCTTGCCGTGATAGCTTCGGTAATCAGCGTCTGCGCCGTTTTCTTAATTTCGACCTGCTGTTCCTTGTAGCCCTTTTCGTAGCTGTCATAGATTTTCATTTTTTGGTTTGCCTCCTATTTGACAAAAGTTTTAGATTTTGGTAAAATTGCGTCGGTTGGGGTATTTGCGGTTTGCCTCGCCCCGACTGCTCCGCGTGCCTTGTTGCGTAAGGTTTCGCGGGGCTTTTTTTCTGCGTTGACTATTGCGTCGTACTGCTTTTTCAGCCGTAGTACGCAAGCTGCAACCCATTCGTTGATGCTCTTATAGCCGCACTTTTGCAGAACCTCTCGCGTCAGCACCTGTCGGCTATCGTTGCCGAGTCGTACGGTCATTTTGTATTCCGTCGGATCGGCTGTTGCTCTCGCCCCGCCCGTCGCTTCCACTCTGTTTGCGTTCGGCAGAAGCCGTACCTCGTCGGGGCTGTATACTTCGTTCGGCGTGCAATTCAACGCTTCGATTATTCTCTCGAAATCTTCGGGTATCGGTAACGCCCGATAGTTCTCGAACCGTGAATACATTGTTACGTCAACGCCCGCCCGTTCTGCGACTTGCTTTGCTTGCAAGTCCCTTTCTTCGCGTAGCTCTTTGAACTTTGGTATTGCTCTCACCTCCTTTTCTTGTTCGCTGTCTACGCTTCGCGCTTGGTTAAATCGTCTTTAATGAGCTTGCGAACGTACGCGCTCACGCTCGTATCTTCGGACTTTGCCTGCTCTGCCAACTTGTCGAACATAGCTTGCGAAATACAAAGCGTCAGCCTCTTTTCCTTGCTCAAGCTCTCGCCGTTCTTTCCCATTCTGCACCTCCTTTTTGGTAGTGGGTTTCCCCCCGGACGCGCCGCCTCCTCTCGGCGCGTTTCGTCTTAATTTTCAAAGACTCGTCAGCGGGGTTTTAGTAACCGCAGTTCCGGTAGCGGTTTACGTTTGCATTAAATCTGTATTCTTCGGCAAGCTCGCCCGCGAGGTCTTTGCCGTGTTCTTCAATCTCTTTGTCGGTGTAGTCGTTTGCGATCGCAACAGCTTCCTTTCGTCCGCAAAATCTCGAAACGCTTTCTATGAATTCACGCCTTGACATTGTTGCCCTCCCTTAAAATTCAAAAATTTTTATGTCGTCGGGCTGCACCGAGAATGTGCAACCTTTGTATTTGCGCGGGTGCTGCGCTTGCGTTAACTTGGCGCAGTTCAGCGCGTCCTGTTTGGCGGTCGCTTCGTCCAGGGCTTTTACTATGTAGCCAATCTTAAGCGTGGGACGCTTCGTTCTGTGCTTGAACCCCTCGGGGTAGTGTACGGCAACTAAAATGTCGTAGTGTGTCATTTCTGCTCCTCCTCTTTGGTTTGAACCCATACGCCTTTTGCGCGGTAGTGCTTTGCGATCGCGCCCGCAAGTCTGCCGTTTACGCCGCTTGCAACCGTTTCGTATTTGCCGCTATCTCCGATAATCATTACGGTGTATTTTTTCATAGCTTCCTCCAAAAATAAAAAATCGGCTCGTAACTGTTGTTACGAACCGTAAAAAAAATAGGTCGTAATCATGTTACGAACCTATCTTACCATTACAGAAAGCAAAAAAAATGGAATTATTTTCTTGTTTTTTAAACCTTAAAAAAATTACCCCGCCGCAACAATTCTGCGCGGCGGGGAACAGGTACTATTTTATAAAATTTTCAAGCAAAGTAAGACTGTCTTTTTGAAATTTATCCAGTTCATCGGGCGAAAGCTTTTTAAACGAAGACAGCGCAAGCGAATAAATGTAACCAGCAACAAACTTCTGTTTTTCTTTGTCTATCTCCTTCAGTTTCGCCACCACGGGGCATGCAAGGTTTACAATAAGCGTTTTATTGAGTTCGCCGTCACTCATCCCGTAATACTTGCCCATTTCGCTGTAACGGCGCATGTATTCGTCTACAACGATAACCGCGGACACTTCGGTGTTCTTCAGCTTTTCAAACTTAAAGCTCAATTTATCATTTGCAATCGCACTCTTAAAGATTTCTGCAAGCACACTGTCTTCGGCACTCTCGCCGTCTTTTAAGGCGCCGTCCACGTCCGCGTCGATTCTGACAAATTTGATTTTGTCGGGTGTCTTATACTCAAGAAAACTTAAAAAGTGCGGGTCGATAAAATTATCGCACAAGATAGCGTTTAGTCCTTGGTCTTTGAATAACTTGATATACTGAGCCTGCTGCTCTTCGTCTGAAACGTAATAAACTGTTTCAGGCTTGCTTTCTTCTTTTTTCTCGCCGTTTTTGCTTTCGTGTTCGGTGGATTTTTCTTCAGGCAAAAGCTCCGAAAGACTCAAATATTTTCCGGTTACATCTTTATATATTATTACGTCCCTGATTTTCTCGTAAAAATCGTTATCCTTAATGCAGCCGAATTTAACAAAGTTTGCTAAATCCTCCCAACCGTTTTCATATTTTTCACGGTCATTTTTAAAGAGTGAAATAAGCTTATCCGCAACCTTTTTAGTTATGTGCTTGCTTATCTTTTGAACCTGTTTATCGTTCTGCAAAAAGCTTCTCGAAACGTTCAAGGGAATGTCGGGACAATCGATTACGCCGTTCAAAAGCATTAAAAATTCTGGAATAACTTCTTTTATGTTGTCGGCAATGAACACTTGATTGCAATAAAGTTTAACCTTTCCGCGTTCAAGTTCAAGCTTGTTTTTTACTTTGGGGAAATATAAAATTCCTTTCAGTTTAAAGGGATAGTCCATGTTAAGGTGCACCCAGAACATCGGCTCGTTAAAATCCATGAAAGTATCTGTGTAGAATTTTTTATAATCCTCATCCGTGCAATCTTTGGGATTTTTTGTATATAAAGGCGTCGTGGAATTTAAAGGTTCATCCTTGCCGTCGCTTTTATAGTTTACATAAACGTTAAACGGCATAAATGAGCAATATTTACGTACGAGTTCTTTAACTCTGTTCTCTTCCAAAAATTCTTTTTCGGAAGCGGTAACGTGCATAATAATTTTCGTTCCGCGCTCTTTCACCTCGCACTCCTCTATGGAATAGGTCGAATTCCCGTCACTCTCCCAATGCACAGCAGGCGTGTCCCTATAAGATTTCGTTATAATTTCAACGTTCTCCGAAATCATATAAGCTGAATAGAATCCCAAACCGAAGTGACCGATTATCCCGTCGCCGTCAGCCTTTTCATATTTTTCCAAAAAGTCGGATGCCCCCGAAAACGCTATGCGCGTTATGTAATTTTCAACCTCGTCTGCGGTCATACCAATACCGTTGTCTTCAACGGTTAAAGTTTTTGCTTTTTTATCAACGGTTATCTTAATGCAGTATTCTTCACCGTTATTGGTTGCCTCACCCAAAGAAACGAGTTTATTAAACTTAGTAATTGCATCAACGCCGTTTGCAACAATTTCCCTTAAAAAAATGTCTTTATCCGAATAAAGCCATTTTTTAATAATCGGCATCATATTTTCGCTTGAAATTTTAATGTTCCCTTCTCTTTTCATTAAATCACCTCGAATAAATGAATTTTAACATTTATTTTATAACCGCATTTATATATGGCTAAACCACCCGAAAGTGAAATTGCCGCAATTATTTTATAAAATAAAAAGCCAGGATAAATTTTATCCTGGCTTTTTATTATTTCTTGTTAATTTAAAAATTACTTGTTATTCTTGGCGTTGGCAAGCAAATCGGCAATGGAAGTGCCGCCGATGCTGCCTTCGTTCCACGAAGAAACTTCGTCGTCTTCAGTTCTGCGGGGTGCACGAGTTCTGCGTGCGGGAGCTTCTTCGCCGTTCTCGGTTTTTTGAGGTCTCTTTTTTTCGCCCTCAGGTAAAAGAGCCTTTATGGAAAGATTCATCTTTCTGGCTTCGGTGTCAACCGCAATAATCTTTGCGTCAACTTCGTCGCCGACGTTAAGGCATGTAGAAGGGGTTTCAATTCTCTCGTGACTGATTTGCGAAACATGCACAAGTCCGTCCACGCCTTTTTCAACTTCGATAAAAGCGCCGAAAGGAACAATGCGAACAACTTTACCGTGAATAATATCTCCCACGTTATACTTGCCGTCTACAAGGTCCCAAGGCTGAGGCTGAAGCTGTTTATATCCAATGGATACCTTCTTATTCTCTTTATCCGCTTTAAGAACTTTAAACTGATAGGTTTTGCCGATTTCAAGAATATCGGTAACTGCTTCCGCACCCGTCCAGGACAAATCCGAAATGTGCGCAAGGCAGTCGAAACCGTTTACCGAAACAAACGCACCGAAACCCGTTACTCTTTCAACCTTGCCTTCCACAATATCGCCTACCGAAATGTTGGCAAAGAATTCTTCTTCCTTTTCCTGTTTAGCCGCGTCTCTCGCGTCGCGCTCTTCCTGCAAAATAACGCGCTGGGAAGCGATTATTTCCTTCCTTCCGCTCTTTTTGATTTCAATAGCGCGGAGTCTTAACGTTTTGCCTTCGTACTTTGATAAATCCTTAACAAATCCGGGACGGATTTCCTTAGCGGGGACGAACACCGAGTAGGTTCCAAGCTGAGCTACCAAACCGCCTTTATTTGTGCCGGTGCATACAACCGAAAATTCTTTGCCCGCTTCTATTTCAGCACTCAAAGCCTCTTCCTGCTGTAAAACCTTAATCATCTTCTGCGAGAGTTTAAGGCTCGGTTTAAGCTCCACGACTAAAAGTTCGATAGTTTCGCCTATTTTGCCGACGTAATCTGCCGCGTTATAAGTTTCGCAGTCAAGTTCGTCTTTGCTCAAAGCTACCTCTTTCTTTGAAAAAGGTAAAAGGATTTGTAAACCGTCGTCCGTAGCCTGTGAAATGGTTGCCTGAACGGTCTGACCTTTTTTAAACTTCGACTCGTTGTCGATTTTAGCAACTACATCGTCCATAGGATTAGTTGCTTTGACTTCTGTGTTTTCTTCCATCTTTAAGAGAACCTCCCGGGTTTGCTGATTCGGGGTTGACGCTCCCGAAACAATACCTACACTTTTAAAATTTTTTACGTTGGAATAATCCAAATCATCGGCGTTTGCAAGTCTGAAAACATTGTTACAGTACTTTAAAGCAAGTTCATACAATTTGTTTGTATTACTACTGTTCAGTCCGCCCACGACTAAAATCGCGTCACACTGCTTTGCAAGCTTTTCAACCTCTTTCTGCCGTTCCACAGTAGTATAACAAATTGTCTTAAAAACATCAACTGTTTTTTCACAGACTTTTTTAATATTTTTTATAATTTTATCAAATTTTTCAGCCGAAAACGTGGTTTGGCATACGACACACAGCTCTTTTTGAACCGAATCGCCCAAGTCGCCGCTAACATCGTTAATAACCGTTGCATCACCGTTACACCACCCCAAAAGCCCGATAACTTCAGGATGGGACGGCTCGCCGACTATAACAATATGTTTACCTGACGCATAATTTTCTTTTACTATTTTTTGCGTCCTTTTAACAAAACCGCACGTGCAGTCAACGACTTTAATATTTCTTTTACGGCAAATAGCGTAATAATTTTCCGGCACGCCGTGCGAACGGAACACAACCGTGCATTCGTCGGGAATTTCATCAAGCGACTCAACCGTCTTCAAACCTTTTTCCCGAATCTGTCGCACCACTTCCGAATTATGAATTATTTCTCCGAGGACATAAGTATTTGAACATTCAAGCGACATAGCCGTGTCCACAGCGTTTTTTACACCCGCACAAAAACCGCAGTGTTTTGCAAGCACAATTTCCATCCGTGTTACTTGGCCTTTTTCTTTTTTGTCAGTATTTGAAGTAATTCTTCATACAATTCATACATTTTATTGCGTAAAATTTCATCGCAATGTTTAATATCTTCTTCAGTAAGTTTTTTATCGTAAAACTCAGTAAATTCCAACGGTTCGCCGTAAATAACATGTGCCCGCTTAAATAACCTCATTTTGCGCACGTGCACAACCGGAATAATGGGCGAATGTGTTTTTATTGAAAGAGTCGTCGCTCCGCTCTTAAACGGTAAAAATATTTCTTCCGTTTTATTTCTTGTTCCTTCGGGATAAATTGCAACTATTTCTCCGTTTTTAAGCGCTTTTAGCGCCTGCATAACAGCGCGGACGTCGTTCCCGTCGCGGCTCACAGAAATAACTTCCATACTCTCGCAGAGTTTTTTGATTAATCCGCGTTCAAACAGGTCTTTTTTCGCCATATAACGCACCGGTTTATCGGTTGCCAGTGCGGCGGGAATAATGTCAAGTCCGCTTCTGTGATTGCCGACGATTACGTATGAACCGTCGTTATACGGCTTGGTATGACCATATTTTTTAACCGGCATTAACCACCGGCAACAAGCATAAAGTCTGCGCCAGCGTTTAAATCGCTTTTCAAATTTTGCGGGTTTTATTTTTTCTTTTTTTTCAGACATCAGATTTTTTCCTGCAACTTTCTTTCAATAAAATGTACAACTTCCTCAACCGACATATTGGAAGAATCGATTAAAACTGCGTCTTTTGCCATTATAAGCGGAGCTATTTCACGCGTTCTGTCCTGCTCGTCTCTCTTAATAATATCAGTAAGAACTTCGTCAAAACTTATTTTTTTGTTTTTGGCAAGCAATTCCTCATGCCGGCGTTTTGCCCTGACTTCCGCGCTTGCCGTAAGATAAAACTTATACTGCGCATTCGGAAGAACGTTGGTCCCGATATCCCTGCCGTCGAGAATGCATGAATTATTCTGCGCTATCTTTCGTTGAAGTTCAACCATTTTTTCACGAACACATCTGACTGCGGAAACTGTAGACGCAAGCATAGAAATTTCATTGTTTCGTATTTCTTCTGAAACATCTTTTCCTTCAAGATAAGTATGCTGAATTCCGTCCGTATATTTGACTTCAATATCAATATTTTCCGCCAAAGCGCATACGCCTTCATCATTTAAGCAATCAACGCCCGATTTCTTACATTTTAAAGCGAACGCACGGTACATCGCGCCGGTATCAAGACACAAAATATTGAGTTTTTTTGCTATAATTTTAGAAATTGTGCTTTTCCCGCTGCCGGCGGGTCCGTCTATTGCAATATTCATTTTTTGAGTTAAATCCTTTCTGAGTACTGCAGCTCCGTGCAAATATACCGGAACAGGTTTCTTATCCGTATCCGCAAAAATTAAAACTCTTATACACATTTTTAACGACCCGTTAATCTTGGGTTCCATTGCAGAAAACAGTGCGCAAGAAAAAAAACCTGCCTCCCTTGCAGCTTTCGCAGGATAAAACGAGTGTATATCGTCGGTACTTGAAAACGTGATACACTCCACGTCCTCGCACTCAATACCGTTTCTTTGTTTAATTTCATTCAGCAACTCAAAAACGCGTTCACGAATCTGTTCCGCATTATCACTTTCAACCGTTGTCGCACCGCGTATAGCTTTCATAATTATTCCTTTATACTGTTTCCCGCCGCATAGCCCGTAGCAAACGCAATCTGCAGATTGAATCCGCCTGTAAATGCGTCCACGTCCAATACTTCGCCGCAAAAACGTAAACCTTTAATAATTTTACTTTCCATAGTTTTCGGATTAATTTGTTTAACGTCCACTCCGCCGGCTGTAACAATCGCCTCGGAAAATCCCCTTAAAGACGCTGTCAGCATATCAAAATTTTTAACCGTTGTCAATATGCGCAACCTTTCGGATTTTGTAACCGAATTTACCTTTTTATCTTCAGATACTCCGCTTCTTCTTAAAACTTCGGGAATAAGAGCAACCGGCAAGAGTTCCTTCAGAACGTTGAAAACCGACTTATTTTTAGCCGCTTCAAAATCCCTTAATATTCTATTTTCCAACTGCTCCTCGTTAAGTGCGGGTTTAAAATCAAGCGATAAACGAACCTTGTCTAAGTCTAACCGGTTTATAATACTTGAAGCTGACAAAACAATCGGTCCGGAAATTCCGAAATGTGTAAACAACGCTTCACCGAAAAATTCTTTTATCCTTTTCCCATTACAACTTACAGACAGCCGAACGTTTTTAAGAGTCAACCCCTGCAAATTTTTATAGAAATCACCTTTAAGATTAATCCCGCAAAGGGCAGGTTTAAGCTCCGTAACGTTATGTCCGGCTTCTTTTGCAAATTCATATCCGTCACCGGTAGAGCCTGTCAACGGATAACTCAGCCCACCGGTACAAATTATGACTTCATCAAATGAATAGTCCCCTTTTACCGTAGTTATACCACGCACAGTACTATGCAAAACTCCAAAACTCAACACTTTCTCATTAAAATGAAATACTACGGACTGATTTCTACAATAATTTTCAAGACATTTAGTAACGTCGCTTGCCTTGTCGCTTACGGGAAAATATCTTCCTCCGCGTTCAAGTTTAAGCTTTAACCCGCCGTTTTCAAAAAATTCGACGCATTTCTCCGGCGGAAAATTGAATATACAGCTGGTCAAAAACTTGGAATTACTTACAACGTTTTGCAAAAATTCTTCTGGTGAACAGTCATGCGTTACGTTGCATCTGCCTTTACCAGTTATATAAATCTTTTTACCGCATTTTTCATTCTGCTCGAATACGGTAACGCTATTTCCGTTTTTTGCCGCGGCATAGGCCGCCATAAGACCGGCGGCGCCGCCACCTACAATAGCTACTTTTTTCATATAAACCTTACGGCGTGAACGTTACGCCCACGCCGTTTATAATTTTATACAGGATAAACTTTATTCGGATTAGAAGCTAAATCCGTATCTACGCCCGTTTCTTTAGCTTTTCTCCACTTAAAGTAATTTGTTGCAACTTCAGGGAACAGCGCGTATGATAAAACATCTTCTTCCTGTTTATAAAAGCCGTCTTCTTTTACTTTATCGGTCAACGTTTGCATTTCGTTACCGAGCAAGTCGGCAGGGCGGCAATCAATTATTTTCTCGCCATCTTTAGTGCAAAGCTTAATAACTTCTTTATCTTTTTCTCCTAGAACCGCACCGTATTTACCAAGAATTAAATCTTTAAATTGTGCCGTTACCGTCTTATATCTTCCCAAAAGTACATTCCATACTGCTTGAGTACCAACAATCTGACTTGACGGAGTCACCAACGGAGGATAACCGCAGTCTTTTCTTACCTTGGGTACTTCAGCAAGACATTCCGTAAGCTTTTCTTCCTTTCCGGCCTGTTTTAATTGATTCATAAGGTTAGAGAGCATTCCGCCCGGAACCTGATACAAAAGAGTATTAATATCAACGCGCCTTACTTTCGGATTCAAGAAGCCGTCATTTTCCAAACGAGTAGCAACTTTATTAAAATGCGTGACCGCAGGCAGAAGTTTTTCAATTTCTATTCCGGTATCGTATTTTGTGCCTTTCAAAGTTGCCACAAGCGGCTCGGTTGCAGGGTTTGAAGTGCCGTTACCGAGAGGCGACAGCGCACAGTCTACTATATCAACGCCTGCCTGAATCGCCATCAGATAAATCATATCGCCCGTACCCGTAGTGTTGTGCGTATGCAAATGCACTTTGGTTTCGGGACGAAGCTCAGCCTTCAACTCTTTAACAAGGTCATATGCGGTAAAAGGCAACAAAAGATTTGCCATATCCTTAATGCAGATATTATCTGCACCCATATCCTCAAACTGTTTTGCAAGTTTTACAAAATATTCTGTTGTATGCACGGGGCTGGTTGTATAGGAAATCGCGCATTCACATACGCATTTACCTTTAGCACCGTATTTCTTAATTGCTTTAACAGACGCTTCAAGGTTTCTGGGGTCGTTTAATGCGTCAAAAAGCCTTATTACGCCTATTCCGTTTTCAATCGACTTTTCAACGAATTTTTCAACCACGTCGTCAGCATAATGACGATATCCCAAAAGGTTCTGCCCCCGCAAAAGCATCTGTATTGGGGTTTTTTTCAGATATTTCTTTAAATTTCTTAATCTGTCCCAAGGGTCCTCGTTTAAAAATCTCAAACAGCTGTCAAACGTAGCTCCGCCCCAGGCTTCTAACGAGTAATAACCAACGTCGTCCAAAAGCGACAACATAGGCTCCATTTCGTCAAACCTCATACGCGTAGCCGCATGCGACTGGTGCGCGTCACGCAATATCGTATCGGTAATTAATACTTTTTTATTTTCCATGTTTTAAACCTCTATTTATACCGCAAAGCATGCGAGTAAAAATCCCGCGGCTATTGCGGAACCAATTACGCCCGCCACATTAGGTCCCATAGCATGCATAAGCAAGTGGTTTTGCGGGTCGTATTCTCTTCCCACATCTTCGGAAATTCTCGCTGCCATAGGCACTGCGGAAACGCCTGCCGAACCGATTAACGGATTTATTTTACCTTTCGTAATCTTGCACATTAATTTTGCAACGAGAATACCGCCAATCGTGCCCATTACAAAAGCAAACAAGCCGATTCCGATAATCGCAAGCGTATTTACGCTCAGAAACAACTCACCCTTCGCCTTACAACCCACTGAAATACCAAGAAAAATCGTAATCGTATTCATGAGTCCGTTTTGCGCCTGCGTAGAGAGTCTGTCAACGACACCCGATTCCTTAAACAGGTTACCAAGCATCAGCATACCTAAAAGCGGAATAGATTCCGGCAGTATTATCCCAACCACCAACGTTACTACTACGGGAAAAAGAATTTTTTCAAGTTTGCTAACCTGACGCAAGGGCTTCATTCTGATTGCCCTCTCTTTCTTTGTTGTAAGCACCTTCATAAGCGGCTTCTGAATAATCGGTATCAGCGCCATATACGAATACGCCGCAATGGCTATTGCCGGCAATAAATCCGGCGCAAGCTTAGTTGTAACCATAATTGCCGTGGGACCGTCCGCACCTCCGATTATTGCAATCGCCGCGGCTGCCGCCGCAGAAAAACCAAGAACAGATGCAAGAATGAACGCAATGAAAATGCCAAGCTGGGCGCCTGCACCGATAAGCATACTCTTCGGATTTGCTATTAACGGACCAAAATCCGTCATCGCGCCTATTCCAAGAAAAATAAGCGGAGGATAAATTACCTTGTCAACGCCGAAGAACAAATACCACAAAAGTCCTCTGTTTTCAACCGCGTCAAAATTATTATTTCCCTCCGGATGAGTTCCCCAAAGCACTTTTTCCGCACCGGGTATGTTAATTAAAAACATACCGAAAGCTATCGGCAACAGGAGCATAGGCTCGAATTTTTTTACTATGGCAAGATACATCAACACAAACGATATTAAAAGCATAACATAGTTTTGCCAGTCCTGACTCTGCACAAAACCCATGCTTTCGTATAATTTGACGAAGATATTGCCAAAGTCTACAGCCAGTAAACTTTGCATAACCCCTCCGATTAGCCTATAACGGCAAGCAATGCGTTTGTTTCTACGTTTGCGCCTTTAGAAGTATTGAGTGAAATCTTTCCGTCGCAGGGCGCAGTAATTTCGTTATCCATCTTCATTGCTTCAAGCACCATGATGGGCTGATCTTTTTTAACTGCGGCGCCGTCCGCAACAAGAATGTTTTTAATAAGTCCGGGAAACGGCGATAAAACCTTTTCACCGTTTGCAGGCGCACTCTTAGCCGCGGCTTTGGGCGCTTCAACAGGAGCAACGGCAACAGGTGCAATTGCAACTTCGCCAACGCTTTCCCCCACTTCTTCAACACCGACCGAATAACTTTTACCGTCAATCGTTACAACAAAATTACGCATTTTAAATCTCCTTAAATCCTCTTGATTCTCTTAACTTTAAATTCACACTTGGGTTGTTCCGCAGTATAATACGCCATAATCGCCGCCATAATTGCAGCTTTGACTTCTGCGGGAATTTCCTCGCTTTGTTCGGCACGCTCTTCCACGACAGCCTTTTCGGCTTTCTTTTTCTTCTTTTTGCCTATTTTGGTCAAAAACTCAAGATTATTCGTTTTTCGCATCAAAAGACCGATAAGCCAAATAATACAAATTATTAAAACGATTCCGGTAAATACTACCAGATAACCGATAAGACCGTAAATGCACGCCTCTCCGAAACCGAGACTTCCTTCCTGATTAATCAGCGACAACAAATTATTCAGCATACGTTCCTCACTTTAAAAGCATCTGCAAGGAAGCTATTAAATACTGTTTAATAAACGACGGCTGAATTATATTATCTATATAGCCGCCTTTCGCCGCATTCACCGGGTCTGAATTTTCTTCGGCATACTTCTTTGCAAGTTTCGCCTTATCCGCCTTCTTTTCTCCTGCAAATTCTATTTCAGCACCTTGAACGCTGTCAAACAGCGATATTTGCGCGTTAGCAAACGCATAACTGTAATCATAGCCCATTGATTTAGCGGCAAAAACGGTGTATCCCAAGCCAATCGCCTTTCCGTAAACGACGGAAATTTTAGCCGCGTCTATACAGTCAAGAATAGAAACGTATTCGCCTAACTCCTTCAAAACAAGGCTGTTGTTCGTTGCCGTGTCCGCCTTAATGCCCATAGTATTTACAAATGTAACGTAAGGCAACTCGTAACAGCTTGCAAATTCGGCAAAATCTTTCAATTTTCTTACGTTAACTGCAGTAAGCTCTACGCCGTCCGTACTGTCGAAAACTGCCGCCGCAACCGCAATGCCGCCTACTCTTCCCAAAACGCACTTCACTTCGGGGGAGTAAGCAGAACCCAGTTCTATAGCATAACCTTTGTCGAAGATACTTAAAATTCCCTTAGCGTCGGTCTTTTTATCAAGTGCGGGCAGAATGTCATTCAGCTCCCCACAGTCAATAACCTGCTTACATAACAGTTCATTTATTTCAACGATATTTTTCTTAATATCTTCAAAATTCTTAACCGTAAAAGTCGCAAGATTTGCATTTTTAAGTCCATTTGCGCCGCCGATTTCGAATTTCGAAACGTTTGCACCGTTCTTAGCCGTAATTACAAGCGGACTGTTAGCCGCAAGCGCACTCTTTTTATCAATAAAAAAGTTAAAGTCGCAAAGTCCCGCCAAAAGCGCAATCTGCCCGTAAACTTCACCGTTTACTATTAAATACTGAGGTATGCTTCCCTTCATCTGCGAAGCCTTTAAAATTAGCTTGGCAAGTCCTTCTAAAACACTTACGCCTTCGCCAATCTGAACGCCGAGCGAAGACAAAAGGTAAATAACCGGCGTCGATGTCTTTTCCGCCTGGTTCAAGCATTTTTCAATCTTTTCGCAGTTAGCTTTGCTTACTCCGCCAGATAAAACCGCGCTGTTTTGCGCAATTATATAAAAGGGGTAATCGCCGATGGTGGCAAAGCCGCAAACAACGCCCTCACCCTCCGCTTCTTCTCCGTAAAACTCGTTTTTAGAGAAGCTGAAAGCCGAAAGCTCGACAAAACTGTCCTCGTCGATTAAAGCGGAAATATCTGCCCTGACACCTTTGCCGGCGTTTAAAAGTTGTTGCTTACGCTTTTGCAATAAGCTGATTTTATCCATAAAATTCTCCCGAATTCCAAATTTCCTACAAATAACATTTTAACAAAAAAATAAATAAAAGCAAACTAATTTCAAAGCATAAATTTAAAAACTTTTTTAATTTTTATCAGTCATTAAAAAAGGGACCCGTCAGTCCCTTCTCTTTCCGCTTTTAAGTTTGAATTTTTGTTTAATAAACTCGTCTATTTTATCCGAATATTTTAAAACCAACCAGAATGCCGCCACAACAAGCGCAAGAATTACCGCCCATATCATTATTCCCCACCAGGTTGTAAAAGGTATCAACTCAAACGAATATGCCGTCCACAGAACGGAAACGGCGCGGGTTATAATTATCATTACAATGAAGTAAAGCCACGTCATAGAAGATAGCCCGGCTATAAAACACAAAATGTCGTCGGGGAAAAGCGGCAATAAAAACATAAGCGATAAAATAAGGTAATCTTTCCCCTTCATTTTTTCAAGCCACTTATCCAAATCTTCTTTGCCTACTATCCAGCAAACGGCTTTATATCCTAACCATCTACCCACGGCAAATGCGACTATCGACCCTGCCACTATACCTAAAAAGCTGTAAATCGCACATTGCAAGGGACCGAACATTGCAACGCCCGCCGCTACGGCTACCGACCCGGGTACCGGCAAAAGCACCACCTGCAAAAAGCAGAACAAAATAAACAACAACGCCGCCATTCCGCCTGCTCGGCTGATATATTCCCTCAACGCTTCAACACTGTTTACGGTTGCAATCATTCCAGTTGCGCACATAGCAAAAAAGATAACCGCAAACATGTCAAAAAAGACAAGTGCGCACACTACCAAACGGTACAAAGAGCGTTTTTTTGCAACATAAAAAGCAATTCCTATTACAATAAACGCCGCGCAAACACCCGCCGTCAGCCAGAACAACAGGTCGAAATGCTTAATAATAAAATTAACGTTTTTATACAACAAACCGTATGCCGTAAAAAGAAAGGCAATCGCACTCAAAAGCACGACCGCCAAAACGTTTATACAATGTTTTAAAACTTCTGCGTGTTTCATTAACATTATATATTATATATAATTTTGAAAAATTTATTATCAGGCTTTAAAATTTTTAACGGCAGTAGTGGCAAGCTTATCGCAAAGATTGTTATATTCGTTGTCCGCATGCCCCTTAACCTTAATAAAGGTAACATTATGCACCCTCGTAAGCCTTAAAAGTTCACGCCAGAGTTCTTCGTTTAAAACGGGCTTATTATCGGCTTTTTTAAAACCGTTTTTCTCCCAGGAATATATCCACCCCTCGTTAAACGCATTTACGGTATAGGCGGAATCGCTGTAAACTTCCACTTCGCACGGTTCTTTAAGACACTTTAATCCTTCAATAACCGCCGTCATCTCCATTCTGTTGTTCGTTGTTTCGGCTTCCGCCCCCGAAATGCGCTTTTCCGCCCCTTTAAACATCAACACGGCTCCCCAGCCGCCGACTCCGGGGTTACCCGAACACGCGCCGTCGGTATATAAAATTACTTTCTTCATTTTGAAGACTGCTCTTTGAACTTATTAATACCCGCGTCAACCGCATCACCGACAAGCTTATTCAGTCCGCCGTTCTGCAAAATTTTAACCGTTTCAAGCGCCGCTGCGTTCTTGTTGCAAACAGTCATTAAAAGTTCTTCAAGCGACTGTTCCTCACGCGAAACCAGTTCCGCGCCGCCTAAAACCGTCTGTACCGCCAAAATCTTCGCCTCGCTCTTCGATAACCCATGTCTAACACCCGCGTCTATTAAACTGTCGATGACCATAAAAACCTGCGCCGCACCGTTCAAGCTTATACCGGCAACTGCGTCAAGCTTGCTTTCGTCAAGGCTGACAACCGTGCCCAACCTGTCAAAAACATTACTTATAAAATCAGTATCGTCCGTACTCTTGTTAAAGTCGGACATATCAATCCCAATCGCGCCGCTGCCTATCACGCACGGCATATTCAGTATGCACCTTGCAACCTTAATCATTCCCACGCCAAGTGCATTTTTAACGGCGTTTTTCTTCATTTCGGGGATTACGGAAATAACTTTTTCCGGAATATAACCTTCCAAACTTTGGGCAACCGCGACAAAATCCTGCGTTTTTACGGCAATAATCAAATAATCGCTGTTTTGCGCAACGAATTTATTGTCTGTAGTAGTTCTCACTCCCAAATAGTCCACCGCGTCTAATTTTTCTTCGTCAATGTCGCTGACGATAATTTTTTTCTCGCGTATAAAGTCGGAAAGCACCACGGCTCTCAAAATAGTTTCGGCAACCCCGCCGCAACCTATTACGCCCAGTTTATATTGTTTTTTCATAAATAAATCTCCGAAAACAGTTGACTAAAAACTTCAACCGTGCTATATTTTTAAAGTAAATTTCATAGGGGAGTAGCTCAACGGTAGAGTCGCGGTCTCCAAAACCGTCGGTTGCATGTTCGAATCGTGTCTCCCCTGCCAAAAGCCTGTTCGTTAAGAACGGGCTTTTTAATTTGCTATTTCAAATTTCAATTTAGGAAAATCATTATCTTGATTTACCCAGACTTCGGTTTGCCCCTCGTTAAGCCTATCTGCTAAAAAGTACATTTCTTCCTTAGTTTCATAAGCAGTAATATCAACAGGCGAAGGAGTTTCGCCACGGTCTTCACCCATTAAATCTTCCGTGCTTATAGTCCTTAATACATGGAAATTATTAATTTTTGTATCTTCTATTAAACGAATAACGTTCCCGACAGAATTTCCCGCATAATAAAAGTTATTAATTTTTCCATTTGATATATGACCTATTATATTTATTGCATTATGCTTTGTTTGAGAATCATAGACAACATTGCTTATTGAATAACAATTTTCGACCTCAGTATCTCTCAAATTATATGTAAAAACACTACTTCCCGTTGACGCAAACAACGTAATATTGCAATCAGAATAACAGCCATAAATTTTACCAAAACCAAGAGACCATATAAAACCTCCTCCGCGGTAGCTATATATATTACCAGAGCTATAACAATTTACAAAGTTTACATCCGATATCTGATAACCGAATCCCCATGCCTCACCGACAATAATTTCGGAATCAAACACATTATGTGATTTTATATTGCTTAATGAATAGCAATTACGAATAATGCATTTATCAGTCGCTCCGCTATAAGTTTTAAGAAATCCCGCCGCACGTGAATACCCTGTAATATCGCAGTTTGTATAGCAGTTCTCAATAAGTAATTCGCCATATGCATAACCGTTACATATGAATCCGCCAACCACTCCTATTGTTATATCGCCGAGAACCGAACAATTTGATATTAGCATTGAAGTATTCTGATTAATTTCTAAATACCCGACAAATCCGCCTGCATTGTAGTGATTATCACCCTTTATGGTTATGTTTGTAATACTGTCCGCAATTTCTGCATCACCGTTTGAATATGTAAAACAATATCCAATCAGTCCGCCGATATAGATTTCGGTATATCTATTTATCTGTCCTATACTACCTTCCTCAAACCAAAAGCATTCCGTTACGTTTATCTCGCCTTGAGAGTGACTGTTTCTTATTTTAACCGCATCACCAACGCCAAGCATACCGCCAAATATAAATGGAAGACTCATATTATTTGTATTTATGCTAAATACGTTTTTAGCATTAATTTGTATATCTACGTTACAATCATTAACACTACCACTTACCCAACCGATAAGTCCGCCAATGGCTACGCCGTCATAGCTTAAACCGTCAACAACTACATTTCCGCTGACACTTATGTTATCAATTCGACCCGCAAAATATCCCGCTAATGCTCCAACGTAATACTGCATACCCGCTTCAATAGTATTAAAATCTGTTGTAGTTATGCTTACGTTTTCAAGGTTTAAGTTATCAACAAAACCGCCCATTACCATTCCAAACAGCGACGGGAAATTGCTTTCGGTCGCTACGGTTAGGTTCTTTATGGTTTTGTTATTGCCGAAGAACATACCCTCAAAGTATTCGTTGGCGTCAAAAATCGGCTCGTGATTTATTCCGCTTAAATCCAAATCACAGCTAAGCGCATAGGATTTGTCAGGATAATAGCGCATATTCAAAAGCTGTGTATAGTTTTCTATTTTATAAGGATTTAATTGCGTACCCTCTCCGCCGGCAAACAAGAATTCGAACTCCGCTGTAACGGATATAGCGGAATTAATTTCGGTATCTTGGCGGGTATCTTTCGTTTCGCCGTCGCTTCACTTTACAAATCTATAACCGTCGTTCGGTATTGCCATAACTTTAGTTCCGTTTTCGCCGTATGCAACCATTTGATTTGCATTGCCAAGCAAGTAGCCGCCATTACTTGCAACGTAAGTTAACTTGTAAGTCTGCTTCTCGAATATTGCCTTTACAACGATATCTTTAATTACGTTTCTATCCTGCCTTGTGGCTTCGGTTACTCCGTCCGACCATTTAACGAATTCATAACCGTCATCAGGTACGGCGGTTACTTCCGTTCCGTTTTCACCCTCTTTTACTGTTTGATTGACGTTACCGGTTATTGTGCCACCCTCATTTGCCTTATATGTAACCGTATATTCTTTTGTCTGTTCTTCAATTTTTACTTTAAATTCGGCGGTAACCGATATATCAGCCGTTATATTTATGTCCTGACGTGTAGCTTCTGTTCTTCCGTCCGACCATTTCACGAATTCATAGCCGTCATAAGGCACGGCAACTACTGTTAATCCGTCTTTGCCGCTTTCTACCTTCTGCGTCGTTTCCCCGTCTATATAGCCGCCCTCTTTCGCAGAATAAGTCACGGTAAAATAATGCTCTTCGCTATTCTGTCGGAGCAGTGTCCGCGCAACCGCATATTAATATTCCGCAAACAAGCGAAAAAATGAAAACCAAAACCGAAAAGATTTTTTTCATGCCGCTTATTACAACAATTTAAACTTTGACGTCGCCCCTTACGCCGAGGCAAGCGGCGTTTTCTTTTAAAATAGGTTTAACTTCGTTGTCAATAAATTCCACAACCTGCGAAGGTGCTCTGCCAATGAATTTTCTTGCATCTAAAATTTCGTCAAGTTTTCCATGAACGGCGTCAAACAACTTATCTTTTTTAATAAGCTCGATTAAATTATTGTCCTTGCCCTCTTCTTTAACGTGCCGTCCGGCTTCCATGGAAAGCACCCTTATTTTTTCATGCAAATCCTGTCTGTCGCCGCCCGCTTTTACACACTCCATAATAATATTTTCCGTCGCCATAAATGGCAATTCCGCCGCAATATGGCGAGCGATAATCTTGTCGTAAACGACTAAATTTTCGGAAACGTTTAAATAAATGTTCAAAATACCGTCAAGCGCAAGGAAAGCCTGAGCGTTAACAATGCGCCTGTTAGCCGAATCGTCCAACGTTCTTTCAAACCATTGTGTTCCCGCGGTAATCGCACTGTTCATAGGCAGAGAAATTACAAACCTTGCAAGCGAGCCCATTCTTTCGCTACGCATGGGGTTGCGTTTATACGCCATTGCCGAAGAACCTATTTGCGACTTTTCAAACGGTTCTTCTATCTCCTTCATGTTCTGCAAAATACGGATATCGTTTGAGAACTTGTATGCGCTCTGCGCAATTTGCGAAAGCACGCACAAAACGTTGTAATCGAATTTTCTCGGATAAGTCTGACCCGTAACGCCGTAAACCTTGTCGTAACCTAGCTTTGCCACAACTTTTTTCTCAAGCTCTTTAACTTTGCTTTCGTCACCTTCAAAAAGCTCCATAAAGCTTGCCTGCGTGCCGGTCGTGCCCTTTACACCGCGCAGTTTTATGGAATTTTGCAGATTTACGAGATTATTATAATCCATAGTTAAGTCCTGCAGCCATAAAGTTGCGCGTTTGCCAACCGTGGAAAGTTGCGCGGGCTGTAAATGCGTAAACCCGAGCGTAGGCAAATCCTTATATTTAAGTGCAAACTTAGAGAGCTTGTCCATCACGTTTACAAGCTTAACCTTTATTATTTCAAGCGCGTCCGCAAGTATCATAACTTCGGAATTGCAGTCTACAAAACAGCTCGTCGCGCCAAGGTGGATTATGGGCTTTGCCGAAGGCGCCTGCTCGCCGAAAGCCTTAACATGCGCCATTACGTCGTGGCGAACCTCGCGCTCGTATTTTTCTGCAACTTCAAAATTGATATTATCCGCATTTTTTTTCATTTCGGCAATTTGCGCAGGGGTTATATTAAGCCCCATTTCCATTTCGCTTTCGGCAAGCGCAATCCACAGCTTTCTCCAAAGCTTAAAGCGCTTTTCGTCAGAAAAGTTGCTTGCCATTTCCTTGCTTGCGTATCTTGTAATAAGCGGATTCTGATAAACGGAATTATCCATAATTTTCTCCTGAAATAATTAATATTTTACGGGCGCGGCGTAATCGGCGCCGAAAGTTTCAACCGTAACCCTTTTCATCGTCTGCGGTTTAACAGGCTTGTCGTTCCAGTCGGTTTTAACGGACGCGATTTTATCCACAGTTTCCATTCCCCCGATAACCTTCCCGAAAGCCGCATACTGCCCGTCAAGGTGCGCCGCGTTTTGGTGCATAATGAAAAACTGCGAGCCGGCGGAATTGGGGTTCATTGCGCGTGCCATAGATAAAACGCCGCGTAAATGCTTGATATCGTTCTGCTTAAAACCGTTCAAGGCAAACTCGCCCTTTATGGAATAGCCAGGACCGCCCGTACCCACGCCGGCGGGGTCGCCGCCCTGAATCATAAAGCCCGCAATCACGCGGTGAAAAATTAAGCCGTCGTAAAACCCGCTTTTAACGAGCGAGATAAAGTTATTCACCGTATTCGGCGCCTTTTCGGGATAGAGCTCGGCTTTTATAATTCCGCCGTCCTCCATTTCAAAAGTTACGATAGGATTTTGCATTTTAAAACTCCTTATTTTCTTAAAATATAAACGTCGTCGCTGTAGTTCGATTTCAGTTCGTTTGTGCCGTTGTACTTAAAAGAAACAACAAAATTACTTTCATTTACCACAAATGCCAAATAATTTGTCTTATTAGAAAAAATATAATCTCTTTTCCCCTCTAGATATTCAGAAATTTCTTGCGTCGTCATAGTAAGGGGAAATCTTTCCCATTCTTGTGACCCACCCCAATATTCTTCGGGATTAAAATCCGAAAAATCCAAATTGTGTAAAACAGCTTGATTGTCGGCTTTTATTTTAATATAAACATCTTCGGAATTTTCAAGATAATATTTTCCGAAGTTCAGCCCGAGGTAATTATCGGGCGCACACCCCGACTAAAACAGCGCAAAGGGTTCATACTGCAAACAAAAAAACCGCAAAAAACTTTTTCATAATTTACTACTCAAAATATTTTTCAAGCTTAACGCCGGCCTCGTCGAAGAGCTTTAACGAAAATTCGTCGGGATAGCCCTCCTTGTAGACCACGCGGGAAATGCCAGAATTAATTATGATTTTCGCGCAGATAACGCACGGCTGGTGAGTGCAGTAAAGCGTGCAGCCTTCAACACTGCAACCAACCCGCGCCGCCTGAATAATCGCATTTTGCTCGGCGTGCACAGCGTAGCAAAACTCGTGCCGTGTACCGCTTTCTATATTCATTTTCTTTCTCAAACACTCTTTTTTGTCGACGCAGCTTTTAATTCCCTGCGGCGCGCCGTTATAGCCCGTGGCGATTACGCGCTTATTTTTAACAATAATCGCTCCTATGTGACGGTTTTCCTGATAACAGCTCGACCACCCGCCGATTTGCACAGCCATATCCATAAATCTTTTATCCCACTTGTCCATATCTCCACCCGAAAATTTTTATATTATAATGTTAGCATATATTTTACAAAATTGCAATTTTTTACCTTAAAGTGTTTAAGTTTATTTTTCCAAGTTTATAAAATATTTGTAATAAAAAAGCAAATTATTTTGGAGGTTCATTTATGACAATCAAACCCTTATTTGATAAGGTAGTCGTAGAAGGCGTAAAGGCCGAAGAAAAGACCAAATCAGGACTTTATCTCACCGCCGCATCTCAGGAAAAACCCGCAACCTGCATTGTAGTAGCGGTAGGTCCCGGCGGCGTAATCGACGGCAAAGAAGTTAAAATGCAGGTAAAAGTCGGTGACAAAGTTCTGCTTTCAAAGTACAGCGGCACCGAAGTTAAAATCGATGATAAAGAATACACCATTATCCGCCAGAGCGATATTCTGGCAATAGTCGAATAATAAAGGAGATTAAATTTTATGGCTAAACAGATTAAATACGGCGACGAAGCTAGAAAAGCTCTTGAAAACGGCGTAAACATAGTTGCCGACACAGTTAAAATTACTCTTGGTCCTAAGGGCAGAAACGTAGTTTTAGATAAAAAATTCGGCGCTCCCCTCATTACGAACGACGGCGTCACAATTGCTAAAGAAATCGAACTGGAAGACCCTTTCGAAAATATGGGCGCACAGCTTGTAAAAGAAGTATCAACAAAAACGAACGACGTTGCAGGCGACGGCACCACCACCGCCGTAGTTCTTGCCCAGGCAATCGTTAAGGAAGGATTGAAAAACCTTGCCGCAGGCGCAAATCCCATGATACTTAAAAAAGGTATTTCAACCGCGGTAGATACCGCCGTAGCAAAAGTTAAATCAATTTCAAAACCGGTAGAAAATAAGCTCGGCATACAGCAGGTTGCCTCCATTTCCGCAGGCGACGAAAAGATAGGCGAACTCATATCCAACGCAATGGAAATCGTTGGTAAAGACGGCGTTATAACCGTTGAAGAAGGCAAAACCATGGCAACCGAACTCACAACCGTAGAAGGTATGCAGTTTGACAGGGGCTACGCTTCCGCTTACATGGTAACCAACACCGAAAAAATGGAAGCAGTTTTAGACAACCCCTACATTTTAATTACCGACAAAAAGATTTCCGCCCTGCAGGAAATTCTTCCCGTAATCGAGCCGATTGCTCAACAGGGCGCAAGACTGTTAATTATCGCCGAAGACGTTGAAGGCGATGCGCTCGCCGCTTTGATAGTCAACAAATTGAAGGGCGTATTAAACTGCGTCGCTGTCAAAGCACCCGGTTTCGGCGACAGAAGGAAAGCAATGCTCGAAGACATAGCAATTCTCACTGGCGGCACGGTAATTTCTTCCGATTTGGGTTATGAATTTAAAGATGTAACAACAGATATGCTTGGCAGAGCGGCTCAGGTTAAAGTTGATAAAGACAACACCACCATTATTGACGGCGCCGGTACAGCAGAAGATATTAAATCGCGTGTTTCTTCCATCAAGGCCCAGATTGCCGAAACAACCTCCGACTACGACAGAGAAAAATTACAGGAAAGGCTTGCAAAGCTTGCAGGCGGCGTTGCGGTTATAAACGTTGGCGCGGCAACCGAAGTTGAAATGAAGGAAAAGAAACTCCGCATCGAAGACGCGCTTGCGGCAACCCGCGCGGCTGTTGAAGAAGGCATTGTTCCCGGAGGCGGCACCGCTCTTCTTTCCGCAATTCCCGAACTTAAAAAGCTTGTTAGCTCCCTCCACGGCGACGAAAAGACGGGTGCGGCGATAGTTATGAAAGCAATCGAAGAACCCGTTCGCCAGATAGCTAAAAATGCAGGTTTCGACGGTTCGGTTGTCGTAAACAACATTCTTGCCAGCAAAAAGCCCAACTATGGTTTCGACGCGCTCAAAAACGTTTATACCGACATGGTTGCAAGCGGAATAATTGACCCCACAAAGGTTTCCCGCTCCGTTTTGCAGAATGCGGCAAGTGTTGCGGCTACGCTTTTGACCACCGAAAGCATTGTAACCGACATTCCCACGCCCCCCGCACCCACGATGGGCAGCAACCCCGACATGGGCGGAATGTATTAATTTAACACTATAAGAAAAAAACCGCCGAGCGATTTCGCTCGGCGGCTTTTTATCCTTTTTTATTCGGTTTTTCACAAACTTCACATAAGCCGTCACTATTAATAATTAGCGGGGAAAACAGCTTCCTTATTTGCCCTGCCGCCATTGAAGACTCATCTCCGATAATGCTCGAGCATATCAGGAGCATATCCCTCTTTATGGCAACAACGGCATTCATTTATCCATTTTTTTAGATTTAGGAAACTTTTCTATATAATCGGTCCCTTTATATCGATTTCTGTACACTTATTTATCCTTTTTTATGCAGTTTTTCACAAACCGCAATTTACTTAATAACTGCATATATTTTCATATCTTCAACAACGCCGTTTTTAACCGCGTTTGCACGGAGAGTTCCCTCATAAACAAAGCCTGCTTTTTCAAGCACTCGACAAGAAGCTTTATTACGAGCAAAGGGTTCGGCAAAAATTCTTATAATATCGCTGTTTTCAAAAATGTAATCGCAGGCAAGCGTAACCGCCTTTGTTGCAATTCCTTTATTCCAAAAGCTTTCACCGATATAATAGCCCAACTCCGCCGTTTTTGAATGTATATTTTCCCGTCTGAAAATTCCGATACTCCCAACGACTTCGCCGCTATAAACCACGGCAAACGCAAAAACCGAATTTATATCCGCACCAAGCATAGCGGTTATATAATCCCTTGCGTCACCCGCAGTATAAGGATAAGGCAACCCGTCGCGCAGATTATCCAAAATTTTTTTATTATTCAAAAGCCTCGCCAAAGCTTCCGCGTCGTCAAGTCTCCACGCGCGTATTTCACAAATCATTTAACTTCCTCACGTTCAGATTCACTGCCGAAGTTTTCGGAAAAATCTTTCGGCTCTTCGGGTTTTGCAAAAATCATAACGAATTTTAACGCAATCACCGCTGCGGTTAAAATTAAAAATATAACCGACCCTGCGCAACAACCGTAATAGCAATAATAACTTACTATAAAAGCAAAGTTTAAAAGCCCAATTACAATGCCATAAAAGTAACCGTAACGGATTATGCGCCACAACAGATTTTTGTATTTACCGTCGATTATTGCATATGCGCCGAACGCCAAATCCCACAACATTGCCAAAAGCCCGAAAACGCCCAAGACGATATTTATGTCGGTATCAGTATAAATCCGATAGCCCGCCAAACTTGAATACCCGTACGAATCTCCCCAAACATCAGTCAATTCGGTTTTAAAAAAGTCAAACATCACGGGCACAACCGCAAGCAGTGAAACAAGCGAAATAACCGCACATAAAATTTTTATTTTTTTATTTTTCATAGTTTTCCTTAATCATTTTTCAATACAAGTTATACCGCGTCTTTTTGATTGTACGAAAGCATCAACCGTAATCAGCGGCAATTTACTGTTTTTATGCCAACCGGCAAAAGCACTGTCAGCGAAACGGTAACGAGCACTCCGCCAAATATGCCCAATATTATCAAAAGGACATTAAACATAACTATTTCCTCAACTTATACAAAATTCTTTCCAGCGTATATTTGCCGTGTTCGTAAGTTAATCCGCCCTGAAAGTAGGCGATATAAGGCGGTTTTACCGGTCCGTCGGCGGAAAGTTCTATGCTCGCGCCCGAAACGAAGGTGCCCGCCGCCATAATTATATCGTCGTCGTAACCGGGCATCGCCCAGGGCTCGCAAGTTACAAATCCGTCCACAGGCGAAGCGAACTGCACTTCGCGGATAAAATCAACCATCTTTTCTGCGCTGTCAAATTGAATTGCGCGCGTTATATCGTACGGCACTTTATTGATTGCGGGAAAGTTCTCATAACCCAGCTCCGCCATCGCCTGACCTATTAACAAACTGCACTTCACCGCCTGCGAAACCGTATGCGGTGCGGCAAACAGCCCCTGATAAAATATGCGGTAACCGCCCTCGTAAGAGCCGACTTCAAGCCCAATCGAAGGAGCTGTAAGCCTCTTTCCAATTAAATTGATATATTTTTCCTTGCCGCAGATATACCCGCCAGTCGGCGCAAGCCCGCCCCCCGCGTTCTTAATGAGGGAACCCGCTATAACGTCCGCACCGGCTTCCGTTGGCTCGCGCTTTTCAACAAATTCACCGTAACAGTTATCAACAAAAATGCAACCCGTAAAACCCAGCGAACGAATAAATTTGCACGCTTCGCCTATTTCTTCACAAGAAAACGCATCCCTGAGTTCATACCCACGCGAACGCTGAATATAAACGACTTTAACGGAATTGTCGAATTTCTTTTTAATAAGTTCGTAATCGAATTTACCGTTAATATTAAAATCACAATACGAAAATTTAACTCCGAAATCCTTTAACGAACCGCTGTTTTCACCGAAAATTACGCCGCGAATAGTGTCGTAAGGCATACCGCTTATACAAAAAAGAGTATCGTCCGGCCTCAACAATCCGAAAAGCGCAACCGTCAGCGCGTGCGTTCCCGATAAAAGATGCGGAGAAACTATTCCGCTTTCCGCACCGAAACTTGTTGCATACAACTTCCCCAAAACGTCACGCCCTTCGTCGCCGTAACCGTAACCCGTTGTGCCGCAAAAGTGCCTCACCGCTACGTTATTTTCACGAAATGCGTTCAAAACTTTAACCTGATTAAAATAAGCGGTTTCATCCACTGCTCTAAACTTATCTTCAAGCTTTTTTTCACAAATTTCAATAAATTCCAAATTATCCATTAATAAGCTCCAATATTCTGTCAGCTGTGGCATTCTCCGGTTTCATCCAAACAATATTTGGAAATTTTTTAAAAAAAGTAATCTGTCTTTTGGCATAATGACGTGTATTCTTCTTAATTGTGTCACGCATAGTACTATGATTATCTTTATTTTTTAAACCTTCAAGAACTTCTTTATATCCAATCGCCTGCATGCTTTGGCAATTTTTATCAATTCCTCGTGCAAGCAAACCATTGACTTCTTCAATTAAACCCAAGTCAAACATTTCATTGACGCGTTTATTTATTCTCTCATACAGCTCTTCCCGCGGATAATCTATCGCAACGGCAATATAATCAAACTTAGAAATCATTTTATCGCATTGCTGTGATTTCTTCTTGCCGCTCACTTCGTAAATTTCCAACGCGCGCACAACCCTCTTCACGTCATTCGGATGTAGCTTTTCAGCCGTTTCAGGGTCAACCTCTTTCAGCTTATCAAACAGCGCGTCTTTACCGTTCTTATCCAAAAACTCGGCGTATTTCTCTCTTATGCTCTCATCCGCCGCCGTATTGCCGTAGCCCAAATCGAACAATAACGAATTTATATAAAACCCAGTGCCGCCGCAAATAACGGGAACTTTACCCCTATCAAGCAGATTAGTCAAAATCGGCGCGGCTCTCTCCTCATAATCCCCTACGCTGAAATTCTCATCCGGCTCTATAACGTCAATCATATGGTGTTTAACATTTCGCATTTCGCTTTCGGTCGGTTTTGCGGTTCCTATATTAAGCCCCTTATATATTAGTTGCGAATCTGCGGAAATAATTTCCGTATTGAGTTTTAAAGCTAAATCAACGGCAAGTCCTGTTTTTCCGGTTGCCGTAGCCCCGCAAATTACAGCAATTTTTTTCAAATTACACAATCCTTTTAAACATTTTTTCTATCTCGCGTTTTGTTAAAACAACGCATACCGGACGACCGTGCGGACATTTTAGTCCCATATTACCGTCTATCATTTTAAATAATGCGTCAATTTCACCGTCTGTCAATTGCATACCGCCCTTAACCGCATGTTTGCAGGCGGATGTTGCAATTTTGTCCTTTAAAACGTCTTCAAGTCCCGCATTCTTTAAACCTTCTATATCGGCTAAAATTTCACCGATAAATTCTTTAACGTTAATATCCTGTAAATCAACCGGCACCTCGTCTATTTTATACGACCCCAAACCAAACGGCTCTATACCAAACCCCATTGAACGCAAAACATACAGCTTCTCTTCCAAAATGCGCTCTTCCTGCGGATTAGTTTCAAATATATAAGGAACAAGTAACGGTTGTTTTACTATTTTTCTTTCCGCAAGCCGCTTCATAAGATTATCGTAAATCAATCTCTCATGAGCCGCATGCTGGTCAATCATATAAACACGCTCATTATATTCGTATAAAAGATACGTATTAAACAAATTGCCTTTATATTTACACATAGAATAATCAATAAACTGCTGTTTTCCGTTAATATATGCGGCATCAAAAGACGGAGACATCGTATCGTCGGTAACTTTTAAAACGTTGTCTATGTGCTTAGGTATTAAATTTTCTAGCGGCAAATCTTTTAAGATATCGAATCCGGTACCGTTTTCATTATTCGTTACGGCTATTTCGTCTCCGACAGTTTTTACAGTATATCTATTTGACGTATCCACTTTCATTTCAGGTTTATACTTTTCAATAAGCTTATGTATAATATCGTTATCCGTTTTATTGTCTTCAGGCTTGCCTGCTTTATCGTTGCTAAAAGTATTATTACCGACTCCTCCCAAAGAAGACTTAACCGCCGGAACGCCGCCGACAACAAATTCTGCCGCGGAAGCCGTTCCATCCAAAACGGACGAAATAACCGAATAAACGTTACCGAAAATAAATTTATTATCAACAAAACGCACGTCGGCTTTACTAGGGTGTACGTTTACATCCACGATATCGTGCGACACATTGACAAACAGCACGTAAAACGGAAACTGTCTTTTCATCATATAACTTGCATAAGCCTGTGTAACGGCAGTGCTTATTGTATTATTGACGATATATCTGCCGTTAAGAAATATGCTCTGATAAGTTTTTGTGGGCTTAAAAAAATTCTGATTGCCTATAAATCCATACAATTGAACGCCGTTTCTGGATGCGTCTATCATGAAACATTCGGATAAAATTTTGGCACCGTAAACCTGCGCCATAGCTTCGCCCAATCCGCCGCCAAAAGACTGCAAAAAGAGTTTACCGTCCGTATAATATTTAAAAGAAACCTCAGGATTACCTAAAATATACCTTGTAACAAACGCAGTAATATCCGCTTCTTCCTTTTTATCCGTCTTCATAAATTTTGCACGGACGGGCGTATTGTAAAACAAATCTCTGACGGTTATTTCCGTACCTTTTTCAAGTGCAGCCGGCGTAATTTCACCGATTTTGCCGTCTTCGCAAGAAATTTTATAAGCAGAGTTCCCTTCGGTTACAGATTTTAATTCAACCTTTGAAATTGCAGAAATGCTCGCAAGCGCCTCGCCTCTGAAACCAAGCGTGAGTATGTTATCCAAATCTTCTGCCGCAGAGATTTTACTTGTCGCGTGCGGTAAAAAGGCGGCGCGCAAATCGTCGCGTTCAATACCGGTGCCGTTATCAACAACTTTAATCAGCTGTTTACCGCCCCGCTCCACATAAATTTCAATTTCGGTAGCTTTCGCGTCAAGGCTGTTTTCAATTAGTTCCTTAACTGCGGAATAAGGTCTGTCAACAACCTCGCCCGCCGCAATCCGGTTGTATACATTTTTAGTAAGAATATTTATTTTTCTCATCTTTTCACCTTTTCTACAAGGTCAGAAACAAGCAGAAACGCCTGCATGGGAGAGATATTATTTAAATCCACTTCACTCAGAATCTTTTCAATTTCTGACTGCGAACGTTCTTCCCCGTCACTATCTTCGGGCGTCGAACACGTCACGCCGCCGCGTTCCACAAGTTTTAAAATCTTTTTTGCCCTTTCGGTAACTTCAGCAGGTATTCCGGCAAGCGCCGCCACTTCTATACCGAAGCTGCGGTTTGCGCCTCCCCGCATAATCTTTCTCAAAAAGACCACTCCGCCGTTTATTTCCTTAACGGCGATTTTATAATTTTTTACGCCCTCCAGCTTATTCTCAAGTTCGGTTAGTTCATGATAATGCGTCGCAAACATTGTTTTTGCCCCGATTACCATATTCAAATGTTCAATAACCGCCCAGGCAATGCTTAAACCGTCGTATGTGGATGTTCCCCTGCCGACTTCGTCCAGTATAAGCAGACTGTTTTTCGTAGCGTTCTGTATTATTGTTGCAACTTCCAGCATCTCAACCATAAAAGTGCTTTGGTCGGATATTAGATTGTCACTTGCCCCCACGCGCGTGAACACTCTGTCAATCAGCGGAATTTTTGCAGATTTTGCCGGCACAAAACAACCGATATGCGCCATAATTACAATTATCGCCGTTTGACGCATATACGTACTTTTACCCGCCATATTCGGACCCGTTATTATTGCCGTACGGTTATTGGCTTCGTCTAAAAGCACGTCATTGGGAATAAACCTCTCTTTTGAAATAACTTCCACAACGGGATGGCGTCCGTCTTTTATTTCAAGAGGAAATTCAGACGACACTATTTCAGGGCGGACATATTTATTCGTCTTTGCAATGTCGGCAAACGAAACCAGCATATCCAAAAGCGCTATACAAGAAGAAATACTCTTGAATTTTTCAATATTGTCAAACAACACGGCTTTTACCCTGTTATAAATCTCCGCCTCCAACTGAAGCGCAAGCGCCTCGCTGGACATTATCTTTTCTTCAAGTTCTTTAAGCTCGTTTGTTATAAATCTCTCAGCGTTTGTCAAAGTCTGTCTGCGCTGGTATTCAAGAGGAACTTTGTCAACATACGATTTGGTAACTTCAATATAATAGCCGAAAACGCGGTTATAACTAATTCTTAAATTTCTTATGCCGGTTTTATCACGCTCGCGCGATTCGATATCCAAAATAACCTGCTTGCCGTTTTTCTTTATGTTTCTCAATTCGTCAAGCTGATTGCTATATCCGTCTTTAATATATCCGCCGTCCTTCATATTTGCAGGGGGCGTAACAGAAATCGCATTATCAATAAGCGAAACAATATCGCCCATATCGAAAAGCCCGTTACTGACATCGTTAAGAATTTTAGAATTAAATCCGGACAAATTGAACTTTATATTCGGTATTACAGAAAGCGAGCGGGCAAGCGCAAGACAATCTCTCGGTAAAACCGTCCCCCCGCTTATCTTTCCCGCGATACGTTCAATATCTTTAATTTCCTTTAAAAGTTCGGCAATTCCAAGCCTCACCACGGTGGCGTCAAACAACTCGTCCACTCCGTCCAACCTGTAAATTATCGCCTCTTTATCATACATCGGATTCATAACCGCAGAATGTAACATTCTCGCGCCCATAGCGGTATTCGTTTTATCCAGAAGCCATAAAAGCGAGCCGTATTTTCCGCCGTCACCCAAAGTCTTTACTATTTCCAGATTTCTTATAGCCGTCGAATCAAGCTGCATAAATCTATCGTTAAAGACGTATTTCACCGTATCGATATTTTTAAGCGCATGCATCTGGGTCTCTTTCAGATAATCTATGAGCGCGCCGGTTGAAGAAACCGCAGCGTTTTTTCCCGCAACCGCGAACGCTGACAGCGTTTTAACGTTAAATTGCTCCAACAGAGTTCTTTCGGCCGACGAATAACCGAAAGCGTAATCAGGATAACTTGAAAACCGCGGAAGAATCCCGCGGGAAACTTCAGGCAAATCTTTTGCGGCAAACAACATCTCATCGTTGCAGATTATCTCTTTAACTTCGAGTTTAATCATCATTGCCACACATTTTTTCAAACCGTCTTCACCGTAAAATTCGGTTGAAGTCAATTCTCCGGTAGTGATATCCGCCCAACTTAATGCAATTGTATCGCCTATTTTCGCCGCGCAACAAATAAAATTGTTAGTCTTTTCGTCAAGCGAATCCGCGGCAAGCGTGCCGGCTGTAACAACTTTTACCACCTCGCGCGCAACCATTCCTTTCGCTGTCGCTGGGTCCTCTACCTGTTCGCAAATTGCAACTTTTTCACCGCATGAAACAAGTTTTTGTATGTAAGCATTCACTGCGTGATACGGCACGCCGCACATCGGCGCGCGCTGTTCAAGTCCGCAGTCCCTGCCGGTAAGCGTTAAATCCAGAAGTTTCGACGCCTTTACGGCGTCATCAAAAAACATCTCGTAAAAGTCGCCCAAGCGGTAAAAAATAATACAGTCTTTATACTTTTCCTTTACAGAAAAGAAATGTTGCATCATTTGTGAAAGAGCCATTTTAATCCACCTTTTCGCCGGTAAGCGAAACTCCGTTCGCCGAGTTTATTTTTACGTTTACGAACTCTCCGATAACGTTTTTATCCGAAGGGAAATAAGCCATTCTGCCGTATTCGTCGCGCCCCAAATACAGTCCCCTCTTTTTATCGAAATCCTCGCACAGAATTTCAACCGACTTGCCCGCGTATTTAACCGTCTGTTCGCGCGTAAGCGAGTTTACAAGCTCGATTAGTTTCATAATTCTCGACTTTGAAACATCTTCGGGAATCTGCCCGTCCATATTAGCCGCAACGGTCCCCTCGCGCCTGGAGTAAACGAATGTAAAAGCCGAAGCAAACCCAACCTGTTTTACAAGTTTTAAAGTATCTTCAAAGTCTTCGTCGGTTTCATTGGGAAAACCTACGATTAAGTCTGTCGTAATAGCGCAATCGGGTACGTATCGCCTTAAAATTTCAACCTTTTTGAGATAGTCCTCGGCGGTGTACTTTCTGTTCATTGCCTTTAAAACAGCGTTAGAGCCGCTCTGCACCGGCAAATGCACGGCTTTGCAAATCTTGTCGCTTGCCGCAATCGCCTTAGCCAACTCCTCCGAAAAATCTTTAGGATGGCTAGTCATAAAACGCAAGCGGAATTTTCCGTCAATCGCAGCAATTCTATTTAAAAGTTCGGGAAAAGAAATGTCGTCCGTACCGTTTGCAAACGAATTAACGTTCTGTCCCAAAAGCGTAATTTCCTTATAACCGGACGCTACCAGTTCTTCCGCCTCTTTAATTATGTCCTCCGAGCGTCTGCTGCGCTCTCGTCCGCGCACATACGGCACTATACAATAACTGCAGAAATTATTGCAACCGTATGTTATGTTAAGCCATGCGTTGGGATAACTTGTCCTTAAAGGTCTTTCGTTTTCACAAATCTTTCCCTCGCTGTCTTCTATCTCGATAACAGCTTTCTTTTGGTTTTGCTTTTTTAAAATAAGCTGTTTTAAGTTGCCCAAATTGTGCGTTCCGAAAATTATATCAACATAAGGAAATTTTTTATGCAAAACGTCGGCTTTGCCCATCTGCTGTGTAAGGCACCCGCCAACCGCAATTATCAGATTTTTATTCTTTTCCTTTAATTTTTTAAGCATACCTATATTGCCGTAAGCGTGATTTTCGGCGTTTTCGCGTATACAGCAGGTGTTAAAAACGGCAATATCACTGTCGTTAATATCGTTACAGGGTTCAAAACCAAGCTCCGAGAGTATCCCGGCAATTTTTTCCGATTCGTGTACGTTCATCTGACAACCGTACGTTGTTATGTAAAAATATTTAGGCATATACAATATTATATAATTTTTTACAAATTTTTTCAATTGTTTTGCAACAATATTTTAATTTTATCAATACTAAGTTTAATGACTAAATTTTTAAAATTTTCACTTTTAATATTGCTGTGTATAACCGCGTTTACCGCTACGGCTTTTGCCGCGTTCTTCATAATAACTAAGGACGCAAAACTCAATGAAAGCAAATTAATTAATCCCGACCAGAGCATTATAATAATCGACGACAACGGCAACGAAGTCGTTAACGCTTCGCTTTCAAGCAAAAACAAGAGCGTTAAACTCGAAAATCTTCACGATTACACCAAAAACGCATTCATAGCCTCCGAGGACAGAACTTTCTACTCGCACAACGGCTTAAATTACAAGCGTATGGTAAAAGCGCTTTTCAAAAATATCGCCGCGGGTTCATTTAAAGAGGGAGCTTCCACCATTAGCCAACAGCTGATAAAAAACACTCACCTTTCACAGGATAAGACGATAAAAAGAAAATTAAACGAAATTAAACTTACCAAGCAACTCGAAAGACGCTACTCTAAGGACGAAATTCTGGAAATGTATTTAAACACCATTTATTTCGGTCACAATTGCTATGGTTTGCAAAGCGCCGCACAATTTTATTTTGATAAACGCGCCGAAGAATTGAATTTAACAGAAAGCGCCACGCTTGTCGGACTTTTAACCTCACCCAACAATTTTTCACCTTTCAAAAACCCCGAAAAAAGCTTAAATCGCCGAAATACCGTTTTAAAAGCAATGCTAACCTGCAACTACATTGATGAAAACGCATACGGCAAGGCGGTAAAAGAACCACTAAACGCACATAAGCCCGTTGCCGGCGAAAAAAATTACGATTATTTAAACGCTGTTTTTGATGAACTGGAAGAAACGAATTTGCCGCTATACGGACTGAACGGCTGTATAATCAAAACTTATTTAAAGCCAGACCTACAGTCAAAAATAGAAAATTTAGCCTTTGAAACCGACAACTCGGTAATAATAACCTCACAGGGCAGCGTAAGCGCCTACAAGTCAACAATAAACGGAGCAAAGCGCCAACCCGGGTCAACCATTAAGCCGCTCGCTGTATATGCGCCAGCCATAGACGAAAAACTCATAAGTCCGTTCACAAAAATTTTAGATGAAAAAATAAGTTACGGGGGCTACTCGCCGGAAAATTATGATAAAAAATATCACGGCTACGTTTCGGTAACCGATTCACTTTCACACAGCTACAATATACCTGCGGTTAAAACTTTAAATGCGTTAACCGTTCAGAATTCCGAAAAGTACCTTTCAAGAATGGGAATCAAGCTTGAAAACGACGAAAAAAACCTCTCACTGGCACTGGGAGGCATGAAATACGGCTTAAACCTGCATACGCTTGCCGACTGCTATTCCGTTTTCCCTTCGGGCGGCTTTTATTACCGCTCGCGCTTCATAAAGGAAATAACCACAAATGACGGCAAAACTATTTACAAAAACGACGGATACAAAAACAGAGTATTTTCCGAGGGAGCAAGTTCATTGATGAACAGCATGCTTTTGGAAACTTCTAAAAGCGGAACAGCCAAAAAGCTCAAAAACTATCAATTTGATATTGCTTCAAAAACGGGAACGTGCGGAAACGAAGACGGCAACACCGACGCTTACGCAATAAGTTACACATCAGAGCACACCATAGGAGTTTGGCTAGGCGACAAAAACAATAAAAAACTTTCGGTAACCGGCGGCGGTGCATGCTGCAATTTAATTAAAGAAATCACGGACTATCTGTATTCCTCACATTCTCCCGAAAATCTTAACGTTACAGGGGGAACAAACGAAATATCAATTGACGCCGATGAGTATTACGACAACAACAAAGTTATGCTCTCCGACCCCGCATCTCCAAAATACAACCGCTTAACAATGCGCGTCTTGTCCGGAAACGAGCCGAAGGAAACATCAACCAGATTTTCATCTCCCGTCATACAAACACCCGCGCTTACGGTAACCGAAAGTGGCATAAATATTGAGTTATGTCACGCAAAGTACTATGAATATATTATAAAACGCAATAATAAGGTTATTTTTGAGGGCAAAATCGATAAAATCTTTGCTGATACACCGCCAAACGGTAATCACGTTTATTCTGTTACGCCCTACTATAAATGCGGTGAAAATAAAATATACGGCAAGGAAATTTCCCTGCCGTCGATAAATTTTAACAACAGCGGCTCTTCACCTCAGGAAGAAGCCCCCGATATCGTAAAAAAAGATTGGTTCGATTTATAAATGTAAAACCTCTACTCCGTTCAAAGCCTCTTCCAAAAGTTCTTTAACGTTAAGTTTATTCTCTTCCTCTACAACCGCCGATAGTTGCGGTTTAATTACGGGATGTTTAGGCAAAAATACAGTGCAGCAGTCTTCATACGGCTGAATGGATATTTCGTATGCACCCATACCGCGGCTCCTCTCGATTATTTCATCCTTATCGAACCCGCACAGCGGTCTTAAAACGGGCAGTTTTTCTACCACGCTATTAGATGACGTCATCCCCTCTATAGTCTGGCTTGCAACCTGCCCCAAACTCTCACCGGTTATTAAGCACTGTGCGCCAGTTTTTAAGGCAATTCTTTCCGCAATACGGAACATAAACCGCCGCAAAAGCGTAACCATATACTCGCCGTTGCACTTTTTATGGATTTCTTCCTGAATATGAGTTACCGAAACAATGTTCAACCTCAATCCGCAAGTGTATTTTGATAGCACCTTTGAAAGCTCCACAACCTTGTCTCTTGCCTGAGCGTTAGTGTAAGGATAACTATGGAAGTGAATACAGTCCACAACCATTCCGCGCTTTGCTATCATATGCCCCGCCACCGGGCTGTCAATTCCTCCCGAAATCAGCAAAAGTCCTTTACCTGAAGTTCCCACAGGCATACCGCCTGCGCCTTTAAAAAATTCGTTAAACGCAAGCGCCGTACCGTTTTCCCTGATATCGATGTTAATTACAAAATCAGGGTTGTGCACGTCAACTTCTATATTTTTAAATTCCGAAAGCAACTTCCCGCCTATTTCCGCACTAATCTGCATTGAATTTAAGCAAAAAGTCTTATCTGCGCGATGCGTATTCACCTTAAAACTACCGTGCTCAAAGCAAACTTTTTTCGCAGCCCTAAAAATTTCATCCATATTTGACTTAACTTTTAAAGCCACGCTGTAAGAATGAACGCCGAAAACGCGTTTAATTCTGTCCGAAATTTCATCAACTTCGCTTTCATTAAAGTTTTCAATTAAATATCTGCCGCTCTGTCTTTTAATTTCGTGCTTATATCCTTTAAGCGACTTTTCAAGGTTTACTAAAAAAGCCCGCTCGAAATAACCGCGGTTCTTGCCCTTTAAATGAATTTCGGAATACCTGATTATAATTACCTTTTCCATATTTACGCCATAATCCTCTTTCTGTTGCTCACGATTTTGTTCAAAAGCTTTGCCGCACTTTCGGCCTCTTCCACACTGTTTTCAGGAGAAAAGCTGATTCTTAACACGCCGTCCGCTAGGTTTTCATCTATTCCGCAAGCCAAAATCGTCCTCGAAAATCTCTTTTTCTCATTTGAAGAGCACGCCGAGCCCGTTCCTATAATAAGTCCAGCATCGTTCGCCTCGTGCAAAACAGTTTCCCCGCGCACGCCGTCCGCCGCCAAACAAACTATATACGGCGATGAATTTTCACCAGAAATAACCGTAAAAAGTCCGCTATCAAGTCCGCCCAGAAAAGCGGACTTGATTTTTGAAGCCTTTACATAATTTTCATTGATTGCCGCGCATTTTTTTGCCGCCGCATACTCGAAAATTTTAATTCCGAACACATTTTCAGTACCGCTTCTAAGCCCTTTTTCCTGTCCGCCGCCAAAAATTTGTGGCTTAATTACAAGATTTTTACGCTTAATCAATGCCCCGCACCCTTTAATTCCGCCTATTTTATGTGCGCTAACCGAATACATATCAATATTTCCAGTCAGTTTAAATGGAATTTTCCCAAATGCCTGCACACCGTCCGAATGAAACAATGCATACGCATTTTTTGCCTTTACCGCCGCCGATATATTAACAATGTCGTTCACCGCGCCAGTCTCGTTATTCACGTGAATAACCGAAACCAAGGAAGTTTTTCCGTCAACAAGGCTTAATAGATGCTCCAAATTCACGCTTCCGTCGGGGTTAAGATTTGCTAAACGCACTTCCAAGCCCCTTTGTTTCAGCTCGTTTACCGCAGAAAACACCGCCGAATGTTCGCCGGCAGTTGTTACAACGTTCCCTCGTCGCCCACCGCCTAAAACCGCCATATTGTCGGCTTCAGTCCCGCACGAGGTAAACACAAGCTCGAATTTTTCGGAATCTGCAATATCCGACAAAATATTCTTCCTCGCCTCGCGCAATTCCAGATTAATATTATAACCTTCCACATATAGCGCGGAAGGATTATAAAAATCGTTATATAAATATTTTTCGGCCCGTTTCAAACATTCCCCGTCGGGTTTTGTAGTAGCCGCATTATCAAAATAAATCATTAAATTTCGATTGACCCCTCAAACGACAGCTTAACCGTTCCGTCAAGTTCGATATCACCGTCATTTTCATACTTAACAAATAAATCGCCGCCCTTTAATTTGACGGTAATAATTTCACCGTATGCGCAAAAACCGTTAACTATCGAGGCAACCGCCGTCGCCGCGGCAGCAGTGCCGCACGCCCAAGTTTCGCCGTTGCCCTTCTCCCAAACGCGCATTTTAACAGTTACGCGGTTAACCACACGCACGCACTCAACAAATACGCCTTGCGGGAATAAATTCGATTCGGCAACAGCCTGTCCAAGCACGTCAATATCAACGCTTTCTACCTTGTCACAGAAGATTACGCAATGCGGATTCCCCACGTTTACGTAATAAGCGTTTAATTCTTGTCCGCCGTAAACAATCTTTTTTGCACTCTTGTCTGTTTCAGGCTTGCCTAAATTAACCGAAACCGAGCTAGCCTTTCCATTAAACGAGCTTACGCTCAACTTTCTCATGCCGCAACACGTTTCTATGCTCATCTCCCCGCCCGAATAGCCGTTGTCAAAAAGATATTTTGCAACGCACCTTATGGGGTTTGCCGCAAGCCCCGCAAGACTTCCGTCGCGGTTATATACGTTAACCTTAGCCGCGCCAGCGCTCGATTTTTCAATCATAACTACGCCGTCGCCGCCTATCGCGTAATGCCTGTCGGCAAAATTAATCGCAAGCGATTCAGGACAGGTTATTGCACCGTCCATATTGTTGAAGAAAATGTAATCGTTCCCGCAACTGTGCATCTTCGAAAATTTAAGTTTAAGCTTTTCCTTTCTGAGATTGTTTATATCCACAAGTTCGGTATTAAACTGATTATACCGCCCAGCAATGCAATCCGCAAGCGCATTAGCGGTATCAAGCGACGTCAATACCGTGATTCCAAGCAAAATAGCATGGTGATGCAGACTTATATAGTTGGAAATGGATTCAACGTCAGTTTTACCAGTATAAACTACGTAATCTATCTTTCCGTCGTCCATCAGTTTAAAAATTTCTTCATTTGAAGAGAGTCTTGCAACCTCCGTGCATTCAAGCCCTAAACTTTGTATTACGTTTGCCGTGCCCTTGGTTGCATAAAGATTCAGCCCCAAATCGGCAAACTTTTTAACAATGTTTACTATTTCGAATTTATCTTGGTCGTTTATGGTAAAGTAAATTCCAGCAGGGCGGTTTTTCGTAGAAGTCCGCATATTAAACCCTGCAGAAACAAGCCCCTTATAAAGTGCCTCCTCAATCGTTTTGCCGATTCCCAAAACCTCGCCCGTAGACTTCATTTCGGGACCCAATTGAGAGTTGACGTCGTTCAATTTTTCAAACGAGAATACCGGCACTTTTACCGCAACGTACGGCGAAGCGGGGTAAAGTCCCGTGCCGTAACCAAGCCTTTTAAGCTTCGCGCCCATCAAAATTTTAGTTGCAAGGTCAACCATAGGCACGCCTGTAACCTTAGAAATATAAGGAATAGTTCTCGAAGCTCTCGGATTCACCTCTATTACGTAAAGTTCGTTTCTGTAAATTAGATACTGAATGTTTATTAATCCCTTCGTCTTTAACGAAATTGCAAGCTTAGTCGAAATATCCACAACTTTTTTTAGCATTGCATCGCTTAAGTTATATGGCGGATAAACGGCAATCGAGTCTCCGCTGTGCACGCCTGCGCGCTCTATGTGCTGCATAATTCCGGGGATAAGCACGTCAACGCCGTCTGAAATCGCGTCAACTTCCAGCTCGGTACCCATTAAATATTTATCGCAAAGAACGGGATTTTCAATCTTCTGCGCAAGGATTACGTCCATATACCTTTCAATATCGTTCTGCGTAAAGGCAATGGTCATATTCTGCCCGCCAATTACATACGAAGGGCGCAGCAGCACGGGATACCCCAGCTTTTCGGCGGCTTTTACCGCCTCCGCCTTGCTCATAACGGTAACCCCCTTGGGGCGCGCAATTCCAAACTGCTCCAAAAGCGCGTCGAACCGTTCTCTGTCCTCCGCTAAATCAACGCTGTCTGCAGGCGTTCCCAAAATACGCACGCCCTTTTTATAAAGATAACGGCAAAGCTTAATAGCCGTCTGCCCGCCAAAGGTAATTACAACTCCGTAAGGCTTTTCAACATTCAAAACATTTTGCACGTCCTCGGGTGTGAGCGCTTCGAAGTAAAGTCTGTCAGCCGTATCAAAGTCGGTTGAAACTGTTTCGGGGTTATTGTTTATAATAATTACTTCGTAACCCAACCGCTTTAACGACCACACGCAATGCACCGAAGAATAGTCAAACTCAATCCCCTGTCCTATTCTTATGGGACCCGACCCTATAACAACTATGCGCTTTTTCGTGCTTCTGTCAACAAACGGTTTGGCCTCGTCGTGCTCCTTTTCGTCGTATGTTGAATAAAAATAAGGCGTCTGCGCCGCAAATTCCGCGCCGCACGTATCAACCATCTTAAACACCGCGTCACGGTGCGCAGGCAACTTGTTACCCGAAAATCTTTCAAGCTCACTGTCGGGATAGCCAAGCTTTTTGCCCTTTAAATATTGCTCTCTAGTAATCGCTTTGCCCGCAATTTCCGCCTCGAATCCGCAAAGATTCTTAAGCTTATTTAAAAACCACTCGTCAATTTTAGTTATTTCATAAATTTCGTCAACCGAAACCCCGCGTTTTAACGCCTGATAGACAATAAACAACCTTTCGTCGGTCATTTCCGAAAGCCTTGCGTAAATTTCCTCGTCCGAAAGCTCGGCAAGTTTGGGTAAATTGAGCGTTCCAGTCGAAATTTCCGCGCCGCGCACAGCTTTCATTATCGCCGTTTCAAAGTTTGTGCCTATAGCCATGACCTCTCCCGTCGCCTTCATACGAGTTCCCAAATTTCTCTTTGCGTAAAGAAACTTGTCAAAAGGCCATTTCGGCAGTTTTACCACAACGTAATCGAGCGTCGGTTCAAAGCAAGCATAAGTCTTGCCAGTAACGTCGTTTTTAATCTCGTCCAATGTATAACCGAGCGCAATTTTCGTTGCAACCTTCGCAATGGGATATCCCGTCGCCTTTGAAGCCAGTGCTGACGAACGCGAAACTCTCGGGTTTACTTCAATTACCGAATATTCGAAAGAATCGGGGTTCAATGCAAACTGACAGTTACACCCGCCCTCGATTTTCAGCTCGCTTATAATATCCAGCGAAGCCGTTCTAAGCATCTGATATTCTTTGTCCGAAAGGGTAACGGCGGGCGCTATTACAATCGAATCGCCCGTATGTATGCCCACGGGGTCAAAATTTTCCATCGAGCAAACCGTCAAAACGTTGCCCGCTCCGTCGCGTAGCACCTCGAACTCGATTTCCTTCCATCCGCCGATATACTTCTCAATCAAAACCTGAGTTATGGGCGAAAGCATAAGTCCGTTGTTGGAAATAATCCGCAGTTCCTTTTCGTCCTTTGCAACGCCGCCGCCCGCGCCGCCAAGCGTGTATGCCGGTCTTACTATTACGGGATATCCTATTTTTTCGGCAATCGCCACGCACTCGTCAACCGTATAAGCTATGTCCGAAGGCACAACGGGCTGATTAATCTTCTGCATGGTTTCTTTAAACAGCTCCCTGTCCTCTGCTCTGTCTATCGATTCCAGATTAACGCCTATAAGCTTAACGCCGTACTCGTCCAAAAAGCCGGATTTTGCAAGCTGACAACCCAAAGTCAATCCCGTCTGCCCGCCCAAAGACGCAAGCAGGCTGTCGGGGCGCTCTTTTATAATAATTCTTTTAAGAGTGTCAACCGTAAGCGGTTCCAGATAAATCTCGTCGGCAAGCGCTTTGTCAGTCATAATCGTCGCGGGGTTGCTGTTGCAAAGCACCACGTTTACGCCTGCGTCCTTCAAAACGCGGCACGCCTGCGCGCCAGCATAATCGAACTCCGCCGCCTGCCCTATAACTATGGGACCCGAACCTATTACGAGTACCTTTCTAATATCTTCTCTTTTAGGCATCGAACTTGCCTCCTTTCATATTGCTTATAAATCTGTCGAAAAGGAACGAACAATCCTGCGGTCCGCCGCACGCCTCGGGGTGGAACTGCACGGTATAAGCGTTCAGCCCGGGATAATCGAAGCCCTCGCACGTGCCGTCGTTTGCGTTAATATAGCTGAGTTTACCCACGCCGTGCAAGCTTGAGGCAATAACCTCGTAGCCGTGGTTCTGGCTCGAAATATAAACTCTGCCCGTTTCAAGATTCTTAACGGGCTGGTTCGCGCCTCTGTGCCCATACTTCATCTTCATTGTCTTTCCGCCCATCGCGAGAGCAAACAACTGGTGTCCGAGACAAATCCCGAAAACAGGAAGTTTTCCCGCAAGATTCTTAAGGTTTTCTATAATTTCAACGTTCTCCGCAGGGTCGCCGGGGCCGTTCGTAAGCATAAGCCCGTCCGGTTTAAGCGCAAGAATTTGTTCGGCAGTATAAAAAGACGGAACTTTTATGCAATAGCACCCGCGTTTTACAAGCTCCTTAGAAATGTTGTCCTTAGCGCCGAAGTCCCAAACGACTACCTTAAGTCCCTTTTCGTCGCCAAAATATTCCGGCTCTGCACACGTTACGCTCTTAACGGCGTTTTTGACGGTGTATTTCAAAAGCTCGTCCGCACTCTTCAGAGGTCTGTCCGTAATCTTAGCGTTCATAACGCCGTACTCGCGCACGATTTTTGTCAATTCCCTTGTGTCGATTCCGTAAAGCCCCGCAATTCCTTTTTCTTCAAGATACTCGTCAAGCGCCTTTTCACATCTGAAATTTGAGGGTTTATCGCACAGTTCCCTGACGATATACGCTGAAACCCACGGTTTTTTACTTTCCGCGTCTTTATCTATCATTCCGTAATTGCCGATAAGCGGAAAGGTCTGCGTAACAATCTGCCCGTAATAGCTTGGGTCGGTTAGCGTCTCGATATAACCCGTCATACCCGTTGTAAAAACGAGTTCGCCCAAAACCTCTCCTTCCGCGCCGAAGCGGTAGCCTTGAAACTGTTTTCCGTTTTGCAATGTAAGATAAGCCTTTACGTTACTTTTCATTTTTTCCTCTGACTAAAATAAAGACTGATTTAAAAAATAAATCAGTCAATAAAAAAAATATTTTCAAAATCACAATTTTTGGCGGTTAAATCAAAACCGTCGAGTGCGGATATTCCGTTTTCGGCAAAATCAATCTTTAAAATTGTTCTCATCATCTTTATCCGTCAACCGTACTTTTTTAAGTATATAACTTAAATTCATTCAAGTCAAGCGATTAAACCTAAAGATTAATAAAGCGCCGTTAAAAAATCGAAATTTCTCAGCTCAGCCCTTACCGCTTTATAATCCGGTATAAATTCCGATACAAGCTTCCAGAAAGCCGGCGAATGATTGTGACACAAGGTGTGGCAAAGCTCGTGAATAATTACGTAATCCTGAATGCGCCGCGGCAACATAAATAACTTATAATTAAAAATAATATTGTTTTTAGAGTCACAACAGCCCCAACGTCCTTTGTAACTCTTCACCGAAACCGACGCGGGATAAAGCATAGCTCTTTCAGAATAACCCTTTACTCTGTTTAAAAATTCGGGAAAGTAAAACTTTTCATACAGTTTTTCGAGCCGCGAAACATTCTTTACACAAACATATTCATCAGTAATCTCGTCTTTATTCCCGAAAACAAGCCGCAATCTCTTTCCTTCCAGATAAATTTCGCGTAATTCGATAATATCGTCGTTTACCGCAAGTTTTTCAGAGTTTTTTAATATAACTTTTTCAATCCAGTCAGATTTCGAATCGAGGAAATTTTCAATTTGCTCCGGACGCATTCCCCAAGGACAGCGCACGGTTATTTTATTTGTTGAAGAAACCGAAACCGAAACGCTTTTTCTTGCCGAACGGATAATTTCATATTTATATTTCATTCAACAACACCTTAAACTGCACCCGCAGTTCTTCTCCGACTTTGCCGTCCACATAATAATAACCGTCTTCGCCGCGGGTTTTGAAAATTTCCAGCGTTTCCCCCGCCTTACATTGCTTAACATAAGAAATCTGCAGGCTTTTAATAAACTTTCCGCAAATTTCTTCAGCAGAAAAAGCGTCCGTTACGTAATCCGCATACTTAGTATTGTTAGCGTGAAAATAGTGGTCGTAATCACTAAACCCAATACGGCGCGAGTGCGAATAAATCTTTTCTCCGCAATCTGCTATTTTCCAGCTTGAAAACTCTATACTTCTTTCCGTATTATAACCGTCGAAAAACCCGTCTTTAAAATTAGCGCTTACGGGCACGAATTTAAAATTTTTGACGTCTATCATACACCATCTTGCCGAAGCCGCGCCAACCTTTTCCCCGCCTACGTAAAATTCAAAATCTCTTAAAAACACAAGATGTTTAGGTTTAAGCGGCCAGGTATGAATTTGCAAAACCTCGCCAAGCTTCACCGGACGCAACAAATCTACAAACCAGTTTGCAAGTATGAACCCGAGATTTTTAGGCTGAATTTCGGCATAACCGAAACCGAGTTCGTCGGCGGAAAGACAAGCCGATTCCTGCATAATTCCCAAAAGCGCCGAAGCTTTTATTATGTCGAAAGCGTCCACGTCAACGTACTTTATTTCATAATCTTTAATATGTCTGTACATAAGCAACCTCAAAATAATTTTAGCATTTTTATCCCGAAAAGTCCATAAATTTTGCCAAATTATACCGATTATGCGTGACATAGTACTTTTTATATTTGTAAATTATTGACATCTGTTACGTTATATGATAAAATATTATCAAAATATGGAGGAAACCTAAAGTGGACGACGAATTGAACCCTGATGAGCTCCCCGCATCTTCCGACGAAGAACAAAAAAATAATATCAGTTCCGACCTTATCAGAGGTCACATAAATACCATTATCTTACGCACCCTCTATGAGCGCGACAAATACGGTTACGAAATTATTGAAGAAATCGAAACAAAGAGCCACGGGCAATATACTTTAAAACAACCCACTCTTTACAGTGCGTTAAAGCGCCTTGAAAGCCAGGGCTATATTAACGCTTATTGGAAAACGGACGAGGTTTCGCTTGGCGGCAGAAGGAAATATTACACTCTTACCGACAGCGGCAGAGAAATTGCCGAACGAAATCAAGCCGAATGGGAATATTCCCGCACCGTTATAGACAATTTGATTTCAGACAGAAATTTCGATTTTTCGCAACCCGCGCCCAATCCTGTCGATTTCAAAATACTTAAAAAATATACAAGCCGCGTGCCCCTTGTCAAGGACGAAAACGACGACGAGGCGAAAAACAGCGAAACGGACAAACAGTCTCTCCCCGCCGCCCAGGCACCGGCGGCAGAACAGCAAATACAACCATCTGAAGAGCAACAGCCTGCTCAACAGGTTCAGGATATTCAGCCGGAGCAACCGGTGTCTCAGGAAGTTGAACAGCAAGTGCAGTCGGTTTACAAAGCGCCGCAGTCAGAACAATTACCCGTTCAACAATCTGCGCCGGCACCGCAGCCCGTTTCAGAAACTCCTGTTCGGCAGGTTCAAAACGAACAACCTTTACAGCCTGTTCAGTCTGAACCGCAAATGTCGGAAGAACAGCGCAGAATTTTACACGAAAATTATTTAAAACTAATTTCTCAACCGGTTATTGAAAAGCAGGAAACTCCCCCGACGCCATATTCCGAAAACATCGACACAAACAAGCTTATTTATAATAATAAACCCGAGGCCGAACGCGACTACCGAAACCTGGTAAATAATCTTTACTTGAAAACGGTGCGCCAGCAACCGGCACAACCTGTTGCGCAACCGGTACCAGTTGTTGAAAAACGTGAACATGCCGTGCAGATTAACCGTTATGAAGACGTGCACGCCAAAGCAGAAAAAGACGGATTAACCGTAAATACCGACCACACCACACAGAATGTGCGCAGAAAAAAATATAACCGCGGAGCCGCGCTTTTCAAATGCTCGCTCATAGTCGCAGTGATTATGCTTTTGGAGTTTGCGCTGTGTCTTATATTTAAAAATGACCTGAACGTCGGAATCGGTTATCCAATGGTGATACTCGCTTTAACGTGTGCACAGACATTGATATTCGGCATATTATTTGCGAATGACCGCGGAAAAACAACCAGAAAACCCGCTACGCTTACATATCTTTCCGCATCTTTCATTTTAACAGTGATTATTATTCTGGTTATCTGCGTCGTATCGCTTTTGCTCAGCGTTAACTTTGCATCCGCCGGCGACATATGCGCTAAAATCGTTATTCCTTCGTTAATTGCGCTAAATATACCGGTTTTCGCGATTCTTTTCTATACGTTCAGCAAATAATTACTTTAAACAAATAAAAAACCGTTTCGTTTAAACTAAAATTCCCAAGGGAATTAAACAAAGTTGCACTTTCAAGCAAGGAAAAAAGCTCTCGAACAAATTGTTCGAGAGCTTTTAACTACACATTATCAGAAAGATAAATTGAAATTTATCTTACTTTCTTTTAAAATATTTTTCCTTTGCATACTCATAAGCTTCTTGAATTAACGGCTTTAATCTTTCAAAGGTAGAACCGGATGGATTGAGCGCGCACACCCAACTCATCCAAGCGTAAACGGGGTGCGGTAGTATTTTATCCGTTTGCGTGAAGTCATACGGCATATCTACAATCCCACCTTTTGACGGACGCGCAGGAACAGTACCGAACATATTTATAAAAGTATTTTTACGAACACCTATATTTACACGATAAATGTTCTCTCTATTCAAATCCGAACATTTATCGTTATCGCCGTCTTTTTCTTTGACAGTCAAAATATAAATTCCACGTTTAAGCGTGTTATTCGGATTATAGAAAATTCCGCTTTCGCCCCAACTACTTAACAAAACCGTATCTGGCAAATTATCAAGGCAGTATTTGAGTATTTCGTTAGGTTGCATTTTATATCTTCCTTGTATAACTTATTGTTTATCACTCTATTATTATACAGTAACACAATTTAAAGGTAAAGTAAAAACGCACTCACCTTGCTTGCAAGGTATAGTGCGCTATACTTATTATTTATGTGCAAAAACTCCCTATGGAAACTACGGAGCGGCTTAATTATGCCTGTTTTTAATTATTTAGCAAATTCGCTTGCTCGGAATTCTCTGATTACGTTTACCTTAATCTGACCGGGATATTCAAGCTCTGCTTCGATTTTCTTTGCGATATCTTTTGCAAGGAACACAGCCTGCGCATCGTCAATCTGTTCGGGTTTTACCATAACGCGTACTTCCCTGCCTGCCTGAATAGCATAACACTTTTCAACGCCGTTAAAATCGCCGGCAATCGCTTCAAGCTTTTCAAGACGTTTAACGTAATTAGTGCCGGTTTCGCGCCTTGCACCGGGACGCGCACCCGAAATCGCGTCGGCAGCCGCAACCAATACAGCCTCAATAGTCGTCGGTTCCACGTCGCCGTGGTGTGCTGCAATCGCGTTAATAACCTTGTTGCTTTCACGGTATTTCTTAGCAAGGTCTGCACCCAACTGAATGTGCGTGCCTTCCTGCTCGTGGTCAACCGCCTTGCCTATATCGTGCAAAAGTCCGGCACGTTTTGCAAGGGTTACATCAAGTCCAAGTTCCTGCGCCATCAATCCCGCCAACTGCGAAACTTCGATAGAATGTTTATAAACGTTCTGCCCATAGCTCGTTCTGTACTTTAATCTACCCAAAAGTTTGATAAGTTCGGGATGAAGTCCGAAAATACCGACTTCGAACATCGCGCTTTCACCGGCTTGTTTAATCTCCTGGTCCATATCGCGTTTAACTTTTTCAACGGTTTCTTCAATCCTTGCAGGATGAATTCTGCCGTCGGAAATAAGTTTTTCAAGCGTAAGTCTTGCAATCTCCCTTCTTACGGGGTCAAAACCGGACAAAATAACTACTTCGGGAGTATCGTCAATAATAAGTTCAATACCGGTTGCATTTTCAATCGCGCGGATATTTCTTCCCTCGCGCCCGATTAAACGCGCCTTCATATCGTCGCTGGGTAAAGATACTACAGATACGGTTATTTCCGACGCATGGTCTGCAGCACAGCGCTGAACTGCCAAAGAAATAATTTTCTTTGCTTCCGCATTTGCTTCATCCTTTGCCGTCTGTTCTATATTTCTTACCTGCAAAGCGACGTCGTGACGGGTTTCGTCAAGGATTTCGTCCGCAAGTAATTTCTTGGCCTCGTCTTTAGTAAGCTGAGCAACTTTTTCAAGTTCCTGAATCATCAGCTCATGCTGATGATTTATTTTTTCCTGCGTCTTTTTGACTTCGTTTTCCTTAGCCAAAAGGTCCTTTTTCTGTTGCTCGACCGCCGCGTTCTGTTTTAAAAGGTTCTCCTCTTTTTTATCAAGAATTTCTTCCCTCTGTACAAGTCTCTGTTCCTGTTTCTGAAGTTCGCTTTTCTTCTCTCTGGTTTCCCTTTCAAATTCGTTTTTTAGTTGCAGTTCCTGTTCCTTTGCTTCTAATATTGCCTCTTTCTTCAATGTTTTGCATTCAATTGAAGCCTCGTCAATCATCTTTTGGGTTCTCGTCTGCACGTCACCCAGTTTTTTATCGGTGGTCTTTTTGTTGATGTAACTTCCCACAAAATATCCGCCAATCAACGCAACGACGACGGCAATTCCAAGCCCAATACCAAGGCCGAGAACAACTCCGTCTTCTGCAAGAAACAGGCTGCTAAATGCCAATAAGTTCATTTAAGCCTCCTGATTTGTTTTTTAATATACTCTACCCGCACAAGGGCATTTATATCTAAACTATATTTTACACCCAATTATATAAAATGTCAATTTAATATAATAAAAAAGCGACCGCAAGGCCGCTTTAAATTTTTTATTCCAAGTCTTTGAGCCACAAGTCGACAACTGCGTCCGAAGGCATACGCCAATCCCCGCGCGGGGAAAGCGAAACCGACCCGACTTTAACGCCGTCGGGCATACAGGAGCGCTTGAACTGATGCATAAAAAACCGTTTGTAAAAGCTCTTAAGCCATTTGTCGATAGTCTTTTCGCCGAACATTCCGTCAAACGTCTTTAAAGCTAAATATTTTATTTTTGAAGGCGGAAACGCATATCTTAGCGCGTAATAAATAAAGAAATCGTGCAAGATATACGGACCGACCAAATCCTCCGTCTTCTGCGCAATATTGCCGTCGGCATCCGGAGGCAACAACTCGGGGCTGATTTCCGTGTTCAAAATGCTTGTCAAAACTTTTTTGACATTGCCACCAAGCTTTTCGGCTTCGTAAGCGATAAGGTGCTTAACAAGCGTTTTAGGCACCGAAGCGTTTACACCGTACATAGAAATATGGTCGCCCGAATAAGTCGCCCAACCCAACGCAAACTCGCTCAAATCGCCAGTGCCCAATACAAGCCCGTTCTCGTCGTTGGCAACGTCCATCAAAACCATCGTGCGCATTCTCGCCTGAGCGTTTTCATAGGTCACGTTCCTGTTTTCGGAGTCGTGACCGATATCCTTAAAGTGCCTGCTAACCGTATCGCCCACTGGTATTACCCTAGCGGTTGCTCCCAAAGCGTTAATCAGTTTCAACGCGTTGTTCTTCGTCTTTTTAGTAGTGCCGAACGCAGGCATAGATATCGCGATTATATCCCTTTTGTCCTTATTAAGCGAGTTAAACACACGGCATGCCACCAAAAGCGCAAGCGCCGAATCCAACCCGCCCGAAACGCCTAACACTACCGACCTTGAACCTACGTGCTTCAAACGCTTTTCAAGCCCTTTTGCCTGAATTGACAAAATAAGTTCCATGCGCTCTTTAAGCCTTTCTCCATCTTCAGGCACAAAAGGCGTTTTCGAAAATTCACGCGTAAGCTCGGCTCCGTTATCAAAGGTTTCAAAACCTTGCAAAAAATAACCGTTCTTCTCCGCCCAGGTTTCATTATTATTATAACCGCTGTCAACAAAGACGCTAGCCATTCTGCGCCTTTCCGTTTCAAGCATTTCAACGTCTATTTCCGAATAAATTAACCCGTTTTCAAACAGCTTGCTTTCGGCAAGAACCGCGCCGTTTTCACAGATTAAATTATGCCCCGCAAAAACCATGTCCGTGGTGCTTTCGCCTTCGCCTGCATCGCAGTAAACGTATCCGCTTACAAGCTTTGCCGACTGCGTCTTAACCAAATTTTTGCGATAATCGGCTTTACCCACCGTTTCGTCGCTGCAAGATAAATTTACTATAATAGTCGCGCCGGCTTTCGCATTAGCAACCGAAGGCGACTGCGGCGCCCATAAATCTTCGCAAATCTCTGCAGAAACCTTAAACGCAGGAAAATTATTTGCCGTAAAAATTAAATTTGTACCGAAAATAACGCCGGAGTTTTTAGCAATTGCAACGTACGTTGAATTTACCGGCGCGGGCGAAAAATGCCGCTTTTCGTAAAATTCACCGTAATTCGGCAAATATGTTTTTGGAACAATACCTAAAATTTTTCCGTTGCACATAGCAACAGCGCAGTTATAAAGTCTGCCGCCGTCTGCAATTGGTGCGCCGACAAATACAAGCGTTTTTAAGTCGCTTGTAGATTCGCAAATCTCGGCAATCGCCTTTTCACAAGCGGTAATTAACGTCGGCTGATTAAATAAATCGCCGCAGGTATATCCGCTCACGCAAAGTTCGGGGAAAACGGTTAATTGGCTTCCATTCCCCGCGCTTTCCTTAATCGCCGCTATAATATTTTTGGTGTTGTATTCAACGTCCGCCACTCTTATTTCGGGAGTTGCGGCGCAGACTTTAATAAAACCGTGTTGCATATATGACCTTGATAATTACCAAAAACACAGAAAAACAAAACTGTGTTTTACTTAGCTTGGGCGGCCTTATGCGCCTCTCTTATTTTTTCCTCAATCTCCGCTTTTAATTCGGGGCGTTGTTTTAAAAGCTCGCGCATTTTTTCTCTGCCTTGCGCAATTTTTTCATCGTTATAACTGAACCACGCGCCGCTCTTTGTAAGAATTTCGTATTCCACGCCGAGGTCAATAAGACAACCTTCCTGCGAAACGCCCTCGCCGTAAATAATATCGAATTCCGCCACCTTGAAAGGAGGAGCAACCTTATTTTTAACAACCTTGCATTTTGCGCGGTTACCGATAATTCCTCCGTCTCCCTTTAACGAATCCGCCTTTCTTATATCCAAACGTATTGTAGCAAAATATTTGAGCGCCTTACCGCCGGGAGTCGTTTCGGGGTTTCCGAACATAACGCCGACTTTTTCGCGGAGCTGGTTAATGAAAATAACGCAAGTCTTCGAACGGTTGGTAATTGCGGTTAACTTTCTTAAAGCCTGCGACATAAGTCTTGCCAAAAGTCCCACGTGCGTGTCGCCCATATCCCCCTCGATTTCAGACTTGGGAGTAAGCGCCGCAACCGAGTCTATTACGATTACGTCAACCGCGCTTGAACGTACGAGCGATTCGCAGATATCAAGCGCCTGTTCGCCCGTATCCGGCTGAGAAAGATAAAGTTCGTTGGTATTAACCCCAAGCGCGTGCGCATACTGAGCGTCAAGCGCATGTTCCGCGTCAATAAACGCCGCAACGCCTCCTATCTTCTGGGTTTCAGCTATAATATGCAAAGCAATCGTCGTTTTACCGGAAGATTCGGGTCCGAAAACTTCGATTATTCTCCCGCGGGGCACGCCGCCGACACCCAACGCTAAATCAAGCGAAAGACATCCAGTGGGAATAATTTCAATATCGGTGTTCACATTTGCGTCACCGAGTTTCATTATCGCGCCCTTTCCGTACTGCTTTTCAATCATTGCAATGGTGGAATTCAGCGCCTTTAATTTTTCTTCGTTCATTTATTTTATACCTCTGTGATTTTTTTATTATTTGAGTGATTTAAACGCAAGGAACAAAGCAAGGTTAATTGCCCTTTCAGTAATATTTTCCCGCGAACCTTTTAAATTGTATTCATAAACGGATATTCCTTCTCTTCTTCCGACTGCAATATACAATAATCCCACAGGTTTTTGCGTATTGTCCGACTTAGGACCGGCAATACCGGTAGTCGCAATTGAGATATCGCAATTTCCGCTTGCAATAAGCCCTGCCGCCATCTCGTAAGCTGTTTCCTTTGAAACTGCGCCGTATCTTCTCAATGTTTCGGTTTCAACGCCAAGTCTCTCTGATTTCGATTCGTTAGCGTATGTGTTCAACCCTTCGAAAAACACTTCGCTCGCACCGGAAACGCCCACGATTCTTTTGCCTATACCTCCGCCCGTAAACGACTCCGCAGTGCTCAACTTCATTCTCCGTAATTTTAAAAGCTGAACGAGCCGTTCCTCAAGGGTGATATTTTCAAGCGAATAAATATAATCTTTCAGCTTGTAAACAAGCGTCCTTATAACTCCGTCGTAAACAGCCTTTGAAGTTAAGGCGTCATAAACAATTTCAACGGTGCCGTCACCAAATCTGTCACCGACGTTGAAACTTATATTTCCGCACTGCGTTTTTGCTTCTTCTATTGCGGAAGATACAATTTCACCCGTTGCACCCACGGTTTTTATATAGGATTTATAAAATGAATTTTGGTACTTTTCGTTGAGTTTTTTAATAAAATTTTGCGGCTTTTTGAAGGCGTCGATGTCTGAAAAGTACATAAAAACGTCTGATTTGTCCATATGCAGAAAGCCAAAATCATCAAACTTTGCGTCCAATAACTTTTCGATAAAATTACCTACAGCGGTCTCCATATCTTTTGGACAAACGATTGCTATAATATTAAAATTCAGACACGCATCTTTAAGCGCCGACGTTATACCTTCCGCTTTATCATAACCGATAAACGAAATTTTATCAAAATAATAGCCGGCGGCGCCAAATTCGGAAATCAATCGTATTTCCAAATCAAAAGAATTTATTTTTTTATTTTTAAATGATAAAAAACAATTTTTAATATTTTTATCGTCCGCTATCATCGCTTCAATACTTCAATACTTCAATATTCTTTATTATATAATTAATTCCCGAAATAACCGTTAAAATTACGGATATTGCGAAGAATGCAAGACCTATATAATTTATTATTTCGCCGCTGATGTGCGCCGTAAGTTCGCAAACTCCCGCGCCGATTAAAAGAACGACTACCGCAATATCCTGCGTAACAGTCTTGTATTTTCCGAAAATATCGGCGGCAATTACTATACCCGCCCCCGCGGCAACCATACGAAAACCGCTGACAATGATTTCCCTTGCAAGAATAACCGCAACGCCGCACCCTGCGGCAATCCACGTCCATTCTCCCATGCCCGCGGAGGCAACAAAAATTTCAGGCTTAGTCAAAAACACCACCAAAGCCGACAAAACGAGTACCTTATCCGCAATCGGGTCCAAAAATTTACCCAAATTTGTAACTAAATTGTACTTCCTTGCAATTTTTCCGTCCAAAAGGTCGGTTAAACTTGCAATCCCGAAAACCGTAAGAGCAATAAAATAGTGCGCGGTAAAGTTGAGATAGAAAAATAAAATGAACACGGGAATCATTACAACGCGGCTTATGGTAAGCTTGTTTGGCAAATTCATAACGCCCTTGCCCGCCGCAATTTTGTAAGCGCGGCTGTTTAAGTCTATTTCCTTGTTTTCGTCGTTCTCGTTCATAAATCGTAATCCTTTTCGCGCCCGTAAAGGTCATAACTGTCGCATTTTTCGATTAAAACGTCGTAATATTCGCCCTGAACAGCGTTGTACGCGTTAAAATACACTTTTCCGTCGATATCGGGAGCTTGAAAATAAGCCCTGCCGACGAAACAGTTTTTGTCGTAATCTATACCGTCGCACAAAACCTTTAAGGTTGTACCAACGCGCTTTTCAAGCTTTTTGCGTGAAATATCTTTTTGAACTTTATATAAAGCCTTTACACGCTTTTTTTTAACTGCAGCGGGAATTTGTCCCTTTAATTTATAAGCCGGCGTGTCCGGCTCGCGCGAATAAGCGAAAAACCCGCAGTTATCAAGTTGCGCTTCCTTTAAAAACGCGCAAAGATTTTCAAAGTCTTCCTCCGTTTCGTCCGGAAAACCGGCAATAAAAGTTGAACGAAGCGAAATATCGGGAATATTTTTCCGCAGTTTTTTTATAAGATTTAAATATTCTTCCCTTCCTGCTGGGCGGTTCATGCGCTTTAAAACGCCGTTTTCGCTGTGTTGTAGCGGGATATCAAGATATTTTATTATTTTCGGGTTATCGCGAATTTCGGCGATAAGCTCGTCGTCGAGCATATCGGGATAACTGTATAATAATCTTACACTATTAATGTTGACAAGTATTGTCAGGTTTTGTAAAAAAGTTTTTAATTTTTTTTGCCCGTACAAATCTATTCCGTAGCGGGTTACATCCTGCGCAACCAGAATAAGCTCGGAAACGTCGCCAAGCTCCTCCGCCTCTTTTAAAAGGTCTTCTATGGGAAAACTAACATATTTACCGCGTATTTTGGGAATAAGACAATAAGTGCAACGGTTATTACAGCCATCGGCTATCTTTAAGTATGCGTAGTGCCGAGGCGTTGTAACCACTCTGTCTGCGATAAATGCGGCGGAACCTGTTCCCACATAATTTATACGGTCGCCAGTATACGATTTTTCAAGCGCTTCGAAAAATTTGTCGTAGTCGTTTGTACCGAGAAAAACGTCGGCTTCGGTGAGCGCCGGAAAAGTTTCGTTTGAAAATTTTTGCGGCAAACAGCCAGTAACGACAAGTTTTTCAAGATTTTCGCTTTTATATGCGGCAAAATCGATTACCGTCTCAATAGCTTCTTTGCGGGCGGAGTTTAAAAACGCGCAAGTGTTGACTATCAGAACCTGAACAGCATTTATATCGTCCGTAATTTCGCATCCCGACGATTTGATTATTGACAAAAGTTTTTCGGAATCAACGCGGTTTTTGTCGCAACCGAGAGAAATAATTCCGAATTTTTTCTTTGTGAAATCAGTCATCGATTTCTCCGAAAGTCATTAAAAACTCATCCTTTGAAAGTAAAACCTTTCTGGGTTTAGAGCCTTCGGACTGAGTAACGTAGTTCATTTTTTCCATCCAGTCGATAATTTTGCAGGCCTTTATATACCCAACAGGGAAACGGCGCTGAATCATTGATACGGACGCCTGATTAGAAGTAACACAATATTTGAGCGCCTTAATGAATGTATCGTCTATTTTAGTATCGGCGCTTACCTCTTCACCGTCTCCGCCGTTACCCAAAGAGTTAGGCGTTTCTTCCTGTTCTACGGTGTTTATAAAGTCTGAAACGCTTTCGTCGAAATATGTTTCATTGTTGGCTTTAACAAAGTCGGTTACTCTCTGCACCTCGTGAGTATCAACGAAACATCCCTGAATTCTGGCAAGGTCGGCACCGTCGGGAGAGCGATAATATAAATCGCCTTTACCCAAAAGCTTTTCCGCGCCGCCGAAATCGAAAATGGTTTTGGCATCGTCGAATGAGTTAACCTTAAAACCTATTCGCGTGGGAAGGTTGGATTTTATAAGACCTGTAATACAGTCTACCGAAGGGCGCTGCGTGGCGAGAATTAAATGTATGCCCGCGGCGCGTGCCTTTTGAACAAGCTTAATTATCCTCGTTTCAATATCCTTTTTAGCTTGCAACATCAAGTCGCCGAATTCATCGAGAACGATTAAAATTTTGGGGAGTTTTTCTTCGCCTTCGGGCAGGTGAGCGTTATATTCATCGAGAGTTTTTGTTGCTCTGCCCGCTTCGGTCATTTCCTTAAACAGCGCGTAGCGGTGCTCCATCTCGTTTATCGCCCAGTTCAAAGCCTTAATCGCCTTGTTGCATTCGTAAAGTATTTCATTAATCATCAAGTGCGGCAGTTTATCGTAAGAGACAAATTCAACCTGCTTGGGGTCAACTAGAATTAAACGCAATTCTTCGGGCCCGTATTTATAGAGCAAGCTAATAAGCAACGCACTTAAACAGATACTTTTACCGCTGCCCGTAGTGCCCGCGACAAGCAGGTGGGGCATTTTGGTTATATCGGGACAAACGACATCGCCGTCAACGTTTTTGCCGAGCCCGAACGTTAGCGAATGCGGCTTGCTGTTTAAAAAGTTGGAGCTTGCAAGCATTGTTTTAAGCCCTACAATCGTTCTGCGGTTGTTGGGAACTTCTATCGAAAGCGCACCCTTAGTGTAGTTGAGGTATGCCGTAACGTTATCCTTTCTGAGTTCCATTGCAATCGCATCACGATATTTCAATGCTTCCTTTACCTTGGTTTTATCCTGAATTATTACGTCGTAGCGGGTAATTGCAGGACCTATCGTAACGTTTGAAACTTCGCTTGCAATTCTGTATCTGCCGAGCGATTCCACTATTATGCGCTTATTGTCCTCTATCTCTCCCGTATTAACATTGCTGTTTTCGGGATAATCGTCCAATAAATCCATAGAAGGACGGACGTACTTTTTCCATACATGTTTGGGCTTTTCGGCGGGTTTAGGCTGTTCCTCGTTTTGGACAGGCTGAGCCGGCTGTACCGGCTTGGGCGGTTCCACGGGGCGTAAAGGCGCTGAACGGCGTTCGGCAGTTACCGGAGGCTGTTCCGAAACGCTGCGGGAAAGACGCTCTTCGGTATTTCTGCGAGGCGGCTCGTCATTATTCTGTTCTTCAACGGGGCCGCGTCTTAACGGTCTGCCGAACACGTCCTCGTCGTCGAGTTCGTCGCTGTCGAACAGCTCGGAATTTCTGCGCTGCTCCGTGCGGTTTTCACGGAGAATAAAGGATTCTTCCGACACGGAAGGTTTTTCCGATTCTTTATTATTATCAACCGAATCCGTAAAACCGACGTTTCTTATTTCGACAGGAGTTTCAACCGGAGGCTGTACGTTAGTTTCCGGTTCAGGCTCATAAACTTCCCGAACCTCTTCCCCTTCAGTGTAATCAGGGTAATCTTCTTGGCGGCTATCATAGCTAAACGGTTGACGGTCTTCTTGCTTTTCTTCATATACGGGCTGAACAGGTTGATTGTATGAAGGATACGCGTCGTCGACAGAATCAGCATAATTCCCGAAATCGGTTGCAGGTTTTTCGTCATAGACATAATTTACAGGAGCTTCGTGTGCGGGGGCCGCATAAACTTCCTGCTGATAACTTTCGGTATACCCGTTTTTCGGCACATTCGTAACTTTTACGCCGCCCTCGGAAAAGCTACGGAGATAATCTTCCTCGCTTGCAAGCGGAGCAGAAGTACGGTTGAAATATGAACTTTCATTAAAAATCATATTTCTGCGGTAACTTTCCGCGGCGAATTCGCCGTTTTCGAACAAAATTTTTCTGCCGAGATTCTTTTGGGAAAGTTCTTCCGCCGTGTTTGCGACAACATTTTCGGTATATGCCGCAACGGCGTTCTGCGTTACCGGCACAGACTCCGCGGAAACGATTTCACTAACTTTGTCAACCTGCTGTTGAACGTTTGAACTTTCGGTATGAACATTGACAGCGGACTTGTCCGCAACATTCTTTTTGCCTTTGAATGAGAGAAAAGTTAAATACCCGAAAAGCAGAGTCAGAACCGAAAAAATTATATAAGCGCCGATAAAAGTCAGATATTTTGCAACCGGAAAAACCAGAAGCGCCGAAATTACGCCGCCGCCTGTATATCCCGACCAACCGAACCGCGCATTTGAATAACAGTCGGAAACATATTTCCCGAAACTTTCCATTGAATAATTTGCAGTAGTTGCCGCGTGTAACAGCATAAATAATACAACGGCTGTAAGCGATATCCACAGAGCACGCTTAAAAGAAATTTTAATCTTCTTTCCGAACGCCAGCCACACGCCGAGATAACACAAAGCGGCGATAACCAAATAACTGCCGTATCCGAAAGAGCCGTACATAAAAGTGCATACCGCACTGCCTATGCCGGCAAAAACAAGATTATTTGTAAGCAACATTATCAAAACTACCGCACAGAACAAAAGCGTTGTCATGCCCATAGTTTCTCTGGTAAAAATGTACGAAACTTTTTTATCTTTATTCCTGTTTTTATCCTTCACCGTTCATCTCCGAAAATCGCGTTCATCAATATATTTATTCAAAGTATATTATAACATTTATTATTTAAAATAACAACAAAATGACGGCATAAGCGAAAATTTTATTTTATAATAAAGAAAAACCGAGCCGTTTAAAAAACCGGTCCGGTAAATTTTATATTTTATTTGATTTCCAAACTATTTTACAACACCGACTTTGCCAAATCATAAATATCTCCGGCCCCCAGAACGAGTATGGTGTCACCCTTCTCCGCCAACGAGAAAAAATCCGACAAATCACGTGTATTGTCCGTATATTTGGATTTTTTAATGCTCTGCGAAAGTGTTAAGGCACTTCCCTTATCGTCAAAATATTCACGCGCAGCGAATGTACGGTAAATTAAAATATTTTTGAGCGGCGACAGCACCTTAACAAAATTCTTAAACAGATTTTTAGTACGCGAATATGTATGCGGTTGAAAAACAACATACAAATTACCCGCGGTAACTTTTTTCGCTGTTTTTAAGGTTTCACTTATTTCGTTGGGATGATGCGCATAATCGGCTATTACCGGAGCACCGTTAACAGTACCTATAATTTCGAACCTGCGTTCAACTCCCGAAAAAGCCGCAAGTCCTTCCTTTATGTATCTGAATGGTATACTCAATGAACGGGCGGCTGCTATAGCGGCAAGCGCGTTTAACACATTATGCTTTCCGTATACCGCAAGTTTGACGTTGCCGAGCTCACAGGCGCCTTCCATTGCGATAAAACTGTAAACTCCGCCAATGGATTTTATGTTTTTTGCCCGATAATCCGCATTTTTCCCATAACCGAATGTTATGCTACCGGTAACCTTGTCGCCGCACAGTGAAACCGAGGTTCCCGAACACGCTAAAAACTGACCGTATGCGGCTATAAGATTTTCTTTATTGCCGTAACATTCAAGATGGTCGGCATCGGTATTCAATACCACCCCCAAATCAGGCTTTAAAAGTAAAAAATTTTTTTTATATTCGCAAGCCTCGGTTAAAAAGTAGGAATTTCCGCAATAATAAGTGTTGGAAAGCGTTTTATCCCTGCCCCCTATATGCGAACAAAATTCCTTGCCTGACGCAGAGAATATATGCGCAAGCATTGCTGTACACGTTGTTTTTCCATGACAACCCGAAACTGCGACAACCGTTTTGAAAGTACGGCTTAATTCATATAAAAACTGACCGCGGGAATAAATTAATTTTTTTAGCATTTTCGCTTCGGCCAGTTGCGGATTGTTTTCTCCTACGGCATCGGTATAAATTACAACCTCATACGCCGCAACACTATCGTAAGCGGAACCCACGCTTACTTTTATTCCGTCTTTAATAAGTTCAGCGGTATAATCTCCGGCTACAATATCGCTACCGGCAACAGTTTTTCCTTTGGCAACAAGATATTTTGCAATCCCGCTCATACTTACTCCGCCTATACCTATCATATAAAAACTGTTTAAATTTTCCCAAATCCTTTTCTGCATATTAAATTTTATTAAAATTTACGCCGATTTATCACGAAATTTGAATTTTTTTAAAAAAAACATAAAAATTTTTTGGAATTTATATTGAAATTAGATTTTTTTTATTATACAATATAGACAATGAAAGTATAATCTGGAAGGTGAACCATGAAAATCTCAGATGTACGAATCAGGTTAGTTAACAAGGAGGACAATAAACTAAAAGCGGTGGCCTCAATTACTATCGATGATTGCTTTGTTGTGCATGACATAAAAGTAATTGAATCACCGGAAGGCGCGTTTATTGCAATGCCCAGCAGAAAAACTAATGATGGCGAATATAAGGATATTGCGCATCCACTAAATACCGAGACCCGAGAAAATTTGAAACAAGCAATCCTTACGGCTTACTATGACGAACTTAAAAAATAAGTCATTTGGTTTTCTCGTGAGTTAAATTAATACTGAATTCAACAAGAAAAGCGTGCACTTTTAAAAGTGCACGCTTTTCTTTTATAATTTTCAATCGTTGTTTTTTTTGCCGATATTGCGAAGTTTTTCAACAAACTTAGGTAAGGACTTATCAATCGGTCTTTCAATTTCTCTTTCGGGTTCGGCACTCCTGGGAGGAATATACTGCTGCTGTACGGGTTGCTGAACCGGTTGAACAGGCTGTACCGGCTGAACGGGACGCTGATAAGGCTGCGGCTCAACCGACTGTCTGGGAGGATAATACGGCTGGTTGACGGACATTCTGTTATAAACATTGCCGTAATTTCCGTTATCATAAAGAGCACCGTTATTGTAAGCGCGCTTCTGCTCTTCCTCGCGCCTGTTATCATAACCGGGGAAGCCTGTCGCTATTACGGTTATTTCCACTTCGTCCTGCACGTTCGGGTCAATGCGCGCGCCGAAAATAATGTTAGCAGAAGCGTCAACAACGCTCTTTACCAATTCCGCCGCGTCTGCAACTTCGTCAAACGTCAAATCCTGTCCGCCAACAACGTTTAAAATCACGCCGCGCGCGCCTTCGATTGTCGTTTCGAGAAGAGGGCTGTTAACGGCAACGCGAACCGCCTCTATTATACGGTTGTCACCCTTTGCAACACCAACCCCAAGATGAGCTATACCTTTGTCCTTTAAAATAGTTTTAACGTCGGCAAAATCAAGATTAATCAGCGACGGGTTGACGATAAGTTCGGCAATACCCTTTATACCCTGTTTTAAAATGTCGTCGGCAACACGCAACGCTTCCGCCATGGGGGTGCTTTTTGCAACAACTGTACGGATTTTATCGTTGGGGATAACGATTAACGTATCAACGTATTTTTTAAGATTATCAAGCCCCTTTGCCGTGTTTTCCATTCTCTTTCTGCCCTCGAAGCTGAAAGGCTCGGTAACCACCGCAACGGTAAGAATTTTCATATCCCTTGCTATTTTTGCAATTACGGGAGCCGCGCCCGTACCCGTACCGCCGCCCATTCCTGCGGTTATAAATAATAAATCCGTACCTTTTACCGCCTCGGTGAGCACGTCTTTACTCTCTTCCGCTGCTGCTCTTCCTATATCGGGGTCGGCACCCGCGCCAAGCCCCTTAGTCAACGTTGTGCCTATCTGGATTTTATTTTCGCAAGGGGATAAAGCAAGAATCTGGCTGTCGGTATTAACCACATAATATTCAGCGCTTGTTATTCCCGCGCTGAGCATTCTGTTGACGGCGTTATTACCTGCGCCGCCTACGCCTATAACCTTGATTTTGGCTTTTCCGGTAATTACGTTATCTATATTATTGCCGCCCAAATCGTTAAACATTTTTAACCTCCGTTAAAAGAAAAAGTTTTCTATGAATTTATGAATTTTTATCGCAAAGCGCAGTATGCAACAGACTGAATAAAGATGAATACTGCGGTTTATCGTAATAAGGAACATCAGGCGCGACTACTTCTACGCTTCTTACAAGACGACCCGATATATGCTCGGCTGTTCCACGGACAAAATTAACGCCTTCACCCGTAATAAAGAGCGGTTTGCCTTCGGTATTTTTAGCGGTAAAACTTTGAATACAAGTTTCGATAGTTTCACAAATACCGTCCAATCCCTCTCTTATTTTATCTCTTAAAGCAATAGTCGAAAATTCGTAAGTTTTATTTTCGAATACACATTCTTCCGACGAGGAAAGCTTTTCTTTTGCGTTTAAATTCACTTTTGATAAAAACTTAAGCGCAACTTCATAAGGTATATCGAAATCATTCATCAAGAGAGCGGCTATGTGCCCGATACCGAGAGAAAAAGACTCGCTATACATTAAACCGTTTCCGCAAACGACGCTGTACGTGGAAGAAATATATCCGAAATCGAATAAAACCGCGCATTCGTCACGCTTTTCGGGTTCAATAAGATACATTGCTTCCGCCTGATTTGCAGGAATAAGATTGACGCTGGTTACGCCTTTAAAGCGTTTGAAGGCGTCCATAAGACACCCTATAAAAGCATTATTACACTTATAAAAAGCAAACTTTCCCAAAAGGCTTTCACTTACCGTACCTACGGGTTCAATCAGCCTGCGTTTGTCTGAGAGCACGTAATAAAGACAGCTGTGGCGGATAGTTCTCCACTTTTCATCGTCCGCAGGAGTTGCCGCAGACACAAGCGATTCAACGTCATTGCGAGTAATTCTCCTCGCGGAATTGAAAGAAACCGACTTGTCCGCATTTACAAGCTGTAAAAACTCGCCCGGAACGCCGACATAAAAAGTTTTTATTCGGGACGCGGCAAAAAGAGTACTTTTAACCACCTCTGTCAGTGCGGAAGAAAATCCGCCGACGTCTAAAAGCTCGCCTTCGGCATAACCGTCGTAGGCGCAGGTACTCTTGTGCTTTATTATGAAAGTATTATTGACGCCTCGTTCACCGACGACTGCCGTTATATCCGCAGAGCGGACATCCAGAACGGCAACGTAATTTTTGCGCATCGCCTAGGCTGCTCCAAAAAATTTAATGTAACTTTATTATATAATAAGCACGTTTTAATGTCAACAAAATAAAAGAAAAAAGCCGCTGTGAATTGCGGCTTTTTAATTGTTTGATATTTTAAGGTTATGCGTGATATACAGCGCTTGCCGCGCCTTCAGATAAAGAGCAGAAAATTGTTCCGCAAAGCCGTTTTTCAGGACTTAAAGCCGAATACACGGAATTTGCCGCCGACAACTTATTCTTTGCGCTTACGGCATAATCGAGAACATCCACCTTAAGACCGCCGAAAAGATAAAAAGTAACCTTATCTTTTTCCGTCGGCACCCTTGCCTTTGTAAGCACGGCTTTTTCCGCAATTCCTCTTAAAGACGAAAACGCAGATTTAAAATCTTTTGATATATTTACGAGTTTTTCCAATTCGTCCGCATTTTCGGCGCCTTCAAGCAAAAAGTCGGGAGCGCCGTCAAGTCCGTTTATGTTATTTTCTTTGTTAGAAATATAATTGCCGTTCTGGTCATAAATTCTATAACCGCCCTCTTTTACAGCAACAGCAAAAGTTTCCCTGCGTTCACGCAGAGTTATATTCAAAGTACAGGGATAAATTTTTCCGAAACTTTCTATTTCGTAGCCGTCTTCTATTATATCGCCAACATCGTATTCACTGACAAAAAACATTATGCTGCCTTTGACTTTACGCGAAAATTTTTCTTTGTATTCCGCGATTTCGGCATACGCCTCCTCGCTGTCGGCGTCAAAAGAACTGCTTATGAGAGTTACGTTCACGTTGCGGACAGACAAAACAACACCGGCGCCTATAACTACCGACGCAAGCAATACGACAACAATTATTAATAAAACTGCTTTTCTTAAGTATTTCATTAGCTATACGGAAACTCTTACTATATCCGCGCCGAGCGACCTCAGCTTGTATTCGAAGGCTCCGTACCCCCTGTCGATATGGGAAATATCAAGAATTTCACTTCTGCCTTCGGCGGCAAGCGCCGCCAGAACGAGAGCCGCACCGCCGCGCAAATCGTGGGCGACAACTGTGGCGCCCTTAAATTTTTCAACGCCGCGAATGAATGCATTACGGTTGATAACCGTAATATCCGCGCCCATTTTTCTGAGCTCGGGCGCATATTTAAAGCGCGTCTCGAAAAGGTTTTCGGTTATTATCGAATGCCCTCGGCAAATACAGCATAACGCCGTAAACTGCGCCTGTAAATCCGTTGGAAATCCGGGATAAGGCTGTGTTTCGATACTTTTTACCGAAGTTAATCTTCTGTGACTTTCCAAAGATATTTTATCACCGTTTATGCGGATTTTGCAACCGTTTTCTCTAAGTTTATGTAAAAGCGAGCTGATATTTTCAGCCGAGGCACCTTCAAGCGTCACTTCGCCGCCGCACATTGCCGCCGCAACCAAAAAAGTGCCGGCTTCTATTCTGTCGGCAATAGGATGATATTCGCACCCTCCTAAACTTTTAACGCCTTCTATAATTATCGTTCCGCTGCCGGCGCCGCAAACCCTTGCCCCCATACGGTTTAAAAATCTCTGTAAATCTTCGATTTCGGGTTCCCTCGCGGCATTTTGAATAACCGTTGTGCCTTCCGCCTTTACCGCGGCAAGCATTATGTTTTCCGTTGCCCCGACACTGGGGCAATCAAGCATTATTTCGTTTCCGCACAGCTTGTCACATTTACAAATTATGTATCCGTTTTCCTCCGTAATCTCCACGCCGAGCCGTTTTAGCCCCGTTAAATGTAAATCAACAGGACGCAAACCGATATCGCAACCGCCGGGATAAGCTATTTTTGCAGTGTGAAAGCGTGAAATCACAGAGCCGAGTAAAAACACGGACGACCGCAACTCGTGCGCAAGTTCGCTTGGGATTTCATAACAATCGGCAACGGAGCTGTCGATGGTAAGATTTTCGCCTTCATATACCGCATCGCACCCGAGGCAGGAGAGTATTTTTACCATATTCTTCACATCGGTAATGCGCGGAATATCCAAGAGCCTGACTTTGCCGTCCGTTAAAACGGCAGCCGCAAGTATAGGAAGAACGGCGTTCTTAGCAGTCTGAACGCGCATTGTTCCGTATAACTTGTTTCCTCCGTTAATTATGTATTTTTCCATATAAACTCCGAGTAGTAAAATATACTCTATTATATGGCAAATCTTGCGCGCGGTGTTAATCCTGCTCTTGCGAGCGCGATATATTGTAAAGCACGCCCATTGACGCCATAGTTATAATAAGCGACGTATTGCCACTGCTTATTAGGGGGAGCGGCAAGCCTGTAGGCGGTATGGCACCCGTAACAACAAGCGCGTTAATGACAACCTGAATACCGTAAACCATTGTAAAACCCGCCGCAAGCAAATAACCGAAACGGTTATTACAGTTTTTTGCAATTTTAAAACCGCGCCAGACAATGAAACCGCAACAGAGAAAGAACAGCACCAATCCAATAAAACCGAGTTCTTCACCCATAATAGCCAGAATAAAATCGCTTTCGGCAAAGGGCAAAAAACGGTATTTTTGTGTAGAATTGAACAATCCCGTACCAAATAAACCGCCGTTACCGAGCGCATATAACGATTGGATTAACTGGTAACCGTCACCTTTGGGCGAAGCCCATGGGTCGATAAACGCGCTTAACCTTTGCAGACGGTAAGGTTCAAGTATTATCAAAACAGGTATGGCTATTACGAAGGGAATTAAAATTATTAGAAAAGTTTTTAAATTAGTGCCGCTTAAAAAAATTATGCCGAGCATCAAAAGTCCGACGCACATAGTTATGGACATGTTTGGCTCTATTATAATTAACAGACAGAACAGAATACCTACGCCAAGCACGGGCAAAACGCCCTTTACTGTTTTTACCTTTTCGTAATTTTTCGAAAAATAAGCCGCGGAAAACAGCGCGTATGCGTATTTGGCGATTTCGGACGGCTGAATAGTAAAACTGCCGAAACCTATCCAACGCGTCGCGCCATAGTTTGTTATTCCTATCCCCGGCACAAATACAAGCGCCAACAAAACCGCCGCGATGATTACCGCCGGTATTTTTAATTTTATTAATTTTTTATACGGCAGAAATCCCATACCGACCATTGCGGCCGCGCCGAGAACAATGCCTATTATCTGTTTTTTAACAAAATGCAGACTGTCTCCGAACTGCACTTCAGCCGCGTACGAACTTGCCGAATAGATGCAAAGGCACCCGAAACAGGACATTAAAAAAACACATATTAAAAGCGGGATATCTCCCGCTTTCGTACGTTTTTTATCAGATTTAAAATGCGGAAACGCCGCCTTTTTTTCAGTTTTGATTGACTTCATTTATCTTTTCGACAAGCTCCTTAAACGCTTTCCCGCGTTCTTCGTAATTGGAAAATCCGTCAAAACTTGCGCTGGCGGGGCTGAGCAGAACCGCCTGACCGGGTTTTGCAGTAAATTCCGCCAGACTGAACGCCGCTTTAAATTCGGAACACAGCGAAAAACTTGTAAAGCCCGATTTTATAGCCGCGTTGAGCATCTTGAATCTGTTTTCACCGTAAATCACGGCGTGAACTACCGTGCTGGAATTTAACCCTTCGAACAACGGCGAATAATCGTCCCCTTTATCTTTGCCTCCGAGCATAAGAACAGTAGGAACTTTCATTGACTGCACAGCCTTGAGCGTTGCGTCCACGTTTGTTCCCTTGCTGTCGTCTATGTACGTTACGCCGTTTACTTCGCGTATTTTTTCAATGCGGTGCCTTACTCCCTTAAACGCGCAAATCGCATCGCCGGCTTTCTTTTTGTCGAGCTTTAATATCCCCGCTACCGCCACGCAGGCAAGCGCGTTGTAAACATTGTGAACTCCGCTTATTGTTAAGTCGTTTACTTCAAAGAACTTTTCGCCCCTGAAATAGAGAGAGCCGTTTTCATAGTAAGCTCCGTCCACTTTTGACTGGATTGAAAAATATACAACTTTGGCCTTGGTGTTAGCCGCAAAACCGCGCACCGTAGGGTCATCGTAATTTAAGACTGCGAATTCGCTTTCACGGAGATTCCTCAAAATTTTAGATTTGAGAAAAACGTAGTTTTCCATATTGTAATGACGGTTTAAGTGGTCTTCGGAAATATTGGTTATAACCGCAATATGGGGGCGTAAGCTTGATAAAGTTTCAAGCTGGAAAGATGAAATTTCCAGAACGGCAAAGTCGTTGAACGTAAGGTCCTCCACTTCACGTATGAGCGGATTGCCGTTATTGCCGCACGCAACGCACTTGTTGCCTGTTTTATTGAGCATTTCGCCGAGCATAGTTACAGTTGTGGTTTTGCCGTTAGTGCCGGTCACCGCAACCGAGGTTGCCCTTAAAAACATTGCCGCAAGCTCTTCTTCCCCTATTATAGGCTTACCCTGCTTTCTGAATGCAATGGGAAGCGCGGTATCGATTGGGATGCCAGGACTTATTACGAGAATGTCGCACTTTTGAACGGCGGAATCGAGTGAATCCGCCGAAACGACGTGAGCGCCCAGCTCCTTTAAATCATTCATTATTGCGGAAACCGCGTCGCTTATAACGTCGTCGTATATGTAAACTTCGGCGCCGCGCTCCAACAAAAAGCGCGCGCTGCTTTCACCGGATACCGACATTCCGGCAACGAAAAACTTTTGACCCTTAAAATACATCTTACCCTCACACAAAAATTAAACAAAAAATTCCGACAACGGCTGTGAGCGTAAAATAGACGTAAGAAATTTTACATTCCGTGTAGCCCTTCATCTGAAAATGATGATGCAAAGGCGCCATTAAAAACACTCGCTTCCTTGTCCGTTTATAATATATGACTTGTACTATTACCGATATTCCCGAAATTACGAACATTATTCCGACCAGCGGAATATATAAGGAGTTGCCGGAAAAGACGGAAACACACGCAATGAAACCACCCAAGGCAAGCGAACCGGTGTCACCCATAAAAATTGCGGCTTTGTTGGTGTTAAAAACAAGAAAAGCCGCCAGCGCACCCACGCCGACAAAACACAAGGGAGCAAAACTTACGTTTTGCAAACACAGCATAATTCCGATTACAAGAAGATAAGCACTGCTTGTCCCTCCGGCAAGACCGTCAAGCCCGTCGGTTAAATTAACACAGTTAACCGTGGCAAGAAAGATAAAAATAACAAGCGGAATTATGCCCCAGCTTATATCAACGGAAAAACCGCCGCCGAAAGGAACGTTGAGTTTTGTCAGTCCGTTCTTATAACAATAAACCGCGGCAACGGCAGCAATGGCAATTTGAAACAAGATTTTTTGATAGGGTTTGAGCCCTTCGTTTTCCTTGCGGTAAATTTTCAGAAAATCGTCCAGAAACCCTACCACTGTAAATCCTGCCGTTATAGCAAACGTCAGATTTGCTTGTCCGTTATTTACACCGAGCAAGCATAGCCCTACAATGATAATTGCACAAATAAAGGCAAGCCCGCCCATTGTAGGCGTGCCGCCCTTATTTTTATGCTCTTTTACATAGCCCAGTATATACTGACCCGCTTTTAACCGTTTTAAAAGCGGCATTATTATTAGCAGCAACAAAATTGAAGCCGCAAAGGCGCTTATTGCGCCGATAAAAATAGTTTTCATTAAATCAGCCGATTATGTTTTTTATTACCGTATTGTCATTATAGCTGTGTTTTATACCCGCTATTTCCTGATATTGCTCGCCGCCTTTGCCGGCAACCAGCAGGATATCGCCGTCTGCAAGAAGATTTATTGCGTATTCCGTAGCCACGTCACGTTCCGTTACGGTTACATATTGCCTGCCCGAGGACTTTATGCCCTCTTCGATATCGCGAATAATATCGTACGGGTCCTCAAAACGCGGATTATCGGAAGTTAAAATACAAAAATCCGCGTATTTTGCCGCTACCGCGCCCATCAGCGGGCGCTTTAATTTATCGCGGTTGCCCCCGCAACCGAAAAGACAGTAAAGCTTTCCTTTGCATAATTTTTTTAACGATTGTAAAGATTTTTCAAGTCCGTCCGGCGTGTGGGCAAAATCAACGAAAATTTCGGCCCCGTTATATTTAGCTATGTGTTCAAGCCTGCCGGGAACGCTTTTAAGCCCCAAAAGACCTTTTGCAATTACCCCTATCTCCAACCCGCACAGTTTTGCGCAGGCCGCCGCCGCCATTGCATTATATACGTTATGTAAAGCGGTTAAATTAAGTTTAACTTCATATAAAGAATCAAATAAATTCAACACAAAACTTATACCTTCAATACTTTCACGCACATTCACCGCGAATACGTCGGCAGGATTGTCTATGCCGTAACTCATCGCGCCTTTTACTTCGGAAAGCAACGCAACGCCGAGCGCGTCGTCGGAATTAATTACCGCACGGCGGCAACGACCTTCTTTAAAGAGCAATTTTTTACATTCCGAATACTCGCGCATATTTTTGAAAAAATCCAGATGGTCCTGCGTACAGTTGGTGAATATCCCCGTTTCAAATCGAATTCCGTTGATTTTATCAAAATAAAGCGCGTGGGCGGAAACTTCCATAAATACGTATTCGGTTCCGGCGGCAACCATATCCGCAAATACGGAATGTAAATATATCGGGTCAGGCGTAGTCAGTTCCGGAGATATAAAAACGCCGCCGTAACTGACGCCGAGAGTGCCAATCACACCTGTTTTTTTACCTGCGGCTTTAAAAATGCTTTCAAGCATATAAGTTGTGGTTGTTTTACCGTTTGTGCCTGTAACCGCGATAATTTTAAGCTTTTTATCGGCAAATCCGTAAAACGCCCGCGCGGCGGGTGCAATTTGTTCGCGCCCTTTCGCCGTAATTATCTGAGTAATATTGCAATTAAGTTTTCTTTCGCAAATAACGGCGGCGGCGCCCTTTTGCACGGCTTCGGCAATGTCGTTATGCGAGTCGTGGTTGCAGCCCTTATAACAAAAAAATAAATTACCGCTTTTTGTAAGCCGGCTGTCAGTGCTGAGTCCTGTTATTTCAACGTCGGTTCCGCCGATTATTTCTTCAGTGCGCAAGTTTTTCAAAAGTTCGCTTAAATTCATTTATTCATACCGTTCTATATTTTTTATTTTGATTATGTCTTCAAAGATTTCTTTTGCTACAGGCGCCGCTACCGCACTGCCGTAATACGTACCCTGTGGTTCGTCGACTATGATAAGTGCGACATACTGCGGATTGTTTGCCGGAAAAAAGCCTGCGAACGAAGATACGTATTTACCACTTGCAACGTGTCCGTCCTCGTATTTCTGTGCGGTTCCGGTTTTGCCGCCGACCTTATAACCTTCGATATACGCGTGCTTACCGCTGCCTTCCCTTACTACGCCTTCAAGCATCTCACGGAGAATAGACGAAGCTTTTTCACTTATCGCTTTGTTTTTAAGCACCTTATTATTGTCCGAAACGGTTTTACCGTCGGAAGATACTACGCTCTTTAAAAGATGAGGAATGTAGTAATTTCCACCGTTGACCGCGGCGGCAACGGCGCACGCAAGCTGCATACCCGTAACCGCTACCGTCTGTCCGAATCCTATACGCGCAAGGTCACAATCGCGCACCGAAGTCTGCGGAACCAACATTCCAAGCGCCTCGCCGTTGAAATCAAGCCCGGTAACATTGCCAAAACCGAAATTTTTCAGATATTTGTAAAAAGTTTGACTGCCAAGCGACAGCGCGATATCGGTAAAGCACGGGTTACAGCTGTTATTCAGCGCCTGCGCGAGAGTCTGGTTCTGATGCTTACCGTTGGAATGGTCAGACCAACACTTAATTTTTGTGCCGTCAACCGAACGGGTACGGCTTCCGTTAAACACATAAGAATTTGAAAACGCTTTAGTGTTGCCGTTTAAGTATTCTTCGATATTTGCCGCCGCCGTAACGACCTTGAACGTGGAGCCAGGCTCGTAAATATCGCTTACAAGTGCGTTTCTGGAATACTTATTCAGCGTTTCGGCGTCGTCTCTGGGAACGTTATTCAAATCGTACGAGGGATAGTTAACCATGGCAAGCACGTCAAAATTTTGCGGATTCAGGACTATACACGAAACCGCTTTAGCCTTGCTCGACACATAAACACTCTTCATCGCGTCTTCAGCGGCAAGCTGTATATCTATATCGATAGTCAACCTGATTTCGTCACCGTCGGTAGCCTCTTTGTAAACCACAACCGAATTTTCCGTCTCTACGCCCAAAATATCCGTCGTATAAGAAATTTCACCGTTTTTGCCGCTTAAAACCGTGTCGTAATACTTTTCGACACCTGAAAGCCCCAATCCGTCGGATGCGGTGAAGCCGAGCACCTGACACAGAGCTTCGTTATAAGTATAGCTCCTTGTATTGTCGCGCGAATAGTATACTCCAGGCAAATCGTAAGCAACCAGTTTTTCAATACTATCTTTTTCAACCTGTCTTGCAACGGTAAATTCCGAAATTTTTCCCGCTTCAATCTTTTTTATTATTTCAGTTTTATTTACACCGAAAATTTCGCTCAATACAGAAGACGTGTAATCAGCATTCTTAACTGCGTTGGGACGGAGAAAAACACTGTAAGTTGTTCGGTTGCCCGCAAGCACAACTCCGTTTCTGTCCGTTATAACCCCGCGCGAAGCTATAACCGGAATTTCACGGTTCCACTGGTCGGTGGCCTTTTCCTTTAAATCGTTTCCCCAGGCAATCTGAACATAAAAAAGCCGGGCAAAAATTATGCAAAAAATAAAGGTTATCGTCAAACCGATTGACAATAACCTCTTTTGTAAAACAGTAATGGAAAAACCTGCTTTATTTAACTTTTTAATTTTAATTAACCCCCGAATATACTTCGAATAATATCATTTGCCGATTGAAAATATTACTTAATCATTCCGTTCATTTCGGCAAACACGCGAACAGTTTCAATAAGATTGTTCGTAAATCCCGAAACTTGTTCGTTTATGCTGGAATATGTGACTCTTACTTCTGTCAAAGACGATTGAAGAGAGCTGATATCACTATTTAATCCGGAGATGATAGCAGAATTAATTATGATAAGCGCAAATAAAGCAACTATCACACTGACGACTACCGCGATAATAATCTTCTCCTTCTTTGTCAAACTCGTACGCTTTTCCGCGCCGAAATTTGCAATCTTGCCCTCTTCAACCGCACTTTTAACACCTGTGGTTTTGTATTGTATCGTTGCGGGAGTAGGACGCAAATCCTCGTTTTCCTCTTCCTCAACGGAAGGCTGCGCTTCGGCAACCTGTTTTTGAACGTTAAGTATCCTTTGGTTGATAGGATTATCCGCTCTGAAAAGCGGCGAGTCTGCTCTTGCGTTTTCCACACGGTAAGGTCTTTCTATTATTGACGGTGCGGCAGGCACCGAAGCAATTACCGGCGTTACGGAAACCGAGGGTGCAACCTCTGCGGATGCCGCCGGTTTTATTTCCTCTACGCTTCTGCCGAGCACGTCGTCAAGACGCATTTCGGGATTAATGAGCATGGCATAATTTTTCTTTATGCGCATATTGTGTTCTTCATCCGTCATGCACGGAGTATTATTGAATTTTCTTTCTTCCGTAACTTCGTTTCTTTCTAGAACGGGTGTAGCGTATGCCATACTTTTCTCCTTATCACATTCTCAGATTATTTTTTCCGCTATTCTCAGTTTCGCGCACTTGGAACGCGAATTTAACGTAATTTCTTTTACGCTTGCCGTTAACGGCTTTTTTGTGATTATTTCTATCTCTTTTTTCTTCCCGCACGTGCATACCGGCAAACTTTTGTCGCATATACAATCGGATTCAAGAAACTTGAAAGCTTGCTTTACTATTCTGTCTTCGAGCGAGTGGAACGTTAAAATTACAATTCTTCCGCCCTTTTTCAGGCGCCTCGTCAACCCTACGACACAATCGTATAAACCGCTAAGTTCGCCGTTGACTGCAATTCTTATCGCCTGAAAACTCTTTCGGGCGGCAGGGGCGCCTGACTGAAATGTTTTGGGAATGGTTCCTTCAATTATTTCAACCAGTTCTCCGCATGTTGTAAGCCGTTTACGCTGTCTTGCAGTTACTATTTTCGCCGCTATTGCGGTTGCGAATTGTTCTTCGCCGTACTGCTTTAAAATTTTTGCAATCTCTTTTTGCTGATAATCGTTAACTATCGTTTCGGCGGTAAGCGCCTGAGTGCGGTCCATTCTCATATCGAGCGGTGAAGCGGGTTTCATATAGGAGAATCCCCTGTCACAATTATCTATCTGCCAACTTGAAATACCGAAATCGAGAATTACTCCGTCAAGCCCGTCCGCGCCGGCTTGTTCCAGAACGCCGTCATAATCTTTATAATTTGATTTATATATCTTGAACCGCCCTTTAAACTCGTTTAACCTTTCGGTCGCCGCCGCTATAGCGTCGCTGTCAAGGTCGGTTGCAATCAGTTTGCCGTTCGGCGAAGTGCGCTTTAATATCTCGTACGAGTGTCCCGCACCGCCTATGGTACCGTCGAAGTAAGTTCCTCCGTCTCTGAGGTTTAAACCCTGCAAACACTCTTCAAGCATTACGGGTATATGTGAAAAGCCGCTCATTATATATCCAGCTTTTTAAACAATTCGTCGAAGTCAACGTCCTCGTTAGCGAAGTATTCGTCGTGAACTTCTTTTGCCCAGATTTCAATGTGGGAACCAGCGCCGCAGATTACCAAATCTTTATCTATTTTTGCAAACTGTTTAAGCTTGGGAGGAAGAATCATTCTGCCCTGAGCATCACCCTCTACATAAGTGAATGACTTTGCAAAAACTCTCAATGCGAGCTGTCCGCCCTCGTCGCTCATTTTTATCTTTTCTTCGATTTTCTGAATGAGCTCCTTAAAGCCTGCCTCGTAATAAACGAAAATGCAGTTATTGGTGCCTTTAGAGAAATAAAGCCCCTTTTCGTCCCCTTTAAGTTTGTTGGGAATTCTTATTCTGTTTTTCGTGTCCATTTGGTGAGCGTACTCACCGGTCAGATAAAACATAGAAACTGCCTTTTCGCGGGTTAGTACACTAATAATAACATCACAAATTCCCATTGTCAAGAACTTTTTTGGGATTTGCGGGAATTTTTTGGGAAAAATTTCCCCAACCCCCCTTTAAGACTGTATCTCCAGTTAAAATGTTCCACCGTGCTTTTCGCCCAAAAGTTGGAATATTCGTGAGTTTTTATTTTCATCCCCGCCGATAAACGCGACCTTTGCGGGCGTTTGGGAGTCCTCGTCCGGTTTGTGTCCGCTAATCCCTAAAATTCCGCACAATCTTGCCGCTGTGCCGTCTATGCCGTCGTAAACGGGACAGCCGTACTTTTTTGCAATTATTTTTTTAACAAAATTATAATGCGTACAGCCGAGAACCGCGCAGTCCACTTCTATTTCCGGAAGAATTGCCATTACTTTGTTCTCTTCAATATTAAAAATATTGCTTTCGATATAGGCGGCGAGTTGCGGGCAGGCGACGACTTCTGTTCTGCCGTTACCGAATTTTGCTACAAGTTCCTTTAGAGCGGCGCTTCGAACCGTTGCCGGGGTAGCAAGAACCGTACAACCGCCAACTGCCGCGGCAGGCTTTACCGCCGGTTGAATGCCTATTATAGGAAAATTGTATTTTGCCCTTAGATGACCGATACAAACAGCGGTTACCGTATTGCATGCAACCACAGCCGCGGCAGGATTTTGCTTTGCGATTTTTAAAAAGATTTTGTCGGCACGGGCGGTTATTTCATCCGCCGTAAGATTGCCGTATGGCACGTTGAAGTTGTCTGCATAGTAATAAAGTTCTGAGCCGTACAATTTTTGCGAACAATTATAAAATAAATTCAGTCCGCCAATACCGCTATCAAAAAAGCAAATTTTAACCGAACTCTTTTTTAAAAAATACATATCGTTATATAATATTTAAGCAAACAAAAATATATTAAAAAAATGCAAAAAGCCGCTAAAAACAGTTTACAAGAATTTATTTTTATGATAAACTAACCTAAGAATTTAAGTGTTACAGGAGAATTCAGATGCCTAATATAAAGTCTGCAAAAAAGCGCGTGCTTGTTACCGAAAAGAAAACCGCGAGAAACAAGGCTGTTAAATCCGAAGTTAAGACCGAGGTTAAAAAGTTCCTTGCGTTGGTTAATAGCGGCGATAAGGCTGCGGCTACGGCAAAGTTCCCCGAAACCTGCTCCATCATTGATGGCGCAGTCAGCAAGGGCGTTTTAAAGAAGAATACCGCAGCAAATAAGAAATCGGGACTTGCAAAGAAACTTAACGCTATGGCGTGATTTAGTTTATGTTATAAAAAAATTCGGTGCCGCGTAATTTTACGCGGCACCTTTTTGGTTGTAAATCAGGTCTTTATATCGTAAATAATAAATCGCTCTTGTAATTACACGTCCATACAGCATTAAGCGCAACGTCACCACTCTTTACTTTTTACGACATTCACAATTTCTCCGAATTTAGGTTTAACGTAATGACAAGGTTGAGTAACCGTATTGTCGTTTTTAACTAAAATATAACACAGCAACTTGCTTGTATACGGAAAAAACTCAACTTCTTTTGCACTTCTTGCGTTCATTTGTTTCACCTCTTTTTCAGTTTAACTTTAACTTAATTTTATGTCAATAGCGAACGTGCAGTTTTTTGAAACCAACCAAAAAGCGGAAACAGATTTTCCTGTTTCCGCTTTTTGGTACTCCCGCTGGGAATCGAACCCAAAACTGTCCCTTAGGAGGGGACTGTTATATCCATTTAACTACGGAAGCGAGCTTTTATATATTACTACCATTACCAAAAAAAATCAATTGATTTTTCTGCATTTACCAAAAAACAAATCCTAAGCCAAGCCCTACACCGCAATCGCAAACGCCTTTTACCGCTATCACCCACGGCAAAATATCTTTAAGCGTAGTCCCTTCAGTAAACCGCACGAAAATTACTTCTTCGGGAAGTTTATAATGCGTGAAAAGTGTCACGGCGCAAACGAGTATTGCCAAAACTATATATATGTACGCATACTTTTTGCTCTCCTTTAATAGTTTGGAATGAGCAAACTTATTGTATACGAAAGTCCAAAGACAAGACAATACGCAACAGGTAATAAAAGCAGGAACCGAAGTTTCATTGAAAAACGCTAAAACCGCAACAGTACAAAAAAGCACGGCAAAGACAACGTTTATTACAATTGCGATGATTTTATTTCTTTTAACCGCAAGTTTATTGAGTTCGTCTTCTTCCTTTTGAGTTTGCGCCTGACTCTCTTCGTTCAACATTTTATTTTGTTCCTGTTACATTTTTTGCAAGCTCGTCCGCAAGGACGCCAAGTTGCAAGACACTTTCCTCATTGAGCGCCGAGCGTATTTTAACCGTATTTTTGCAAAGAGTTAAATCTTTGCACTTTGAAAGCCTTTCAGCCATTGCCGCAGCGGCAACAGGGGCCCAACTGCCGTTTTCAATAAAACCGACATTCCGGTTGCGGTAATTTCTTTCGGTAAGACAATCCAAAAATTCACGCATTGCGGGAAAAAGCGTACCGTTATACGTTGTTGTAGCAAGAACAAGCGTTGAATAACTAAAAGCCTGCGCAATACATTCGTAACGGTCTGCTCTTGCCAAATCGTAAACAACAACGTCATTAACTCCGTATTCTTTCAATTTATTTACAAGTTCTAATGCCGCCTGTTTTGTATGTCCGTAAATCGACGTATAAGCTATCATTACGCCGTCTTTTTCAGGCAAATATGACGACCACCTATCGTACAACCGGATATAGCGACCTAAATCATTTTCGAGAACCGGTCCGTGAAGAGGACAAATGCGCTTCAATTCGTAGGGCGTAAGTTTTTTAAGAAGCGACTGAACCTGAGCGCCGAATTTACCTACGATTCCGAAATAATATCTTCTTGCCTCGTTGTCCCAATCTTCTTTACAATCCAAAGCGCCGAACTTTCCGAAACCGTCGGCGGAATATAAAGTTTTATCATACATATCATAAGCAACCATAACTTCGGGCCAGTGAACCATAGGCGCAAAGATAAATTTCAAAACGTGCCTGCCAAGGCTGAGCTCGTCTCCGTCTTTTATTTCGACCCTGTTTTTGGCGAATCCCGCACCAAAAAATTCTTCGAGCATGACAAAAATTTTGCTGTTGCCAACAATTTCGGTTTTGGGATAAATCTTTAAAAAATCAGATATGCTAGCCGAGTGGTCAGGCTCCATATGCAGTATAACCAGATAATCAGGAATTTTGTCACCTAAGGCGCTTTTAACCTCTTTAATCCATTCTTCGGAAAAACGTTCGTCGGCAGTAGAAATTACCACGGTTTTTTTATCCGAAACAATATATGAATTATATGAAATTCCGTTCGGAATAACAAACTGCCCTTCAAACAAATCTGTTTTTTTGTCATTTACATCTATACAAATTAAATCATCCGAAATTTTAATCATTTTAATTCCCTTCTTTTTGTATTATTTTTTGAACATTGTCCAAAAGTATTTTTTCTCCGTTCTGACCTTCAAAGCATACTTTTTTAAGCAAAACCTTTTTAACGAAATGAAAATCGAGACCGGCATTTTTTAAAGCGGAGTTTTTTTCACGCATATCAGGCTCACCCGCTGAACAATCCTTATCATATGAAAATTTAACGTTGTTAAACGCTACGCTTTCTATCGGAGATTCGGGCAAGCCGTAAAAGGCACCCGCGCAATATCCCGTACCAGAACACTCCATATTTTTAAAAGTAAAACTACCGAGCCTTGGAGTCCTTTCGTCAACGGGCAGTTTTTCGGTTGTCCATACATATTCCGTATGTCCGTTTTCATCGCCCATATTGTAATACATATTGATTACGAACGGCACTTTAACGTTTTGCATTTTTATGTCTGAAAAATTAACGCCGCCAACTGTTCCGATTCTTCCTCTGCCTCTCCGCGTTTTAATACGAAATCCTCTGTCAGTTCCAAAAAAAACGCTTTTAGCGACATTGACATTTTTTATTCCGCCCGAAAGTTCGCTTCCGAAAACCACGCCGCCGTGCCCGCTGAGCATAAAACAATTTCTTATAATTATATTTCTGCAAGGAGTATTATATTTTTTGGCAAAATCCAGAGTGCCGGATTTTATTGCAATACAATCGTCACCCACTGAAATTTTAACTCCCGCAATATTAACGCCGTTGCAACAATCTGCATCGATGCCGTCGGTAGTAGGCATTGACGGGGGATTTTCAAGATATAAATCCAACAAACTTACATTTTTACAAAAATAAGGATGTATATTCCATGACGGAGTGTTTTTAACCGTAACGCCCTGAACAAGCACGTTTTTGCAACGATTAAAAAACATACCCCGCGGACGCCACGCCCCGCGTTTAACTCTGTGGTTAACATACCAGTCGCCGGACGGCGCGTTGCAGTCGATTATACCTTCGCCGATTATTTTTATATTGTGCAGGTTATACGCAGTTATAAGCGAAGCAAAACAGTCGGCCTCTTCTCCTTGCCATGTTCCGATATTAAGCTCTCTGTCGCCGTATTTAACAAGTGCCGGCAAAACGGGATATTCTTCTCGGTTAGGATTCGCTAAAAGGATTGCTCCCTTTTCAAGATAAACAGTTGTTCCACTCTTCAAAAACAAAGGTTTTAAAAAGTATATGCCCGCAGGGACATAGAGAGCAGAATTTTTTGGAAGACAATTTATCGCCGCCGTGAAAGCCGGTGTATCATCGGTTATCCCGTCGCCTTTTGCACCAAACGAAACGACGTTAACCTCGGCATATATAGGGGGCAATTTAAACATTGCGCTTTCTCCCGCAGCATTTACGGAGTATTTGCAATCCGCCTTTAGCCCAAAAAGCGAGAACACATTTTTGCGCTCTTTACGCACAAAAGCCCCGTTTAAATATATATCAAATTCATTGTCGCATTCATAAGGTGACGAGCTTTTTTCAAGCTCAAAAGTTATGCTTTTATAAGTTAACGCCAAAATTTTCATATAATTATACCGCAAGAAGTCCGAACGACATAAGCGCAAAAACAATAACGAATATAGTTATTATCGAGCCTATACTAGTCCATACCACAAGCTGTGTTGCAAGCTGCTCGTCGTTTTTCATTTCACCCGCCATAATAGCGCTTGAAACAGCAACCGGCGTTCCGAATAATGCTATGAGCGTGGGATATACCGTAGAGTCGAACGTAAACAAATCGGTATAATTGCTTAAAAGAATAGCAACGCCTATACCTATTAAAGGCGCAACCACAATTCGCCAAATTGTCCCTGCAATTATTTCTTTCGTCATCCCTTTAACTGCCGAAAACTCGAACTGACCGCCCAAAACAATTAAAGCAAGCGGCGACGCAATTACTTTTAAATCCTTTATTGCCGTATATAAAAATTTAAGTTCAGCGCTCAATCTGAACGCAACGACTTCTTTTGTAACTCCGCCATCTTCAATCAGCTTTATCCAACCGCAAGCACGTTCTATTTCCCGAATACCTACCAAAACGAGCCCGACAGCAACGCCGATTATAAGAGGGTTTTTAACTATATTTAAAAGAATGGATTTTATGCTGTTTTTTGATTTTGAAGCTTTTACTCCAGGCGAAGAACTCGCCCCTTCCTCCATCGCCGTCGGCGCCGGATTTTTCAATGCTTCCCGACCGAGTGCCGATTGTTCTTTTTCAGTAAAAATGGAAAGAGCGACAACTGCCAGAATATTGAAAACGGGAATTGAAAATGCAGATATTATTCCTCCGAGCGCCTCGTCCCCGCCGAGTCTGCCGACAAGAGTCAAACCGATTATTGCAAAATTACTGCGGAAAGCGCATTGGAGTATTACGCCGCGCCTGTTTTGTTGTTTTGTAATTAAAATTGCCGTTAACAGTCCGAGCCCGAATATTATTAGTATTACAACGGTTGAATATATTACCACGTCCCAACGGATATCGGCAAAGCTTTGCATATTGTCGTATATGTTAATGCACAGCATACACGGCAAACACACTTTAAACACAAATTTATTACCAATTTTAATAAAATTGTCATTTAAAAACTTGAAACGTTTTAATAAATAACCTAATAAAATAAGCAGAATTATTGGGAAAACCGCATTTATCGAAGTTAACAGTACATCTAACATAACCACCTCGAAGTTCAAAGATGAGTGTAGCAAAACAGCGAAAAAAAGTCAATAAAAAAGGTGTTTCACATTAAATAAAAACACCTTTTCCGTATTCCCTTAAAATGTAACTTTTAAACGACGCCATGCGCCATCATTGCGGCGGCAACCTTTACAAAGCCCGCGATGTTTGCGCCCATAACGTAATCGCCCTCGAAGCCGTATTCCCTTGCGGCGTTATCTATGTTGTGATAAATATTTACCATAATGTTCCTTAACTTTGCATCAACCTCTTCAAAACTCCAGAACATTCTGCCGGACGATTGCGCCATTTCCAACGCACTGGTTGCAACGCCGCCGGCGTTTGCCGCCTTTGCGGGAAGAAAAATAACGCCTGATTTTTTAAAAATATCGATTGCTTCGAGTGTGGAAGGCATATTCGCACCTTCGGCAACATACTTTACGCCGTTTTTAACGAGAATTTCTGCAGATTCCGCGTCAATTTCATTTTGAGTTGCGCAAGGAAGAGCGATATCACAGGGCACGGTCCAAATGCCTTTGCAACCGGCAGTGTACGTTGCTCCTTTAACTCTTTCGGCATATTCCTTTATTCTGCCGCGTTTTACTTCCTTTATATCTTTAATAACATCAAGCTTGATACCTTCGGAATCGTAAACGTAGCCGTTGCTGTCGTACATTGCAACCACCTTTGCGCCAAGGCTCTGCGCCTTCTGGCAAGCGTAAATAGCAACGTTACCCGAACCGGAGATGATTACCGTTTTACCCTTAAAACTGTCGCCGCGGACTTTTAAAGCTTCTTCGGTAATATAAACAAGTCCATACCCAGTCGCTTCGGTTCTAACAAGACTGCCGCCGTAAGAAAGCCCCCTGCCGGTAAGCACGCCCACATGCTCGTCGCGTATTCTCTTATACTGCCCGAAAAGGTAGCCTATTTCTCTGCCGCCTACTCCTATATCGCCCGCGGGCACGTCGGTATCGGCGCCGATATGACGGTAAAGCTCGGTCATAAAACTTTGACAGAATTTCATAATCTCGTTATCCGATTTCCCCTTGGGGTCGAAGTTGGAACCGCCTTTTCCGCCGCCGATAGGCAGACCTGTAAGACTGTTTTTAAGAATCTGTTCAAGCCCGAGAAATTTTATTATTGAAAGATTAACGGAAGGATGAAACCTGAGCCCGCCTTTGTAGGGTCCTATAGCACTGTTGAACTGAACGCGATACCCCTTATTTACATGCACTTTACCCTTATCGTCCGTCCAGGGCACACGAAACATAATTACTCTTTCCGGTTCGACAAATCTCTCCAAAAGCCCTGAGGCTTCGTATTCTGGATGTTTTTCAACAACAGGTGCAAGCGTGGTTAAAATTTCGGTTGCCGCCTGATGAAATTCGGGTTCATTAGGATTTTGTTTTTTAAGATTCTTTAAAACTTTTTCTACGTAGTTCATAAATTTCTCCTCGAAAATTATTTACAACTAAATTATAACAAATTACAAAATTTATTGCAATTTTGCGCAGCCGAGAGAGATATAACTATTTTTGTGCGGATATATAAGTTTGACCTATATTTTAACCGAAAAACACTTTATCCGCCGTATTATAAAACACGTCTGCAAGCTCGCTTTTTGTAAATACACCCCCATATATCACATAGTTAACGAGGTTTTGATAACTTTCACGCGTGAGAGTACACGGCATATCCGAACCGAACATCAACCTTTCGGCACCCACTATTGACTTAGCATTTTTAAGGTGCTCGACCGCAGTCGGATAAGGATACGATTCGGGTTTCTGATTGTGAGCAAGGGCCGCAATATCAAAGTATACGTTTGGCGCAACAAGCTTTCTTAAGGCTTCTTTTAAAAGTTCCCCATCATTCCTCTGCGGCGCAAGCAAGTGGCAGATAACAAAATTTATCTGCGGATATTTTAAAATTACCGAAGCGAGCGCATCGACCTGCCAACAAGGATTTCGGGGCCTTCCTATATCTAAAACTACGGTTAATCCCTTTTCCCTTGCATGAGCAAAACAATCGTTCATAACCGTTCCGTCGATATAGACCGGAGGGCGGTTTGCCATAAGCCCAGAACCGTTGGAAAGCTCGAACTTTACGATTTTGAAACCAAGTTCATCAAAAAGATGCTTTTTAATGAGCTCCACATTCACGCAAAACGGGTCGTAAGTTGCCGCACCGACAAAGCGGTTCGGAAATTTTCGCACGGCTTCATAAGTGTATTCGTTTTGGAAACCCAGCCAATTTCCCTGCAACAGCACGGCTTTTTCCACTCCGTTTTCATCCATCACCTTTAATAACGCTTCGGGTGAAACACCGATATCACCCATTTCCCGAGGAAACATCTGAAAAGTTTCACCGGTAGAATACTGCGCTTTGCCCTGTCCTATCGCTCTCAGTTCGCCGCGTGAAGTGAATCCCGCAATATACTGTGCAATATGTGCGTGAACGTCAATTATTTTCATAATAAACCCTTTAGTGTAAATTTTACGCTTAAATTATAAACGCAAAATTTCCGAAAGTCAATATAAAAAAAGACGGGCAAGTCCGTCCTGTCTCAAGCCGATTTTGCGGCTTTTTCGTTTTCGTTTTTGATAACCTCGAATAATGAAATCTTTAAACGACGCTGTATAAAAAAAATTATGCGCACTTAATTTTATTTCTTTTTTCTTGGTTTAGGCAACGGCAATTCATTGTACATTGCCGAGAATAATGTTTTAATAAATTCCGTATCTTCAATATTTTCAAGTAAAATCATAGGCTTTGCTCCGGTGTAAGGCGGTAGCATTTCGGCATCTGGTAAAAGTGCTTTTGCAGTATTTACCGGCTTAATAAGCACTCGGTTATCACAGATATCTCCTACAAGTTTATCCTTGTAATATATTAAATATTCCCCCATCATCGGGCGAGCGGTTACTTCGCCGCCGCACTGTTCTAAAAAATAGTTTAAAAAGTCCTTGCCTAATTGCATTAAAAGTGCTATAATATAGTTGCTCAAATAGAGCGATAAACAGTAATTTTATAATAAATGGAGACTTGTGGATATATGGAAATTACATTTATAAATCCGGGTGTAGACTATATGGTTCAGCAAATTATGGAATTTCAGACCGAAGGCGAAACGAAATTTTGGTCGGAGCCGTTATATCACTTTTATCCGCAGCTTAATAAAGAATATGCCGCGAGCTTATCTTTTCCTGAACGGAAGAACTATATTGAGAGTATTTTACGGACTGTTTATATTGGGTTGGAGAACGAGATTAATGAAAAGACGGCGGTGTACGCTCAATATTGGGCAGTATGCAAAGGACAAATTACAGCGGCGCTATCGGATGCTTTCAATATAGATTGCGCAAACTTATTTAACGATTTGCGTTGCAACGTAAGCATAAATCCAATCAGTCCCCGTTTCTTAGAGGAACGATGCTTTGACGTGTTCTATCTTAACAGCGAAAGAGGCGCTATCGGAATAAGCATTCACGAGCTTGTACACTTCGTTTGGTTTCACGTGTGGAATCAACTGTATAGAGATAATTACGATGAGTACGAACGCCCGTCTTTGAAATGGATATTGAGTGAAATGGTTGTTGAATCGGTGATGAAAGACTCTCGGCTCAGTACTATCAATCCATACTTCCCCAGAGAGAACGGGGGTTGTATATATCCTTATTTTTTTGATATGGAAGTGGACGGCGTTCTAATTCTTGATACTTTGGACAAGATGTACGAAAGGCAGAACGTTCGAGATTTTATGCTGAATAGCTATTCTTATTGCCAAATGCACGAAACGGAAATCAGAAATCACATTTTGCACAAAGAAAGTCTATAAATTACAATTTATCGGACAGTCAGCTTTTTCGACAAAACTTCCTAATAAAAGACAATTTCATTGCCCGTTTATGGGCAGTGAGTATATTGCAACAGTACAAAGTTTGTGATATAATACATCTTGTACCGTGATATAGTAACGAGCGGTACAGTACCCTTTACGGGGTTGAGTTTCTGCGGTGGGCGTTAAAGAGTATGCCCATAGGATGCAGAAGGTTTTGGCGGCAAAACCGCCGTGCCTTAGCTTACGAAAAGAGCGTAAGTTTTTTAGTTGTACGCAAAATTCGTGAGCCGTTATAGGCTTTTATAAGTGTACAATTTTTTCGGAAATAACGCTTATATCCACTCTCAAACTTAATAGAATGGCTAACCACCATAGAGCAAACTAAATGCTAAATACGGTTAGAAGTCGGTGATTACGTTGAAAGTATCAGCGGCTTTTTTGTACCCTTTTTCCGCTATCTACCACCCTTTGCGTGGACGAAGATAAATATAAAACTCGGAGGAAAATCAATATGACCATAAGACCACCATAGTACCGTTTATCTGTATGGCGAGGTACGCAAGTGGCAAGCCACTTGCCGAACTGCGTTCGCCTCGTTAGGGGAAATTCTTTCCCCTAATACCCTTTGTTTGTTTGCGGACGAACAGTAATTTTCAATAAATTTTTGGAGGTAAAAACTATCGAAAAGAGAGTAAACAGAGCAAGACCATACGCCTATTCTTTCAGAGTATCGGAAGAAGAAAAACGGCTGTTAGACGAGAAAGTAAAATCGAGCGGACTGAACAGAACGGACTATCTTATACGAGCGTTGTCGGATAAGCCTATCGTCAGTATCGGGAACGGAAACGAGATTTTGGCGGAGTTGAAACGGCAAGGAAACAACCTAAATCAAGCCGTAAAGAACAACTACTTTGGGGACTTAACCGAGCAAGATTTGTTAGCCGTTGTGGACGATTGTAAGAGCGTTTACCGCAAGTTATCTTCCGCCATCGGGGGAAGTTAGAAATGCCTTTATTCAAAGGAGTGGCAAGCAAGAGTACGCCGAAGAAAGCCATTGACTACATAACTCGTCAAGATAAAGCGGCGTTCATAAGCGTAAGAAATTTATTCGAGGACGAAGATTATGCCGAACAGTTTGCGGACACAATGAGCAGATTCAGAAAAGGTAAAAAGTTTGACGAGCGCAAGTACTATCACTTCAAATTGTCTTGTGCGAGAAAAGACAATGTAAGCCCCGAACAGGCGCATTTGTATGCGCAGGAATTAGCGGCTATTCTGTTCCCCGACGACGAATGCGTAATAGCAACCCACACCGATACCAAGACGGTACACAGTCATATTATCGTGAACGCTGTCAACCCTATCACGGGCAAGAAATTAAGAATTACGGAAAGCGATTATACGAAAATGAAAGACGAAGCCAATCGTTTGGGTAGCGAGTTCGGGTACACAAAAACAGACTTCCGAAAGAGAGCGCAGAACAAGCGCACGACGCAAGAAAGTCATATCATCTTGAAAGGCGGCACGTCGTGGAAAGAAGATTTGCGAGAAGTTATCGAGGAAGCGAAACGCAGTTCGTCCACACAGGAAGAATTTACGGAACACTTGCAAAAGTACGGGGTAACATTGACAAGGAACGGCAAAGACTTTTCCTACCTACACCCCGAAAAGAAAAAGCCTATTCGAGGGGCGAAGCTCGGAGAAAACTATACAAAAAGCGAGGTATTAAATGCCATTAGTAAACAAGGAAACGGGAACGACGGCTACGCCTTTAACGGCGATAGACGAAATCAGATCGAGAAGCGACAGGTATCGGGAAATGACGGACAATCAGTTGTTGCGAGAAGCGTTAGCGACATCGAACGACAAATGCAACGACTTGATAAGCAGGCAGAATACGCTCATCACGGTCTTGACGGAGAAAGTGAAGAACGTAAGCGTCGGGAACGAGAAGAACGTGAACGACTTAAAAGAGAGCGTATCGAACGCAATCGTCGCAATGAAGAGCTTGCAAGACGAAACGAGAACGCTGAACAAAACAATAGCAACGGAAACAAGTCAGGCAATAAAAAGAACGACAACTACTTTGGAAAGTGAGTTGCGAAGAACTATTGCCGTTCAGTCCGATGCTGTCTTTACGGAAGTCAAGAAAGAAATTGACGAAAGCAAAAAGTTACTTGAAACCACACGGGAAGAATTACGGTTACAGCACGGCTTCCGCAAGTTTATGTTTTGGGCAACACCCATACTCTTGCTCGTTCAGACGGCTTTAACGGCGTTCTTGTTGTTAAAGTAAAAGACAAGACAATTCAATAGAAAAAGGTCAAAGACCGTGAAGCAAGGTGTCCGTAGAAATATGAAAAGGAAATCGGACTGAAAGAAGCGTTCACGGCTTTTTTATACGAAAGTTACCGCCTTTGAGCGGATACGCAAAATATGGAATTGCGTTTAGGTACGCGCATAGGATCGCGGAGGAATTTAATATGAAAACTGAATATGAATGATTATTAAAGTTATCGGAGGAACATTTACGAACAAGACGTTGCAACAATTACGGGAAGAATTTTCGGGTGCGCCCACTTCCCAAAAAGAATATATGATTGAGGGAAAAAGATACATCGTAACAAGTCATTACACGGGGAAAAAGAATGTGAACAAGGTAATAAACGATATAGCCTTGAAAAGAGCGTATGCCGATATGGATAAAATAACGGCATAAAATCGGTCGGGCAGCTTGAAAAATTCAATGCGTTATGGTATAATGATAACGCATTGAATAAGGCTGCTTTGATTCAGAGGAGTAAAATAAATGAAATCAAAGCAATTACAACAGAATAAGAAAGCAGGAACATATTTAAGGCTTTCCAAAGACGACGAAAAAGCGGGCGACTCGCTCTCTATCGAAAATCAACGGCTTATCTTGCAAAAGTACGTTGCCGAGCAAGGCTGGGAACTTGTGGACGAATACGTTGACGACGGTTACAGCGGAACAAACTTCGACCGTCCCGACGTGCAACGGTTATTAGAGGACGCCAAAAACGGAAGAATAGACATTATAATCGTCAAAGACCTTTCCCGTTTCGGCAGAAATTATATCCAAGTCGGACAGTACGTCGATTACATATTCCCTATGTACAATATCCGCTTTATCGCATTGAGCGATAACGTGGACACGGCGGACACGAACAGCTCGGGTATGGATATGATGCCCATAATGAACGTGTTTAACGAATGGCACTCGGCAAACACAAGCAAGAAAATTCGGGCGGTTATCGAAGCGAACGCACGGGCGGGTAAATATCGGACTACTTTTGCGCCCTACGGGTATATCAAAGGAACAGACGAAAAGAAATTGCCCGTCGTGGACGAACCTGCGGCAAGTAACGTAAGACGCATATTCGAGATGCGGGCAAGCGGCATAAGTCCGAAGAAAATATCCGAAGCGTTTAATGAAGAAGGCATTTTAATTCCTACGGACTACCGCTGTCAACGGGACGGAACGACCACGAAAAAGCAGACTTGCCACTTATGGCAAACGGACATCGTAAAACAAATTCTGCACAATCCCACTTATCTCGGACATTTGGTACAACTTCGTTCTACAACCGTTTCGTATAAGAACAAAAAGCACGTCAATCGGGACGAAAGCGAACAAGTTATTATACGGAATACCCACGAAGCAATCGTAAGTCAAGAGTTATGGGACAAGTGTCGGGAAGTCGAAGCGTCCGTCAGTCAGGGCAAGCGCAACAAAGCGGGCGTAACGCAACCGTTATCGGGACTTATGTATTGCGCGGACTGCGGCGGTAAAATGAGGCTCGGTTGGAACAATACAAGGCATAAACGCACCGACCCGCGAACGTATCTTCGGGAAAACTACAACTGCGGAAATTACAGTCGTTTCGGAAAATTCTATTGCACAAGCCATTATATCAAACTTAAAGACATCAATACGCTTGTGTTAATGGATATTCGTTCAAAAGCGCAACTCGTCATAGAGGACGAAAAGCAAGCACGCGAGGACTTTCTCAAACGTAAAGAACGGTTATCGTCGGCGGAAAAAGCAAGCGATAAGAAGAAATTGCAAACGGTGCAAAGTCGGCTTTTGGAACTTGACAGGCTTATTGTTTCGGTGTACGAAGATAAAGTCTTGAAGAAAATTCCCGAAGAAATTTGCGTAAATCTTTTGGGTAAGTACCAAGCGGAAAAGAACGCTTTGCAAGCCGAAGTCTTAATGCTTGAAAAGAAAGTAGCCGATACCGCAAGGGAAGAAAACGATGTGGACGAATTTATCCGCAGACTCAAACGCTACACCGACGTTTCCGAACTGACACGTGAAATGTGCCTTGAACTCATTGAGTACATCACGATAGACAAGTGTCCGGGAAGATTTGTCAAAACGCCGAGAGAAGTCCACATCTACTACAAACTAATCGACGAAGCCCACGACAAATAACGGAATACCGAAATCTTGTGTCCTTTTCGGGTTTCCACCACTTTAAAGTACTATACCCACCCTGAGCAACTCGATAAGGCGACTTTTTTACGCGGCGATTTGTCGGAAGACGAGAAAACGGTCATTTATAAGGGTAAATATGCCGAAATACTGCAGTTGATAGATAGTTTTCTAACCGCTCATACCCAAAATATACCCAAAAAATAACGAAAAATCCCCCGATTTATCGTGTTCAGGGTGTTCCAAAACACGGAATCGGGGGACAAAACAATATCAAAAATATTGAATTTTACTGATTTGGCGCGAAGAAAGGGATTTGAACCCTTGTATGGTCGCCCATAACACGATTTCCAAACATACCGCATTTTGGGGCTATTTTAGCCTATTTTTGCCCTATTAAATAGGGTTTTTGAAATTTTGAATGCGGAATTTGCAAAAACAGCCTGAAAATGGCTTGCCTTTTTTCTCGGCTTTAAGTACAATGTTAGAGTAATGCAGAGATGGCTGAGCGGTTTAAGGCGCACGATTGGAAATCGTGTGACGGCTAATACCCGTCCGGAGGTTCAAATCCTCTTCTCCGCGCCAAAATAAATGCAACAGAATCGGGCGCGGCTAATAGCCGCGCCCGATTTCTTATTTGACATTTCAGAAAAAATTCGACTATTGATTATTTTGGCGTTAATGCAGTACATATTATTGCAGTATGACAGACTATTTTAAAAACAGAGAAAAAGCCGAGGTGCAAATTTATATCAACGGAACCAGTTTTAGCGTACCATAGCTTGCCTATCGCAATAAGCCGAATGTATGGATACTAATCGCAGGTATTATATGTTTAGCTTTTGGGTTTGCGGGTTTAATATTGTTAGTTATACCGCGCATAAATGAAAACATGAATAATGTACCGTAGCCCTGTGTCATAATAAAAATATTTCAACTAAAAAGCCTGCTCCTGAACTGGCTTGTTCGGGAGCAGGTTTTATTTTTATTAAATTGCGCGGATTACCGAAACAACTTTAGCGACATTGGTTGAATTTACATCTGTTACCGCCTTCTTTATATTATTTTCATACGTTGTATGTGTAATTAATATAAGCGGAACCTCACCGTTATTAACTTCGGTATATTGCTTTACCTCCGCCATACTTATGCCGTACTTACTGAAAATTGCGGTTACTTTTGAAAGTACTCCCGCCTTATCTGCAGCAGCAAGTCTTAAATAATAGGAACTTTCGAAGTTTTTAACAAATTTTGTGGAAGGCGCTGCCGTTTCGGAATTTTCAAAAGTAGAATAGTTAAATCCATTATGCGTCGCACAATAAATTACGTCGCCGACTATTGCACTGCCCGTGGGAAGAGCACCAGCGCCTCTGCCGTAAAGCATTACGTCCTCTACGCTGTCACCCGAGATATATACGGCGTTATAGCTGTCGTTTACGCCTGCAAGAGGATGTCCCTTTTTGACAAAAGCGGGATGAACGCGCACTTCTATACCGTTTCCTCCGCACTTGCCTATTGCAAGCAGTTTAAGCGTATAACCTAAACGGTTGCCGTAAGATATGTCCTCGGCGGAAACTTCGGTTATCCCCTCTCTATAAATTTCGGTATAGGGCACCTTGGTGTGAAAAGCTATGCTTGACAAAATTGAGAGCTTATACGAAGCGTCGTAACCTTCCACGTCCGCTGTCGGGTCGGCTTCGGCATAACCGAGTTTTTGCGCTTCTTTCAAAACGTCTTTATATGCGGCACCGGCAGATGACATTTTGGTTAAAATGTAATTCGTCGTGCCGTTAATTATGCCTATTAAAGAGGTAATTTTGTTGCCCTGTAAGTTATCGAGAAGAGCGCGGATAACCGGCACGCCGCCTACGCAACTCGCCTCGTAAAACAAACCGCAATTATTCTTTTTGGCGACTTTTTCCAATACGTGACTGTATTTGCAGTAAAGTTCCTTATTCGAGGTTACAACAGATTTACCCGCATTCAGCGCAGACAGGACGAATGTTTTTGCGGGCTCTACGCCGCCCATGACCTCAATTACTATATCCACTTCCGGATTAGAGCAGATTTCGGCTATATTCGAAGCAATTTTTTCTTCTTCGACGCCGAGCGCAAGCGCACGTTCACGGTTGATTTCAAGAACGCCTTCCACGGTTATATCAATTCCGTGGTTCGCGCGGTAAAAATCCCTGTGCTCTTTAAGTATTTTATAAGTACCGCCGCCGACGACGCCCAGTCCAAGAATCGCAACCCCGACTTTTTTCATATCAGCCCTCCGTTTCGTTTAGATTGTACAGATATTTAAGTCCGTCCAAAGTTAAAAACTTGTCAACTTTATCTATACAAGATATTTCTTTTGCGATAATTTCCGAAAAGCCGCCCGTAGCAACTACGGTTACGTTTTCTTCCTTCATTTCACGCTTTATTTTTTTGACTATATATTCCACCAGTCCGGCAAAACCGAAAACTATGCCCGATTGCATATTTGTAACCGTATTCTTTCCGATTACGTTTGCGGGGCGCTCGATTTCGACTCTGGGCAGCTTTGCAGTGCCGTTAACAAGACTGTCGAGTGAACCTTTTATTCCGGGCGCTATTACTCCGCCTATAAATTCGCCCTTCCTGTCGACAACGTTAAAAGTTGTTGCCGTGCCGAAATCAATAATAATTAGCGGACAACCGTATTTTTTTACGCCGGCGACATTGTTAACAACCCTGTCGGCTCCCACTTCTTTTGCATTGTCCACCTTAAGGTTAAGCCCTGTTTTAAGCCCGGGTGCGAGCAAAAGCGGCTTTATGCCAAGGTATACGCGGCACATTTTTTCCAGTGTATAATCAAGCTGCGGAACAACGGACGAAATTATGCCGCCCTTAATATCTGAAGCATTGATTTTGTTGTTGCCGAGAATACTCAAAAGCTGACCTCCGTATTCATCAGAAGTCTTTTTGTGCTCGGTTGCAACACGGAAAGAAATTAACAGATTATCCCCGTTGAACACGGCGTATTTAATGTTTGTGTTACCTATATCAAGACAAATTATCATATTTTAATTTTCTGAATTTTCCGCGCCTGCACTTTCCGCGGCAACGGGCGCGGGCTTATTAATGAGGGTATGGTTTACTTTTTTGAGAACCGCAACGTATATGGGAACGAGCACAAGGCACGCTGCGAGCTCTATGGGGAAGTAAATCGAAACCGCAACGTTCATTATTGCCGTAAGCGAGCCCATCACATCGCCCGCCCAAATATTTACCGCCAAAAGATATAAAACGGTGTTGGTGAGCGAACCGACCACCCCCGCTATTGCGGCGGGAATACTCGCGCGCACAAAAACGCTTTTTGATTTTTTAAAGAGCTTTGAAAGACCGAAATAAGTCCAGTATGAGGTTACCCCTATAAACATTCTGGGAAGAACAGAAATGAGCGGATTTGCGTAAAAAATAAACATCGACGCAAAAACCAAGCAAAACAGACAACTTGCAAATCCCAAAATTGTTCCGCCGACAAATGACTTTTTCCAATCATCGTAAATGCTGAGAGCAATAGCCACCGGAAGAGACAATATGCAAGCAGTCATACCAAGCACGGAAAGTACAGCGCCTTCCAAAAGAAACAGTACGAATATCAGCGCAAACATTACGCCGATAAACGCGACAAAGTGAGCTTTGTCATTTTTCATAAAAAACCTCCGTCTGATTTCCTTTACGGAATATCAGCGACAATAAAATATTATACCCCAAAAAAGAACGTTTAAGTCCCTTTTCGCACGGTCGGATTGAAGATATCCGCCGAAAGCACTTTAATGAACCCTGCGGGCATTTAAATTATTTTAACATACAGGCGCTTAATTTTGCAAGCAAATAGGCAAGCAAGTAACATTTTTACGCGCAATAAAATATTATTTAATATACGGAATCCGAGCAAATAGCTTCGGAACGAAAACTGCATGGAAACACAAAAAAACTGATTACATACCGCCATGCAGTCAATTAAGGAGGAAACATATGAACATCTTTTCAAGTTGCGGCTCCAACAGCTGCCTCTGGATTTTAATTCTTTTACTTCTTGCGGCAAGCTGCAGCGGAAACGGTCTGGAGGGCGTACTCTCCGGAAGCTGCACCCCCATACTTATCGCTTTGATTTACAGCATGTGGAAAAACGGTACGCTTTCAAACCTGTTGTGCGGTAACGGCAACGGTTGCGGATGCGGATGCGGTTGTAACTAAAATTTAAAGCGGGGATGCCTTTTCGGCATCCCCGCTTATTTTTTTGTTTTTAATTCGAAGCAAACTGCGAATTATACAGTGTGGCGTAAAAACCGTTCTGCTCCATTAAATTATCGTGAGTCCCCTGCTCGATTATGTTTCCGTCGCGCATGACGAGAATTAAATCGGCGTTTTTGATAGTTGAAAGTCTGTGTGCAATTACAAAGCTTGTGCGCCCTTCGGTTAACTTATCCATAGCACGCTGAATTACTTCCTCCGTTCGTGTATCCACATTAGAAGTAGCTTCGTCAAGTATCAAAAGGGGAGAATTTTCCGCCATAGCGCGGGCAATAGTCAACAACTGTTTTTGTCCGCCGGATATGCTCGACTCGTTTTCAACATAAAAATCAAGCCCGCCCGGAAGCGTGTAGATATAATGGTAAATTCCGGCTTCCTTGCATATTTCGTTGAGCCTTTCATCGGAAACGCCTGTTTTTGAGAACAATATATTTTCTCTTATTGTTCCTTCAAACATCCAGGTATCCTGAAGAACCATACCGAATATATCGTGAACTTCTTCTCTGGGCATATCTTGGATTGAGACGCCGTCTATCGTTATGTCGCCGCCGGAAAGCTCGTAAAAGCGCATTAAAAGATTGACAAGCGTAGTTTTTCCGGCGCCAGTGGGACCGACTATCGCAACTTTCATTCCCGCCTTAATCTTTGCGGAAAAGCCCGGGATTATTATTCTGTCGGGAGTATATCCGAACTTAACGTGTTTGAACTCGACGTCTCCTTTAACACCGCCGACAAAATTACCTGCCGAACTCTTACCGTTTTCGGTTACTTCACCGCAAGTCAAAAGTTTGCGCGATTTTTCACTTTCGTCGGAAAGTTCTTCCTGACCGAGGAATTCGTATACCCTTGCCGAAGCTGCCGCCGCCATCTGCAAGTTGTTCATTGCCTGCGCAAGCTGGCTCATAGGGCTTTGGAAGAGATTAATGTATATTAAGAATGCGGAAATTGTACCGAAAGAAATCGCCTTATCGTTTAAGAGCAACCCACCGACGACGCAGACCGCGGCATACGCGAAATACGACACAAAATTCATTGCAGGTTGCATTAATCCGGCAAGAGTCTGCGCCTTAAACACTGCCCTGCGCATTGTAGCGTTCGATTTTTCAAACTCCGCAGTTTTTCTTTCTCCGGCACCGAACGCCTGAATGACCGTTTGCCCTGAATAGTTTTCCTCTACCTTGCCGTTGAGCTCGCCCAGATATTCCTGATTACGCTTGAACTGGGGAAGCGCAACCTTAGTTATTATCATTAATAAAACTATCATTAATGGAACTATCAAAAGCACGGTGAGCGCCATTTGCCAAGCGGTTACGAACATTGCGACAAGCACGCCTATAAGCATTGTTACCGACGAAAAGAAAGACGATATCGCCTGGTCCATTGACTGTCCGACCGTGTCAACATCGTTGGTGATTACCGATAAAGTATCTCCATATTGATGCGAATCGAAATACTTTAACGGCACACGGTTAATTTTGCGCGCAATATCGGCACGGATTCCGCGTGTAAACTTTTGCGTAACCGTTGCCATTATGAAGTTTGAAATATAATTGCTTAAAGCGTTTGAAACGTAGAAAATTACAAGAATTACAGAAAAGTTTGCAATTACATCAAGGTGAATTTCCTGTTTTAACGCATAGTCGTTAATTTCATTTGTCAGCATTTTTACCCACTGCGGAGCGAGAACGGACAAAACGGTTGAAACAGTTATGAAAATAAACGAAAATAATATGTGAACGGTGAAGGGTTTTAACGCTTTTAAAAGCTGCTTAATATTACCCTTGCCGCCCGTTGCGCTTTTTGCGGAAGGCGCGGCGTTTACCGAAGACGACGAACCGTCGTTTTTTGACTTTACGAAAGAACGTTTCATATGCCGAGCTCCTCCTTTGAAAGCTGTGATAACGCGATTTCGCGGTATACTTCGCACGATTCAAGCAAATCCTTATGCGTACCTATGCCTACGGCCTCGCCTTTATCGAGCACCACTATCCGGTTGGCGTCCATAATTGTGCCTATACGCTGTGCAACAATCAACTTCGTTGCGCCTTCGGCAACTTTTTTAAGGTTTTCACGTACCTTTTTATCTGTTTTATAATCCAGCGCGGAAAAACTGTCGTCAAAGATAAAAAATTCCGGTTTTACTGCAACGGCGCGAGCTATTGAAAGGCGTTGTTTCTGACCGCCGGAAACATTTTTACCGCCCTGGGAAATTTCCGAATCGTAACCCTTTTCCATCTGCATAATAAACCCGTCTGCTTCGGCGGCTTTTGCCGCCGCAACCACTTCATCATTTGAAATTTCAGGATTGCCGAACGCTATATTTTCACGGACTGTGCCGGTAAAAAGCACTCCTTTTTGCGGAACGTACCCGATAAGTTTACGCAAAGTTTTTTGTTTTATCGTTTTAACGTCGGCGCCGTCCACTAAAATTTGCCCTTCGGTAACATCGAAAAATCTCGGCACAAGATTTACAAGCGTTGACTTTCCGCTGCCAGTAGAACCGATAAATGCAACAGTATCTCCCTTTTGTGCTTTAAAACTTATATTTTTGATTACGGGCAGTTCGGAATCGGGGTAAGCGAATGAAACGTTTTTAAATTCCAGAGTTCCTTCCTCCGTTCTTTCCGCATCCGTTTCGGGTTCCGCAATAGACGACTTTGTTTCAAGAACCTGATTAATACGCGACGCTGATACCTGGGCACGAGGCATAAGCACGAACATAAACATAAGCATCATAAACGACATTATTATCTGCGAAGCAAGCATGGTGAACGCCGTCATTGTTGCAAGGTCGAGTTCGCCAGCGTTTATAAGCGTTGCGCCTAACCAGTAGATAGCAAGCGTTATACCGTTCATAATAAGCATCATTATAGGCGACAGAAGAGACATCATTCTGCTGGTAAAAAGCTGGGTTTTTGTTATTTTTTCGTTTGCTTCACCAAACTTCTTTTCCTGATACTCTTCGGCATTATAGGCGCGCACAACACGGAGTCCCGTTAAATTTTCCCTTGAAACACCGTTGAGTCCGTCAACCAATTTTTGCATAATTTTGAACTTGGGCATTACAAAAATCATCAACAGCATCAAAAATATAATCAGAAGAACTACGGCTACCGCAGTAGCGATTGTAAGCTGCATGCTTGCCGCCTGAATTTTGCAAACCGCCCAGATTGCGGTTATAGGAGCTGCAACCGCCATTCTAAGCATTAAAATATTTGCCATTTGCACCTGCTGAACATCGTTTGTGGTACGCGTTATTAGCGAAGGCGTGGAAAATTTTTCACGTTCGAAAATAGAGAATCCGTCCACTTTTTTATATATTGCCGAACGGATATTTGCCGAATGGTTTGACGAAACGAAAGATGCAATAAGCCCGACGCTAATCTGGCATAACATGCTTCCCGCCGCGACAAGCAGCATCATTCCTCCGTGATACCATATATCTCCCGTTGTGGTGCCGGCAATACTTAAAAGCATTTCGGCGGATTCGCCGGTTATACCTAACGCGCCGAGACTTTCGGCCGTAAAATTGGACCAGTCGCCCAATGCGTTATACAAAGGCATAAGTTCGGCAGGAAGCCCTGCAGGATTGTTTTTATACCCCAAAAACGTTATCGATTTGATTATATCCTGAACGAAATCGGCAAGCGTCATAGTGCAGTAGACCTGCAAAACAGTCAACCCTACGAGCACAACAAGCAAAATCCAATCTACAGGTCTTAGTTTTTTGTACAATTTAAACATTAATCGTCCTCTTACTTCTCCTTTTAATATGAATATTTACAATATATTACAATAATACAATCAAATTGTAAAATGCGTTCAGACCGGATACGTAAATTTTTATCAAATTTTCATAAATATATAAAACTATTTTACAATTATCATAAAAATACCCCCGCATATTGCGGGGGCTGGTTAAATTTAATATTATAAAATATCAATTTCGGACGGAACGGAGGGAAAATCTATCCAGAAAGTAGAACCTCCGTTTATTTTACTGTCAACGCCGAAATCGAACGAGTGATTTTTTAAGATGACTTTAACAATATTCAGTCCGAGCCCCGTCCCTTTTACCGGACGGTTATGATTTTCCTTAACTCTGTAATATCTGTTCCAGATTTCGGATAAATCCTCTTCTGCAATTCCTTTGCCCGTATCCCTAACTGAAAATTTAATTCTCCGTCCGTCCATACTCTGTTTTAAACTGATATAAACAGTTTTATCCTCGCCGGTATAGTTTGCCGCGTTACCCAAAAGATTGTATATCACCTGTTTTATCTTTTCCTCGTCTGCACGGGTATATAGGTCTTTGTCTATATCCAACATAAAACTGTATCCGTTAGTTTCCTGCAAATAGCCGAATTTATTAATTATACCGTATACAAGTTCGGTTAAATTGAAAACTTTGGGATTAATTACGTCAAGGTTGGATTGCAGTTTTGAAACGCTTAAAACGTCGTTTACAAGCCCCGTGAGTCTGTCAGCCTCGTCCTCGATAACTTTTAAGTGTTTTTCGCGCTTTTCTTTGTTGTCGCCCGAAATCTCTCTTATCATCGAAGCATAAGCCTTTATCATAGTCAAAGGGGTTTTCAAATCGTGCGTGACGTTTGCAAGAATTTCACGCTGAAAATCTTCGCTCTTTTTTACTTCCTCACACACATGGTTCAACGTATCGGATAGCTGTGCCATTTCCCTGTAATCGGCGTTGACAAACTTAACGTTATAATCGCCTTTGGCAAGTTCAACCGCGGTGTCCGACATGTTTTTAAGTCCGCGCGTAATTTTCTGCGATATAAGAAAGGATATTAAAAACGACAGTGCAAGTATTACTACACCTACAATGAAAAGATACAGCTGCAAAGTTCCTACCGTATCTTTGACAATACTTAATGAATAAGTTACAAGGACATAATATCCGTTGTAACGCTGTTTGAGTTTTGCGCCGTAATTAATTCCCTCGCCCGAGCGGAAAGTTATTTCACTCCCCGAACCGTAACCGCCGAGATAATTTAAAAGGTCATTTACAACGTTTTCGTTCACTTCAGCCGCCGGCGCTTGCGGAGAAACGACATTACCGAACCGGTCAATAATATACACATATACGCCGTCACCAGCATAACGGTGAAAAATTGAAACGTTGACGGGAAAATCAGATTGAAGTTCAAGACAAACTTCTTTCCCGATACGCTCCACTCTCTGCCGCGCCTGATTTCCAAACGTACCTGCAACAACCGAATAAAAAACAATTTCAAGAGCAAATATCAGAAAGACTGCAAGTATGCAAAAATAGCCCCACATAGTGACGTTTACGCTTTTCAGCTTCGTCCGGGGCTGTTTCTTTTTAGTTTTTACGCCGTTTACATTTTCAGACTTCAAATTTATACCCGAGTCCTCTTAAAGTAACTATAAATTTTCTGTATTGTTTTAAATTGGAGCGCAACATTTTTATATGTGTGTCAACCGTGCGGTCGTCGCCGTAAAAATCAAATCCCCAAACGTCCATCAAAAGTTTTTCACGCGTGAGTGCAATACCCTTATTTTTTACGAAATAAAATAAAATTTCGTATTCCTTTGGCGTAAGTTCCGCCTTCTCGCCGTCGACATAAACATTCCTGCCCAACATATCTATGGTTAAGCCTTCGAAGGTAACAACGTCGTTCTGTGTTTCCTGCGCGCCACGCTTTAACACTGCGTGTATTCTTGCCATAACTTCTTTAGGTGAAAACGGCTTTGTAACATAATCGTCGGCGCCTATTTCAAAGCCGAACAATTTGTCGTATTCTTCACCGCGAGCAGAAAGCATAATTACAGGCGTATTCTTTATTTTTTTGATTTCTTTAACCGCGGAAAAACCGTCGAGTTTAGGCATCATTATATCCATAAGAATAATATCAAAGTCATTATCACGACACATTTTAACCGCCTGCATACCGTCTGCCGCCTCGTATGCAATGCCGCCCTCAAACTCGACGTATTCTTTTAAAACGCCTCTTATCATCTCTTCGTCGTCAACTATCAGTACTTTCATAAAATCTCCCAAAATATGTCGCTGATTATATTTTAACCCGTGCATATAAAAACAAATTAATTTTATAATGAAATGTTTGTGAAAATTATAATACTTTAATAAAAAACATCTCCATAGGTTGCTTAAACGGAGTGTTTTCAAATATAAGACAGCCTGATTCAATAAAGCCGAGTTTCCGGTAAAAGTTCTGTCCTTGTTCGTTTGACTGTGTTGAAGTCAGCAAAGCTTTACAGCCTTGCTCTTTAAACAGTTTTTCCAAAAATTTAACCGCGTTTGACCCTGCGCCGTTGCCCCTGTATTGCTCTTCAATTTTTATAAGGCTTAAATAGGGCATTCCGTCCCAAAAATCTTTATATTCGATAACGCCTGCCTTTACACCGTTTATTATTATAGAATAACCAAAAGTTCCGCACCGCCTATATTCTTTGTATTCCGTCATAAATAAAGTTTAGCATAAAAATTTTTGTTAGTCAATGAGGAAAAGTCTTGACATAATTCAATTTTGTATATATAATTTAAATTGTAAACATATGTTTATTAATTGGTAAAAAGTTATGTTAAATGCGGAAACTCTTGAAATTTTAACAGAAAGCGCAAAATACGACGTAAGCTGTTCTTCCTCAGGTTCTAAAAGAAGAAATTCACGCGGCGGCATAGGAAATGCCGCCGCGGAAGGAATATGCCATTCGTTTACGCCGGACGGAAGATGCATTTCGCTTTTGAAAATACTTATGAGCAACGAATGTATTTATGACTGCGAGTACTGCCCCAACCGTAAAAGTGCGGACGTCAGACGGGCGCGGATTACTCCCGACGAGATTTGCGAACTGACTGTTAATTTTTACAAGCGCAACTATATAGAAGGACTGTTTCTCTCCTCCGCAGTGTGCGAGAGCCCGAACAGAACTATGGAACTTTTGTGCGAAACAGTTAACAGGCTTAGAAAAGTTTATCATTTTAACGGGTATATACATTTAAAGGGTATACCGCACGCAGATGAAGAACTTATTATGAAAGCAGCAAGGCTTGTTGACAGGATGAGCTATAACATAGAACTTCCGAGCGAAAAATCTTTAAAACTGCTTGCGCCGCAAAAAACTAAGCAAAGTCTCTTGTTGCCGATGAAAAGCCTTAAAGATGCGGTTGATTATGAAAAATTCAACAACCTTAGACGCAAGATTATTCCCGCCGGACAGACCACACAGATGATTATAGGAGCTTCACCTGAAAGCGACGGACAAATTTTAAAACTTACGGAAGCGCTTTACAGAAATATGGATATGAGACGCGTTTACTATTCCTCTTACGTTCCAGTAGTGCAGAGCAGTAAACTGCCGACCGTAGGCGCGGGATTGCTGCGCGAACACAGACTTTATCAGGCGGACTGGCTCATTCGCTTTTACGGGTTTAACGTAAATGAAATCTGTGAAGAAAACGAAAATCTTTCAAGCGAATACGACCCGAAATGTGCCTGGGCACTTAAGAACATGCACCTTTTTCCTATAGAAATAAACACCGCGCCGCTGGAAATGTTGTTGCGCGTTCCCGGAATCGGAGCGAAGAGCGCTTACAAAATAATCGAAGCGAGAAAATTTTCGAAAATTGGCTTTGAAAATCTTTTAAAAATGCGCATAGTATTAAAGAGAGCCAAGCATTTTGTTACTTGCGGAGGAAAATTTTACGGAGCGGACAGCTTTGCTCAAGTAAAATACTCTCTGTTGATTGACGGGAAAAATGAAGTTACCCAACAAATTTCTATGTTTTCCACCCCCGCCGCCGCGCTTTCGGCCCTCACCGGTGAAATATGAAAATATATATTACAGACGGTACCAGCGAAAGTTTTTTTACGGCAGTGTTCGACGCTTATCCCGAAAAGAACTGCATTATAACTTCGGATAAAGATATTCAACTTTCATTGGACAGCGAAGTGATTAACGTTGCTATAGACGGTGAAAAGACCCGCCGCGTAACCGAAAAACTGACCGCCTTGGATTGTGAAGCCGTAAAGGATATTAACAAAGTTTTAAGAAGTTGCGACGCGCTTAAAGAACAGACTGCTTTTGAATATATTAAAGCATTAACAAGGCACAAAGCGCCCATAAAAAAAGCTTATAACTTGCCGGAAGTAATTGAATTTAACGACGTTTTGTATAAAATTACAGGAGAAGTACACAGAATTAAAGGACTTTTACGGTTTATGGAAAGTGCGGACGGAACACTTTACGCGCCATACTCCCCAGACAACGATATAACCGAACTGCTTATGCCGCACTTTGTTGAAAGATTTAAATCGGAAAGATTTGTAATTCACGATTTAAAGCGTAAAACCGCGGGAATGTATAACGGCAGGGAATGGATAACAGGCTACGTGGGCGAGGCGGAAATTTACCTTTCGGAATATGAGCGCGCGTTTGAAAATTTGTGGAAAAAATATTATAAAGCGGTAAACATAAAAGAGCGTCCGCACGAAAAGCAAATGAAACGCTCTATGCCCGTACGCTATTGGAAGTTTTTGCCCGAAAAAAAGGATTAAAAAAATCTTGCCATAATGGCAAAAGCTTTATTTTTCCCATTCGACAAGTTCGTCTAAACTGACGTCGAAAATTTCGCAAAGCTTGCAAAGCGTGTAAATATCGGGCGTGCTGTAACCGTTTTCGTAATTGGAAATAAGGCTAGTTTTGCCGCAAAGTTTGGCGGCAAGCTCACCTTGCGACATATTCATTTGTTTTCGATAAAATTTGATGTTGTCCGCTATTTTTGTTTTCATTCTCTTGATAAATGTACAAGCTACTTGTATAAATTACTTAAATTACAATTTGCTTGTAATTAATAGTGGATTATACGCGGCGTGTGCATTATTGGATTTTTCGTCGGAATTTTAGTTGCCGTAGCCGCTCCCCCGTATAGAATTACCGCAATTGTAATTGCCGTCGTTTCCTTTATTGGCGCAAAGTTCGCCTTGAAAAAAAGCGAAAAGTCGCATAACGAAAGCAGGCAAAAATGTAAAAAATGCGGCGGGTCGATGATTGGCGCGGGATATAAATATAAATTGGGAAAAATATATAAAGAAGGTCTAAGCGGAGTTAAATACATTTTACCTGTTGTGACAGTAACTTGCCCGCATTGCGGTAAAGAAACGGTTATAACTTCCGAAAATGTTTATGTTAGCGGCTCAAGCATAGAAGAAATGGAGCAAGCTGTAGAAACACAATTTAACGGTTATTATCGTTAAAAAAACCGTCCGCGGATAAATTCCGCAGGCGGCGCTTTATTTACTTTAATTTTTTGGTTATTTTGTTGAGGAAATCAGAAAGCGGGTTGTTTTGCAGTTCCTCTATTCTTCCGCCGTCGGCGGCTTTTGTCAGTTCGGGGTCGATGGGAAGCTTGGCAACCGCAGGAATTCCGTTTTCCATTGCAATTGCGTCAACGCTGCTTTCGCCGAACACGGAAATTTTTCTACCGCAATCGGGGCACTTTATATAACTCATATTTTCAACAACGCCCAAAATGGGAATATTCATCATCTGCGCCATATTAACCGCCTTCTGAACTATCATTCCAACCAAATCCTGCGGGGTTGTGACGACGATTACGCCGTCGATAGGAATGCTTTGGAACACGGTTAAGGGAACGTCGCCCGTGCCGGGCGGCATATCGATAAACATCACGTCTACCCCCGTCCAGATTACGTCCGTCCAGAACTGTAAAACGGTGCCCGAAATTAATGAGCCGCGCCAGACGACGGGGTCGGCTTCGTTTTCGAGAAGCACGTTCATAGAGATAACCTGCACACCGCCTTCGGTTACTACAGGTAGAATGCCATTTTCGCTACCAGTTGCGCGCTCGGTTACACCGAACATACGGGGAATTGAAGGACCTGTTATGTCTGCGTCCATAACGGCGGTTACCTTGCCAGAATTTTGGGCTGCTGCGGCAAGAAGCGCACACGTCATGGATTTACCTACTCCGCCTTTACCCGAAACGACAGCGATTACTTTTTTTATATCGCTCATCTGATGCGGTTTTTTTAAAAGACTTTTTTTGTCTCTGGACGAACAGTTTTCACCGCAAGAAGAACAATCGTGAGAACAATTTTCCGCCATATTACACCTCTTTATCGTTTTTAACATTGTATGTTATAGACTTGTAAAAGTCAAGCTATTACCATTTAAAGTTAAAAATACGACGCGGCGCAAATTTGCTTGCAAAATCCTGTTTAATCTGTTAGAATAGCATTACTGTGCTAAGTGGGGAGTTAGCGGTGCCCTGTACCTGCAATCCGCTATAGCAGGACCGAATGCCTTTTTAGACGAAACAAATGGAAAGCCGCGCCTTATAAGGGGTGTTGATAGCAAGGTCTTATGCAACCGGCAACTGCGAACCGTGTCAGGACAGGGATGTAGCAGCACTAAACAGTCCCGCCGGTGTGCCATGAGGTAGCTTTGGAGGAGCTACCTGTAAGGTTTACGTTTCGGTTTGTTTCGGCAACGAAGGCTGCACAGCTTTATTTTTTGAAATTTAAGCGCCCGCGGACTTTATGAGTCCGCGGGCGTGTTCCTTTATTTATAATTTATTTTTTGAACATGATGCGTTCGCTCTTGAACATAAACGCGAGGAGTACTACAAGTGCGGCGGCAACAACGACGTTAGAGATAATCGCAAGTCCCACGGCAAGCGGAGTTGCCGTAAGCGCCATTATTCCCGAAATTGCAAGCCCGCTACCAACAAGGGGAATTGCAAACAGCCCCAATGCGGGAGAGACTGAAACAAACATTGAAACAACGCCCAAAAGAACGATTACCATCATTAGGGGAGTTATAAGCGAGCCTGCCTCCTTTACGCTCTTGGCAAGTGCCGATAAAACAGAAAAAGCGGCGATTATGACTAAAACTATTGAAATAATCAGTCCGAAGAGCATAAAGTAGTCGCCGATGCCGTAAGGGAGCACGTCGGTTGTGACAAAGCCGCCCATAAGTTTCGGGAGAGACAAAATTACGCCGATAAAACTTGATAATCCGCTAAGCAACGCGAAAACGGTTAGACTTATTATTTTGCCGAGAGCGATTTGCCATCTTTTTACGGGGGTAATCAGCATAGTTGCCATGGTGCCCCTTTCCTTTTCGCCGGCAATCGATTCGGGCGCAACCGCCATACACGCCGAGGCGAGCAAGGCGAACATCAGAAGCGGAACAAGCATAGAGAGCATTTTCGTTGCCATATCCCTGTCCTCGGCTAAATCGAACTTTATATCCTGCGACGCATTAATAACAAACTCCGGATTCTGATAAGTTTCTAAAATTCTGTCTGCAATTATATATGCAGACGAGGAATTATCGTTTACGGAATTATAAAAAATGCGCACTTCGGGCTTGCCTGTTTTAGTTTCAGCAAAAATAACCGCAACGTCAATACTTCCTTCCGCAACTTTTTGCTGCGCCTCTTCAGCGGTAAATTTTTCTTCCGAAACTTTAAATACGGAACTTAACGGAGCTGAAAGCTCTTCAGGCAAGTCCACTATGATTGCCGTCGGAATATATGTTTCGTCGGGTTTGCCCATATCGGTAAATGCGGTGCCCATAACCGAATACAGCGCATAAATCAAAACGCCCGGGAGAAGAATTGTTATTATCATTCTTCTGTCTTTAAAAAAGCGGGAAAACTCTTTTTTGATTAATGTGAATATGTTTTTCATAACCAGCCTCCCTTTGACGTTTCAGGCGCAACCGTTTGAGAATATAAATCGAAAAATTTGTCCTCTAAATTCTTTTCCCGCGTAAGATTTTCAAGGGTGTCCAAAGCAACTAACTTGCCGTTTATTATTACGCCCACCCTGTCGCACAACTTTTCAACAAGACTGAATATGTGCGTGGATAAAATAATCGTTTTGCCAGCGGACTTGAGTTCAAGCAAGAAGTCGGTTACTACCTTTGCGGTAAGTACGTCAAGTCCGTTTGTCGGTTCGTCGAAGATAATGAAATCAGGGTCGTGAACGATTGAAATTACAAGTGAAATTTTTTGTTTCATTCCAGTAGAAAGGTTTGCAATTTTTATTTCGGCAAACTTATCTATGCCGAATTTTGAAAACAGCTCGCGCTTTCTTTGTTTTGCCGCATGCTTTTCAACGCCGTAAAGTTCGCTGAAAAAGTCATAAATATAATTCGGCGTAAAAAACTCCTCAAGCTTAAGTTCGCTTGTTAAAAAGCCTATTTTACGGCGGACGGCTTCGTCTTCGGTTACTATGCTTTTGCCGTCGATAAACGCGTTTCCGCTGTCCGGCTTAATTAAAGTTGCAAGCATACGCAAAGTAGTTGTTTTGCCCGCGCCGTTTGGACCGAGAAGCCCGAAAATTTCACCGCGGTATGCAGTGAATGATAAGTCGTTTACCGCAATTTTTACCGAAAGATTTGTTCCCTCGGATTTTTGCTGTTTTCTTGTGAGTTTAAATGACTTTTTTAAACCCTCTACTTTTAAAATTTCTTCCATTTTTCCTCCTTGGAAAAAATTATTTTTCAAACATAATTATATTGAACAATTTGTTCCCCGTCAACCGCTTTGGAACAAATTGTTCTAAAATGTAAATATGAACAAATTTAACGAAAGAGTGAAAGATTTAAGAACGGAAAACGGAATATCACGTGCGGAACTGGCGGAAAAACTGAACGTTTCGGTTAGACTGATTGCTTATTGGGAAGGCGGACAACGCGAGTGTGACTTCGACACACTTTTAAAAATTGCCGAAACCTTTTCAGTAAGTGTCGATTATATTTTGGGAAGAACAGATTATTAAAGCGGCGCAGCTAAAAAGTTGCGCCGCTTTTATTCAATTTAAGTTTATTGCCGCAGTTCCTCAACTTTAGCCTTCAGAAGCCTGAAAGCTTCGGACAAATCTTCAGTATTCATAACCGTCTTTTCCATAGGACAAACGTCGGTGCCAACGCGGTTTTTAATGGACTCTGTAAGGGTGCCATATTCATACGGTATGTTATATTTTTCCAAGATAGCTTTTCCGGGCTTTGAGAGTGTTTGCGCATAGACAGCTCTTATGCCGCATCTTGCAAAAAGCATTGCTACAGCCTTGCCAACAATTAAATCTGCGGCGCTGTAACCGTTTAAATTTGCATTTTCTGTAATTAAATTCATAACAGGCGCAATGCCCTTAAGCGTACTTAAAATCAGGTTGCCGTTTTTGCATAAAACGAGGGTGTGCCCAGAAAGATTTGCTTTTGCAGTTTGTAAATCAATCATCCTTTTTACCCGAGAAATAATCGTTTATTCGTTGCATTTGCTGTTGTTGCTTTACTTTAAAAGGGCCGCAATCCACGTAGGACGTACCCAGAGCTTGCATCTCCCATTCGAAAGTGTTTTTAATAACGTTTAAATCCCGCGACCAGCCGTACTTGCCGTTTTCTTTATATATTGTATCAAATTATTAATGCATTTTCAAGTAATAAAAGACCTGGAAATTTCCAAGTCTTTTTAATTTGCTTTTTATTAAACATTAAAATAAGTAAAATGCAAGACGATGCTTGTTATTGCAATCAAAACCAAATAACAACTGAACCACTTATAGTTTGCCTTCTTTATAACTTTTAGCATCAGTTTGATTGCAAAGAACCCCGCAACCGCCGAAATTATGAAACCAAGCGCAACGGATACGCCGAGTTCGGCTCCGCCTGCGGCAAACGAGTTCTGAATTTCGTGATTTTTGAGTCCCATAATAAGTTCGACAAAAAAACTGCCGAGAATTACGGGTATGCTCATAATAAACGAAAACTTTGAAACCTGTTCACTATTACAACCGGCTATTGTACCCGCACAAATTGTTGAACCGCTGCGGGAAATTCCCGGAAGCACGGCAAACGCCTGAGCCGCACCCATAGGAATTACCGTTTTAAAACACAGAGGCAAATTTCCCTTACCGCATTTTACAGTCGTATCGTTTGCAAGCAACAATACTTTTTCACGGCGCTTTACAATCATTTCGGTTACAAACAAGAGCGATGCGGTTATCAAAAAGAATATTCCAAGGAAAATCCCCATGTATTCGCCGAAAAACACATCGTCAAGATGCAGAAGTTCGAACAACAATCCCGTAATACCTGCGGGAATAGTAGCAATTATTAGATAACCCAGCGTATGAAACGGTTTTTTAAATAGAGCTATTATATCTTTCCAAAAAACCGCGCAAACTGCAACCAGCGTACCGAGATGAAGGATAATCGTAAAAAACAAAGCTATGTCAGCATCATTTATTCCGAAAACACCTTGGAAAAACGCTATATGTCCGGATGACGAAACAGGTAAAAATTCCGTCAGCCCCTGTACAAGACCAAGAATAACCGCTTGCCAAATTTTCATTACATTAATTAATTATTGTCCCAGTTTAAATAATCACTGTATCTGCTTTCGTGCTTGGTTACGGTATCGTCCGTAACAAACTTGGTAATTAATTTCGTGCTTATTGTTGTAGAAGTTTCGGAAATATCGTTATTTTTTATCCATTCGTAGAATAAATCTTCAAACGTGCCTTCCGTACCTATTTTCGTCCAGTCGGGAGAATAAACTTCACCGTTATGTTCGGTAGTGTCCGCAACGTCAAACGTGTAAGTTACATAGACAAGGTGCCAACCGTAGTCACCGGCGCAAACCGCAAACGAACCAGTTCCGTTATTCACCGCCTTATGAACGGTATACTCAAACTCTTTTATATAATTTGTGTCGCCGGCATTTACGGAATAACCCAAATACTGAGTAAGCACGCCCGTATCAGTTGTATAAGCATATTGCAACTCGTTGACAGCCGACATTACCTTATACTGTTTGCTATCTTTATTTAATGTATCGGCACGGAGTTGAGCGGACGTTTTGCCTTCGGAAACGTCAATCTTTCCGTATGCATAGAGCAGCTTGGAATAATCAAGTTCTATTTTACCGTTTTCGTTTTTTGCTCCGTTATTTTTATAGAAGTCGTTGCCGCTATAATTATAATAAGCCGTATTTTTGTTCTCAAAGCTGTAAGTTACGTTATTTTCATCGGCAAGGAAAGTTACATTGTTTTGAGTTCCAAGCACATAATCAATATACGCAGAAAATTCTTTGAGCATATCGTCGATAGTGAGCGAGTAAGGATGCACACTGTATTTACCGCCCGACGTCTTTTCTACCCATCCGTTATAGGAGTATCTGCCGTCGTATTTTTCGAGACTTTCATATCTGTCCGTTCTGGTAAGATTGTTTTCAAAGAACAGCCAGTTGCGTTCACTGTTTCCGCCGTTATAATAATCAAAACCATCTTCGGCTTTGAACGCATATTCGTTTGCGCCGTCGAACCAAGCTTTGCGTTGGTCGGTGGAAGTTATATTGTTTAACAGTCCGTTTCTGTATTCGTAATACATTGCGGTGTAACCGCTGTCAATATCGCTGTCGATATACGGATTCTTATTTTCGTCGGTTTCTTTTTTCACAGAAGAAAGCACAAGATTCTGCGACGTAGAGAACGGAAGCAAAATATTGTATACAAAACCGAACTTGCCGCCGTTTTCGGTTTCGGGAACATACAAAACAAATGATGTGTCCGACATATTACCCATTGCGGTTGCAAACGCATCTTCGGTGCTGTTGGCGTCAACCTGTTCGGTAAGCGCTTCTTCGTATCTTGCCTGAATATAGGCATAATCCTGTTTTTCCAATTTATCCGTTTGTTCCTCTTCGAACAAATCATAAAACTTGTTTATAACACGGGATTTAAGTTGCGAAAGATACTGCGATTCAAGATATTGAAGATTTCTCACGTCTTTGAGATTTTCGTTTTTAGCATCTATCAAACTGTAACTTACAAAACTGCTTACAAAACGGTTATAAGCTCTTATTCTGGTTGCGCGCGTACTGTTTTGCTTTAAGTCTTCGCTACGTTCGTTCTGATATTCTCCGCTGTTAGAAAGCGAATAGTCGATATTTTTATTAGCGTCGGCATAAACCACACTGTAACCGGTGTAAATATTATAATCAATAGCCGCTTCTTCTATTTTATTGGTAACATTGCCGAGATTATCAAGATAGCCTTCGCCAAGGGGATTTTTCTTTGCGGGAAAATAATCCTCCTTTTCAGTATCAACGCCCGAAGGCGCAGTACGTTTTTCGGTACCGGCGGATGACGACTCTATCTTAAGAATAGACGTTTCGAACGTATCGAGGGCTGAGTTTATGGAATATCTTAAAGAATATTCGGCAACCTTAACGTCTATGCTGTCTTTTCCGCCGAGGAGAAATTCGTATCTTTCAACGTCTGTTTCAAACGCAAGATATTCGGAAAGCACCTGTTCCGCAGTTTTACCTTCGGTATTCTCCATTTTATATTGCAAAATATACGTTGCCGCATATTGAGTCAACGCCGCGGTGTTAACAAGCTGGGTTACAAGCGTATTGAACGTCTGCTCGTAAGACCCGTTTTGCTGATACAATGAATACCCTGTAGTAACAAAATATGATAAAAGTTCTCTTTTAAGAACCTTTGTCGTTCCGAGTAACTCCTTATATTTTGCATAGTCGCTTTCATGACCTTCGAATCCGCTTTTAAATTCATTGTCGAAATCTTCGGTTTTCGTAATATTAATTTCAGCAATTTCCTGCTTTAAATCTTCACCCACATTCGCCGATACAAGCGAACAACCACCTAAAGTTGCGGCAAGCGTTAAAGACGACGCGAGAATTGCACTTATAAATTTTTTCTTCTTCATAAACAGTTACTCCGAAAGTTCTTTAAAAAATATCACTAATAATTATATAGTATTTTAACCGCGATAGCAAATCTTTTTGGCGAATTTTAGTTAAAACTTGCGGCAAATTTCAAAAATTTTGTCATATCAAGCATGGTTTTGGAAGGCGAAGTGCGCGGAGAGAACACAATAAGCGGCACTTTGGCCATAGAAAGCTTAACCCTGCCGCTATATTTTTCGAGCGCCGCGCCGAGTCTTTGGTCTTTAAGCGAATTAACGGAAGACAACTCAAGCGTTCCCTCCGTTCCGTCGACGCATATTTTTTTGACGTTAAATCCTGACGCAAACGATTTTAATACGGCGATTATAAGAAGATTTAAAACCTCGTCCGGCATGGGTCCGAAATTCTCTTCTATAGAAGAACACACGCGCCTATAATCGTCGATAGTGCGGATTTCGGCAATTTGCTTATAACAGTCCATTCTTCCCGTACTGCTTTCGACATACGCTTCGGGTATGTACGCCGTCGCCTTAATATCAAGCTCACACGAGAGCTGTCTTTCACCGGTCAGCTCTTCCTTTAAAAGCTTGGAATACAGTTCGTAACCGACTTTGTCCATATGTCCGTGCTGTTCCGCTCCGAGAACGTTACCCGCGCCGCGGATTTCAAGGTCGCGCATAGCGATTTTAAAGCCTGAACCAAGTTCGGTAAAGCGCATTATCGCTTTCAACCTTTCGGTTGCTTCGCTAGTAAGAATTTTTTCCGGCTTGAACGTAAAGTAAGCCTGAGCAAGCCGCGAACCTCTGCCCACCCTTCCTCTGAGCTGATATAACTGAGAAATTCCGAGCCTGTCGGAATCAATCACTATAATCGTATTGGCGTTGGGGAGGTCTATGCCGTTTTCGATAATAGTTGTGGTAACCAGAATATTTTTTTCACCGCGGTAAAATGAAAACACCGCGTTTTCAAGCGCGTCTCTTTCCATTCTGCCGTGAGCATAACTTATTTTACCTTCGGGAACGATTTCGGCAATCCTTGCCGCGAATGAAGATATGCTTTCCACACGGTTATAAAGAATAAACACCTGCCCGCCGCGGGAAAGTTCGCGTATGCACGCGTCGCGTATGAGCATTTCACTTTCCTCAATTACATAGGTCTGAACCGGCAGTCTTTTTAAGGGCGGAGTGTTTATGGTGCTGATATCCCTGATGCCGGCAAGCGACATATGCAACGTTCGCGGAATAGGCGTTGCCGTCATCGTAAGACAATCGATATTCTTTTTGACATTTTTTATTTTTTCTTTATGTTCTACGCCGAAACGTTGTTCTTCGTCCAAAACCAACAGCCCCAAATCATAAAATTTGACGTCTGAAGATAAAAGCCTGTGAGTGCCGATTATTAAATCTATATCCCCTTTTTCAAGAGCAGCTAAAATTTTAGCCTGTTGCGAAGGCGTGCGGAAACGGTTTAAAACTTCCACTCTTACGCCAAACTCTTTAAAGCGTTCAACGGCGGTGTTATAATGCTGCTCGGAAAGCACCGTGCTGGGGCACATAAAAGCCGCTTGTTTTCCTCCAAGCACGCAGAGATAAATTGCACGTAAAGCAACTTCGGTTTTACCGTAGCCCACATCGCCGCAAAGCAACCTGTCCATTACCTTATCGGAGCACATATCCGATTTAATTTCTTCGATTGAAACAAGCTGGTCCGGAGTTTCTTCATAACCGAACGCCTCTTCGAATTCTTCAAACATTACTGCGTTTTCGGGAAAACAAAAGCCTTTACGTCCGCTGCGTTCGGCATAAAGTTCTTTTAAATCAAAAGCGAGCTTTTTTATGGACTGCTTAACACGTTCCTTAACGCGTTCGAAATCCGCGCCGCCGATTTTTGAAAGCGCAGGATTTTGTTCGCCGACGTATTTCGAAAGAACGTCCATTTGCTCAACCGGCACATAAAGAGTATCGCCGCCCTTGTACTCTATCGAGACATATTCCTTTATACCGTCGGTGGTTTCGATTTTCTTTGTGCCGGTAATTTTACCTATGCCGTGTTTTTCGTGAACGCAAAAGTCGCCGATTTCCGGCGCAACGAACATATCGCCGCGGCGCTTTTTTATACGTTTCGTAACTGTTTTCGTGTATAAATCCGCACTGCCGATAATCACAAGTTTTGCTTCGTGTATAATCATTCCGCGAGGCATTTCTTCTGAACTTACGGCAACGCCGTGCAGAGCTTCCAACCGGTCGGGAACCGGATAGACCGGCAGATACGCCTCGTTTAACAACTCCGTAAGCTTTTCATAACGCGATATATTGCCCGCAAAAGCAAGCACCCTGTATCCGTTTTGCAACCAGTTTCTGCAATCGGTAACAAACTGCGGCATAGCGTTAAGATACGACGGAGCCGGCGTTGAACGCAAATTATAAGTTTTTAAAGGACGAAAAAACATCGTGCCCGAAGTGAACGTTTGTAATGCAAGACAGGAATAGTTTTTTAAGCGTTCCGCAATAAATTCGGGGCTTATAAGCTGTTTCTCGGAAAAAGAAAATGCGGCGCCGCCCTTCTTTAAGTCGGAAACGCGGGTTAAGTGCTCTTTGTATATCCCGTTCATTCTGTCATTGATGCTTTTACATTCGTCAAGTATAATTTTTGTGCTTTTATCCGTTAAATCAAAGATATTACGGCACGTATCAAGCAGAGGAAGCAAAAACGCCGCTCCCGAAAAAGGCACGCCCGCACTCATTTTTTCGGAAATCTCCTCACTTATTGCCCGTGCGTGCTCATAAGATTTGACATCGCCGCACTTTTTAGTTTCAGCGCTCAAAATCTTACGTATTTTGTCCTCTTCGCCCGCTTGTATTATTGCGTCAGAGGCAGCAACGACTGTTATTTCATTTATTTCTTCAAGTTTCTCGCCCGTAACGCCGTCGTAGGGGCGGATTTTTTCGACGGTATCACCGAAGAAATCAATGCGTACCGGATTTTCCGCACCGACGGGAAAGACGTCTAAAATATCGCCGCGAACGGCAAAGCTGCCCTGCGTATCCGCAGCATATTCGCGGGTGTAGCCCATTTTTACCAAATTTGAAGCAAGCGAGGAATAGTCGTACTCATCCCCGACTTTAAACGTTACCGACGGAATGTTTGCAGGGAAAAGCTGCATAACCGCTTCGGTTTCGGTTACAATAATCTCCGCGCCGCGAGCCATTTGCCAGGTTGCTGCAAGACGCTTGAACAGCGCATCCTTTGACAGTGCGTCTTTATATAAAATCACGTCGTCTTTTGCAGGTAAATACACGCATTTTTTACCGGACAACACACTTATTGACTGAAACGCTTTCTGCGCGGCAACAGCGTCGGCGGCAATGTACAAAACCTTTCCTTCCGTCAGGGAAGCTATTAAATATTTATGCGCTTCAGAAACGCCGAAAACCGCCGTCGGCATGCCGAGGCGGATATCTTTTTCGAGGGCGGGATATTCGCCCTGTAAATTTTTATACGTGAAAAAATCTTTAATCAAAGCATTTACCTTTGACGTTTTTACGGCAAATCAACCGTTATAAGACGTCATAACTTTTTCCACACTTTCACCGTTACAGATTGCAAGCGCGGCTTCTGCAGAACGTCCGCAAGCAGAAATGAAGAGCTCGTAATCTTCCTTTTTTACTTCGGAAAGAACATAGTTGATGATTGGAATATTCGATTCGCTATCACGTATACCTATGCGTATTCTGGGAAAATTCTGCACGCCCGTTTCGGCAATTACCGAACGCATACCGTTGTGCGTGCCGGCACTGCCGCTCGGTCTTATTCTTACGCTCCCCTTGGGCAAATCGTAGTCGTCATAAATGACAATCAGGTGCTCGGGCGGACATTTATACTTATTCATCAGCTGTTTGACCGCTCTGCCGCTGGCGTTCATATAAGTTACCGGACGCGCTAAAATTATCTTTTCACCTCTAACGAAAGCTTCGGCGACAAACGACTCGCATTCCTTTTTTTTGAACTTTACGCCCAACTTTTCGGCAACGTCGCCGACGGCGATATAACCCATATTATGGAATGTTTTTAAATATTTTTCTTCGGGGTTACCCAAACCTACTATGATATACATTTTATTCCTTAAATAAAAGCCGCATTAAGCGGCTTGAAGACTGTTAGTCGATTACTTAAAACGCGAAGTATATACGCGTTTTAATTTAATTAGTCGTAAATTTTGGACATAGACTTATCCAAATACACGTTTTCGATTGCCGAAGCGAAAATGGGCGCCGTGGAAATAATTTTGAAAATCGGCAGCATTTTTTCCTTCGGAATGTTGATTGTATCTAAAATTGCAAGTTCGTTTATAGGCGAAGCCGCAAGTCTTTCAATTGCGGGTCCCGAAAGGACTCCGTGCGAACAGCAAGCGTAAATGTTTTTAGCACCCGCCTCTTTAAGCGCTTTGGCACCTTGAACTATTGTACCGGCGGTGTCAATCATATCGTCAACCATCAGACAGTTTTTGCCTTTTACGTCGCCGATTATGTTCATAACTTCCATAACGTTGGCTTTTGGACGGCGCTTATCGATAATGGCCATTTTTGCATCCATTCTTGCCGCAACCTTTCTTGCGCGGGCAACCGAACCGATATCGGGAGAAACAACCACGAAGTTGTCGTCCACCTTCGGTTTGAAATAGTTATATAACGTAGGACCGCCGACAAGGTTGTCCAAAGGGATATCAAAGAAACCTTGAATCTGCATACAGTGCAGGTCCATAGTTAAAACTCTGTCCGCACCTGCGGAAGTGATTAAATTGGCAACGAGTTTTGCGGTTATAGGCTCGCGCGAGCGGGCTTTTCTGTCTTGTCTGGCATAGCCGAAATAAGGAATTACAGCCGTAATTCTTCCCGCGCTGGCGCGTTTAGCCGCGTCAATCATAATGAGAAGTTCCATTAAATTGGTGTTTACGGGGTAACTTGTGGACTGAACGAGGAACACGTCCATACCGCGGATAGTTTCGGCAAAGCGAACGTAAATTTCGCCGTCTGAAAAATGGGTTACTTCCATCTCTCCCAAAGAAGTATTAAGCTTGGCAGCAATTGCTTCGGCGAGCGGTCTGTTCGAATTTCCCGAAAAGATTTTAATTTCGTTGCCGTGGTTAATCATTAGGTTTTCCTCCGAAGAACTTTTGTATTTTAAAAGAGTTTGCCCTCTTTTTATCGGTATTTGTTTTCCCATTACCGCAAGCCTGCGCGTGCAGATAATATTTTATAATTGAAAAGCCTTGTTGTCAACTAAATTGACGGCAAATCAAATCTTGGAAAATATTAAACTATTCTTCCGCGGTTTTGTTTGATTTTAACTTAATTTCCCTTTCCCTCTCGCGCATCCGAGAGAAAAAAGAGGAAAGCACGGAGGCGCACTCTTCTTCCATAACTCCGCCCTCGACTTCTATTCTGTGATTGACAAGATTGGAATTCGCAAGCGCTTCGGTCATAGAGCGTCCCTTTGCTTCAGGCGCTCCGAAATAAACTTTTTTTATTCGCGCATTCAGCATTGCCCCCATACACATCGGGCAGGGTTCTAATGTTACGTAAATTTCACATTCGGGTATGCGCCAGCTCTTTTGCTTTTTACACGCCTTTTCTATAGCCTCGATTTCGGCGTGAGCAGTTGCGATTTGCCTTTTTGTGCGCTTGTTATAACCGCGGGAAATTATTTTTCCGTCACACACGACTACCGCGCCTATCGGAACTTCGCCCTCGTCCGCCGCTTTGTTTGCACACTTAAGGGCGGCTTTCATAAATTTTATATCCATAATTTTCCACAAAGATTTTAAGTAACTTGTAACACTTTCTTAATTGTTGTAATTTTTTTATGGGATGAGTCAATAAATCGGAACCGCACTCTATGGTGTATGCGGGAATATTCAGCCTTTGTATACACCAGTCTTTATATCCTCCCGCCGAACCGAAAATCCGCTTGGCCTCATAGCCCGAAGCCGTTTGCAGAATTTCGGCGCCAGATTTATCGCCACGGCCGCCGTATTCCCAATAAATTTCCTCACCCTTGGTGTGAAAACTTAAGGTTACGTACGGCTTGACTCTTAATGTAAAGTCGCGCAACGCTATAGTTTCAGGTTCCGAAAAGGGGAAGTCGCCTATGCAGTTTTCTCCGCCCCTTATGCGGGTGTTTAGCCTGCCGCTACCCCAGTCGGCGTCGAAATTACAATTTAAATCAACACCTCGCGCGTTTGCCTTCCATAAAGGACGCGAGGTTTGCGACAGAAACGCTCCGTCGGGATTTAAAAGAGGAATTATCCAGCCGCCTCCGCGGATAAAGCCGATTTTTGCGTGTTTAAGCGCAAGTCGGGCGGTTATCCACTCCCTTGCATGTACGGCGTAGACGGCGATAAACTGCCGCCCCGTCATATCGCCGACGTGCAGAGCATATATTTCACGCCCCTGACACGAGTAACCAATAATGCATTTTTTGCCTTGCCAGCTTTGGTAAAATCGCCCTATTTCGTCATATATCACACAATAGAATATGCGAAACGACAAATTTTTAGCAATTATTTATGATATTCCGCACCGCTGTTTATCATAAAACTACGATAAACTTGTTCAAGCAATATAACGCGCATCAACTGATGTGGAAAAGTCATATCCGAAAAAGATAATTTTAAATCTGCCGCGGCTTTTACGCTTTCATCCAGTCCGCAGGAAGAGCCGATTACGAAAGTTATCTCTTCACCCTTGTCGCAACGTCTTTTAACCTCTTGCGCAAGCCCCTCGCTTGTTAACTTTGTTCCGTCTATACACAGTGCAATAATATAGCCTTTGAGCTGTTTAATTATATTGGGAGCTTCTTCCTTTAAGCTTTTGCCTTCGGGAATTTCCTTAATTTCCACCTTTGCAAAGCGTGAAAGACGCTTTAAATATTCGGAAACTGCGGAGCGAAAAAACTCTTCCTTTAATTTTCCGACGCAAACAATACTTAACTTTTGCATTACGCCCCCACCCCTGCAAACGAACATATCCAAAGCACGGCGAATACGACGATACCGATAGAAGCAAATTGAAAGAAATTCTTTATTGCGCCTTTTCCACATTTGATAACAGGTTTTTTATCGAGAATCAGCCAGATTATTCCTCCGATAAAGCACGCCGCACCGACAACGGCGAGAGCGACATTCGCTTCAAAAGAAATTACAAGATTACCGCCCTCGTCAAGAAGTCCGCAAGCCGCAAATATAACGATTATCGCATTATTTATAAAATGCATCAGAACAGTAGGCAAAATAGAGCCTGCCCTTATCGCCACGAAAGCGAACGTACAACCGGCGATAAACTGGTAAACGGTTTGTTCCGGCGAGCCGTGAAAGAGAGAAAAACAGAAACCGACGATGAACACAGTTCTTATAGTGCCCATACCGCACTCGCACGAATTTAAAATGACTCCGCGGAACAACGCTTCTTCGCAGACGGCAGGCAAAACCGCAATTACCAATATTGCGGGAACAACAAGTCCGCCGGATAAGTCAGGCAGATAGCTTGCGCGTTCAACGTAGGCAGGATTTATAAGTTTAACAAGTTTAAGAGCATACTCGTTGATGTGCCCTAGTGAAAAAACCAACCCGAAAATGAGCAACAGAGCTATTAAAAAATACTTTGGACGACACTTTACCGGAAAAGTTTTGCGCAGGTTTAATTTTTTATATTTTACCGTTACCGCTACGCCTATGGCGACGGCGAGCTGGGCTAAAATATAATTTATATAAATATAACCGTCGGAACCCTGCTGTAGTTTTGCGGCTGATATAACGAGCCCCGCAATGAGCGACGCCACCAGATACGCCATAGTAGCCAGGCTGAATGCAAAGCCGCCTGTTTGTGCGGACAGAGCGGGATTTATTTCGGTCATTTCTCCCAGATTTTCATTTTCCATAATTTAATTATAGCTTAAATTCACGATTAAGTAAAATATTTATTTACTTTTAGCTGAAAATATTATAAAATTGCAATATGCGAAAGATAAATACGACTTTAATCGAGCAAAAAGTTTATGAAACGGCGTTAAAGGCGTGCGTTAACATTACGCCCGCGTGCAAAGAGGCGCTTTTAAAGGCGCGGGACGTAGAAACCGGAGAAGCGGCTAAGTTTGCGCTGCAAACGCTTATCAATAACAGCGAAACGGCGATAAAAGAGCACATGCCGGTCTGTCAGGATACCGGTATGGCTGTAGTTTATCTGGAAATTGGTCAGGAAGTTTTCCTTGAAGGAAAACCGCTTGCCGAAGCCGTTAACGAAGGAGTTAAACGCGCGTACGCCGACGGTTATTTCAGAAAATCGGTATGCGACCCTATAACACGCAAAAATACTGGCGACAACACCCCCGCCGTAATTCATTCGGAAATTGTTGCGGGCGACAAAATATGCGTTACGTTTATGCCCAAAGGGTTCGGCAGCGAGAATATGTCGAGACTGTTTATGCTTAAACCAGCACAAGGCATAGAGTCCGCTATTGAAGCGATTGTGGAAACGGTTAAACTTGCCGGCTCGCGCCCCTGCCCTCCCGTTTACGTCGGAGTTGGCATAGGCGGAACGTTCGACACCTGCGCCTGGCTTGCAAAAAAAGCGCTTATGCGCGAGGTAGGCGAGCCCAGCGCAAACCCGACCGTTGCGGAAATTGAAAAGATTGCGTTGCACAGAATCAATAATCTTGATATAGGCTGTCAAGGCTTTCACGGCAAAACCACTGCACTGGGGGTTGCCTGCGAAACGGCGCCGACGCATATTGCCGGATTGCCGGTTGCAGTGAATATTCAATGCCATTGCGTGCGTTGCGTTAGGGAGGTTTTATGAAAAAGCTGACTTTACCGCTTTCAAAAAACGAAATTAAAAGTTTGCACGCGGGCGACAGCGTTTTACTTTCAGGGGTAATTTTAACCGCACGCGACTGCGCTCATAAGAAGATTTTCGAGTACCTTGACGACGCCTATACTCTTCCGTTTGAGCTGAAAGACTCTTACATTTATTACGCCGGTCCCTGCCCTGCGCAGCCGGGCAAAGCTTCGGGAAGTTGCGGACCGACCACTTCGGCGAGAATGGACGATTTTGCCCCCCGTCTTTTATTTAAAGGACTTGGAGGAATTATAGGCAAGGGAGAAATGAGCGAAAATGTGCGCGAAGCTTTAAAGGCAAACACATCCGTTTATTTTGCGGCAATAGGCGGCGCAGGAGCAATTTACGGCAACGCAATTAAAAAGTGCGAGTGCATTGCCTTCCCTGAACTTTTGTCCGAAGCTGTTTACCGTTTGGAAATTGAAAACTTCCCCGTAATTGTAGCTTACGACTGTCACGGCGGTTCGATTTATTAAATATATTAAAAATCGTTTGACAATATTTTATTAACGAATTATAATTTTAATAATTTATAAAGGCTGTGACCAAGACAGACGCTTTACAAAATTCTTTCCAGAGAGGGAAACCCGAAAACGGCTGAAAGATTTCCCATTGAATTAAAGCGTTATTCACTTGCGAGCCGACGGGTGAAATATTTTTAAAGTAGTCCGCTCCGCTTATCTGCGTTAAAGATGCAATTAAGGCGGCTTACGCCGCGAAAACAGGTGGTACCGCGAAAACTATCGCCCTGTGCTTTTGCACAGGGCTTTTATTTTTTAATTTAAATTTTTTGCGAAAAAGTAAAAGGAGTATATATGAAGGACAAGATTAAGGAAATCGAGAAACAAATCGACGCCGCAGTGAGCGACATTCAGACCAGCAAAAATCTTATGGAAATAAAGATGAAGTTTCTTGGAAAAACCGGTGAAATTTCAACTCTTATGAAAAACATGCGCGACGTACCCGCCGAAGAGCGCCCTTCGCTCGGCAAAGTTTTAAACGCTTTAAGACAGTTTGCCGAAGAGCGTTTTGCAAGCATTGAAGAAAAAATTAAAAAAGCAGAGCTAAAAAAGCGCTATGCCGAGGAAAAAATAGACGTGACTATGCCCGGTAAAGAAACGGCCGACGGTGCGTATCACCCCAACACCCTAATCAGACAAGAGCTTATTTCAATTTTTTCTGGAATGGGATTTGAGGTGTTTGAAGGCCCTGAAATCGAAAACGAATATTACAACTTCACGGCGCTGAACACCCCCGACGACCACCCCGCGCGCGATATGCAGGACACGTTCTATATAGATGCAAACACTCTCGTCATCGAAGACGAATATTACGGGGAAACGGGAAATCTGCTACTCCGGACTCAGACCTCCGCGGGGCAAATAAGAGTTATGGAAAACAAAAAACCGCCCATTAAAATTCTTTCGCCCGGAAAAGTTTACAGAAGCGACGACGACGCAACTCACTCCCCCATGTTTTCGCAGATGGAAGGCCTTGTCGTAGACAAGGGAATTACGCTTTGCGACCTTAAAGGTATGCTCGACGAGTTTGCGAAGAAAATTTTCGGAAGCGGAGTTAAAACAAGGCTTCGCCCCTCATACTTCCCCTTTACAGAACCTTCGGTTGAAGTTGACGTAAGCTGTTTTGAATGCGGCGGCAAGGGTTGCCGTTTATGCAAGGGCACAGGATGGATTGAAGTTCTGGGCGCGGGCATGGTGAACAGACGCGTGCTTGAAGGCTGCGGCGTTGACCCCGACGTTTATACCGGATTTGCATTCGGTATGGGCATAGAACGAATCGCTATGCTGAAATACGGCATTAACAATATGAAGCTTTTATTCGAAGGCGACGTAAGATTTTTAAAACAGTTTAAAGCATAAAATTATAAATTTTTAAGTTCTGAAAACGCAAGCCCGAATTAAATTTGAACATTAAGCGTTTTCACGACAAAATTCAGCTCGTGCAAAACCATAGCTTTTGCACGGAAAGGAGTAATAATGAAAGCACCGTTAAGTTGGCTTAAAGAATACGTGGATATAGACGTAACCGCAGAAGAATTGCAGGCAAAATTATTTTCGTGCGGGTTTGAAGTTGAAGAACTGATAGATATAGGCAAGGATATTTCAGGCGTTGTCGTAGGCGAAGTTATAGAATGCGAGGCCGTGCCCGAAACGCATTTGCACGTGTGCAGGGTAGATTGCGGAGAAAAGGGAATTTTTCAGATTTGTTGCGGAGCGGACAACGTTAAAAAAGGAATTAAAGCCCCCTGCGCTCTCGTCGGCGCAACCGTTTACGCAACGGCAAAAGACCATGTAACAATCGAAGGTGTGGTTACAATTAAAAAAGGTAAGTTACGCGGAATTGAATCGTTTGGTATGCTGTGCTCCGGCGCCGAGCTTGGGGTAAACGGCGATATGTACGAAGGCGGCGATTATTGCGGACTTTTGCTCCTCCCCTCCGAATGCAGAAACGGAGAGGACGTTAAACCTATTTTAGGGTTGGACGATTATATCTTCGATATTGCGGTAACAGCAAACCGCCCCGACTGCCAGAGTATTCTGGGAATTGCACGCGAAGTTGCGGCGGTTCTTGGGAAAACGGTAAAGGAACCCGACTATAAATATAAAACCGTTAAAGGCAAGGATGAAAAAATCAGCGTAAGTATTCTTGCGCCCGAACTGTGCCCCCGCTATATCGGACACTATGTTAAAAACGTTAAGATTGCCCCTTCGCCCCAATGGCTTAAAAAGAAACTTGCGCTGTGCGGGTTGCGCTCGATAAACAACGTGGTTGACATAACAAATTTTATTTTGCTTGAACTCGGTCAACCAATGCACGCGTTTGATTTACGTTCGCTGACGGGCAGAGAAATTGTAGTACGCCGCGCCGAAAACGGCGAAAAAATAACGACGTTGGACGGCAATGAATTTGATTTGAACAGCGAAAACCTCGTGATATGCGACGGGCAAAAGCCATGCGCACTTGCGGGAATTATGGGCGGACTGAACAGCGAAATCGAGGACGACACCAAAGAAGTTTTCTTCGAATCCGCAAAATTTGCACGCGACAGCGTAAGAAAAACGGCGCGTTCGTTAGGACAACACTCCGATAGCTCCGCTCTATTTGAAAAGGGCGTAAACGAATACACTACAGAACACGCGATTTGCCGCGCTTTGAACCTTATCTGCAAGCTTGACTGCGGCACGGTAACCGACGTTCATACGGACGTAACCACGGCATATTCCCGCACCAATGAGCGAAATATAACCGTCAGCGTTGCAAAAATTAACGCTCTTCTGGGCATAACCGTACCTACTGCCGAGATGGTTAAAATTTTAAAGAGCCTTAACTTTAAAACGACAGTAAACGGCGACGAATTGAACCTTGTTATTCCACGCTACCGTGAGGATATAGACGGTTATCCCGACATTGCAGAAGAAATTATAAGGCTATATGGTTACGACCGTATAAATGGAACTTTTATGCCGTCGGCGTCGATTACCAACGGCGGATATTCCGACGCGCAAAAGGCCGAAAACAGATTAAAGGATTTGCTGGTTGCAAAAGGACTTTATGAAATTTCAACCTACTCTTTCTACTCGCAAAAAGATTTGGATATGCTGCATATCCCTACGGACGCCCCCGAAAGAAAAACCATTAAGATTTTAAATCCTATTAGCGAAGACCTGTCTGTTATGCGCACGACGCTTGCGCCGTCTATGCTGAGCACGGCGGTGAGAAATTTGCGGCGCGGCAATATGGAAGGGAAGCTTTTCGAGCTTGCAAAAATTTATATTGCTGACAAACTGCCTTTAACGTCTTTCCCCGAGGAAAGGCAAATTCTTGCTTTGGGAATGTGGGGTAAATACGGCTTTTTCGAGCTTAAGGGCGTAACCGAAAATATCGCGGCGATGCTGAATACCAAATTTGATTACGAGCCGTTTGAAAAACCTTTCCTTCACCCCGGAATCACTGCAAGAATTTTGTGCGAGGGCGAAGAAATCGGTTATTTAGGTATGCTGTCCCCCGCCATTGCCGAAGAACTTGTGTTGGACAGAGCGGTTGTTCTCGCGGAAATCGATTACGAAAAAATGCAAAGCCATGCAAAGCCTTTTAAATACGTGCCACTTTCAAAATTCCCCGAAATTATCAGAGATTTGGCGTTGACATGCAACAGAGAAACTACTTGCGCGGAAATTGAAAAGGAAATTTATTCCGCGTGCAAATTTGTAAGCGACGTTAGACTTTTTGACGTTTATATCGGCGAACAGGTCGGCACCGGCAAAAAATCGATGGCGTTTAAAATTAAATTTACGCCCAAGGACGAAGCTCTGGACGACAGAATAGACGGTTTTGTTAAAAAGATTTTAAACAACCTCAAATTTAAACTCAATATAGAATTAAGATAATTTGCGGTAATTTCTAAAGGGGCGGGTTGCATTCGCAACCCGCCCCTATTATCATTTTAATTGTTTTTCGGCACGAGCGCGCCGTTTGAAGAAATTATCGAGGCCTGCAAATAAGTATCAGGGATTTTGCCTGTTATTACGCTTTCGCAAATCAATACTTCTATGGTAGAGGCAAGATTTGTGCTTTTTGACGGCATAATAATAGATATATCGGACACAATTTCAAGATATAACGAGTGTTTTGTCTGGTTAATTCCCGCCTCGGTGAATTTTGAGACAAATCGGCACTCAACATTGCTTATCGGGATAATTTTAATATTGATTTTTTTGCCGAAACCGGCAAGAGCCTCCACTCCAGTCAAGGCGCCTATGGGAACCATTATGCCTTCAGCGCTCATTTTCGTTAAATTTTCCTGAGATAGGTAAGCCGTATCACGTGCGATTTTGTTAATTTTTAAGCTGTCGGTTGTTATGGAAGTTACGTTCCCAACATCGTCGCGTTCAATCGTTATTAAATCTTCGTAGCGCATCGCGTCATTGAGAGTATAATAAATAGCATCGTTGACGGCAACCGTAGTGATGGAACGAATCGTGGCCTCGCTTATGGAAATGAGAACACGGGTGACATTGCTTTGAAAATAAATTAATACACCCACTATAAGAAAACATAATACAAGTAAAAAAACTTTGAACCGCCTGAATTTTTTGTTTTTAACGCGCGCACTCTTTGACATATAATATTTTATTAAAGTAAAACGGCTAATATTATATAAAGACCTTTAAAACAGACTGCATATTTTTGCAAAAACAAAAAACGGAGCCGAAAGTCGGCTCCACATAGTTTAATTTATGTATTGTAAAAATATGGGTATTAATTCTATTCGTCTTGTTATAAAATTCAGAACAGTATCGTAATACTCACTGAATGACGGAAGCGAATTATTCATGTCAAAATCCCAGATTGACGCGTTACGCTCTGCGGCGGCTTTTATTACGTTCTTATACGCCGCGAGCTCCGAAAGAGTAATCTTTAAAGCGCCTTCGATTTCATCTAAACGATTAAGCACCGCCGTTTTAAACCAACCCACCTTAAGCATTGCGGCAAACCAGTTATTGCTGGAATAAATTTGTCTGTTAGGCTCGTGCTGGGCGCCGTTGCCGGTCATAGGCCCGCCCGCCGACCAGTCAAAGTCCCAAACGGGTCCCATAACGAGTTTACCTCCGGTTTTTCTGCTCATATACACGGATTTTTTGTTTATTTCCTGCTGACCCATAAGTTCCTGCACAAGGAAATAATCAATAAAAGACGGCAAATCAATATATTGTTCAAACCGGGTACGCGTTACGCTTTGATTTCGGCAAAGTTTATCAACCGTAATTATATAGTTTTTGATGTAATCATATTGTGCCTGATTGAACCGCTGTTCGACATCCGGATATTTTACGTTGAAATAGTTAGTTATATTTGTATTTACTATTTTGAAATAATCAACATCTTCAACGCCTTCATAAGGAGCATAATCATCCATTTCAACAAGAAAAGGAACTTCGGTATCAGCTTCGGTGAAATCGGATTCAACATCCACTCTGCCCGAATTTTCCTGAACTTGGTCGCACAGCAAATACAGCCCTGCATAGTCGCCGTTTAAATAAACTTCAATATGCTTTGCATTCGGCGCAAATGCGGCATTGCCCTCACCCACACCTTTTATGCTGTCGGCAATAGCAAACGCGGCGTAATCCTTAATATTTGAAAAGTCCAGGTATAGCGCAAGCAAAACCCAACTCTTATTCTTTTCCCAACCGAAAAGTCCCTGCTTTTTATCAAATTTTATTCTGTAAGGCTTTTTGGGATACTGCATTGTGCTGTTCCCCCTGAGTCTTATACCAGCAACCGCGCCGTCAAGAGAATATGCACTGTCGTTGGTTATCGAAACCGTGCAATTTACATATGTTTCCTTGTTGGTTATTTCAGCCGAATTTTCGGTGTAAACCGCCATAACGGGCAACCCCTTTGAATCGTATTCAAATAAAGCTTCGGCGTTTATGTCGGAAGTATCGAATTTAAAGACGCGCGTTTTTGATTTATTTCCGTCACTCCAACCGAGGAAATTGTAACCGAATTTTGGTTTCAAGGTGACGGACACCGATTCGCCCGGCAACATTTTATGTACAGTGCCGCTGACAAGGTCTGACGCGCCCGAGATATTTGAAGTAAGAGTCAAAAAGCATTTTTTTGCAAACCGAGCGATAACTGTTATATCGCCCGCAACGCCCGTATCCGTTCTTGTAGCATTTGAAAACCCGTCGCTCCAACCGGTAAAATAATAATCTTCATCAGATATTGCAGTCACGCCCGACGCATCTTCGTTTAAATTTACTTTTTGCAGGGATTCTCCCTGTATTCTTCCGCCTGTCGTAGAAGTGTATTTTACGGTAAATATATTTTGTCTGAATTTTGCGACGTACGTTTTATCTTCTGAAATTTCCTTATCGGTGCGTGAAGGTTCGCTAATTCCGTCGTCCCAGCCTATAAATTCATATCCTTCGCTTGCCAATGCGGTAATCTCCGAGGCGTCAAGACCGCTCTCAACCCGCTGTCTTGCAACACCCTGAATACTGCCTCCCTTTTCGCAAAAATAGTTGACGGAATAATAAACTTTTTCATTACCTCCGCACGCCGCAAAAATTGCAAGAAACAGAGAACATAAAAACAACGGCACTAAAAAAGACAAGTACTTTTTGTTCATTACGGTTTCCCCCCTGTATGAATAATATACTTGTCTTTCATTGTACTTGAAATTGTCGATTTTTGCGATTCGCCGCCCAAACTGCCCATTTTTCGGCACGAACTGCTAAAACCACTTTCAGCCGTCCGGTTATTCTTCTGTTTTTAAGGTATCTTTATTTCTTAATTTCGATTTTATCTTTACGCCGATATTTTTAAAATAATGTCTGAAATCCTTATCCAATAAAGCAACGGCAACACTCGGAACCACGGCGAGCGCCACGGCAATACAGCCGTTCACAAGCATTTCCTTCCATTGATTATCACAAGTCTGAAGGCAGAAATGCAAAGCAACCAACATTGCGGCGAACAATGCAATGTATAAATAATTTCTGATGTAATACGTTTTTGCACTCGACTGTAATCCGTACTTATATAACACATGCGGCTCAACCACATGACATATAGAAATATTTGTCAACACCGTTGCAACAATTACACCTACTACGGCATAATCTTCGCCGAACAAATATCCGAATAAAAAGACAAACCCGACAGACATACCTACATTAATCAAGCCTTCGGCAAGCGGCTTCCATCTGTCATTGTAAAAAGTGCCGGTGGCATCTCTGAAGAGAAGAGTTGCCTGACGCATAAATTGTATGAAATAGTTAAGAGTTATGATAAACGATATGCTTTTTGCAAGTTTTAAATCATTACCGGAAGAACTGAAACAAATCGTTACCAGATTGTCTATTACGGCGTAATATCCCAAAAAAAATATCAATCCTATTATAAAATTAAACGTGTGGAAAAAATTAAGATATTTTTTTACTTCTGTTTTATCCGAAGAAACGCACATATGTCCGATTATTGACGTTAACGGAGTAAAGAACAGAGCCAAAACGCCGGTCATAGCCGACATAATTATCGTATAATTCGTATATTTGCCAAGTATTACGACTCCGATAAATGAAGAAATGATTATGCTATCCGCCGTATTTACCAAAACGCCGCCGATTTTGTGCATAAACATTGCTTTTACATTCTTAGTTACTTCTTTTTTGGTGTCTGCGTCTACTTTTTGTTTGTTTTTAATTATCGCACCGTGCATTTTTCGGGCAATAATTTCCGTAACTAACCATTGTAAACCGGCGGCTATAATCGCACATACCAAATACCACACAAACGATTGAGTATAAATTAAAATCACAATTTGCAAACCGTATTGCAAAATCATTCCCAATGAAGTAACCGTCGTGGTGATATAGTTGTTTTTATAGGCGTTTATTAACGAAGTTTTGGAGCTGAAGAGGTAAGTTATTACAACTGACAACAAAAATAAAAAGAACGTCAGATACAAATTCTGGTCTATGCTTTGGTAATCTGCCGCAAGATAAGGCAATAACGGAATTACAATACACCCTACGGCTAAGATTATAGCGCCTATAATCAGATAAAGTTTTGTAAACAAGTGATAAAGCGCGGAAACTTTATCCGTATCGCCTTCCACAATAGGCTTGTACATACAAAAAGTAATAGCGCTCCCTACCCCCAGCTCGGCTACGGCAAGAAACCCCAAAATACTTGTATACAATGAATTTAAGCCGTTTACTTCATTGCCTATATATTTAATTAAAAATCTTCTTACGAGTAGCGCGCCTATCAGAATAAAAACCCTGAAAAATATGGAAATAGCTACGTTAAGAATTCCTTTCTTTTTGTCCATTTATAAGAATTATTTCTTTATCAATTTATATAATAAACCGCTTGCTTTCATTCTGAATAAAATCAGTTTTACTTTTCCGTTTAAACTCAACTTAAAAAAGTTCATTCTTTTTAGAGAAAGTTTTACGCATTCGCAATTTAAAATCGCTGCAATGCTATTTATTGCCTCTTGCTTAGGAAGAGCATTTACAAAATATGTAACATACTCCCATGCAAATAAAATCGTCAAATCATAATGAATAAAACATTTAGTGCTTAAGCTTACTTCACATTTTCTGCTTGCAATACAAATTTTTTTAATTGCTTCATTAAAACTATACAAATCTTTGTAACCTCTTGTCATAGAGGATGAATCAATACAATAATGATATCCGTTAGCGGCAGAAAGCGTTTTAATTGAATTTATGTTATTTAATATAAGAAAATTAAAGTAGCTATCCTCGAAATGAGTCAAATTTAACTCACTATATAAGTCAATAATTTTTTTAACGACTTGAGTTTTATACATTTTGTTCCATCTGGCAACAAATATCTTGCTAGACATTCCCCAGGAGCTACTGCAAACATAGTTTTTGCTTAACCTTATTATTTCAGACTTGTTATATAACTTATTTTTTGATAGCTTAAATTCAATATTTTTATCTCTATCTTGATAATATATTCCCATTGCAAGAACATCGGCATCACCAATATTCTTATAAAAATTTTCAATAAAGTCACAATCAACATAGTCATCGGAATCTACAAACGCTATATATGCGCCAGTCGCATTCTTCACCCCGATTGTTACTGCTGAAGTTACCCCTCCATTCTCTTTTCTGTATATTTTTATACGTTTATCTTTTTCAGTAAATTCTTTTAATATATTTAGACTTCCATCTGTCGAACCGTCGTCAACCGCTAAAATTTCGATATACTCATAGCTCTGATTGCACAATGATTGCAAACAACGCGATAAAAATTTTTCCGCATTATACACGGGGATTACAACGCTTATAAGCTCCTGATTAACGGCCATAACAAATTGCTCACTCTTTAAAAATTTTTTTAACACCTAAGCATCTAACTTGTTTAAAGTTTTTGAAATTTAACAAAGCTCTAAATATTATTAGAAAAATTAATATTAAAGCAGTTATATCATAAATGACAGGGTTACTGAAAAAAGATAGTAAATAGAAATACGCCACCGAAACATAAGCGCAAACTCTATACTGAATAATTTTGTTAAACAGCAGAATTATAAAAATCACAACTGCCGTTTCAACTAAATAGAAGATATACATTCCAAGATATCCGCTAGTCTTAAACACATCTGAAAATGCAGTACATACGGTTAATGACGGCTCTAACAGGTCAGAAACAATAATACTTTTTACGGATAAATTTTTAGATACAAAATTCGGCAAGTAATGCCAAATAATATCTATAAATGTTACATTACTATTTACTCCTAATGAAATATTATACTGCAAATTTGAAAGAGGTGAAATTGCATATATATAAGCCCAAGCATAACTTTTAGGGATAAAATCGGGAAAACTGTCGTTTATCTTGCCTACCGCCATAATCATAGACGCATCATTACTATCCCAAAGACCGTATCTGGCATTTCCCATTATACCGAAAATATAAAGACCTACTAATATTATTGCTATCGTTAAAACAATACAAAGTAATTTTTTTAACGATGATAATTTTTTGAATTCCAGACCTGCAATAACTATCCACAAAGTTCCCAGTAAAACTATCATTATATTTTGTCTTTGAAACAATAATATAAACAAAGACAAGCTTGCAAAGTACTCAACTACTAAGCTTTTTTTTCTGAAACAAACAAAAAGATATGCAAGATAAAAACAATATATAAAAATAAAACCCGATACAAAAAAATGCAAAATAGGAATTCCGTGAAAATTCTTTTCATACATTGATTGTCCAGATAAAACCTTAAATAAAGGTATATTGCGTTCATATGCAATATCAATAATATAAAAGATAACCAGTAATAACGTTATCGTGGATTTTTTATGGGGGTTAGAACTTAATTTACGAAATTTAAAACATTTTCTTAAGCCGTATCCACAAAGAATTGAAAATACGACCATAAACAGAACAAAAAATATAGTTCCTTCTGAAAGTGGAATACATAAGTCGGACCAACCGAAACTATATAATAGCAGAATAATCAACCACATTCCACCGTATAAATAGAAAATATTTAACATAATTGCCTATACTTTGCCTAAAAGAACCAAAGACTTAAATATTACACCGTGAAAGCGCTTATCTTTAATCAAACGCAATTTTTTCTTTTCTGCACGGTAATAACCTAACAGTTTTACCGCCGAAGCATATTCTTCTTTTAAATCATTTTTATAGCATTCGTAAAAATCTTTTGCAAAGCGAGAGCGGCTCCTTTTCGACGATTTAAAAAATCTAAATATTTTTTTCAGAAATCCGCTCATTACATTTGATTTTCCAATCGTATTATTTTGATGAATTCTATAATAAATATAAGAATTACCGTCAAAAACAACTTTACCGAAAGCGGAAACAATGCAATAAACCGCCCAATCATGCGATTCCATATATCCGTTATATTTTGATAACACATTGAAAGCGGTATTATTAAATACAAAAGTACAGCCCGGCAAAACAGATTTTTGTAATGATTGATAAAAGTTTAAAATTCCGTTAAAGCCAAACAATCTATCATTTAGAACTTGCTTATCGTTATTAACCGCAATAACGTCGCTAGTATATAATAAAGGTAAATTCTCGTCCGGCTGACTTTCAAGCAGTTCGACTGCTTTATATAATTTGTTATTATCCCAAATATCATCCTGATCACAAAAAGCATAATAATCAAACTTATTGGCGTGGCCAAATAGTGACCAAAAACTTTTTGCATAACCTATATTGTCAGCAAATTCAGATTTAATAAAAGAATAATTACTTGCATATTCCGTAATTATATCAAGAGTTCCGTCTTTTGAACCGTCATCTCTGATGAAAACATTTAATTCAATACCTTCTTGTGATATTAAACTATCTAATAACGGTCTTAAATATTTTTCGCCGTTAAACGTAGATAAAAAAACGAGTACACTCTTCATTTTACTCTTCGGTTAATTCCCTTATTTTTTCCAAATATCCAAATTTGTTTTTTTCATCCGGTTCTAAATACGCACCCTCGCTCCATTCGTTCCATGCATTAATCACAACAAATTCAGAGTCGCTGTCTTTTCTGTGATTATTTAAAAGCAATTTTAAATATTTTCCGAATTTTTCCGGCGTTGAATCCTTTACAATCATTGATTCTTTACCTTTACGCGCAGAATTATCCCAACCGACAAAGCAACCGCGCTGTATGGGTTTGCCGCTATAAGTTCTTTTTCTTTTAATATTATATTTCCATAATTTGTCGTAATTTTGATAATCTACACATTTGAATTTTTTACACAAAAATCTCTTAAATAAATTTGCTTTAGATATATCGAAGAAAGTAGTGTACAATGGTTCAAATTCCGTAACAGCACTGCTTTTTATAGAATATAATTCTCTATTTTTTGAAGATATATATTCAACTATATAAATTCCGTTATAACCCTCTTGCTTTAACCGACTATCCAGATAATCTACCATCCCGTTATAATCAGGGATTTCGCACGGTTTATAAATATACAGCACAGGTTTATTATCAATTTTTATATATCGTTTATCGGCAAATACTTTCAAAAAATATTGCAAATGGCTTTCCCATTCATCCACTCCGCCATATTCCTGTTTCAACAAAGTTTGCGGTTTTCGCCCATGCCAAGTAGTTACCCAAGTTTCGTTTGCCCAACACAAACAAAAATTTCCGCTGAATTCAGGATGTTCTAGTATTATCCTTATAGGATTTTCAAACAACATCTTGCCGTTGCCGAACCAATAGTGATAAAATATGAAACCGTATATTCCATATTTTTCCGCCGTTTCAAATTGATTTTTAATATCTTCGGTTTTTGACAAATCATAATAATACGCATTTAAAGGTATTATGGGTTGCCAGTGACCTTTATAAAGAGGAATTCCACTTTTTACATTGTTCCACTCTGTAAAACCCTCGCCCCACCACTCGTCGTTTTCAGGTATACGATGATATGCAGGCAAATGAATCGCTAAAAATTTGATATTTTTCATACAGCTCCAAATCAATTATATTTTACCGCTTTTCTTCCTTTTTTTAAACCGAGGTATCTTGCCGCCATATCGGGCAGCCAGCGAAATAATACAGGTATATTAAAATGTTTTACGGCTTGTCCCAGAACGTAGAGCGCAAGTTTCATACCCGTATCGGTTGTCTTATAATTATCGAATTCGGGATGCTGTTTAAACCATATTCCTGTTTGATAATACCTTTTGTATAACTGCCTTAATTTGAATTTATGCGAATGCTCTACAACCGCCGTGGCTATATATCCTTTTTGATAACCGGCTTCGAGAATTTTTTTTGCATAATACATATCCTCGTTCATCATCATATGATTATTGTCGTAACCGTTAAGTTTAATAAATACGGGACGATAATAAGCCGAAAAAGCATCTGAAGCAAAAAACGCTTTCAGCTGCAGACTATCAATATCTTTGGCGCCAACAAATTCTGTGTTGTTTCCGTAATTTTTTTTGCGTATATAATACTCAATCGTTTTCTTTTTACAAATCTGTTTTCCGTAAACATAAACAACTTTATCGTTTACGTTTTTTACAAGTTCGTAAAAGGCGTTTGAATTTAAAAGATTGACGTCTTGCGAAATCATTACCACAATATCGTTTTTACAATAATCGAAAATTGCTTTTTGCCTTGTTAGAGAATGCGAAAACTTTTCAGGAGTTACGCTAAAATAAAAAAAGCCCGCCGCCTTAATTTTTTCTTTTACAACTGAAGCGTCGCCGCCGTCAGTCAAGGCAAACACGACGTTGTCAACCAAAACCCCTTCTTGCTTTTTAATGTTTTCGATTAACCCGTCTATATACTTACCAGCATTGAACAGCGGACATACTATATCTATATTAATCATTTAAAACTTAAACGTATCCTTTAAATTCAACCATTTTTGGTCTTTTTCCGAAAGTATTAATTTCGTGCCGTCGGGAAGGGTGTAACCTTCTGCGGAAGCGGTTCCGTTATAATCGCCTTGCACTCCCCAATCAATATCTATCGCAGGGTCGTTCCAAGCTAAACCGCCCTCGTCGCCCGGATGGTAAAAATCAGTTACCTTATAACAAAACTCCGCAACCTCGCTTAAAACCAAAAAACCGTGAGCAAAACCTTCGGAAATGTAAAACTGTTTTTTATTGTCTTCAGTAAGTTCCACGCCATACCATTTACCGTAAGTTTTGCTGTTTTTTCGCAAATCCACGGCAACGTCAAAAACTTTTCCTTTAATAACACGGACCAGCTTGCCCTGCGGAAATTGCTTTTGAAAATGGAGTCCGCGAAGCACGCCTTTGACAGACATGCTCTGATTGTCCTGAACGAAATTGAGATTTAAACCAGCCTCTTCCATATCGCGTTTATTATACGTCTCCATAAAATAACCGCGGCTGTCGCCGTGAACGGCAGGCTCTATTATATAAAGTCCTTCAATAGGCGCTTTAGTTACTTTAATCTGCCCCATAATTTATTTCCTTTAAATATCTTGCAAGCGCATCCTGCCAAGCCGGAAGCGGCTTAAATCCGTTTTCAATAAGTTTGCTTTTATCCAGTCTGCTATTGAAAGGTCTTGCCGCCTTAGAGATACCGTATTCCGCAGTAGTAACCGGCACAACCTCCGTTTTATAACCCGCTTGCCTGAAAATTTCTTTTGTAAAATCGTACCAGCTAATATATCCGCCTTCGTTTGTGGCGTGATAATAACCGTATTTATCACTCTCTGCCATATCAACTAACAGCCGCGCCAAATCGTGCGTATAAGTTGGAGTGCCGATTTGGTCGTTAACTACGCGAACAGTTTTGTATTTTTTTCCGACGTTAAGCATGGTTTTAATGAAGTTTTTGCCGTTTTTACCAAAAACCCACGCAATACGCACGATAAAAAATTTTTCAAGCGTTTCCTCAACGGCAAGCTCGCCTTCAAGTTTTGTCTGCCCGTAAACGTTTAACGGGTTACGCTCTTTGCCGTCCTCCGTCCACGGTTTTGTACCCTGTCCGTCAAAAACATAATCCGTGGAAATATAAATCATCTTACAACCGAGTTTTTTACATTCATCCGCAATAAACTTAGTTCCGTAAGCGTTTATCGCCCGAACGTTAGGAATGTTTTCCTCTTCTTCCGCGGCATCCACCGCAGTCCACGCCGCACAATGAACAACAGCCTGAGGCTTTACGTTTTGAAACACGCGCACAACCGCTTCTTTATCGGTTATGTCCATTTCAGCAATATCTACACCAACCGCTTCATGCCCGCGTTTAGCAAGTTCGTTTACAACGTCAAATCCGAGCTGGCCATTTACTCCCGTTACAAGAACTTTCATTTGCGGTTACCATACATTTTATCGTAATAATTTTTATATTCACCCGAAACAATAGGTTCCCACCAGTCTTTGTTATCGAGATACCATTTTATGGTCTTCTGAATTCCGTCCGCAAATTTCGTTTCCGGAAGCCAACCGAGCTCAGAATGAATTTTCGTAGGGTCAATTGCATAACGCATATCGTGTCCTTTTCTGTCTTCAACGCGGGTAATAAGACTTTCGGGTTTGTCAAGCGCTCGACAAATTATCTTTACGATATCGATATTTTTCATTTCGTTGTGCCCGCCGATGTTGTAAACTTCGCCAACGCGCCCTTTATGAATTATCAAATCAATAGCTTTGCAGTGGTCTTCGACATAGAGCCAGTCTCTTACGTTGAGTCCCTCGCCGTAAACGGGAAGGTTTTTATCTGCAAGCGCATTGATAATCATGAGCGGGATTAATTTTTCGGGGAAATGATAGGGACCGTAGTTATTGGAACAACGAGAAATCGTTACAGGCAAGCCGTATGTTCTGAAATATGCCAAAACAAGCAAATCCGCCGATGCTTTCGAGCTTGAATAAGGGCTGCTCGTGTGCAACGGCGTTGTTTCTGTAAAAAACAGGTCCGGTCTGTCAAGCGGCAAATCGCCGTAAACTTCGTCCGTGGAAACCTGATGATAGCGTTTTACTTTGTATTCGCGGCAAGCATCCATTAAGGTAGCCGTACCGATAATGTTGGTCTTTAAAAATATTTCAGGGTCCTCGATACTTCTGTCAACATGACTCTCCGCCGCAAAATTGACTACTATATCGGGAGTTTCTTCCTTAAAAAGTCCAAAAACAGCTTTTCTGTCGCAAATATCTGCTTTCACAAACCTGAAATTGGGATTGTCCATAACGTTTTTCAACGTTGAAAGATTACCGGCGTATGTCAGCTTATCCAAACAAACAATACGATAATCGGGATATTTCTCAAGCATATGAAAAATAAAGTTGCTCCCGATAAATCCAGCTCCGCCGGTTACTATTATAGTCATTTTTGTTCTCCTTAATAAAGTCCGTCTATGAATTTGCCTTCAACAATGGCTTTAAGATATTGTCCGTACTGGTTATTCTGCATCGGCTCATAAAGTTTTATAAGCTGTTGTTTTGAAATCCATCCGTTCAAATAGGCTATTTCCTCAAGACACGCAACCTTTCTGTGCTGATGCGTTTCGACCGTTTTGATAAAATTCGATGCATCGACAAGACTCTCGTGAGTGCCGGTATCAAGCCAGGTAAACCCCTGCCCTAAAATTTCGACGTGTAAATTACCGTTTGCCAGATATATTTTGTTCAAATCGGTTATTTCATACTCCCCGCGAGCGGAAAGTTTTAAGTTCTTTGCGTATTCAATGACTTTATTGTCGTAAAAATAAAGACCCGTTACACAGTAATTGCTTTTCGGTTTTTTAGGTTTTTCCTCAAGCGATATAGCTCTTTTCGCGTCATCGAACTCCACTATCCCGAAACGTTCGGGGTCGTCCACATAATATCCGAAAACGGTTGCGCCGTTACCGCTTTCGGCGTTCTCGACTGCTTTTCTAAGACGTTTTTTAAGTCCGTGTCCGGCAAATATATTATCGCCCAACACCATAGCCACATTGTCTTTGCCTATAAATTTTTCACCGATAACAAACGCTCTGGCAAGACCGTCCGGCTTTTCCTGAACTTCGTAAAATAATTTAAGTCCGAGTTCATTTCCGTTGCCAAATAGTTTTTCAAATCTCGGCGTATCGTCAGGAGTTGAAATTATAAGTATTTCATTAATACCCGCATTCATAAGAACTGACAGCGGATAATAAATCATAGGCTTATCATATACGGGCAGAAGTTGCTTGCTGGTTACCCTTGTGAGTGGATAAAGCCTTGTTCCGCTACCCCCCGCCAAAATAATGCCTTTCATAAGTATTTCCTCAACAAAATGTGTTTAAATTTTATCAAATTGTGCAAACAACGACAATTTGATATTATATTTATATAATAAATTATAATATACTTCCTGTAAAATTGCAAGTTAAATATTAATCTATATGAAATTTTATAATTAAAATAACCGGACGGCAAAGCAGCCTTTTGCCGTCCGGTTATTTTACATATATATCAGTTGCGTTTTGTGCGCGACTTAAAGAGAATCGACATTATAAAAGCAAACACAACAGCTGCCGTCACTCCTGCGCTTGCCGCGGCAAGACTGCCTGTTATCGCCGAAAAAAAGCCTTTTTCCGCACCTTTTATTGCACCCTGCGCAAGCAGATAGCCGAAACCCGAAATAGGAACGGTTGCGCCGGCGCCCGCAAACTCCACAAGAGGTTGATAAACGCCTATTGCAGTAAGCACCACCCCGGCAAGCATAAAATACACTAAAATCTTTCCTGCCGTAAGGTCGGTATAATTAATTATTATCTGTGCAATCAGACAAATCCCACCACCAACAATAAAAGCTTTTAGATATTGCAATAAAATATCAACAAGTTCAGCACTCATTTCAAACCTCCAGTTGCACCGCGTGCGATATGCACGGTATACTTTCGCCCTGCTGTGAAGACACCGTTGAAAGCAACGCACCCGTTGCGGCAAAAAGTACACGCTTATACAGCCCCGCGTTCATTTTTGTAAAAATATACGAATTAAGAATCGTCGCAGAACAGCCTGCACCGCTACCGCCTTGAAATTCTTTTTCAATCACTTTATAAACCATTTCTCCGCAATCCACATGTTTCGGCGATATATCATAGCCTTTTTCCCAGGTTAAATCTTTTAATATCCTGCTTCCCAAAGCTCCGAGGTCGCCCGTCAATATCAAATCGTAATCGTCAGCGTCGGTGCCGGTGTCTTTAAAATGTTGCATTATAGTGTCCGCCGCGGCGGGAGCCATTGCCGCACCCATATTGTTTACGTCGGTTACACCGAAATCACACACTTTGCCCATAGTGCCGTTAACTATTTTTATTCCGTTACCTTTATCACTGATTACGCAACCTCCTGCGCCGGTAACCGTCCACTGCGCCTGCGGAGGACGTGTACAACCGAGCTCGAGCGGATAGCGATATTGCCTTTCCGCCGAAGCAAAATGACTTCCGGTTGCGGCGACGGCGCGTTTAACGTATCCCGCGTTTATAAGCATTGCACCAAGAAGCAAAGTTTCACTCATTGTGGAACACGCCGAATATACTCCGAGAAAAGGAAAATTGAAATCTCTTGCCGCAAAACTCGCGGATATTATCTGGTTTAACAAATCGCCGGACATCAATACATCAATATCTTTTTCCTCCAGTCCGCCCTTTTCTATCGCAAGCGCTATTGCCGAGGACAGCATTTTACATTCCGCCTTTTCGTACGTGCTTTCGCCGTACATATCGTCAACTAAAGTTATATCGGCAAACTCGCCCAATACACCCTCGCTTTCCTTACTGCCGCAAACCGCCGCGAACGAAGTTATTACCGGCGGCTTTTTAAAAAATACCGTATTGCCTTTTTTCATTCAGATAAACAGATATACAAGCCCGACGAGCACACCCGAGAACACGCCGAATACAATTATCGCGCCCGCAACGGTGAACATTTTTGCCGCCATACCGTATATCCAACCCTCCGTTTTAAATTCTATCGCGGGCGAAGTTACACTGTTTGCAAACCCTGTTATAGGCACTATTGAGCCTGCGCCCGCATATCTGCCTATTCTGTCGTAAACGCCAAGCCCCGTTAAAAGACAGCCTAAAAATATTAGAACCACCGACGTTAACCCCGCCAGCTCGTCTCCCGAAAAGCCGGCAAATTCAAAGCTGTATCTTATAAACTGTCCGATACAGCAAATAAGCCCTCCGACGCCGAACGCCGCCGCACAGTTTTTTAAATGTTGCGTAGGCGGGTCCTGTGTCTTTACGTAATTAAGATAATTTTCGTTGTAATTGTCACGGCTCTTTCCTGTCATTTTTAACGCCGCCCTCCTTGGATGTCTTTATAAAACTTTCTCTTTCGTCCCTACGTGAAAAATCGAAATCTCTTTTCATTGGTTATACATCCTTTCGTTAATTTTAAGAGTCAGTTTTTCGGGCATAACGCGCGTAAACGCACGATATACGGCGTTCTTTACGCCGCACGATTTGATTACTGGCGGATTTTCCTCAACAAGAACGCTATAAATAATTTCGGCAACCGCCGTCGGCGACATTCCGCTTTGCTCCATATTGGCAAGTGCGGCAACGGCCTTATTTACACCGCCGGAATACGCCTTGTTTTCGTCGGTTGTGTAAACTTTACGCTTAAACGTAAAGCCTGTCGCCGTGCCGCCGGGGAGCACTCCCGTTACTTTTATACCATAAGGTTTCAACTCCGAATATGCCGAGCGGCAAAGCATTTCCAGCGCGGCCTTAGACGCCGAGTAAAAGCTGTCGAACATAATCGGTAAATCACCGCCGAGCGAACCGACCAGCACTATTCTTCCGCCTTTTTGTTTCATCTGCGGAATTATCGCCTGCATAGCTTGCAGAGCGCCGAAGAAATTGACGTCGAACAGATAACGGTAATCGTTCTCTTTTGCGTACTCAATCGGCGCCGCCATAGAAAAGCCCGCGCTGTAAACGAGCGCAGATACCGGCTTGTCCGCAACTCCTCTGATTATATCCGTCAACGCCGTTCCCTCGGTTACGTCCGCCTGAATATTTTCAACCTTGTCTATTTTACACGGCGTACGCGAAATATTTATTACGTTCCATCCGCGGTTTGAAAGCCTTAAACATGTTTCAAAACCTATTCCCGAACTGCCTCCGATTACTACCGCCGTCTTTTTAACGTTGCTATTTTCCATACAAGTATAATGCGGAAAAGTTCCAGAATTATGCAAAAAAAATTCCGCCGTTGACCGGCAGAAACGGCAACGGCGGAAAAAGATGTATTTTCTGCTTTTATCCGAAAGCGATATCGAGAATCATCATAAGCGCAAAGCCGAATATGACGCCTATCGTCGCCTTTATTTTTCCTTGCGCGAAACTTTCGGGTATGAGTTCCGAACACACTACGGCAAGCATGGCACCCGCCGAAAACGAAAGCGCCCAGGGCAATATTCCGTTTACCGCCTGCACGGCAAGCGCGCCAATCACACCCGCAACTATTTCAACCGCGCCTGAGAGCTGACCTATCAAAAACGATTTAGTCCTTGAAAGCCCGTTGGCACGCAAGGGAAAAGCAACGCACATACCTTCGGGAAAGTTTTGTATACCAATACCAACCGCAAGCATAACGGCGGCAACCGCGCCCGCAGTCTGCCCCGAAGCGAGAGCGCCGAACGCTACGCCTACGGCAAGTCCTTCGGGAATGTTATGCATGGTGACAGCAATGCACATTACCGCACAGCTCCTCTTATTGGCGCTACCGTCAAAAAGTTTAAGTTTACCAATTAAAATATCGGTTACTATTATTAGTGCGCCGCCCAAAACGAAGCCGCAGGTTAAAATTAAGTAAGAATAATCCGGCGCCATTTCCATGGCGGGCATAAGTAACGAAAAAAAAGTTGAAGCAAGCATTATTCCCGCGGCGCTACTCATCATAAACGAAAACGCCGAGTCGCTTACGTTTTTACATATAAACACGAGCGCAGCGCCAGCCGCCGTAAGCGCCCACGTAAACGCGGTTGCCATAAGCGCAAGCTGCCAGCCCGAAAAATTATAAAGCCAATCCAATGTTTTTCTCCGTGTAAAATCAATTACTACATTGTATGAAATAAGTAGGTCTTCCCGTGTTGTTTCACGGGAAGACCTACTTATTTTTACAGGCCTTTATTAATATTTTTTGTTGCCCGAATTATGCCGATTGTTTGCTTTTACATTTTCGGATTCCGCCGTATCCTCGTTTACCCCCGTAATATCCTGTACTTTTGTAACACTCTCTTTGTTTTCAACCGTTGCCGCATCAAACTGCCCGGCGGATTTGTTTTTTCTTTTCAAAGAAAATTTTTCAACGAGCCAGCCCTCAATTTTATCCTGATATTTAAACCAGACTATCGCAACCGAGATGCTTACCACAAAGATTGCCGCCCATACCGCTATGCCCCAAGGCTGGTCATAAGGGATTACCGAACCGCCGCCGAAATAACAGTAAACGGCTATTACTACGGGGCGCACGAGTACGATTACGCTAAGAAAAAAAGGAAAATTCATACACGTCAATCCGGCAAGCATACACAATATATCATCAGGAAAGAACGGCAGAATCTGCATTAATACAAAAATTATTTTCCCGCGTTTTGCCAACATTGGCGTGTATTTGTCAACCGTTTCTTTACCCGCAATCCAAACAACGGCGCGGTGACCGAAGTATTTTCCTATTACATAACAGATTAACGAACCGACGATTACTCCCGCAGAGGCGATTAAAGTTGCATATAAAGGACCCCAAATAATCGCACCGGGAACATAGCAAACGAGTGCGGGTAACGGCAGAATTACGACCTGTAAAACCTGAATAAGAAAATATACAACCATGCCCCAGCCGCCAGTGCCTCTGAGCATAGCCTCAATTGCGTCTATTTTTTCTTCATCCGTTTCGTATTGTTCGAGCCGACCCACGGCGCTCATTATCGCGACTGCGCCTATTATGACTATGGCGCAAATAATCACAATGAACACGCTTTTTAAAATTGCGTCTTTATCTACTAAAAACGAGACAAGTCCGACCAAAAAACCGACGCCTGCGACTCCGTAGCACACGGCTTGCACCAACACACCCCAGCCGCTCATACAATAGCATGTTATGAACAAAATCGCAACACACATGAATGTGTTTATCAAAAACAACGCAATTTTTTGCTTAATTTTCATTAAAGTTTCCTTATAAAGGCTTTACGCTTAAATTTTTATACGTTGTAAATTTAACCGTGTAACCGTTGGTTTCCACAGGTTCGCTTTCATATACGCACTTAAAATTTTCGTTTTTATCAAGATTTTCAAAGAAAGCGTCGGCATCTCCCACGGCATCCACTTTTGTAACGAGCACTTCCTCGCAATAGGGCAAAAGCGTTTTATACATCATCATACCGCCTATAACGAAAACCTTTTCCGCAGGATACTTTTTTATTTCTGCAAAAAGCTCTTCCAAAGAACTTAAAACAACGCAATCGTCCCTCTTTTCGCCATCGGGATATAATACTAAATTTACTCTGTTTTTAAGAGGGTTACCGCCGGGGAAAGATTTTAATGTATTACTACCCATAACAACGACGTTACCCGTAGTAGTTTCCCTGAAAAATTTCATATCGGCGGGAATTTTAAACATCAATCCGTTATTTTTGCCTATTCCCCAGTCTTTATCCGCGTGTAAAATTGCTTTCATTATTTAATTACCCCCATAATATGCTTAACTTTCGCTCATTCCGCAACTGGAATTTTATATTTCTTTTCATTGAATTTATAATCGACAAGTTTAAAGCTGTCCACAGTAAAATCGTAAAAATTCGTTATGCTCTTATCTACTTCAAGCTTAGGCGCGGCAAGACGGGGCATATCGATTATTTCCTTAACAATAGGTATATGCCTGTCGTAAATATGCGCGTCGGCAATTATGTGCACAAGTTCGCCCGCTTTTAAACCGGAAACTTGTGCGAACATAATTAATAGAATCGCATACTGCACAACGTTCCAGTTATTAGCGGTAAGCATATCATTGGAACGCTGATTTAAAATACCGTTTAACGTATCGCCCGAAACGTTGAAAGTCATTGAGTATGCGCAAGGATATAAGTTCATTTCGTGCAAGTCGGAAAAGTTATAGATATTGGTCATAATTCTGCGGCTGGCGGGGTTGTGCTTTAAATCGTACAGAACTCTGTCTACCTGGTCGAATTCGCCTTCTTTATATTTATGTTTAATACCGAGCTGGTAGCCGTAAGCCTTGCCTATACTTCCTTTTTCATCAGCCCACTGGTCCCATATATGAGAGTTTAAATCGTGAACGTTGTTGCTCTTTTTTTGCCAAATCCATAAAAGCTCGTCCACGCACGATTTAAACGCCGTGCGACGGATTGTGAGTATGGGAAATTCCTTTTGAAGATTATAGCGGTTCACTATGCCGAATTTTTTTACCGTATGCGCGGGAGTGCCGTCCTCCCATTTTGGACGGACGTCGAGTTCGGTATCCCAAACTCCCGTTTCCATAATTTCTTTCATATTGGCAATAAAAATTTCGTCGGCTCTGCTCATAATTATCTCCAAATTATCGTTTTACCTATTATAAGATAAATAGCGCTTTAAGTCAATAAAAAATCCGCCGAACGGAAAGCCCGCGGCGGATAATTTATTTTAAATTTTATTCGCCCATAGCCCGAAATGTCCCCACTGAAAATTTTTGTAGTACAGCATGGGAACACGAAACCCACTATTACGAAAGTGAGCAAGAACCCGTCCGATAGATACAAGAATTTAAAAGCGTCCTTAAAGAAAGCCACGCCATGATATCATGCCCTATACGGACGATAAAAAAAGCACAATACAACCGGCAAATACGGAATAAGCATTGAAAGGCAAAAATTTCATTCAAACACGACGTTTAAGGCGAAAAATACTTATCTTTAATTTCAGGCTAAACAGACGGAGCTGCAGTATTTACCGCCACAACAGACCGTCCGTCATCGACGACTGTTTATTTACGGATTTATTATACCACATGGAATTTGATATTTAATCTCTTTCAACTTAACCGTTAGTTGAAAACGCGGTAATTTTATTAAGTTTATAAAAGCGAGGCCCAAATGGTTGGTAAAACCGCTTTTTTAAAGTAAAATAACGAAAAAATATTGTTTTTAAACGACAATAATTTAATTGACTGAAAAACAAAAAATATGTATAATAGTCGTATTCTGAGGCGTAGCGCAGTTGGTAGCGCGTATGGTTCGGGACCATAAGGTCGTGGGTTCAAATCCCGTCGCCTCAACCAAAACACCCGTTTTCGAGAAAAAAACGCCCGAAAACGGGCTTTTTTATGCAAATTTTTAGCCGCCGACTTTGAAGTTCGACGGCTTTTTCGATTTTTTTGGGTAGTAAAACGGGTAGTAATTTGCAGTACTTAATAGTCGAGCTTTGCTATTTCCCTGATTTGGAACTCGTCCGAAAAGTGAGTATATACGCTCGCCGTCATATCGCGGTTGTCCTTGTGCCCCGTCCAAACGTCTACAAGCGTTTTGCTTATCCCGCTTTCCTGCGCCCGCGTGGTAAACGTATGCCGCAAGTCGTAAAGGTGATGAGCGGAGCAAAGTTTTTTGAAATTGCCCGTTAAAACGTCGTTAGCCGTTTGAAGCTCTTCCGAAAATATCGGAAGATAAGCCCGCAAACCCGCCGCAATAGGTATTTTGCGATATTGCTGTTTTTGCCCCGTCCTGCACTTACCACTCGCCACCGTAATAAAGTTTTCGTCGATTACAGCGGAGTGAAGCTCGTTTCTGCGTATTCCCGTATACAAATACAGCATAAACAACCGCTGATAAGGTGAATTTTCACACGCTTTGATAAACTCGGCGATTTCCGCAAGGGTTAAGGCTTTGCCGTTCTCGCGTTGGTGTTTCGGTATCTTGACGAATTGCATCGGGTTATCGGTTATGAGCTTCTCCCCCACCGCCGCGCGGAATATCTCGCCCAACAAAAATTTTACGTCCTCGGCGGTTCTCCCTTTTCCGTCCGCTAGTATTCTGTTTAATACCGCTTGGCATTTAAGCGGGGAAATTTTTTTTATTTGCATTTCCCCCAACGCGGGCAAAATGTAAGCGCGCAACCTTCGGCTTAACAAGTCGTATGTAAACGGTGCAACGTTAAGCCGCTTAACCTCTTCAAAATATCTTTCGGCAAACTCTTTGAAGTTCTGCGTTTTTTTGGGTAGTTTAGCGGCTTTCTCGTCGTTCACGCTTCGCACCCACTCTTTAAATTTTGCTTGTGCCTCCTTTAACGTTTTAGAAGTGAATTGTTTATTATACCCGTCTTTTCTGTATCGTATTTGAAACAACCCGTCAGAAGTGATTCGGGTACGCCCGTCTTTTAGCTTCGGCATCTTTTTTAAATCCTCCTCCGTAAAAAAAGACGTTTCCGCAAGGGCTTTTAAATCGCTATCTTTTGTATATCCAGTTCCCGCAGTTCCCGCGCGCCCCCATAAATAACCTTTGAGCCTTCCATAGCTCAAACAGGCGGCGTTTAAATCGCGCTCTACGTTTCCCATTAGTATTTCAAGTGTTTCGGTCATAGTGTGGTATACCCCCCCAAATCGTTAAAATTTGGGGGGATTTTATCATTTGGCGAAAATCGTTTAAAGACTTTCGGCAAAGGCTCCCACTATTCGCGTTTTTACGACTTAATGTCCTAAAACGCTTTTAACATTCACGCCCGCCTCTTCCAGGAGCGCGAGCACGTAACCAAAAACCTGCGCCTTCTGAATTTCGGTAAGCAGTTTATACATTTTCAAAAGGTCAACTTGTTGCCTGTCCGTCAACTCGTGTTGGTCGTATGCCCGCAAGCTCTTTTCGGCTTCCTTAACGCCGAAATCGTCTTCAAGTCCGAGCAAATAGTCCGCCGAAACGCCGAAATATTTCGCATATGCAATTAAAGTTGTGGCTGTCGGTTCATTTTTTCCGATTTCTATCATTGAAATACACGAACGACTTAAATTTATCGCTTGCGCGAGTTGCGCTTGCGTTATTTTTTTTTCGCCTCTCAATTCCTTTGATTTATCTGAAAATGCCATAATAATCTCCTAATATAAAAAGATTACCATAAAAATGGCACAAACTGTTGACAAGACATTTATATGGCATTATAATCAAATTGCCACAAAAGTGGCGTGAGTAGATTATTATGTCAACAGGCGAAATCGTATTTGCATTTTTAGTTGGAATACAAGGACTGTTATTCCTCGTTGGCTTTGGGCTAATGATTGAATATTTTAAAAATTTTACAACAAAAAAAAGCGATAAACTTTACTTTACCGCTTTTATGCTTTGGGCAATATCCCCACTATTTTCAACTGTCGGCGTTTGTTTTTGGGCTTTCTTCTAATAAAATTGAAAGTTTGAAATCTTTACTTGAAGAATTTTGCAACTCGTCAAATCTTTCTCTTAACACTATTTTTAACATATCTGACATTAAAAATTTCGTACTGTTTGAACAATAGTCAATTCCATAGCTAGCTAATAGGCACCCCATACATTCGTTAAACATTCTTTCAATTTCCTTATTGTCCGCATTTTCAATTATTGTTTGTGCCCAATAATAAAAAGTGCAACGCATCCAAAAATTAAACTCATTTGCAATTTTATAAATAAATGAAATTAATTCAGAAGCTTTTTGTGCATCTATTTTCCATTGTCCATATAGTTCAGATAGTTTTTTTATTATATTCATATGTTCGTTAAAAAAAATTTCAAATTTAGCTTCATATTCTTTTTGTTTAGATTGTTTTATCTGAATTCCGAGTTCCACTTTTTTATTTTTATAACTTAATATTGCAGGTATTGTTGCAGCACAAATCGCAGTTACACCACTTATACAAACGGCTATAATTGACAGTATTTCAGCAGTCATATTTTGCCCCCTTTGTAAGATTTCAGCAAAAAGAATTATATCACGCTTTGAGGGTAAAGTCAAATTCAAATAAAAACAGGTTCACACAATGACGAACAACCAGGAACGGCGCGAAGGCGCGGACGGAAAACTTTATTATACGTTTAACCAGGGCGCGGAATACAAATTTGCGCCCCCCTTCTGCTCTTCGTTTACACACAAAATCATTGCGTGCGAGTTTGACGACAAAAGCGAATCGGAATATTTCCGCATAGAGAGCGCGGGCAAGGAATTGCCGCGGCGGTTTTCCGTTGCCGAAATAAAACTAATGCAGGCGCAGTTCCCGCACGAGCTGACCGACGAAGGCGAACCCGTCGAACTCCCCTTACTCCTGGAAGAAGTCCGCGAGTACTTCGCCGCAAAGTTAAAGTTATTACAAAAAGCTAACGTAGCCGAAAACGCGAAATTAAAAGGCACGAAGTGGAACGCGAACAATCAAGCGATTGCGGCAGCAAAGGAAAGCCTACGCTTCGAGCAGGCGAACGGCAACATGGCAAAAGCGGACGAGCTGCAAACGACTTTGGAAAAGCTCAAAGCCGAGCAGAAGAAAATTTTGACCGACAAACGCGTTGACGAGCTTATATTACACAAAGTGCCCGCTTGCAAGATTTGCAACGATACGGGCATAGCCGAGGGCAAAATTTGCGAGTGTGCGCTCGCCATCGCGGACAAGATAAAGGCTTTTAACGCAGCGTTGCGGCTCTCCTTCCGCTCTTAATGTCGGCAACGTGCCCACGTTCGAGGGTCAAGAACCGGAGCGAACGTTTTGAGCGAAAAAGCCGAGCCACTCTTAATATGTCGGCTATGGGTATTGGGTACCAACGCGGGGAAATCCGCAAGTCGACTTTGTAAAATCTCGACTCCGTCGTTACGAGAAATCGGGCGGCGGGGTTGAGATTACGGGAAACAATAGCCCGCAAGGGCGTTGAAATAAATTCATAGGCTATTTTCGCTACTTTGAAGGGTTGGGGTTTATTATAACGTTTAGTGAAGCCGACTGCTGGTACGTTGGTTTTGATACAGACAAGCCCATTGACAATTTGTATGAAGCGGAAATTTCTTTCCGAAAGCGCACCGTTGAGCGCAATTATATGTTAGGCGTTCAGTCAAGCGAGCGGTTCGGAGAATGGCAACAACTTAAAAACTACACAATCACGGGCGAGGATAAAGGCTCGGCGGGCAACGGCTTTCTCGCGCACCGCTACGAGTGGAAAAGAATTGTAAGCATAGACAAATTTACTTCTAGTCCGGATTATAATATCCAATAGTGAAAAAGAAAATCTGCGGGGTTGTAAATGGGTTTTGCGTTTTTATGAAACAGAACGCAGGACCACGGGCGATTATAAAACAAAACAAATTATCAATTCAGAGATTGCCGACGTTTCCATTTTACGGCTTAAATTTGAAACGGACGGAATTACATACAATTTGGGAGTTGTAGACAATAAACAAAGCCCCAAGCCGTACCAGCGCCCTGGCAATTGGGCGGATTCAAAAACGCTTTGGGAAATGTATATTGATTTTTGTAAATTTCTTGAAAGTCTTACAGGCGTTTCATATATTTTTTGGGCGATTTTCTTTATAGTCCTCGCAGGAAGCGCAATAATAGGCATTTTGTCTATATTTTTTCCGATTATCCGAAAAGGCTTTGTTATAGTTGCAAACTTCTTTTGGCGGGTTATCTCTTCACCATTCCGTGCCTTGATAAAATTAATAGATCGTTTGGAAGAACGACACGCACAGCGAGAAGAAAGTAACGCCGAAGCTTCTATTGAAGCTTAGCATAAACTGAAAAAGAGGAAGTAACCGGCGGTTACTTCCTCTTTTATTTTAATTTTATTTATTCCGTCTTGAAAAGCTTTACCGCTTTGACAAGCGCGGCGATTGAAGTTATTACTATAACCGCCCACACGGCAAAGCTTGTTATTGCGCAAAGAGTAAACATATCTCCCTCTATCCCGCCGCCGAAAGTCATTAAAAGAACGTATTGAAGCGACAAAACGGAAACAAGCGCGTCAACGAAGTTCAGGCCCCGTAAAATTTCCAGACTTAAATGGTTCAGCTTTTTGGTTTTTACAAAGCCGGCTATTGCCGACGAAATTTTATAAACCGTATACGCAGCCATTGCGATTGCAGGGATTTCTGTGAAATTTACATACTTTTGCCGTCTTACCATAAGGGAAACGGGTCCGACGAGCGCCAAAGCGATTATTAAAAGCAATATTCCCGTTGCAAGGAATAGATTTTTGCGTTTTACCGACTTTTGCTCGGCGGTGAGATTTTTGCGCTTATACTTGATTTCGAAAAAGCCTACGCCGCCTTTGCCACACAAAAAAATTGCGTAATAGACCGCAATACCGAAGTTGAAATCCGCATTGTATGCAATTCCCAAAAACAGATTATAGCCCGTAAACGCAAGCGTAACCGCGAAAGAAGCCGCAGAGAATGCGAACGTACGAAACGCGTAATCATTTTTTAAACGGCTGAAAACTCTACCGTTTTCCTTATCCGCACACATACCCGTTAAATTATTTCGTTCACGAGCAAACTGTTTCCTCTTTCGAGAACGTTTGCAAGCTTTTCTTCGTTTTCGTCGATTACGGGAAGCACCTGTTTAACCTTCTTTTCCGTAATTCTTTTATAAATAAAATAATTTACCGAACAGAGCGCAATTCCCGCCAGTCCAAGTATTACGCCGCCGGCAAAAACGGGGATATTATTTTCCGTGAGCATGACCATACACATACCTCCGCCCAGAACAAGAGTTGCAATTACGCCGAAAATATAAGCGAATATTCTTGCGCCCAAGGTTTTGGAAGCGTTTAACGCATTTATTGTTGCAAACGTTTCCTCCGCCTGCCTTTCAAGCTTGTAAAGCTCGTGCTTGTGGTTGATTTTTCTGTCGCGCTTGAAGGAAAGCGCCGCCACACCGCTAACGATTGCGGGAGTTGACGAAGTTAATTCCCAGCCGAACGCTTCGTACATATCTATCACCCTTGTCTGGTCCTTTGCCTTAACCGTTTTGGTCATATATTCGTATGACGCGAAATTTTTTTCCTGCATTTTATTTTACCTCGTTAATAGTTTTTGTCTTTCAGAAAGTTTGCCGACGTGCACTTCGGTTGACTTTTTTGTGAGACAAGTGTAGCATACAACAAAGAAATGTAAAAAATCCAGCCAAAAAAACAGCAATGAGACAGAAACTCAAATGTGTAGCGCTGTTTTAGACAAAAGGAGAAATTTGTATCGTGGCTTTTTCGCAAGAGGAATATTCAAAATATTACGTAGTTCAGGCACTTTTCAAGCTTATGAGCGAATATGATTACGAAAAAATTTCGGTTACAGACATAACCGCCAAGGCCGGCGTCGGCAGAGCCACATTTTACAGATATTTCAAGCGGAAAGAGGATGTAATAATTTATTACTTCGAGCACTATAAGAAAGAGTTCTTATATAATCAAAAATTTTATCCCAGGTGTAAGGCGGACTATGTTGAAACGGTTATGCAGGTTTTAGCTACGTTTAAAGACCATATGCAGACGTTTAAATTGATTAGAAAAGCGCGGCTGGAATATATTTATCTTGATTACTTAAACAAGCGTTTCGATGAAACATTTAAAAAAGATTACCCCGAAAAAAGCGATTATTTGCCATATTTATATGCGGGAATGCTGTTTAACGTTTCAATGAACTGGCTTGATAAAAGTTGCGCCGCGCCCGTGAGCGAGCTTGCCGAAACGATAGTTAATTCGATTTATTTTGAATAATTAAAAACACCGTCGGATTACTCCGACGGCTTTTTTTATTGCAATTCAGTTAGTACGTCAAGGACTGTTGCAGACAGGTAAATCTTATCAACGAAACCTGCTATTTCAATCTAAGCCTTTTATTATGCGCTTATTTGTTTGACAGTCAAAGTAGTATTCACTCCGCTACCCAACGTAATGCCTACGGCGAGCAATGCCGACAGCGCCATATCAATGACGTCTCCGGCGGTCAACTCAATTATAATACTGCCGCTGTAAAGAGAACTTAAGCCCACCGATAAAACACGTGATATACTCGCCTGAGGAATTGCCGTTCCGTTTATGCGTACAGACATTGTAACGGTTGTACCCAGCGCCGCCGATACGTTCGAAAAATAATTTATTTCATACACTCCGGTTGTTCCAACCGTAATACTGTTAGCGGGCGTATACGACACGTTCTTCAAAGGCATTGTTGACGGAAGCGGCAGTTGCGTCGTACCACCAATCGTTAAGTTAAGCGTTTGCGGCGTTGTATTGTATAAGCCGCCGTAAGAGTTTAAGTCGGCTGTGCCGGTAGGACCGGTTACGCCGGTCGGACCCGTAGCTCCCGTAACCCCGACAGCACCGGCTGGACCAGTTGCGCCGTCTGCGCCTGCAGCGCCTGTGGAACCCGTTGCACCCGTTGCGCCGCGGGGTATTACAAAATTGAGAACGACGTTTTCGGCGGTACCGCTGTTGGTTACTATTGCGGCGGTACCAGGTTCACCGGTATCGGTTGTACCGACTACTACCGAAGCCGCAATACCTGCGGGACCTGTAGCACCCGTGGAACCCGTTGCACCGGTAATTCCTGTAGGTCCGGCTATACCTGTTGGACCGGTTATACCTGTAGGTCCTGTTACTCCCGCAGGGCCTGTAGGACCGGTTGCGCCGGTTGCACCGGCAGGACCCGTTGCGCCCTGCACACCCTGAATGCCCTGTACGCCCTGGGGTCCGGTAGCGCCGGCGGGACCCGTTGCCCCCGTTGCTCATGTGCTTTAAGGGACGGTTTTAGTCCGTTTGCCGAAATTTATAGTAAATATGTATTTCGCGCTTTTCGTTTTCCGCAGTCTTTTCCCCTACCGTTATAAAGTCGATAAGTTGCAGGCATATTTCGCGCGTAAGCACTTCGCAATTGGCATAGCGTTTTAATTTTTGAATATACTCCTCGGCGGCGGCATCGTCCTTATTCACTTCGGACAGTCTTTTCTCAAGCGCGTTTATAGCCCCTTGCAACGCCTCTGCCTCGGCACGGTATTTTTCGCATAGCTTTATGCAAACGCAATCCGGCAAATTACCCAGAACTCTTTCCTCAAATGCGGTTTGCATCAGCTTATCCAGCTCTGCAAGTCTGCTTTTGTGCGCTTTAAGCTGCTTTTCGGCGGAATATCTGCTCTGCTCGCTATGCTTTGCCCGCTCCCTTAAAAACCGCTCCGTTGCCTTACCCTCGTCAATAGTTACTTCCGCAAGCATAGAACGGATATCCTCCGCTACAATTCTTTCAAGCAAATGCTCGGTGATGCGGTGAGAGGTGCAATATTTTTTGCCCAAATCTACATAGGTACGGCAAATAAAGCAGTTATTAACGTCTTTTGCGGATTTGAATTTAAGCTTTTTGCCGCAGTCGGGACAGACGAGCAAACCCGACAAGGGGTGGACGGAGGACGCTTTGTCAGCACGGCCGCGCGCGCCGTTATAGGTGGACTGCACTCTGTCCCATACCTCCTTGGAAATAATCGGCGGGTGGGCGTTTTCGTTAATTATCCAGTCGCTTTCGGGCAGATTTACAACTTTGTGATTTTTATAGGAAACACGTGTGGTTTTATGCTGCAGCGTGTGCCCGAGGTATGTGGGATTTGCGAGTATCCACCTTACTGTTTTAGGAACCCACAGTGCCGAAACGTCTATATTGCGCTTACTGCCGTCAAGTCTTGTATAGTGAGCGGCGGGATTGGGAATACCCTCGTCCGACAGAATTTTTGCAATAGAACGCGCCGAATGACCTTGCAGCCGCAAGTCGTAAATGCGACGCACCACCGCCGCCGCCTCTTCGTCTATAACCGCCGTGCGGCGCTCGTCAACGCCCGCCTTATAGCCGTAGGGGTAATTCCAGCTTGTGTATTTGCCGGAGCGCTGGCTTGCTTCCAGCACCGCTCTTATTTTTTTGCTTGTATTTGCCGCGTGCCACTCGTTAAAAACGTTCATTATCGGCATCATATCCATTGCGGTACTGCTTCTGTCGGCAGTATCAACATTGTCGTTCAAAGCGATAAAGCGTATTCCGTAAGCGGGAAAAATATAATCGATATACTGCCCGACCTGAATATAATTACGCCCGAAGCGCGACAAATCTTTTACTATAATAGTATCGATTTTGCCCGCCTGCGCGTCTTGCAGCATACGCTTTATATTCGGGCGGTCGAAATTCGTGCCCGACCAGCCGTCGTCGATATACTCGTCCACAATTTCGCCGCCGCATTCCGCCGCATATCTTTGCAGAATTATGCGCTGATTGTCTATTGACATGGATTCGCCCGCCTTGTCGTCGTCGCGCGACAGCCGCATATATAGGCCGATTTTGTTAAGTCGGTTCTGATTTAACATTCAAGCTCCTTAAAACAGCACCTTAAAGGCTAAGGAAACATTTCTCTGTTTGCCATACGGACGGCCGTATCCGTAATAATTATCCTTAAATTTTTGTCGCCCGTGAAATGTCTTGTTATTGCAAAGCGCTTGCCGTCTATCACGCATTTGCGTTGGGTGGACGGATAATTTTGCATCTGATTGCTTGGTAGCCGTACTTTTTTGTCCGTTTGACGTATCCCCCTTTATGCAAAAAAATTAAAGCCTTTTATATGTATATGAAGGTACGGCTTGTCTGTGCAACATAAAATAACGGCGAAGGCACACATGCCTTCGCCGTAAATGTTGATTAAGTCTGCAAATTAATGCGATTTTTTCCTTTTGTAAAGGATTACGCCCGTAACGGCCGCCGCGCCGGCAACAGCAACCGAAATTACGACAGCCGCGACGATTGCGCCCGTATTAGAGCCTTTTTTGCCGCCTTCCGTATTATCTCCGTTGCCCGTATTGTCATTGCCGCCGTTATTGTCGTTATCCCCGCTGTTATCGCCGTTGTTGTCGCCGTTATTATCGTTATCGCCCGTATTGTCGTCGTCGCCGATAAATACGGCAGTTAAGGACAGGTCGTCTTCAAGGCTGAGTATATCACCCTCGAAATATTTATCTTTTCCGTCTGCCCAGTGGCTAAAGGTTTTGCTTTCGGTATCCTCGATAACAAACAAAATCTGATAGCCTGAGCCGTAGGCTATAACGTCCTCCTTTACAAGTCCGTCATTATAGTACTTTATGGAAATGGTCTTTTTAATCCAATCAACGTCTACCGTATGGCTTTCAAAGGAATTTCCACCATATACATACTCAAAGGTAAAGCTACCGTTTTCCGTAAACGTATACGAGAAATTTCCATCGTTATTTATAATTACAACGTCATCTCTGTCAAAACTGATAGTTGCAACAACATCCTTATCGGTCTTTTGGGTAATGTTGAAATTGACCTCTACAACGGGCATGTTTTTGTTTATCCACGTTACAACGGCAGTAGACGTGCCTCTGTTGCCCAGCTCGTCTGCAAATTCAAAGGTAAATTCGCCGTTATCGTCGAAGGTAAACGTATTGTTCGGGTTATTCGATATGGTTACGTTGGGCTTATCGAATGATATGGAAGCGGTGACGGGCCCTCTGCAAACGTCGTAGGTGCTGTATTCTATAATACCCGTCGGCACTACCTTATCTATCCAGTCCACCGTTATAGTCCGACTGCCTTCGTTGCCAGCACCGTCGCGATAGGTGAAGATAAATTCGCCGTTGCGCGTAAACACATAGCTACTGCTACCGTAGTTGCTTGTTACCTTTATTGCCGCTCTGTAAGCCCTTAACGTTTGCTCGCTTAACTCCTCGTCTACCTCGAACTCCTTGATTCTTACCGTTACATTTTGGTTTGTAAGCTGTTTGGTACTGTACTCGAAAACGGGCGTGGGCGCCTTTTTGAATATCCAGCTTACCTTTGCTTCTGCTTCGCCTACGTTGCCCGCTTTGTCCCTGTATCTGAACATAAACGAGCCGTTTTTATCGAATATATAGGTGTCGGATTTGTTGTTGTTGAGAATTTCGACGTCCAGCTCGTCAAACGATACCGTTGCGCTTACCTCGTTCCGCGTCCAGCCCTGCGTGCTGTAATTTACGGTTGCGACGGGCGCGGTTTTATCTATCCAGTTTACAACCGCAACCATTGTCTGCGAGGCGCCGTTCTGAGTATAATCGAAGGCGTAGCTTCCGTTTTCGGTAAAAGTATGTGAAGCGGAAGCATTGCCGTTGATTATAAGCGAGGCGGTTACGTCTTGATTTGTAAGGCTTGTGGTGCTGTAGCGGATTTCGGGAGCGATAACCGTTTTATCAATCCAGCTTACGGTCGCGGTGGTTTTGCCCGTGTTGCCAGCGCGGTCGGTATATTCAAAGATAAACGAACCGTTTTCGGTAAACAGATACGAGCTTGCGCCGCCGTTATTTGTGACCGTAACGTTATCCTCGTCAAAGCCTATATAGGCGGTAACCTTATTTGCTTTATTTGTGGTGCTGTACGTTATTGTGCCCTTGGGCGCAACTCTGTCTATATTCGTAATATTTATCTGCTTGCTTATTCTGTTTTGCAGCTCGTCATAGAAAAGGAAAATCGAAGCGCCGTTTTTAGTTATAACGGTCGTGTAAACGTCTGCAAACACGCCCGTGCCCGCGTTGAAATCGGCATAATACTTAACGGGTCTGTCAAAATGGAAGGTAACCGTTACGTCGTCCTTTGTCGGCTCGGTAGCGCTGTATTCGATTTTTTCGATTTTGGGCGAGGTATTGAAGATGTTGGTTACAGTAGCCGTATACGAGCCTTCGTTACCGACCTTATCGCGAAAATAGAACGTAAACTGTCCGTTTGCCGTGAAGATATAGCGGTTTGAACCGTTGTTATTGTTGATTACTACGCCTTCCTCGTCAAAGCTTAGCGTCACCGTGACGTTGTTTTTGGTTTTGTCCGTTTCGCTATAGGTTGCGGTAGCCGTAGGCGGCGTTTTGTCTATCCAGTCGACGGTTGCCGTAGTGCGGCCGACTGCGCCGTTTGCGTCCTTGAATTCGAAGGTAAAGCTGCCGTTTTCCGTAAACGTAAAGGTTTTTCTGCCGCTGTTGTTGGTGACTATAATGCTTGTGCTGGGATTAACAAGTGTGACGGTTACGTTGCCGTTGGTCGGCGAGGCACTGTCAAATTCCAAGCCCGCAACGGGGTTAGTGCTTGCGGTTGCATCTTCATTGTGATAGAAGTTGAACATTCTGCCCGATATGAAGCTTAGACCGCCCGAACATTTTTCACCTACTATTTTTATATATTTGATTTTAAGATTATTGTCCGCAAAATCGACAGATTTTAAGCTTTCGTTATTTGCCCAGCTTACGCTTGCAAGCTCTGACCAGTATTCGCCCGTGGAGCTGCCGTAAATTTTGCCGTTTAAAATTTTACCGTTGCCGCCGCCCGCGGGGATATAGTCCATACCCGTAAGCACAAACTGTTTGGATAATTCGATAATTATATATCGCTCTCTGTCCGTTCCGCCCCAGTCGGAGTGCCACCTTGTGTTATAATTTCCGTCTATAATATTGGCGGCGTGCCCCTGATGGGTAGTCGCTTCGGAGGAAACCTCGTAGACCGACAGCTCTTTAACGGGAATATACCGCTTTTGGGGGTTATTCTCTCCCGCAGAGCTGAACGTATAAGTCGAAAGCTCGCTTGCGATTACGGTGCCTTGCGCACGCCGTCGGATTTCCACGACCTTATCGCCCGATAAATCGGGCTGCTGACGCTTGAACGCAGTCCATTCGGTCTGCCCCTCCATGCGCCAGTCCATTGTGTCGTCAAGACCGTAAACCCTGTTCTCCCAATCGTTTGCATAAAAGCCGTTAGGCGGCTGCGCCTTGGTAATGTCTATAACGTAAATATTTTGCTCCGTTCGCGGAGTGCCTATGATATGGACGCGTATATCGTCGTCGACATTGACGCGGTTGACCTGTTCCGCCGTAAAGCTGACCGATTTTGCGTCGGTTGCCGTCCAGCTTGTGCCGCCGTCTATACTGTATTCCCACGTCGGGGTGGAGTTGGCGTAAAGCTTACCCAAGGAAAGCTCGGCACCGCCGTCGCCGTCGAATGCGAATTTTGCGACCTCGGTTTCTACCTTACCCAGCAAGTGGTTTGCCATAAGTCTGGTTATGTTTGACTGCAAAACCTGCGCCTCCGTCGCTTTTGAGGCGTTTGTAAGGGCTTCTGCCATAATCATGCTGAGAACAGCCTGATACTCGGGCGCGGAAGCGTGCTTGCCGATAAGCTTTAACATATCGTGCATGGGCAGGGGATAATAAATAAGCGAATTTGCGACCTCCCTTGCAAGCGCAATAAAATCCTCGCCAGACTTGCTTTGCGCGACATAGTTGTTGATAAGCCCGAGCCATGCATCGAGGTTAAATTTCTGCACAGACAGCGCCTGACGGTAAATCTGCTCCTGCTTTACAAGGTCGTCGCGGTAAACCTCGGCAAGAAGGGTAAGCTCCTTGGCTTTTTCGTAATTTTCGAAGTCGTTTATCGCCGCCTGTGCAAGTAAAAGATAGGTTCCGCTGTGGGTGGTCGTATAGCTGCCCGTACCCCAGTCGTTCATTGCCCTGAGAGTGTACCAGCCGCCCGCACTGCCTAAGTTGTTGAAGTTTCTGAAGTTGGTATTTATCCAGCCGAACACGTCATTTGTCAATGCCCAATAGCCGTCGCCGTTGCTGTTGATATAGTAATCTGCATAGGCAACGTGCTCTACATAGCCCGACTGTCCCAAGGGCGTTGACGGGTGTCCCCAGACGGCGGTCATATTGGCGCCGATATTCGACATATTCCAGCAGACGCCGCCCGTTTCGAACATCATCCATGCATGCGTGTAATACTTTTTGTATTCTATTCCGTAGCCGTCAAGTCTGTATTTCTGGTAATAATAGTCCTTTTTTGCAGGGTCGTGAAGGTGAGGTGCGTCCGACCAGAATTCGTAGGCAAAAAGATAGTCCATAAGACTATAAGGCCCCTTCGTGCCCTTCCACTGCCAATAGTCAAGCAGCCATTCAATCTCGTTATCGGGTAAAAGCGTCGTCATTATATAGCGCATTTCCTCGACCTCGATATTTTCGAAAACTCTGCTGTCGAGCTTGTTTGCAAGCCAGATTTTTTTGAACGCCGCATAGCGGTTTATTGCGGTAGAATCGTTGTCGGTTTTATTAAAGCTGTTGTCCGCGCCCATATCGTATATCCAGAAGCGGACGCGCTTGGAATAGGTAAGCGCAATGGATATCATCATTTTTTGATAGATATCGCGGCGACGGTTGCCCAGAGGGGAAACCGTGTTGTCGTTAAGGTCGTCCTTGTAGGTATTGTACAGAGTGTTTAAAACCTTTAAGGAGTTAAGCCAGCTGTTCGGGTTATAGGTGTTGTTTTTAAGATAAATATTTGTATTATCGGGAGTGCCGCCCGTGGTGTACATTCTGAGCACGTCGAGATTGTCGAAAAGCCAGCTGAAGGCTTCGACATTCTGATTGTTGGATTTAAGGTAGTTGTGCAAGGTGACATGACCGTTTGTACCGAATTTGCTTACAAAGTTCCTTTGAAGCAAAGCAAGCTCGAAATTCGGGTCCGAAAGGTCGGCGTTTGCGTATTTTGTTTTGATTATCCGGTCGTATTCCGCAACGGATTTGACAAGATATTCAACCTCGGTCGTATCGCTGTCGGTAAATTTTGCGTCCGCCCATACCGCCGCAGCGCTTGTTCTTGTGCCCTCTGCAAAGTCGGCGCGGATTCTTATATACTTGTAGCCGCCCGTTTCAACGCGTATTTGCTTTGCGCTGTCGTTAGAGGTCATTTCGCCGCTGACAAATTTATTTACCCAACCGCTTGTTGCGGAATTGGAAAAATCAACGCTGAAAACAGCTCTTCCGTTCGCGCTTGTGCCGCTTTGAACGGCTATATTGCTGAAAAAGTATTTGTAATCGAACTCGCTTATATCGTATATAACCGATTTGGGCGTAGGCGTATAAAGCCCCTTATCGAAATAGGTTGCAACGCCCTCTACCTTAACGGAAAGCTTTGCGCCACCGTCCGTTTTGTCTGCAACAACGCCGTAGGGAAGATAACCGTTAGGCTGACATTTGCTTGTAATATCGGAAAGATATTTATCGGTTTTTAAGGCTTCGTCGCTTTTGGCGACGAAGCTTTCCGTAGCTGCGGAAAATTTTTCGTTAAAATAAAATTCGCCGTGGGAGCCGCAAGCGTCCTTTAAATCGGTGCCGCCGTTGACATTCTCGTTACCCTCGGCAGCAGTGCTGTCGGGTGCGGTATCGCCGCTTTGTTTGGGAACGATTTTAACGTCGGCGAACACGAACAGCAAAGCCATAAAAAGCGAAATGCAGATGACCGCCGCCGTTTTTAATTTGTTTTTGATTTTAAGCGATAATTTCATAATGTTCTCCGTACTTGAATACAGCCTTTAAGCAAGCTAATTGACCGTGAAATATTACTATGTAATATTATTACATATTTATGATACAACAAACTTTATTTGCGGTCAATTATTTATACGGACATTTATGTTCTCCTTTAAGTTTGCTATCACCCACACGAAAAGCATCTCTCTTCTGAGAGATGCTTTTAATCTTTAGAACCGTTTTTATTTGAAATAAATTCGGGTCTCCGTCCATTATTATTGAACCGCATGCACACGCAGTATATCTTATTGTTGACGGACTGGTGTTTTTGTTAGGATTATTAGTTCTACCACATCAACTTAACGCTTTAGTGTTATTTTTTAAACTTTCCCTTATGTAACATATTCTGTTGCGCCTGTCGGCCCCGTAGGACCTGTTGCCCCCGTACCCGCGGGTCCGTTTGCGCCGGTGGCACCTGTAGGGCCTGTTGCACCGGTTGCTCCTGCCGTACCTGCAGGGCCTGTTGCGCCCGTTGCGCCGCGTGGACCGGTTATACCGGTAAGTGTTCTGACATAAACCGTACGCGAGCCGTTATTACAGCCGCAACCACAGTCGCAGCCGTCGTCGCAATGCAATAAAAAGTAATCTATTAAAAATTTTTTAATCATTTATTCAGTTCCTCTTTCCGAGTCTTTTACGGAAATATTTCTTATTGTTGAGATAATTTTCGTTCATCGGCTTTATTTTTCCAGCCGCTTCATTATATGAATTCGCCTTTTCATAATCACCGAGTCTGTCATATAAAACACACAATTGCATCAGTGGAATGAATCCGCCGTAATCTACATTTGCAAAGCCGCCCGATAAAGCCGGACTTTTTGCATTAAGCGCAGTTTCATACCAGAATATTGCGGAGTTAAAATCATTTTCCCGCATAAACTTTTCACCGAGTATGCAGCAAAACTCACTCCTTGGCGGCGCATACAAAAAGGCTTTTAAAAGCGCGTTTTGCGCCTTTTCTTTTTCACATATCGCGGAATAAACGTAATATAAGTTGAGACACGCCTCTATTTTATTTTCAATCCAACCGTTTCCAGTTAAAAAGTTTTCAAGAACGGCGGCGCTTTCCAGATACATTCCGTTAAAAAAAAGTTCACGGCCGTAATAAAATTTTGAACGTTCGTCAAGGCATATTCCGCGGGCAATTTGCTTTTGGTATATTTTCAGATTCCTCAGCGGTTCATTTTCTTTTACTTTTTTATGAAGTATTACCGCATCGGAATAAACAATTTTTCCGGAAGCCGAAACCGCTTCGTGAACCGCTCCCTCGAACTTAAAATTTCTACTGCGTTTCAGAATTCTTTCTCTGTAATATTCAAAAGTAGGCTTATCTCCGTCAGCCGACGCGGCGTACAGCAGATACGCCGCGTCAAAATCGGCGTTCTTTTTAAGTTTTTTTATCTTTTCGCAGTTTTCATCCGAAATTACGTCGTCCGCGTCCAACCACATTACGTAATCACAATCCGCCTTTTCAAAAGCAAAATTGCGGGCGGCGGAAAAATCGGCGCACCACTCGAAGAAGTAAACTTCATCAGTGAACTTTCTTGCTTCTTCCACCGTATCGTCGGACGAACCTGTATCAACAACAATTATCTGGTCGGCAAATTTTGAAACACAGTTCAAGCATCTGCCCAAAACTTCCTGCTCGTCTTTAACAATCAAACATACGCTAAGCGTCATAAATCACCTTTATGCAACAATACATTATATGCAATTACTGCATCAAACGCACCCGCGCGTTTAAAACATATTGTTTGTACGGGTAATTTTAAAACCAAAAAGGCTCCGCATAAAGCGGAGCCCTATTAATATATTAAAGACTTTTTTATTCAGCCCATTAAAGAGCGAATATTTTCAGACGTAAGGTCAATTGAACCGAGAATTATCATATAAAGATATACCGTCTCTTTTCTTATATTTTCAACAGTACTCCTTTCATTAAGTTTGCGCTTGTGAAAATAGCCGTTGCGGTAATTTATCCGCCATAAGTCTATTTGGGATTTCAAATACTTAACCACAAAACCTTTATTGTTTCCGAACACGTCCCTGAACAAATCAAGATTTGCACGGTCTTCAAAAAAGTGTTCCAACGAACCTAACGTTTTATTTAACAAATTCAAATTCTCATCTGAAATTAATGTGTTTTGAATCGTTCGTCCTTTACCTAAAATCAGCACAATGTCCCAAAGCATCTGCTCGACAGACTTTAAATAACCCGCCACAATAAACGTGTTATCCAACTCGCTCAACGTAAAATACTTTTTATAAAGCCATTCGGAAGTTAAAAATGATTTTGCAAAATCCATATCTCCCAACAGCAATTTATATAATTCATTAGTTTGAAATCTTTCGTATATATGCAAAAAATCGGTATCACTCAATTCAACGTAATTTTTAGCACCTTTTAAAACGGTGTTTTTCTCTTCTTTAACGGTTTTATAATCAAATTCTTTCAGTTCAGTCAATAAACTTTTTTTCAATTTAACTCTGTTAGCAGAACTGCACAATTCGGTAATCCGATACCCTATAACCTGATGGACTTCCGCTTTAAAGTCTTTCATAGACTGTAAAAATTTCATTTTCTCATCGTAACCGAACAATTTTTCTATAAATTCCTCAAAAAGAATAATTTCAATTTCGGCGTTTTTTTCAAAACTTTTAATGCGATTCTCAAATTTCCGGATACTATCTCTTGCAACAACGCTATCACGCAACAAAAATACAAAAACCATTTTCGCGCACGTTTCTTTTTGCCTGTTTACGTAATAGCGCATACGCTCGGAATTAAAACTGACCGGCGAAGTTTTAAATTCAGTAATTTTCATTTCACCGTCGATTTTCATATAAATATCTTGCCTTAAACCGAAAGAATTCTCAACATTTTTTTCTTTACAAAGCTTCAATACCAAAAGCTCGACATTCTTCAAAATAATTGTATTGAACATTTGAAGTATACGCATATATAACTTGTCATCGTTGTCGGTAACTTCAAACAATGTTTCGGGTTGCTTAAAACTTTCCTGAGCAATCAATAAATCTCTATCCCTCTCAAGGTCAGAAAGAAGTTTCTTCTTAAAATCAGAGTATATCATAATCATCCTTTAATTTTAGCTGCGGTAATAATTACTTTATATCATATATCAACGAAGTTTACAATAGCAAACCGGTTTTTAAATAAATTTGTGTCGGAAATTTAACGGTTTAAAAAAGCAAAGCCGTTGCAGTTGCAACGGCTTTGCTCTATGTCTTTATAGGACAAAAATACTGCCCTCTTTTCTTAGGTAAACACTATAAATTTGCCTTTGATAAATTTAATTTAAAACTTGTTTATATAAAGGTTTATAATTGTGCAATACTGAAATATCATACTTAATTGGTTTTCTATCTTTTCTTCCTATGCGTACAAATTGAATTAATTTCTTTAATTGCTCATCAAATTCTAAATCTAATTCTGAACTCTCTCTTTTTATGACTAGATAAACATAATATTCTATTGCAATCTTTAATAAAAATCTTGCGGACTTAATTGCGAAAAATGTGAAGCGTATATTGCCACGCAAAACAACGATAACGCATTGCGCGAAAAGGTTGCTCGGCTTTGGTCGGAGATGAACGGAGTGGAAATCACACCCGAAATGATTAATTGTGATGGTTGTCGCGTGAACGGGGTTAAAACCCCTTTTTGCGACAAGTATTGTCAGATACGACAGTGTGCGCTCGTAAAAGCTTTTGAAACCTGCGGAAACTGCTCTGAAATGGAAAGCTGCCAAACCGTGGGTATGATTATATCTAATAACGCCGAAGCGTTAAGCAATCTTAAAAATAAGTGAGATTTATTATGCTTGATACAATGCCTACATCAGAAGAAATTATTGCGTTAGTTGGAAAATCTTTATATGGCGTATGGAATGATTTATGCGCTTTAATCAATGAACGCTACGATATGGAGCGTTTGTGGAACAAAGGCGGTAAAGCGTGGAAATATGAATACAAATACCGTAGTGGCGGTAAAACGCTTTGCGCTTTATATGCAAAAGAAAATTGCGTAGGATTTATGGTTGTCTTGGGTAAGAACGAGCGATTAAAGTTTGAAGCCGACAAAGCAAGTCGTATAAGACAAGCAATTTGATTTTTTGTTCGGTAGCGTGTGCCATAACCACTTCCTTTACAAAGTGCTAATGTCCCTATACAAATAATTGTGCATAGGGACATTATTTAGGGGGAGAAAAAAATGAAAAGCTATATTTCCCAAATATCCTTGGCGTATTCTTTTATTGTTCTATCCGATGAAAAATATGCAGAATTTGCCGAATTTCTCAGTTGCTTAACCGCAAAATCATATTTGTTTTTATAATCTCCGTTGATTTTTAAAAGCACTTCAACATAATCTTTTAAATCATATAATACAAAGTAATTGTCGGGGTTATGCCAACTTGCTCCTATGGTAAGACTATCGTATAATTCCTTAAAATAACCCGTCCCGTCATCATTAAAAGTACCGTCAATAAGACTTTCAACAGCTTTTTTATGCAACTTAATATAAGTATTCGGGTCATAACCGTCCTTTTTAAGACATTCTATTTCGTCCACTTCCGCCCCGAAAATGTAGTTATTCTCCCTACCCGCAAGCTCTACAATTTCAATATTTGCCCCGTCCATCGTTCCGCAGGTAACGGCACCGTTCATCATAAATTTCATATTACCCGTTCCACTTGCCTCGAGCCCCGCAGTAGAAACTTGCAATGACACGTCGGTTCCTGCAACTATTTTTTCAGCATAAGATACATTGTAATTACGGATAAATACAACTTTCAGAAGACTATTGGTCTGATTATCCGCATTAACTTTTTCGGCTATTTCATTTATAAATTTTATAATACCTTTTGCGCGCTTATATCCGGGGGCGCTCTTTGCGCCAAAGATAAACACAGACGGCACAAAATCCTTAATACTTCCGTCTTTAAGTCCGTTATATATTTCAAGAATGGCAAACGCCGTCATCAATTGGCGCTTATATTCGTGCAATCTTTTAGCCTGTGAAAACGCCAAAAAATTCTGAGGAATATCAATTCCTTCTTGATGTTTTATATAATCGAAAAGCTGTCTTTTTTTCTCCTCTTTTATCAAAATAAAATCTTCGGTATAATCGGATATAACTCTATTCAGTTTATTCAACTCCGATATGTCTGTTCTCCAGCCATTCCCTATTGCTTTATCCAAAAGCGAGGAAAATTCGTTATTACACAGCATAAGCCATCTTCGCTGGGTAATACCGTTTGTCTTGTTTTGGAACTTGTCCGGATAATACTTATACACCGTTTTAAAAAGACTGTTTTTGAGAATTTCGGTATGTAACTTAGCAACTCCGTTTACAGTTTTTCCTACATAAACCGCAAGGTTAGCCATTGAAAAACCGTTAGGAGAATAAGAAGACATTGCCGCAATTTCTTCACTCGTACAATTCAGTTTAGCAAATTCTTCCCGTTGTTTTAAATGAATTTTAATAAGAATAGCATATATATTGGGTAAAATTTTCTTTAAAAGCTCGGCATTCCAGCATTCCAACGCCTCTGGCAGAATGGTATGATTGGTATAAGCAAAAGTTTTCTTTGCGATTTCAAGCGCATCGGAAAAAATAACCTTGTGCTCCGATGTTAATATTCTTATAAATTCAGCTATCGCAAGCACTGGATGCGTGTCGTTAAGCTGAATGACGTTAAATTCGGGGAATTTTTCGAAACTTTTCCCATACTTTTTAATATGCTCTTCTATAAGTTCGCGGATAGCAGCGGCGGAAAAAAAGTATTCCTGCCGCAGTCTTAAAATTTTGCCCTCCGCCGTATCGTCTGCGGGGTAAAGATATTCGCTTATTTTTTCGGCTTCGGGGCTCCCTTCGGCTTGGAATAAGCGCAGTCTGTTTATTCTTTTGCCGAAAACGGGATAATCGTAAGGCACGGCGTATACCTTCATATCCGCAAACTCGATAAGCCGCTTCTCATCGTCGCGCCTTATGCTCCACGGGTCGCCGAAACGCTGCCAGTCGTCGGGCAGTTCGACCTGAAAGCCGTTTTCTATCGCCTGTTTGAATAAACCGTATTTATAACGTATTCCGTAGCCTTGAAGGGGCAAACCCAATCCTGCGGCTGAATCAAGAAAACACGCCGCTAATCTACCGAGCCCGCCGTTACCAAGCGCGGCGTCCTCTATTTCTTCGAATACGTTAATATCAATACCTTTCTCTGCAAGTATTTCTTTCGTTTCTTTAAGAACGCCAAGCTCCATAAGATTATTATAAAAACTTCGCCCTATAAGAAACTCCATAGATAGATAATATGCGTTTTTTATAGCCGGCTTCTCTACATTATTCAATCCGCAACTCATTGCAAATGCGGAAATTTCATTATATAATTCTATGGTTGATTTTCCGCTTATATCCAGTTGTTTTAATTTAGTTACAAATTGCTCTTTATTCATAAGTTTTTAAATAATTTTAATCTCCCGTTCAATGTCTAAAACTCCGACATTTTCAAAATTAGGCTGAAGGTAAATATTATCGCTGGCTTCGCCGTCGATCTTAACGTATACTTCACTTCCGTCCACGTCGCATTTTAAAAATCTTTCGCTACCGAAATCAAGATAACCTTCGGCTTTGGCGGGTATCCCGCTGTCGGAAATTGCAAGGTCGTAAATTCCGCATTCCAAATTAAGAGGCGTTGTAAAAGCTTTTTTAATTCCAAGTGCGGCAAATATCTTTTGCGACATATCTTCAGACGCTTGAAAAAATTTACCTGCAACGTCGAACCCGAAACGTATCGCTTTCTTTCGCTTTATTTTGCCGTTAACGTTAACCTCTTCATATTCCTTTCGCTTTACGAATTTGCAGTTTAATTTATTAAGTTCAGATAGCGGCGCAATTACGGTTTTACCGTCTGAAATTACCGTTATCTTTTTAAAATCGATTCCTATATTTATCGAGGAATTTAAGGTTTTACCCGCCTCGGAATACTGTAAATTTACGGCATAAAAACGGTGACCGTTCATATTTAAAGCCAACAGATTTATTCCGTTTATACTTTCATGCGAAACGACTTCAGCTTTCAAATTTCCATTCAAAGTCAGTGCATCGGTGGGCAATAATAAATCACCTTTTAAATCGTTGCATTTTAAGGCTTCGGGTAAGTCGATTTCGCATCCTGCAAAACACAGTTTTCCGTTCTTGATTTCACAGTCTAAATAATTATATTCCGGAATGCGGGGTAAAACGCATTGTTCGTTTTCATAATCAAATAGATGTATATTCTCAATATTCAAAGACGCGTCGATTATATCGCCCGACTTTAAATCTCTGCCGCTGTAATCTTTTATAATTACTCTGGTCGAACTTTCGGCATAGCCGTCGCCGTCCATATTGATATCGCCGTAAACGAGCGTTTCGCTGCCGAGTTCTTCCTTGTGGGAAACTTTTACTTTGACAACCGCTTTACTGTTTTTTATATCTTCGGGTAAGAGCGAAATATCTTCTGCGCGAAGTCCTATATAAACCTTGGTTTTTCCGTCAAGATAAGCGGGTTTTGCTTTATAAAGCATAGAATACGGCACTGTTATCTGCGCGTTGGAATATTCAAACTTTATTATTACGTTCTCCCCTTCTTTATTAAGAGTCGCTTCGAAAAAGTTCATCTGCGGTGTGCCGATAAAACCTGCGACAAACTTATTTGCAGGATAATTATATAAATTTTTCGGTGTATCGATCTGTTGAACGAAACCGTCCTTCATAACGACTATGCGCGTGCCCATGGTCATAGCTTCTACTTGGTCGTGCGTAACGTAAATGAACGTCGTATTCAATTTTGAATGTAATTTAGATATTTCCGCACGCATCTGCGTTCTGAGCTTGGCGTCGAGGTTTGAAAGCGGTTCGTCCAAAAGCATAACTTTCGGTTCGCGCACTATCGCGCGCCCGAGCGCCACTCTCTGCCGCTGCCCGCCCGACATTTCCTTGGGCTTTTTATTGAGATATTCGGTTATCCCTAAAATTTCCGCCGCCTCGACAACCTTTTTGTGAATCTCATCTTTCGGAAGTTTCCTGAGCCTAAGCCCGAACGCAATGTTTTCGTAAACAGTCATATGCGGATAAAGGGCGTAGTTCTGGAAAACCATAGCAATATCCCTGTCCTTAGGTTCCATATCGTTTACGATGGTATCGCCTATTTTAAGTTCGCCTGCGGAGATATCTTCAAGCCCCGCAATCATACGCAGAGTCGTTGATTTTCCGCAGCCCGACGGTCCGACGAAAACGATGAATTCCTTATCGGCAATCTCCATATTGAAGTCGTTTACCGCCTTCGTGCCGTTCGGATAAACTTTATATATATGTTTTAAACTTACGTCAGCCATTTTATTACCTCTTATCCTTTTACAGAGCCGCCCGTTACGCCCTCTACGTAATACCTTTGCAACCAAATAAAGAGCGCCGTTATCGGTATTGAAACCACAACAGCTGCTGCACAGAATACCGTGAAATATCCTTCTGCCATCAGCGTTGAATTGTCGAGCCACGATTTCATTCCGACAGCTACGGTGAATTTATCAGGGTCGCCCTTCATCATAAACGACGAAAACATAAACTCTCCCCACGGCGCAATAAACGCAGTCAATACGGTATAAATAATAATAGGTTTTGCAAGCGGCAGAATTATTTTTAAAAATACCGTGTGCCTACTTGCGCCGTCTATTCTCGCGGCTTCGTCCAATGATTTCGGAATTGTATCGAAAAATCCCTTACAGATATAATACTGCATTGCCGAGCTTGCGGAATAAACCAACATAAGCCCTACTAAATTCTGCGTAAGGTTTATTTCTTTAAGCACGAAATATACCGCCGTCATTGATAAAAATCCGGGGAACATACCCAGAATGAGCATCAAATTCATAAGCGGTTTACGTAGTTTGAAACGCAGCCTTGATAAAGCATAGCTTGTCATCAACACGATTATCGTTTGAAAAACTGTAACGACAACCGAAACGAGCATAGTATTACCATACCATTTCAAGAACTTTGTTTCCGTAAACAGCTTTATATAGTTATTGAATGACCATTGCTTAGGGAAAAGATAGTCTGCCGAAATACCCGCTTGTTCTCCCCTGAACGACAATATAATCAGCATTAAAAATGGTATCAACCATATAAGGCAAATTATTGCAAGCACGGTATATGCGACTATGAGCGAAACTCTTTCCGCACCCTTTTTACTTTTAAACTTCTTAGCCATCACATGAATTCCTCCTCGTTTTTGACTGATTTGGAACGGTTATAAAGTATAAGCGAGAACGCCGCAACGATAACGAAGGTAAAAATACCGATAACGGAAGCAAGCCCGTACTTGTTCTCGGTTACGGTCAGCTTATACAGCCAAGTTATAAGCAAATCCGTTTCGCCTGCGGTGGTATTGAACCCGTCCATTTCCAAAGGAGGATTTCCTCCGGTTAATAAGAAAATTACGTTAAAGTTATTAAGATTACCGATAAATTGCGTTATAAGATAAGGTGTGGTAACGTGTAGCATATACGGAAGAGTTATCTTCATATACGCCCTTACGGGACCCGCTCCGTCCATACGCGCCGACTCGTATAAGTCCGCCGGTATATTCATTAATATACCCGTGCAGATTAACATAGAGTAAGGAATACCTATCCAGATATTCACGATTATTATAGTTATCCTTGCAAACGTGCCATCCGTTAGGAACGGTATCGCCTTATCTATCCAGCCCCACTTTAACAACAAGCTATTTATAAGCCCTTGGTCGGCAAGAAGCTGCGACATAAACATTAACGATACGAATTGCGGAACGGCTATTGTTATAACGAGAATGGTACGCCACAGCTTTTTGAATTTTACGCCCTTTTTGTTTATTAAGATAGCCACTACCATTCCAAGAATATAGTTTGTGAATGTTGCGAAGAACGCCCATACGATAGTCCATAATAGAACCTCGCCGAAGGTATAAGCGAATACCTTACTGTCTGCAGAAATCCCGCCGCCCAATACGGTTACGAAATTATCGACTCCCGACCATTGAAAAAGCTGTGCGGGAGGCTGATGTGCCTTGTCGTAGTTCGTAAACGCTATGAATATCATAAAGAATATAGGCAGAATAGTGAACACAACCAGACCAAGCACGGGTATAGACAGCAGTGTTTTATGATAGTTTTCATCGGCATAAGACTTAATATCGTCCTTAGACGTAGGCAACCGCAAATGCGCCTCAGTAAACTGTTGCGATAGTAGATTACCCTTTACATTCTGATACCACATATATACAAACGCAATCGCTATGAAAATTGTCAAAAGCGAATACAAAAGTATTAAAAGGCTGTTATCGTAATAAATAGTTTTCTCGATTCCTGTCAACGGATCTGTTACCGTTTTACACGCAACTTCGCCGAGACTCCCCAATTTAACGAGGTATTTCCAACCGAAAAATACCATATACAAAACAAACAGCACTTCGAATATAAGGTATAAAAATCCTTTTAAATACTGTTTTCTCGCAATCAGCCCGAAGCCCATTACTGCGAAAGACGTTCGGGTTTTCCAATCCCCTTCTTTTGCCGCCCTGCCGATATTTATAAAAATTCCCGCAAAGGCAAGCCAGAGTTTATAAAGTTTTTTTGGTATTGCCTTAAAAAATGCCGCAAATGACAACGGCAGTCGCTTGAAAAAATTTTTAAAATTAAACCAAAACTTTTCAAGCGGCGACATTTTCAGATATTCCAAATCCATTTTTTCACCGGAATTAAATTATTTTGAGTTCTTTATTTGTTTTTCAACGGCACTTAACTTATCGGCATAAGACAGTTTTCCGTTACCGCCCGATTCGCTCAACAAACCGTCTATAATATTCAAGCCTACACCCTTTAAAGGTTCCCAGAAACTTGACGGAACGGAGGTCTGTTCTTTCGCAAATTGTTTTTGCGCATTAAGAGCCGCAAACGTAGCATCGTCCTTTACGGCGTTTGCCGCGGCGTTGTTTGTAGGCCCCACCATGTGTTTTTCAAAGCGCTCTGCTTGCATAGCTTCGCTTGAAAGAAAAGCGGCAAGCTTGTGCGCTTCAACTATTTTATCGCCGCTGTGAGGATTTACACCGAAAAGCTTATAGCCTTTGAACGACGAGAGCTGCACGTCCTGACCGTTTACGTTAACCGTAGGCAGCTTGCAGACACCGTAGTTTTCGCCGAGAATTTTTTTGATTTGAGGCGCATTCCACGTTCCGGAAACGGCAACCGCCGTACTTTTAGTGGTAAAGCCCGTGATAATCTTTTCGTTATCTGTGCTTTTACCTGAAAACGCCTTGCTTGACGTAAGCTTAGACATAGCTTTACAAGCATTTATACCGCCTTCGTTATTTAGACTGATTTCAATATTTTTCTCTTTGTAATTGTCGTTATAATCGTATTCCACCGAATAATCGCAATCAAAAGCGAAAAACCAACCTGCCGTATACCAAGGCACATCAACCGCCCATGCGATTTTTTTGTTCTTTGTTTCACATACGGAAATTATGGATTCGAGCGAGCCGACCTGCTCGTCGGTTATAACGGATTTGTCGTAGAACATAAAATAACCGTTATCCGAAGCATACGGATAACCGTAAACCTTTTCATCCGCTGTGCCATACGCAACCGAGCCTGACGCAACGGAATCCTCGCTGTTCTCCGTCTTTACGTTATCGAGAAATATTCCGCCCAATTTTGCAAGGGCTCCCACGCGTAGAAGCGGAACCAACTGATCGTTCGAATAACAGAACACGTCCGCCGCAGCCGAAGGGTCTGGTGCAATGTTGCTTACCGCCATATCCTCTTCGCAAATACCTACTTTAATATTGTATTTTGTTTCGGGATTGGCTTCTTCGAATTTAGCAACCATTTGTTTAAGGGTTTCTTGTTGTGCGGCAGAACCCCACACGGTAAGTTCAAGCCCCTTATTTCCGCAAGCAGTAAGACCCGCAACCGAACTTGCTGCGAGCGCTCCGCAAATAAGCATTGACACAATACGTTTTTTCATCATTAATCCTCCTAAAAGTTTAATTTTAGTTTATATTTTTAACAACGAGCGCAGCGTTGTTTAAAAGTCTGTTATCCTTACAATTCAAGCTGAAAATCACGTCGCCGTTTACATTAACTTTCTTAGACCTTCCGCTCATATTGAAATACGCTGTTATTTTTTCATCGTTTTTAATACGCAAAATTATTAATAATCCGTTTTCGGCAGTTATCTTCGTGCTACCACCGCAAAGAGCCTCTTGTTTTTTTAAAGTTACGATTTTTTTAAAATTTTCCGCATACGCCGCATTTTGCTTTGAAAAAGTCCAATCAAAAGTTTTGCGACAGTCAGGGTCGCCCGCACCGTCAAGCGGAAGCTCTGTTCCGTAAAATATGCACGGCATACCGGGAAATATAATCATTGCACACAGCGCACACAACAATCTATCCATATTACCGCCGACGAAACGTAAAAATCTGGGAGTATCGTGGGTATCCAAGAAATTAAGCGACATTGCGTTAGCCTGTTCAATGTTAGAGATAAGAAGTCCATTCATCCTATCCGCTGCGATTGTCGCTTTTATAGAATAAACGCCAAAAAAATCTATAAGTATTTTCTGCAGTTTGTAATTCATTACCCCGTCGAACTGATCGCCTTTAAGCCAATGCTCGTTCTCGTGCCAGATTTCGCCTATTATCAATACGTCGGAACGCTTTGCCTTGACTTCTTTTCTTAGTTGCCGCCACATTTCGTGGGATACTTCGTCCGCAACATCAAGGCGTAGCCCGTCAAAGCCTAAGTTAATATATTCCAGCGCAATATCCGTAAGATATCTGCGCACTTCAGGATTGCTCGTGTTCCATTTAGGCATATATTCGCAATCCGCAAAATACTCGTAGTTGCGTTTGTCCGCATCGGGGCGTTCGCCGTCAATCATAAACCAGTCGTAAAACTTGGAATCTTTACCGTTTTTTACAACGTCGGCAAATAATTTGTGAGAGGCATCGCAATGATTGAATACACAATCGACCATAACTTTGATTCCCATTTCGTGCGCCGAGCTTAATAAGTGCTTTAACTTTTCGAGATTACCGAATTCGGGCGAAACCCGCAAATAATCTTTAATGTTATACTTGTGATTTGACTCGGATTCAAAAACAGGCGTAAGGTAGAGTGCCGTAATACCGATATTTCTCAGGTATTCAAGTTTATTGCAAATCCCGTCGATATCACCTCCGGTAAAAGAATATCTGTCAATATTTTCATCCCATTTAGTGTTTATATATGAGTCGTTCTTCTCATAATCGCCACGCGCAAAGCGGTCAACAAAAATATGATAAAATACTGCTTTTTCCGACCAGCTTACCAACGGCATAACGTCAACCTTATTAATAAACGGAAACTGAAAGAAAGTGTAATATGCCCGTTCGAAATCGTAATTTTCGGAAATCCCGTCCTCGGAGTAAAAATAAACTTTATTCTTTTCCGTTATACGGAATATGTAGGCAAAACGCACGTCAGAAAGTTCGATATTAATGCGGTAATACGCAAAGGTACCATCGCACAATTCCCTATTCATCGGCAATACGTTATATTTCTTGGTGAAATCGTATTTATTGTTGTACAATATCTCAATACTGTCGAAAACGTCGTTAGCAGCCACTCTCAACGTAATTAATAGCTCATTTGTAGATAAGGCGTATGCATATCTACTCTCAGGTTGATGATATATGGCATATTTGTTCATAATAATAGCTTAAATTTACCTTACTTTTACCGTGTGTTCAACGCCCTGTATTCTATCCGCCGCCTTAAAAAAACAATCGACAAGCGCGTTTACCTTCGCCTCGGTATTTGCAGGGACCAAAAGAATACTGTCGTTATATTCGCCGCATAATTTATAAATTGATGCGTTTACAGTAACAATATTACGATCTGTTAAATTCCGAATCTCGCTATCCTGAATAAAAATCACTTCGCACGGAAGCTTTTTAAATTCATCTTTAATAGATTGGTTATACAAATCCACGAGTGCCAACGAAAAATTATTTTTGCCGAATCTTCTTTCTCCGCACTCCACCACATAGTCGAAATCCTGCATAATCTGAAAGAAAAGTTCGTCGTGAATTATGCCGTCCACCGATAAAAGCGGAACGTAATTTTCGTGTGCGAGCTTAAGAAACCTATCTTCTTCAACCCCCATACAAATAATGGCGTCCGCCGTATCTATTTTGGTGTTTTCCAAATAAGTACGTATAATCAAATTGTAGCCGAGCCGTTCAAACGCCTTGCCGAATAGCCTTAAAAAGTCATAGCTTTCGGCTTTCTGTAAAACCGACTCATATTTTTCCGACAAAATAATTACGTTGTTGCTTTTGCTTAATGCAAACGACTGTGCAAGCCGTGACGGCTGGTAGTTATACAAGTTGACTATTTGCAAAACTTTGCGCTTTGTTTCTTCGGTATAACTTTCTGCATTTTTGCCGTTTATTATATAAGAAACGGTTGCAACGGAAACGTCCGCAAGGCGGGCAATATCCCTTATTGTAAATTTTTCCATAATCAGACCGTCTCCAACGTTTACGTCCGCGCCGCCCTCCCCTTACGGGGAAGGCGTAACGGACACGTCAGGAGAAAAATGAATTTTTAATTATTGACCGCTGATATCTTTAGGCTCCATATACACCGTCATTTCCGCGCCTGCAGACTTAAATTTAATGTATATTCTGAAATGGCGCGTCGTCTGCGTCGCTCTGTAAACAAGCGCCTGCGCATCGTTTGCGTCGGTTTTTAAAAACGTTCCCGTATTGTTGGCAATAAGCCCACTGTTTTCAAGCGTTATGCGTTGCCCGGGCAAATCAAGCGGGGCTGCCTGCGTTTCGTCGGAACCGCCAAGCCCTGTCGCATACACCTTAATGACGTCGCCCGGGTTAAGCTCGAACCAGTCGTTATAAAGTTGTACGGGCTTGTAATAACCAAGCGTATCCGCCGACGTCTCGTCCGTTCCGCTGACTCTTAACGTTATGGTTTCCTCTTTTCCGGTAGCGGCGCGTTTTATCGACAGATAATGTGCAGGAACGGCAACGTTACTTTCATCGGGAACTATCGGGTCTTTACGCTGGGATAATTCTGCCCTCCAGTCAGCGTACAGATACGTCGTTTCGGAAAGTTCGGGTACTTTGTCGAAGTAAGTTACGATTGCATCTACTATCGACCACCAACCGTTAAATTTATACGGCACGCCGTTTTTATCCACTCTTTCGCTTGTCGGTACGGGAAGGGAATCTCCTGCCGAAAGGTTGCACAAATATGCGTTATCCGTAAGAATTTCCTCACATTCGTCCGACGTAAGTTTAGTAGCACCGGAGGTAACGGTATTTTCAACTTTCACGCCGCCCGACATATAAGTGCCGGGAACAAGATATAGATTATTCTGCATTTCTGCCACCGTTTCCATCTGACTTACAGGCAAAGCTTCCGTCGTTGCGTTCGCCGAAACCGCAGAAACAGAACCGCCCGTTAAAAGTACGCTTGTAAGAACTACGGCTAAAATTCTTTTCATTTCCGTCAACCTCCTTATTTAACCTTATATATCTGAATAGACATAGCCGGTACCTTTGTCCCCGAAACTCCGTTTCCGAATAGGAGCTGTGCTCCCGTAGGAAGAGAATAGTTTGCGGCTTGCTCGGTAGCGCATGCGTTTACGTATACGAGAATTTCGCTTGTCGCATCTTTAACCGAATAGCAAACGACATTACTCTTCGTAGTATGGGAAACAACCTTGCCCCTTGCAAGAACGGGGTTTGCTTTACGGATTTTGATGAGTTCCTTGTAAACGCTGTATATCGAATCGCTGTCGGCAGTTTGTTCTTTAACGCCGTCAAGCTGAGCGTTAAGCGCGTCCCAAGTAAGCGTATAATTATTAAAGCCCATAGGGAATTTACAGTTTTCGCCGCTGCCTTCAAAATCTTTTGACCATTTCATCGGCTGACGGTACCATCTGTCCTCGTGCCCTGCGCCGTCGCCTTGGGGATTGGGAGCTTTCGAACCGAACATTCCAAGTTCGTCCCCGTTGTAAATCCAAGTAATTCCCGGTACGGTTAACGACATTCCCGCATACAGCTTTGCAAGATTTTCGGATAAGCCCCACGCCGCGTCACCGCGTTCGGAGGTGAGCGGAACGCCTTTATCCGTTGCATAAAGCTTGTCACGCACACGTTGAACGTCGTGGTTAGACGTAATAACTCCGTCTATATAGTCCTTACGGTATTGAGAGAAATTGAACTGTGCGGCGTCGTATTGATTTAAAATCTTACCTGCCAAATCCTTTTCGCCGTTGGCAATCTTCGTTAACGTCGCCGTCGTATCGAAATACCAGTTGAAATTAAACTGCGAATCCAATCCGCCGTACAGTCCCGCAAGATATGCAGGGTCGCCCGTGAAGTTTTCACCTATTAAAATGGCGTTGGGATAGCTTGCCTTGAGTTTTGCATTAAACTCCATAAAGAAGTGCGCGTCCTTATTCATGTCAAACGAATAGTCGGCGTCATTGGCTTCGTCGCTGTCCTTTACTATCCAGTCGGAATGTTCACCGTTTTCGTTCGCCATATATATGTGCTTAACGGCGTCAAGACGGAATCCGTCAAGACCGAAGCTCATCCAATATAACGCTACGTCTAAAATTGCGTCGCGCGTTGCCTGATTGTCGAAGTTAAGCTCGGGCATAGTCGAACCGAAGCTCGAGAAATAATAATACCCGTTGGTATCTTTAAACCACTGCTTCTTTTCTCTTCTGCCTTCCACGGTGCTGTCATCAATACTGTTGTAATATTCTTCGTTTTGCCAGGTATAGAAATTACGGTAATCTATTTCTTTTTTGGTTCCGTCGGGAAGCGTTACGGTCTCTTTAACGAGATTCTGTGACTTGACAAACCAAGGATTGGAAAGTGAAGTATGGTTCAAAACGAAGTCCATAACAATCTTCATTCCCTTCCGATGTGCTTTATAGACAAGCTCTCTGTAATCGTCCAACGTACCGAATCTCGGGTCTACGGTAAAGTAGTCCATAATGTCGTAACCGTGGTAGGAATTGGAATGTTGGAAAGGCGTAAGCCAAAGCGTATCCACACCGAGGTCGTGCAGATAATCGAGTTTATTTATAACGCCCCTCAAATCACCCATTCCGTCGCCGTTGCCGTCCGCAAACGACGCAATGAATATCTGATAGCCAACGCTGTTTTCTTCCCATCCCTCGGCAACCGCTTGCTGCGCATACACGTTGTTGTTACCCTTATTGGATATTACGTCGTACTTGGTAGTTGCCGAACCTGCAGGGATTCCCGCATAGGGGTCGTTAATGTCTACGTTAGAGAAATTGGCGCTACCGCTTCCCACTTCGCCCTGACGGACAAACCAGTGGTAATCGCCCTTATCGCGCCTTGCCTCCGCCAAATTAACGTACACGTCGCCGCCGTCGTTCACCCAGAAGCCCGTTCCATTTATTCTGCTGTCCTGCGAATAAACCTGAATACCCATTCTAAGCGCTTGCGAATAGTTTATTTCCAGAGTTTTTGAAGTGCGGTTTGCTTCGTCCCAGCCGCCGTCGTTATAAGTTGCCGTAAGGTCAATGTCATAAACTGCGCCCGACTCGTCTATTTTCATGGGATAGAACGCCCTACCCTCGCTGTTGGTGGGGAAATATTCCCATACCCAAAGCCCCCAGTCGCCGTAGACTTTGGAACTAATCTGTGTTGAATAAGCGGGTGCCGTCGCACTGTTGACAGTTCCGTGCTCTTTTTCGGAGTGTGCGCCCCTTAAATAATGAATATACAAATGACCTTCTTGTCCCCAGGTAAGGTTTTGTTCGTACTTTAACGCATCCTCTGCCGAAACGGTATATTTATCGGTTTGCGGACCGCTCGGTTTGCCTTTACAAGCGGGTAACGCTATACCGAGCAGCATTACCAACGCAACGATAAAGCAAAGTAAACTTTTCTTTCTCATAAATTCCTCCAAAATCCCATTAACCGTTTAACCTTAAAACGCATACGGACCTTTTAAAGTCCGTTAAGCGTTGCCTCCGAAAGCCCTGCCTTACGGCAGAGCTTCGGTTGCAATATAATTTAAATTTTTACGCTTCGGGGGTAGTCGCGCCACCCTCGTCGGCGGTAAACGTTACTGTCAGGGTTTTGTTTTCAGGGTCTGACAGATTAAGGGTAAATTTATACGTTCCTTTACTTACCGCCTTATAGTTACTACCGTCTTGCACAATGCTCTCGGTGTTACCGGCAAGCGTAAACGCACTGTATCCGAACCAATCTACTTGCTCTCCCTTCACGGTACCGTCTTCGTTTTCAAGAGAAGAACGGAAGCCGAACACAACATTCGCATCAAGACTTATAGTCAGCTCGTAAACACCCTCCTGTCCGTCAACAGCCTTTAACTCACGGGTATCGTCCCAAGGCGAATTCCAATCGGTGTCCATACTGCCTTTGATGAAGTAACGAAATACGGCGGGAGCCGTTTCGGTTGCGTCTGTAGCCTCGAAGGTATAGCTTAAAATGTTGTTTGTGCCGCCGTCAGGGTCGAGCGTGAAGGTATACTTACCCGATAAGCCTACTCCTATATTCTTGGAGTCTGTCCAGGTCAGTTTGTAATCCGTATCGACTGTTACCGAACCTTTACTGCCAATCAAATCGCGAGGTACCGCAGATTCGTTGAACTCGATATTGTATTTCATTCCTACTGCCAAAACTTTGAATTCCGTATATCTCGCCAACTCTACGGTCAGCGTACTCGTTCCGTCGGAATTGTTGGTAAACGCATATGCGCCCGCAGCCTCAACGGTGTCGGCAACTGCCCAGCTGCTCATGCTGCCGAACAGATAATAAATGGTTTCCGTCTCGGGATCTTCGATTTCTCTGTCGCAAACGCCCGAAATCACGGCTTTTTCCCCCGTCAAATCGAGAGTGATCGTATACATACCGTGCTTTTCAACCGCAATATTGCCGTCGTTATTGCTCAACACTGCATCGTCCGGCGTTATGTTATTGCCGTTGAACGCATGCTTCCACCATACGTTTTCGTCGTTGTCGTCCACGCAGGTATTGCCCACGGGCGCAACCTGGAAAGAGCCGAGCCTTGGTAATTCAAAGCTCTTAGTTTTGTATATATCTTTCGTTTCCGTAGGCATAAAGTAAACGTAATTGGAATCTCCGAACGCCGCCGCTTTATGCCAATCCGAATCCATTCCGCCGATTATGTAATACGCGTCCGCAACGGTAACCGCGCACGTTTCTTTGATTTCGGTACCTGTAATTGTGGCGGTTATTGTTGCCGTACCCGGTTTAAGAGCCTCTACTGCGCCCGTTGCAGCTCCCACCTGAACAACCGTATCGTCAGACGACGACCAGGTTACGGTACCCGTTCCGTTCAATGTTGCCTCCAAAGTGTCCTCGGTCTTGTCAATACTAAGCGCAAGCTCGGTTTTGTTAAGCGAAATTTCGGTAGCGGGCGAAACAGGCTTCTGATACTTGCAGACCGTACATTTGTCGGCGCTGTCGCCCGTTCCCCAAACGTGGTCTTCAACGTCAATCTTATAATCTTTATCCCCTTCTTTCAAATCGTCGCACGTGGCGTAATGCCAATGGCTTGTTGCGTCTTTTCCCCAATCATCACCCGTCGAATAAGTGTGCGTGTGTCCGTCACTGCATCCCGCAACAACGCCACCACCGACTGCCAAAACCGCAGCCGCCGCAAGAGTTGCTAAAAGTTTAGCCTTTTTCATAAATTTTCCTCGCTTAAAATATTTTTTATGTTATTTGAAAAACTAAATAAATAATTTTTCATTAGCACCTGTTTAATATAAAGTAATGCAGTTAACCGTTTAATCTAATCAATTTACGAGCCTTTGTCCGCCCGTTAGTTAACCGTTTAACCAAAACAAAAAATTAACCTAAACTTTATTTCTTTATTTTCAAAAACTATACTTTTTGGAAATAAAGAAATGTTATTAATTTTCATACCTTGTAGCTTATAAACATTGTAGCATAGGTTGCGAAATTTGTCAACGACTTATATTTAAAAAAGTATAGATTTTGGAAAATTTTTTATTTGTGGGAGTTTTGAAAGTTAAATATAATTAGCTTTAGATTTTAATGTATATACGCACGCGCGTGCGTATGTATAAAAAGGAGTTAATTATGATTTATGCTTATGCAAGGGTATCAAGCAAAGACCAAAACTTAGAAAGACAGCTCAACGCCTTTCAAAATTGCGGCATTGCGATTGATAAAATTTTATGGGATAAAGAGAGCGGTGCCGATTTTGACAGAACAAACTATAAAAAACTTATCAGAAGATTGCGATACGATGATTTACTGATAATAAAATCAATTGATCGTCTCGGCAGAAATTACGAATGTATATTATGCGAATGGAAAAGGATTACGAAAGATATAGGGGCTAATATATACGTTCTTGATATGCCGCTCTTGGATACGCGTTGCCATGAGAAAAATCTTATCGGTAAATTAATTGCGGACATTGTTTTACAGCTTTTATCTTTTGTTGCCGAAAACGAACGAACCAATATACGCACCCGCCAAGCAGAAGGAATAGCTATCGCAAAACAAAAAGGCGTCCGATTCGGACGTCCGCGAATTATTTTACCCGATAACTTTTACGAAGTTGCCGATGCCTACATTACTCATACTATATCTTATAACGAAGCCTTAAACCTTACCAACCTCCGTCCTACTACCTTTTATAGATATTTAAAAGGATATAATAAATAAGTAATATGGGAGCAAAAAAGCGCAAAAAAATAACAGGTTAAAAAAAGACCTGTTAAAAATACCACTTTATTGCGACGATGGAGGCGCCACCCGAATTTGAACTAACATTGTTTTGCTGTTCTGCCGTCATAATAACAATATCGCCAATCATCCAGCGGTATAATTTCGAATTCATTTCGGCAGGGTTCCCCTATTAGATTTTCTTTATAATCAACTTGCTCTTTTTAATTATCGCTTACCTCCTGCTATCGAGTATAGCAAGAAGTTTTTTGTTTGTCGGTCGCATTGAAAGCAAGCAAAAAGCAAATAAGTTCTCTATGGTAACAATGGGTAACATCAAAGTGTTTTATAGAACAAGGGTAAGTAATATTCGTCTTTCGAAAAGTTTTTTTGTTCGAAAACGTCTTGCCGTCAAGGGTAGAAAATATTACCTTCCTTTAACGACTCTTTATAGTTGTTTTTCCCGTTTTATATTCGTTAAACAAGAAATTATTACGACAGAAGAAAATATTATTGCCTTATTTCATGATGTTATAAAAGTCGTCGGTTCAAGTCCTGTTTTTGATTGATTTACATAAAAAGGCAGTAGTCAAAATCAAAAACACTCAATTTTGCCATAAACCACAATATATAGTATGATAAAGCCCGAAAACTTCCGTTTTCGGGCTTTATTTGGCAGGACAGCATTTTCGTCCTACAAAGATGGAGCTACTGGCCGGATTCGAACCGGCGACCTGCTGATTACGAAGTAAATTATTCCACTCAAACAGTTTCTCCAAATAACATAATAGCCATAATTTTTATATTTTTTATATCTAACATAAAAACTTTAACATATTGCATTTACTTTGTCAAATCTATAAGACAACCAACAACTAAACAAATTCAGAAGTGAAATATCTTTTTCAAAAGAGTTAGTTAAAATCTTTATGAAATTAATTAATGAAAAGTTACCGTCATTTTTGGACTATTGTATTCAAACCCGAAACGCCCAATCCCTTGAAGAAGTAATTTATATTATTTCTGTTAATCAATTCGATTATAAAGGTTAAAGAACAAAAATAAAAAGGCTTAGGAATTACCTAAGTCTTTTTATTTTGGAGCTACTGGCCGGATTCGAACCGGCGACCTGCTGATTACGAATCAGCTGCTCTACCAGCTGAGCCACAGTAGCAATATTTTCAATTGACTATCTAATTATATCAAATCCGTCATAAAATGCAAGCAATTTTGCACTTATTTCAAAAAACATAAATTGGGAAATTTTAAAATACTATATTACTATGAAATTCCCGGGCTTTAAAACCTTTAATTCAAACAAATTTTCTCCGTTCTCTATTGCGGTTGCCGCGATTGTTGCGGTTACAATAATTATCTGCATAGCCGCGGCGTCGTGTAACGGCGGAAAAATTCATTTTAAATGCTCTTACTATTTCGTGCTTTACTCTATGGAAGACAACTCTATTTCCGCCGGCTCAATTTCTTCCGCAGTCAGCGATTACGGCGGAGCGGGGTATATTCTGGAATACGACAACGTTTATTACGTAACGATTGCATGTTACTACAATAAAAAAGACGCGGACAAAGTTTGCGCCGAACTGCAAAACAGGGCTTTCGGATGCAGAGTGCTTGAAATTAAACGCGACGAATACCGTTTACAGTCCGCGGCAGCAAGGAAATATGCAAAGCTTTACCAAGGAAATCTAAACACATTGCACTCGCTTTCCAAAATATCTTATGAATGCGCAAACTTTTTAGATACCGGCGAATACGGTCAGGAAAAAGCGAGAAGCGTCCTCAAAAACATAAAAATCGGACTGGAAGGACTTATTTCAAGCAACCAAAATAACTGTTTTACAAACGAACTTAAACGGCTTAAGGCGCTGACCGAAGACGCAGCCAACGGCTATATTTATTCAAAAGATTTAAGAAAACTGCAAATTGCCATTCTGGATACGGTTATTAATATCAATCTTTTTTAAAAATATAATTGTAAAATTTTTGAAATTGCGCAAACTTGCGGTATGAACAGAAACTTCACAGCAGTGTGCGCGGCGCTGTTAATGTGCGCAATGATTTTCATTTTTTACGGCGCGTTCGTTTCAGGAAACAACATAACGTTTGCCGATAATAATTGCCAAAAAGTTATTTACTTGACTTTTGACGACGGACCCAGCGATAAAGTAACGCCCAAAATTCTGGATATTCTTAAGGAAGAAAACGTTAAAGCCACGTTCTTTGTCATAGGAAAAAACGCGGAAACACGTAAAAAACTTTTAAAGCGCGAAGCCGAAGAAGGACATACTGTTGCGGTTCACTCCTACTCGCATATTTACAATGAAATTTACGCCTCGCCCGAAAGTCTTTTGAAAGACATAGAAAAATGCAACAAAATTATTGAAGAAGTAACCAGCAAAAAGTCTTCGGTTTACCGTTTCCCCGGGGGAAGTTTCGGACTGAACGAAAGACTGATTTCGGCAGTTACAAATTCCGGTATGCGTTATGTGGACTGGAATGCGTCCACCTGCGACGCGGAAATAAGCGCGCCCACGCCCGAACAGCTTTTAACGGCGGCGATTACCACCCCCGCCGACCGCAACAGAGTCGTACTTCTGGCGCATGATTCCACCACTAAAACCGCCACAGCTGAAGCGTTGAAAAGCATAATCGGGTATTACCGCGAAAATGGTTACGTTTTTAAAGCGTTTTAACCAACACCGTAAGTTTTACGATATTCTTTCATTTTATCAAGATATTCTTTGCCGTCGATAACGCCCGTTTCGATGGCTTCTATTATGTCCGCCATAGTTACTATGGAATAGACCTTTACGCCGAACTCCTTATAAACTTCCTGAACGGCGGAAAAACCGCTTTCAAGTCCCTTTTCCATTCTATCTACAGAAATTACCATACCGGCGATTTCAACGTTTGCCGTTTGCTTAAGCTTGGGCAAAAGCTCCCTTAAAGCCTTGCCCGAAGTCATTACGTCCTCTATAATTATAATCTTTTCGCCGTCTTGAAGTTGTTTTCCGACGAAAAGCCCGCCCTCGCCGTGGTCCTTTACTTCCTTTCTGTCAAAACAGTAATTTAAATCCTGCCCGTGGTTGTTAAAGAGCGAAACCGCCGTAGTTACGGCAAGAGGTATGCCCTTATAAGCGGGACCGACAAGCGTTTCCGCCTGAATTTTGTTGTCTGCAATGCATTGCGCGTAATAATCGCCGAGGCGCGAAAGCTGTGCACCCGATTTATAGTTGCCGGTGTTTATAAAATAGGGCGCTTTTCTGCCGCTTTTAAGCGTGAACTCACCGAATTTGAGAACGCCGTTTTCCACCATAAATTTAATAAATTGCTGTTTGTAAGTTAAAGCCATTTTATAACTCCTTTTTACTTATCTTAATAACATATTCTGACCGGTATGTTTTTTTGCTCCATTAATTTCATAAACAAGCCGTTCCGCATAAACGTTCCGTCTTCTAAAAAACTGATTGCAATTTTGCCCTCTCTGTCATACATTTTGACATGCATTATAATACCAAGATTACAGCTGATTGTGACGTAAGCCAAATCCTCGATTTTTACGCTCTGCTTTTTCTTGATTATTTTTATGTAAGTTAACGTTTCGTCTTTATAAATGAACTTCTCTTTGAGACAACCGTATATCAGAAAGGCAGTCGGCAACAATAAAACGGCAATAAACATTAAAAAGGGCCAAAGCACGCCGAGAACTATGACTTGCATAAAATAGAGAACTGTTAAAACAACTGCGCCGCACAGTTCAAAAATTAACAAACCTATGATAAGACCAAAAACCCACTTGGGATTTTTAATTACGAATTCGTCAACCTGATTTTCCATATTTTTAATAATTACCCCCGCAATATGTTGAGGTTTTGCACGTTTAATTCAAAGATGCCGCGCCGACGATTTCGTTTATATCGGCGATTTTATGCCCGTCGAGCCAGGCGTTTAAACCTCTTATTATTTGCGGCATTGCATTGGGATTTGTGAAGTTTGCCGTGCCCACCTGCACCGCCTTTGCGCCCGCCATTAAAAACTCGATTGCGTCCTCGGCGCAGGTTATTCCTCCCATACCTATTACGGGGATATTAACAGCGTGCGCAGCCTCGTAAACCATTCTTACTGCAACTGGCTTAATGCCCGCACCGGAAACGCCTCCCGTGTTATTGGCGATTAACGGCTTGCGTTTTTCTATGTCGATTACCATCCCCGTTAAGGTATTTATAAGCGAAATGCAGTCCGCGCCGCCGCTCTGCGCCGCCTGCGCGTTTGTTACAATACTCTCCACATTGGGAGAAAGCTTGACGATGAGCGGGGTTTTTGACAGCGAGGCTTTGGCAGTTTTAGTCACTTCCATTATGCTTTCGGGCTTTATGCCGAACGCCATTCCGCCCGCCTTTACGTTGGGACAGGAAATGTTGAGCTCGATAAAATCCACAAGTCCGTCGAGCCGCTTGCAGATTTTGCCGTAATCTTCCAAAGTGCGCCCCGCAACGTTTGCGATAACGCATATTTTTTTTGATTTTAAAAAGCCCAAATCGGATTCGATAAACTTTTCCACTCCTGGATTTTGCAATCCTACGGCGTTTAAAATTACGCTTTTACCCTCCGCTATTCTCGGCACGGGGTTGCCCTCGCGCGGCTCTAACGTAAGCCCCTTACTACTTATACCGCCGATTTGCGAGATATCGTAAATTTCGTTGAATTCTTTGCCGAAGCCGTAAGTTCCGCTTGCGGCTATTACGGGATTTTTAAGCTTAACCCCGCAAATTTCCACCTCTAAATTAGCCATAATTTAACCTTTAATTATATTTACTTTCCCGCTAAGTTTGATTAATCTTTCGCATGCAATTTCCACTTCGTCAACGTAATCGTACTCTACGGTTCTGTCCTCTAACACTATACGGATTTTCCCCAACGGTGTCTTACTCCGTGATAAAGACGCCCCTCTCCTCTTACTTCTACAATCTTGTCTGCCGTACAATCGAAATCGGGAAAATGCAAAAACCCGTTTTCGTAAGCAATTATTATCCTTAGAATTTTTTTATTCTTTAACGCGTCCGAAAGAAAAACCATCATTCCAAAAATTATCAAAAAAGCTCCGGCAACCGACAACACAGCGTAAAAGCGTTTTCTTAGACCGCAAGAACGGCGCCGCAAATTACGAGATATACGCCCGCAAGCGCGGGCAAAACGCAAATATAATGCGCCGGCTTTTTGCGCGTTACTACAAATTCTTTCTGTTCCAAAATTTTTTACAACTCGACGGCGTTTATATCGAATACGGGACCGTCTTTGCAAACGCGCTTATTTTTGCCGTTTGCGCCCTTGCAAACGCACACAAGGCACGCGCCTATGCCGCAACCCATTCTCTCTTCAAGCGAAACGAAACAGGGAACAGTTATATTATTTTCCTTTAACTTCTGCTTTAAGATTTTGAGCATAACGGGCGGACCGCACGCAATTATTGCGTCCTCACCGTTTTTGCCCGCTTCCGCAAGATAAGCTTCTACCGCGTTGCCCTTTTTTCCAAAGCTGCCGTCGTCAGTGGTTACGGTTAAGCTCTTACTTTTGCCAAGTTCGTCTAAAAGACAGACCGCCGCCTTATTGCGGAAACCTATGTAGGAATAAAAATTTTTCTTTTTAGCGTTTTCGCGAACGGTTGCAATTAATGGAAAAACTCCAACGCCACCGCCGATTACCGCAATATTTTTGTAATTTTCGAGGTTAAAACCGTTTCCGAGGGGCAGTAAAACCTTTAAGGTTTGCCCCGCCTGCGCTTCGGTCAACTTTTTTGTACCCGCGCCTTTAACCTGATAGCAGACGGATATATCCTTGCCTTCCACCTTGCAAACGCCGAGAGGCCGCCTTAAAAGTTGCGAACCGTCGCCCGTTTCAAGATTTACGAACTGTCCGCCCTTTATTTCCGTCGCCTCCGTTAAGGTAAGCGTGAGCATATAAATATTTTCGGCAATTGCCGAATTCGATTTTACCGTGCCTGAATAATCTTTCATCTTCCCATTTTACCTATTGCGCCGAGTAAATCCTGTTGCATATCGATGCACGCCGCCCGCGCCGCTTCACTGTAAGTCATTCCGCTGTACTGCGGGTTTTTATATGCGCAGATTATCCCGCGCGATGAGTTTACCACTCCGCCGAGCCCGCGCTTATCGAAACAAACTTTAAGCATTTCCGCACTGCCGCCCTGAGCGCCGTAACCGGGAATTAAGAAAAACGTGTTTGGCATTTGTTTTCTTAAACGCGCCGCTTCCTCGGGGTGCGTTGCGCCGACCACCGCGCCGACTTCCGAATAACCGTATTTGCCGACCGTGGTTTTACCCCACTCCTGCACCAGTTCGCCCATTTGCTCGTAAATAAATTTGCCGTTTTCAAGCTTCAGATTCTGAAACTCACCGCTCGAAGGATTCGAAGTTTTTACAAGCGCGAAAATAGATTTATCGTGAGCGGTTACATCCTCTATGAAAGGTTTGATGCCGTCGTAACCGAGATAACCGTTAACCGTAAGCATATCTGCGGCAAACGCACGCGTTTTTTTGCCGTTAATATCGGTTTTGCCCAAATACGCTTTGGAATAGCACCCCGCTGTGGAGCCTATGTCGTTGCGCTTACAGTCGGCAATTACGATAAGCCCTCTTCCGCGGGCATAATTGAGAGTGTATTCGAAAGCCTGCATACCCGCGTGACCGTACATTTCGTAATATGCAACCTGCACCTTTACGGAGGGAACGATATCCGAAATTTTGTCGATTATGTTCATATTGAATTCGGCAATCCTTTCGGAAACTTCTTCGAACGTGGAAACGTCGCGTTTCATCTCCTCGGGAAGGTAATTAAAATCCGTGTCAAGCCCAACGCAAGCGGGGTTTTGTAATTCGATAATTCTTTCAATCAGCTTATCAACCATTTTTTCTTATTCTCCGTATTTTACTTCGCCGTCAACCAAGGTGTATTTTACATTTCCGTACACCTCAAACCCGTTGAAAGGCGTATTTTTACCCTTTGAAATGAACTTATTGCCGTCGATTACGTATTTTTCGTTTAAATCCACGATTGCAAGGTCGGCAACGGCTCCTTCCTTTATTTCGCCGCCGTCAAGCCCCAGTATTTCCGCAGGAACGGCGCTCATTTTTTTGCAAAGCGCACAAAGCGGCATTATACCGGACTTTACAAGATGAGTATAACTCAAAGCAAAGCTTGTTTCTATTCCGCTTATGCCGAATGCTGCAAGATTATATTCAACCTGCTTGTCCTTTAAGGAATGGGGCGCGTGGTCGGTCACTATACAGTCCAAAGTACCGTCTTTAAGCCCTTCTATAACCGCGAGTCTGTCCTTTTCTTCGCGCACCGGCGGATTCACCTTGGTGTTCGTATCGTAACCGATTATTATATCGTCAGTCAAAATAAAGTAGTGCGGGCACGTTTCGGCGGTTACTTTAACCCCGCGCGCCTTGGCGGAACGGATAATATCCACCCCGCTGTATGTGGAAACATGGCAGATATGCACGGGAACGTTCAAACTTTCCGCAAGCGCAATATCTCGCGCTATCATAATATCTTCCGCGGCGCGGGGACTGCCCTTTAAACCGCACACTGTGGAATTGTAGCCTTCGTTTACCACCCCGCCGTCAACAAGCGCGGCGTCCTCGCAATGACAAAGGCACTTTAAATTGAAGTCGTTTGCATATTCCATTGCAAGGCGCATCAAGTGCGAATTTGCAACCGATTTTCCGTCGTCGGAGAGCGCAACCGCGCCCGCGGCTTTCATCTTACCCGCCTCGGCAAGGGCTTCGCCGTTTTCGCAGACGGTAATCGCGCCTATGGGGTGCACCTTGCACAAATCAACTTCTTTTGCGCGGTTTTTGATATAACCCACCACGACGGCGTTGTCGCAGACGGGCTTGGTGTTTGGCATACAGCATACCTGCGTAACCCCGCCCGCAACTGCGGCGCGGCTGCCGCTTTCTATGTCCTCTTTGCCCTCGAAACCCGGCTCGCGTAAATGCACGTGCATATCGATAATTCCGGGAATAACGTGCTTGCCCGCCGCGTCAATAACCTTGCAACCCGCGGGCGCGGTTATTTTTTGAGCGATTTTAACGATTTTACCATCCTCAATAAGCAAATCCGCTTTCTTTTCGCCATCCTTTAAAACGAGCGTACCGCCCTTTATTAACGTTTTCATAAGCAATTCTCCCTGTACTCCGAAAGAAGTTTCAAAAGCGCCATTCTTACCGCAACGCCGCTCGTAACCTGTTCCAAAACGACGCTCTTATCGCCGTCGATTACTTGCGGGGTAAGCTCCACTCCGCGGTTTACAGGACCGGGATGCAGAACTATTGCGGTCTTTTTTGCGTATTTTAATATTTCGTCGTTCACGCCGTAAAAGCGCGAGTATTCCGAAAGGGAAGGAAACAGTCCGCCGTTCTGCCGTTCCAGCTGTATCCTCAGCCCCATAACAGCGTCCGCGCCGTCAATAGCTTCTTCGCGGCTTTTCGCGGTTTTTGCTCCGAGTTTTTCTATATCCTTTGGCATCATAGTTGCGGGCGCGTAAAAATACACTTCCGCGCCGAGCTTTTTTAGCCCTATAAGGTTGCTCATTGCAACGCGGCTGTGCTTTATATCACCCAGAATAGCAACTTTAAGCCCCTTAATTTTTCCGAGCTTTTCACGGATTGTAAGCATATCCAGAAGCGCTTGCGTAGGGTGCTCGTGCATGCCGTCGCCGCCGTTTAACACGCTTGCCTTAACATGCTCTGCCAACAACTTCGGCGCGCCCGCCATGGGATGGCGGATTACAACAAAGTCGATTTTCATTGCGTCAAGCGTTTCGCCTGTGTCAATCAGCGTTTCGCCCTTCTGCACCGAACTGGTCGCAACCGAAATATTGACTTCGCTTGCGCCCAAAAGCTTGCCTGCCAGCTCAAACGAAGTGCGCGTCCTCGTGCTGTTTTCATAAAAAAGCGTAACCAGCGTTTTTCCCTTTAACAGGTCCGACTTTCTTACGTTTCCGCAGAGATATTTTTTCATATCGTCCGCAACGTCCAGAATTTCGGTTATTTCCTCCGCCGTTACGTCTTTTAACCCGAGTAAGTCCTTATGTTTAAACATCTTTTAACTCCCAAATCTTTTAAACAAAAAAATGAGCGGCAAAGGCGCCTTAATCAAAGCGCCCACCGCTTATTAACCAACTATTAAACTATGGGGCGCTGCCACCCGAAACTTTTCAGCCATAACGCCTTAAATTATATCACCTGCACGCGATAAAGTAAAGCGTTTAAAATGATTTTATAAAATTCTTTGCAATGTAAACCCGACTTTGTCGCACGAAGTTAAAATATATTCTATATTTCCGCGAACCGTTCTGAAAGGAAAATAAATATCGCCGTGCAGATGTCCGAATATAACCTTGTCCGCGCCGTGCTCTTCAAAAAGCTTTGTAAATTCTGTTTCGGGCGATTTTAACGAAAAAGGCGGATAATGAATCATTACAAGTAGTTTGTCGCCTTCTTCGCGCACTTTTTCCACCTCGTTGAAACAGAGCTTAAACCGCTCCGCCTCGCGCTTGTAAAGCCGCAAATCGTTTTCGGTGAAATCCGAGCTGCCGGGACACGTCCACCCGCGCGAACCGCAAATTACAACGTTTTCAAATTTAACGCAATCATTCTGAAGAAAGTAAAAACTTTCGTCAGGAGCGTCGCGCCTGAGTTTTGTAATTCCGTTCCACCAATAATCGTGGTTGCCGCGGATAAACACTTTTTTGCCGGGAAGACAGGCAAGCGACCGCAAGTCGTAAAGCCCTTCTTCGATGTCGGTGCCCCAGCTTATATCGCCGCAGATTAAAACGATATCTTCGCTTTCAACCTTAGCTTTCCAGTCCGCTTTAATTTTTTCAAAGTGGTTTTCCCATCCCGCGCCGAACACGTCCATAGGCTTGCCGGCAAGCCCCGAAAGATGTAAATCGCTTATCGAAAAAACTTTCATATTTTTATTTTACCACGATTTATTTCGTTTTTGAAGTGTTTTTTTGTTGTAATAAAATAATAGACAATTTTATAATATTTGTCGTTTATTTAGCTATTTATGTGTGGCATAGTACTTCAAAAACGCTTAAAATAATCAAAATAGGACAACAAAAAAGACCTCCCGAAAAAGGGAAGGTCTCTTAAATCGTTATTTACAGCAGTTTCTGCCCTGGGGATAGAGCGGCAGTTCAAAGAACCCGGCGCATACTTCCTGCGAGTAATCCTGCGCTGGCGGTATGGCGCAATAACCGTAGCTGGGAACGAGAATTTCGACGTCTATTGAAATTTTTAAAATTACGGTAAGGCAGGCGTTTACCCTGAACGTTCCGTCCTCGTTGAACGTGCCCTCGGCGCACACGGCGGAAACTTCTGCAGTTGCCTTATAAGGCATTATCGAGGGTGCGGGCACAAACAGAAGCACGTCTTCCGACACGCTTATCGTAGCCTGCGCAACCCCCTCCACGCCGTTCGCGTCGGTATACAGAACTTCGACGGGTATTCCTATCGTCGCCTGCACTCTTGCACAGTTGGGTTTGTCGGCAAGACGCTCAATGTTGAGCGCCGTTATATTGCCCGCCGACTGCGTGGACCTCGCGCTTATGAAAGTCAAGGGATATGTAGGATTTGCGGGAACGGAATTTTCGAGCGTAAGCGTATAGTTTTCAAGCTGTATCTGTTTTATGCACGCATCGAAAATTTTGCGCGCCTGAATGCAGACTTTTTCGCACATTCCGTTCAAGGGATTGCCGCTGATTGTACCGGGGCATTTATCCGATTGAAAGTTGGAATAAAATGACATTTTAACCTCCGTTATTATTTAATTTAAAACTTTACGCCGCCGCAACCCACGCCTCAAACCGCAGGCGCGGCGCCATATATTACATAATATGCAAGCCAACGGGATTTCGCCCGCGCTTTTAAAAACGACTGGGCATCGGAGAAACACTATTTTTCCGGAGCGGGAATAAGCACGGAGCACGTAGGATAAATCATTTTAAACGAATTTATCCTTTTAAGCTCCTCTTCATCTACGCCGTATCGCGCGGCTATGGTTTTATAGCCCTCTCCCGCCCGCGTCGTATGAATAGCATAGTTTCCTTCGGTAACGATTATCCGTCCGGAAAAAACTTCACCCGAAACGGGAACGCTCAGAACCCGTTCTATTTCCTCGGCGGTTTGCCCGTCTTTCACCCTGAAATAACCGTTTTTTTGCATGGTCAGCGTAAACATTTGTAATATTATACGCAATAAAACACCGTTTACGTTCATAATCGCGGCGGAAATTTTGTAGAATAATGTAGACAAGTTATTTAAGGAAGCTACGATGAGAAAGAAAAAAAAGAAAAGCAATATTTATAAATCCGCGGCAATGGTTACGGGTTTTTCCACAGTGGAAAAAAGTCTCAGTTTTATCTATAAAGTAGTTTTAACACGGCTTATCGGTGCGGAAGGACTGGGATTATACCAGATTGTTTTAACCGTATTTGCAGTATTTTTAACGGTTGCTTCAAGCGGCGTTCCCGTTACCGTTTCGCGGCTTATGGCAAAAAGTACGGCAAATAACGACTTAAAAGGCAAGCATGCGGCTGTTACGGCGGGCGTATTGTGCACGCTTATGATAACAATTCCGCTTGCTCTCCTGTTGTTTTTCGGCAGAAACGTTTTCGGTTTTCTGTTTTCGGATAAACGCTGCATCGCAATTTTCGTAATTCTGTTGCCCGGGCTCGTTTTAACTTCTGTTTATGCGGTTATCCGCGGTTCCTTTTGGGGAAACAAGCAATTTATGGCTTACAGCGTAATCGAGCTTTTAGAAGACGCGCTTATGGTAGCCGTCGGCATTGCGCTTGTATGGAAAGTGAGCGACCCGGTTGCGGGAGCTTACGGCGCGACGCTTGCCGTGATGATTTCCTACGTGTTCTCTTTTGCGGTATCCCTGTTCTGGTACTTTAAAAAAGGCGGAAGATTCGTAAACCCAAAAAAACAGTTAAAACCGTTGATTTCCTCTGCGGCGCCGATTACCGCTATGCGCACGTCCACTTCGCTTTTAAATTCGGCGGTGGCGGTGATTTTGCCCGCGCTGTTGATGAGCGCTTGCGGTTACACCAGTTCGGAAGCCGTCGCGCTGTACGGCGTAACGGTCGGGATGGCTATACCTATGCTGTTTATTCCCAATTCACTTATCGGTTCCATTGCCGTGGTTGTCGCGCCGGAACTTTCGGAAAATTATTATAAACACAACAAAAAAGCCGTAAAATACGACGTCGAAAAGACGGTTAAAGCCGCTATTTTTATTTCGACTATGCTTACCCCCGTCCTTTTCGCGCTCGGAAAACCAATAAGCCTGTTTTTGTACGACAGTGAACTTTGCGGACGGATTGTCACAATAAGTTCCGTTATGATGCTCCCGATGTGTATCGGTATGATTACGAACACAGTTCTTAACTCTATGAACTGCGAAAAACGCACTCTTTTATACTTTTGTCTGGGCGCGGCGGCTATGCTCGTCTCCGTTGTTGTTTTAACGCGGTATATCGGTGTATATTCATACGTTTTGGGATTGGGACTGAGCTTTTTAATATCGGCGGTACTCAATTTGCGGCTCTTAAAGAAAAAGTGCCCCGATGTGAATTACTTAAAGTACGCTTTAAGAAGCATAGGAGTAACGGTATTTGCATGTGCTTTCGGATGGTTTTTAAACGGGATGATATCACACTGGCTTTCGCCCGTTTTACAGATTCTTGTATGCGCACCCGTACTTTTATTGTTTACGGCGGGCGCGCTGTATGCCCTGGAAATGTTTTCCGCACGCCCCTTTAAAAGACTTTTATCAAAGGATTGAATTGTATGCAGACGCGACGGCGCAAATTTTGCGCCGCCGTATTTTATTTTTAACCCTTTTTAGGAGTGACTTTAATTGCAAAAATCCCTTTGACTGCAAGAAAAACTAAAAACGCGCCGAAAAGTTTACGCAGAATTCCGGCAGACAGAACGGCGGCTACAAAACCGCCGGCAACCGAAGTCAACAGCGCCGGCACAACAATCCACCACACTCCGTCCGTCTTTAAGAGTCCCTTTTTCTTATGCACGTTCAAACTGAACGCCGCCATGGGCAAAAACGCTATTAAATTTGTTGCCTGCGCAATATGCTGTTCAACCCCGAAAAAGAGCGTGAGCACGGGAATCAATACCGTACCTCCGCCCATTCCCATACCGCCAAGAAGCCCCGAAACAAAACCGGCAAGCAGATAAAATATAAAACTCATACCAAAAGCCTTACGCCTGCCGCAAGCATAACAGCGATAAACACAGCGTTTACGATATATTCGGGCAATTTATCCAAAAGCTCGGCGCCGAGAAGCCCTCCTGCAACCGAACCGATTGCCGCCGGTATTACCACGCCGGCAGAAAAAAAGCCGTTTATAATATAAATTATTGCGCTTGCCGCGCATATGGGGGCAATTACCAGAATTGCCGTTGCATGCGAACGTTTTTCGCTGTAACCAAGCATGTTTTTCATAAGCGGTACGGCAACCATACCGCCGCCTCCGCCGAACAATCCGTTTACGGCGCCCGTAAACAATCCCGCCAGAACCGCTTTAAATGTATTCAAGTCCAATTCTTTACACCGTGCGGCGGCAATTTGCCGCCCTATATTTAAAGTTTTTGCAATTAAAATAAAAATAATAAATATTTTTCACGCTATTTACTACGTAAACGCTTGCCTAAACACCTCAAATATATTAAAATAACGGAGTACGATTATATTAAATAGAAAAAGCGGCAGAATTACTCCGCCGCAGTTATTCAGGTGTTTTATGGCAAAAAATCATTACAAATTCAAAAAAACCAAAAAGGCTTTTATTGCGGTTCTTCTTGCGACTGCCGTCTCGTGTACGGGACTGGCGGCGGCTTGCGCAAACGATTCCGACGACAACACGGACTCCACGCCCAAGAAAGAGGATACCCAGCTTTTAAAGAACGGCGACTTCGAATTCTTTAACACGCCTTCGGAAGAGGCGCTTAAAAAAGACAAAGCCGAATATCTTATCAAGACTCCCGTTTCGGGAACCTGGTCTTCGGGCGGGGACAGCTCCAACACCAAGTCTGGCATTATCGGCACCACCGACACGGCTTGGAATGCGCTCACCGACTCCGAACTTGCGGCAAAACTTGATTATAACGACGACCTTTCCTCCTCCGCGGACGATTATATCGACTATAACGGAATGAAATCCCGCGATATCCTTTACAGAGATACTTACGCCGCGCTTTTGGGTGCAAACAAAATTAAAGAAGACGGCATAATCAATGAACAGGGCTACGAAAAGTATTTCGGCATAGTGGACGGCAAAATCGGTGGGAAGCCCGTTTACCGCAACGGCGAGGACGGCGAATACTATTTTGAACAGCCCGTCGAAAGAGACGGCGAATGGTATATCGGAGACCTCCGCGTATTCCAGAATCCCGACGACAAGGAATTTTACCGCGACGAGTCTTACACTTTTTGTATGTCCGTAAGAACGCAGCTTATCGAAAATCCCGGCACGCACTACAACATCGTAAAGGGTGAAAACGACGCGCTTTCCACCACGATTGACGGAACGGCATACGACGTGCACGAGGACGATTACGGCAACTACTATTACTACACCGGCAACACGGTAAGCGAAGACGTTGACGACAAAAACTATATTTCCAACGTCCTTATGCTCCACAACTACCCCACGGACAGCAATTACAACGGCATTCATCAGTACTATACCTCGCAATCGATTACGCTCGAGGCAAATACCGCGGCGGAAATTTCCGTTTGGGTTAAAACCGGCAACCTTAAATTTGCGAGAGGTTACAGCCAGCTTAACGAAGAAGACAGAGGCGCTTATATTGAAGTAAACCAGACCATCAGCGGCAACACGGTAGATTCCTTTAAAATAAAAGCCATAAACACGGAAAAAATACTTGCCGACAATACCGGTCTCAGCTCGGATATAACTAACAACGGATGGATTAAGTACACCGTTTACGTAGAAGCGTGCGATTTCGGCGAAAGCACCTTAACTTTAAACCTCGGTTTGGGACAAGCGGATAATTACGAAAAGCTTAACGGCTATGCGTTCTTCGACGACGTTCAGGTTAAAAAATTTGTAAATCTGGACGCTGAAGATTGCTCGTATAAAGCAAACGAAACGAAAATCGACGCAAGCACCACCTGCACGCTCACAAGCGACAAGGAAGAAAAAATATTTGTTGCGGACAAAGCTTATACCGACAGGAATTTAGGAAGATATACCGACAAAATAAGAAACTCGCAGGACTTCCACTATCTTTTAAATCTCACTTCGGCTTCGGCAGAAACAAACCAAATTGTTTTCGGAACGAACGTAACGGCGGCTCTTACCACCGAAAAATCGGCTACCGGCAAGCTTTACGCTTCGGCAAAAGAGCTTAAGCTTTCCGAAGAAATGTTGCAAAAAAGCGGCATCAATATAACCCGGAATAATAACGGTAACGAATATACCCTTACAAAAGAACTTAAAAACCCCAGAATTACCGACAACGACACGCTCGGCGCGTTCCCCTATAACGAAACGGCGTTCGCGGGTTCGATTTTCTCGAATTTGCTTGCCGAAAATCTTACTGCGGAAGGCGCGGCGCTCCCCGGTTACACGGGCAACCTGCTCGTAATGCATTCACGCTACGGCGCGGCTTACACTTCTTCAATCGAAGACAACGCATTCAAACTTGCCGGCGGCGAGCATTTGATATTGTCCTTCTGGGTTAAAACTTCGGACATGAAAGGTAAAACCGCGGCTACTCTGGTTATTACCGATACGAACGACGACAAAAACACAACCTCATTTACAATCGACACAACGGGACACACTACCGACGTTGCCGGCGAAGAAGATATTTATAACGGCTGGGTCCAGTGTTTCTTCTTCGTTGCAAACGACACCGCTACCGAACAGCAGTTCAAAATCGACTTCCAGTTCGGCAACACCACAATAAAAGGCACCGCGAATTATTATTACGGCTGGTCTGCAATTGCGGATATGCAGGTTCTTAAAGTAGACGAAGACGTTTACAACCTAACTTCGGCAGGAACATCTTCCCAAAAGTTTGCGTTTACCGCTGATACGGACGAAGTTTCGGGCGTGGAATTCGACAGCGCCAGCGGCACGTCCGAAATCAAAAACGGCGTTGTGAACGCTTCGAATTACGACGGCTACAACGGCGCAAGTTCTTCGGTAACCGACAGCTCTTACAGAAAGAACTACGACGGAAAAAACACCAATTACGAAACGAATAATAACGGCGACGTTACGCGCTTTGCAGGTCTTATTAACAAGACGCACTTTGATAACTATAACAATAAAGGCGATATAATAAAAGCCTTCGGCGGCGCGGACTCGTTTACCGACGCACTTGCCGCTTGGGAAAGCGTGTTCGGAAAAACCTGCTATCAGCCCCTTATAATAGTCAACAACCTCCGTTCCTACGTTGAACAGGCGGAAGCGACCGAAGAAAATTATAAAAACTATTACGTTGAAGCCGAAGACGGTTACAGCGGTTCGGAAGCAACCTTCGAAGCCAACGGAAAACTTTACAGAAAAGTAAGAGACGACGAAGCGTTTGACGAAAACACCGAATACTATTCCGAAAGCGATATAGTTAAGGTTGCAAACTACGGCTTTGTCGGCACACCTAAAACTATCTCCGCTTCCAGTTACGAAGCCGTGTCCGTTAAAGTTAAAGTAAGCGGAAATGCAACCGCATATATTTATCTTGTTGACGACACCACTCATAAAGTACTGGGATACGCTACTCCCGCCTACACCTACTACTATGACGATGAAGGCAACGTACTCAATGATAACTTTGACGGAATGACCGAAGAAGAACACAAATCGGCAATCGTTTATACCCTCCGCAAAGACGGTTTATTCAACGGCAAAGAGGACGGTAAAGTTTACGCAAACCTCGGAAATTACAAAAAACTTTACAAGTATTCGGATAACGAAAGTAAAGACTTCTTCGACGAGAACGGCGAAAATATAACTTATGACAATCTGAAAACGCTTAACTTCGGCGAAAAGTATTATTCCGATTCAAACAAAACTTCCGAAGCTGCGCACTTCCTCATTAATTCGGAAGGCAAAAACCTTTACGAATATAAAAACGGAGCTTATTATTATATAGTTAGCGACGGTGACGAATATGTTACTTCGGACGTTGAAGTAAACAACTTCGACTCAACTTACGCAAGATACGTTTCCGAAAAGAATTACGGCGAATATGCCGTTGCGGTAAATGCAAACAATGCGGCTAAAGATGCGGACGGCTGGGTAACGGTAAACTTCTTTATTCATACCGGAAGCGAAGAATTGAAATACCGTCTCGAGCTTTGGAGCGGCGAACGCGGCTCTACAGGCGTTGACGTCGACGGCAACTATGAATCGGGCGCTGTCGCGTTCGATTACAGCGCAATAACCGTCTCCGAAAACGAATATACGGGAATTCTGAACGATTACGAGCTTGAAATAAGAGAAAAATATATTAATCTCTTAAAAGCAAACAACATTGAAATTCCCGAAGACGATATCGACAGGACTGATTTAGCTTACTACGAAAAACTCGTAACCGAAAAAATCAGTGCGGAAGAAGTTAAGAAGTTACAGAATGAATACGGCTACGACGCTAAATACTACGCTTATACCCTTTACGATTCAGAATCTTACGTTCCTTTCAATGCTGAAACGGCAAAAGACGGCGAAACCGGCTACGATTATTCGATAACGGACGAAATTTCAAATGAAAAGATTGCATATTTCACTTATACTAATAAGGAAATGCATTCCGTGGACGTTTTTGCAGATTATTCCGCTGTACAGCAGAATATCGAAATGAACTCCGTAGACGACGATGACGACAGCAGCGACGACGATGATAATAACGCAGGCGAAGCATGGCTGTTAGTGTCCTCCATCGTTCTGCTTGTGGCAATCCTTATTACTCTCGTATCTTTACTTTTAAGAGACGTCTTCAAAAAGCACAGACGCAAGAAGAGCGATAAAGAAATAACCAAAAACAACTATCGCAAGCGTCAGCGTTATATCAGAAAACTCCACCTCTCCACCGAGAGCGAAGAGCCTGCGGAAGAACCTTTAACCGAAAATGAACCCTCGGAAGAATCTGGCGAAACCGAAGCTGTTGAACCCAGTGCGGATGAACCAGCACCCAACAACGACAGCGAACCTGCGGAAGAACCCAAACAGTCCGAAACGGCTTCGGAAGAAACGGATACTCCCTCAACAAGCGAGGACGCAACTTCTGCGGAAGAACCCGCTGACGACAACGGTGAAAAGCCCGCGGAAGAAAGCGGCGAAGGCGAAAACAAATAAGCAAAATTAAAAAAGTCCCCGCGCATTTGCGCGGGGACTTAAATTTTATAACGTTTTTTTAAGATATATCATATCTACGAGCCGTACGCCGTCTTCTATTATCGGGTGGTCGTAATTATCAATGAAAAAATTTTTTACAACGTGCGATTTTACAAATCCGCATTTCTGATAAAACGGAACGGTAAGCGGACTGTCGCCTGTTCCCACTTGTACGGCGGAAAAATCTTTTTTATATTTTTGACAAACAAATTCAATAAGTTTTCTTCCATAGCCTTTTTTACGAAAATCCGGTAAAACCGCCAGACTTTTTATTTCCGGAACTCCGCAGTTGTCACATACGGATATTTCAGCTTTAACACCGCCGTCGTCAAGCACAAACATAGAAATTTTATCAATGTACTCTTCAATCCTACTCTCCTGTTCGTCGGCAATTAAAAGAAGCGGCAAATATTTTCTTTTATCAAAAACTTCGTAAATCTTCATTTATATAAATCAAATTCAAGCTGCAAATCGCAAGGCTCTTTTTCTGCCAGAACGCGATTTATTTCAAGCGCAGACACGCAACCGTAGCTCCTATAAGCGGCTATACTCTCCTTCGCCGAATGTGCGGAAATATACAGCTTTTTTGCACCGAATTCTTTTGCCGCACCGCACGAGAGTCCGAATAATTTTTTACCTATACCCTTTCTTTGAAACGGCGCAGAAACGTAAAATTCAGCCAAATCAACATATTGGTTCTCACTGCCGAAAGATTCTCTTTCAATCAACGCAAAACCTATGATTTCACCGCCGCAAACCGCCCCGAAAGCCGCATTGCCACTGCATAACGCTTTTAAAATTTTTTCTGCAACCTCTCTCAGTTCCAGCAAACTCCAGTCCTCTGTATAAGATACGGGTGTCAATGTATATGTATCGTTATGTTTGCGCCAGCAACGCGTAACTTTTTGGTATCTTTTGAAGTTGTTCAAAGAATTCATGCAAAAATTTTCGGTACTCAGTTTTACGTACTCTATTTCTTCCATTAAATTCTCAATCCTTTGGGCAGATGATTTTTGGCTACTCCGTTTACCGCCTTGCACCAGCCGAGCGGATAACCGAGATAAGTCACTACCCTCCAGCCCTTTTCGGTTGCGGAGCACTCGAAAGTCAGCCCGCGCAGAAATTTAAGCGCCGTTGCCTCGTCCACGTCAATATGCCTGACTTCCTCCTTTTTTAAGCACATTGCAAGCCTGTGCGAAGGCTCGAACCGCTTTCCGTCGGAAGTTCTTCCGCCAAAAAACAAACCGCTGTCCCAGTAAAAGCCGTAAGGAATTTCAGGCAAATCATTAAAAAAGGCGTAAACGTTTCCGCCGTTCACCGCAAAATTTTCATCCTCGCAGACTAAATTTTCGGCTTTGAAACTTAGCGTCTGCACCTCCCACTCACGGTAAAGCTTTAAGGTCTTTTCCTTAACTAAAGGCTCACGCTTTTTTATTACGCGCCGTTCGCCTTCGGATTTTTGCAAAACCGCGCAAAAATGCCCTTCGCCGCGCACCTCGTGCGGCAAAAGTTTTTTCATATTAATTAGTTTATATTCCTTATGCGTCTTTAAAAAGTTTTCTATTTGTCGTTCGTCCTCTTCGGGAGCAAACGTGCAAGTTGAATAAACCATCCTTCCGCCGCCCGCAAGCATTTTGTCGGCGTTTTCCAGAATATTTTTTTGCCGGACGGCACATAATTCAACGTTTTTTAGGCTCCATTCCGGAATCGCATTCGGTTCTTTTTTAAACATACCCTCGCCAGAACACGGAGCGTCCACGAGAATTTTATCAAAGTAATCGTAAAAAATCCCGCTCAGCTCTTCAGGGCTTTTACTTAAAACAACCGCGTTTTTAACGCCAAGCCTTTCCACGTTGCTCTTTAAAATTATCGAACGTTTAAGGTCGATTTCGTTTAAAACAAGAATCCCGCTACCCTTCATATACTGAGCAATCTGCGTTCCCTTTCCTCCCGGAGCGGAGCACAAATCAAGCACTCTTTCGCCCGTGGCTATTTCAAGTTCGGGCACGGCGCACATTGCCGAAGGCTCCTGCACATAATAAAGCCCCGCGGCGTGGGCTACGGTTTTACCGAGTCCTTCCGCAAGGGTATAAAATCCGCTCTTCTCCCAGGGAACGCGTCCTTCAAGAAGTACGGGTGATATTTTTTTGAATTCGTCCACGGAAACTTTAAGAGTATTCACACGCACGGCCCGCGCAGGCTCGTTTTCGTAGCTTTTTAAAAAGGATTCAAATCCGGCGCCGAGCTCCGCTTTCATTCTTATTAAAAAATCCTGCGGCAGGTTCATTTTAAAAGCTCCTTCAATCCGTCCAAAGAAATAACCTCTATTCCGGCACGCGCCCTCGCGTTACGGGTGCGCACCCCGTCGTCGCCCTCAATACAAACGTAATAACGGCAATCGTCGAGTTGTGCGGAATATCTTCCGCCCTGCTCGTAAATTGCGTTTACAAGCGGAATTGAAATTTGTATATCGTTCTCTATCGGGCGGGCAAAAGTAAAAATTTTACCGTAAAGCTTGCCGCCTTTCCTCGCTTTTTTGCGCGAAACGTTATTAAAAAACTCAACACGCGCCTTAGAACGCGCCAACTTTTCTTCGCGCTTTTCTCTGTTATAAGCCCTCATTCCCTTTGACTGCGGGCGGGAAATGACGTAATTTTCGATTTTTCCGTACGAAACGCCGAGTAATTTTAACAATTCGGCATAACCGCAATCTTTTTCCCTGCACATTGCCTCCACTATGCGCATAGTCGCATAAGCGTCGTCCGCGGCGCGGTGGGGCGTAAATTCCACGCCGAGCTTATTAGAAATTGATTCAAGCCCGTACTGTCGCGAAAAATCGTTTGTCAAAGCCATAAAAAGTATCTGACTGTCTGTAAAGCAGAAATTGAACGACGGCAATTTAAAACGCTTGGTTTCCAAATTCAGATATTTAACGTCATTTAAAACGGCGTGTCCGAAAACGCACGCGTCTGGGTCCTCCAAAAGTTCCTTTATACGGCTGTAAACCTTAGGAAAAGGCGGATGATGTTTAAACTCTTCGTAATCATACGGCAAATTTATACCCTTTTCGCCCTTGCGGTCGGTTAGCTCGAACTTCCCCTTGGGGTTTATAAGAATATCCTCTTTTTCAAGAATATTGAATTTCTCGTCGCATACGACGTAACCGAACGCGCAGATTTTTGCGTAAGTTTTATGCACGCACGCGCATTCGATGTCAAAAAATACAAGTTTCATCTTTAAGTTAAAATTTTTGCAGTTCCGCTTAATTATAACATAAAGCCTTACAAAGCGCAACTTATATTGACTTTTGAAAAAGTTTATACTATAATTTTTGCGTATGAAAAAACTGTTAACCGTGCTTGTGTGCGCGCCATGTAAAGAAATTTCACCGCCCTGCGACGAGATGGAAATTCTTTATACAGACGAAAACCGCACCCCGCACGAAATTATTGAAAACGGAATAAAACAATCGAAATCCAAATACGTAATTCTTACGGACGGCGAATTTGAAATAACCGATTCAAAGTCGATTTTAAACGTTTTGAACGATTCGCCGGCAGATTTAATCGCGTTTGACGGCGGCACGGCGGTTAAATCTGCATTATTTAAGGACGCGCTTAAATCGGAAAACGACAAATTTTCGACCGAGTTTTATGCAATTCTGGGCGCAAAGAGCATTGAAAGCACAAAATTAAAGCCTTTTGCACTAAAATCTTCATCAAACTACTATTCCGAAAAAGATAACGAGCGACTTAAAAAGGTTCTCGACGAATTCAAAAAATGCAGAGCAAGACTGCAAAAAGACGTGTTTACTTACGCTTTCGACTTGCTGTGCAACAAACTGATAATATTTTATACGGAGGCGCTCATATCCGTACACAAAGGAGAAATTCCCGCCGACTATCTTAAAGAGTTTGATTTGAAATTAAAACAAAACATAGTTTTATATATTGCAATGCAAAAGCGGTTTACGGCGGCTAACCTGCAAAAACTCCGCGAAAAAGACTTTAAAACCAACTTTTTAACCTATAACAAACTGAAAAAGTGTTTAAAATAAAAAATTAATTAAATAAAGTATTGAAAAAGTCTCTAAAAAGTGTTAAAAGAGATTGCGCTAATTTAATTTTGTAGTAGGGCTACAACTCGGCACGGTTGTATCTTATATTTCCCTGTTCAGTGAAATTAGCGCAACTTAAAGGGTACACTTGCGGAGCGCCCTTAAAGGGCGCTTTTATTTTATCCGCAAAAAAGAGGTTTTTATGAAGAAAAAATTTTGAGCTTCAATAGCTTTATGCCTTGCGCTTGCACTCCCCTTGGGCTTGACCGCGTGCGGCGACGGCAACGGCGACGGCTCTGCGGGCGGATATACGTACGAAACTGCTTATGCGGCTGCACCCGACCTTAGGTGTGCGGGTATCAAGGTTTAGAATATAAGCTAAATCAAGATTTAAAAACTTATTCCGTAAGCGGTATCGGCGAATGCTCGGACGCCGACATAATAATTCCGCGCGATTATAACAGCTTGCCCGTAACCGAAATAGGCAATCAAGCGTTCAGAGGCACAAATATTGCTTCCGTAAAAATACACGACGGCATATCCGCAATAAAAATTTTGGCGTTTGCGTATTGCAACAACCTTAAACGCGTTGAAATGCAGAACGGAATTAAAGAAATTTGAGCGCAAATTTACAAAAGCTCGGCGGACAGGCATTTTACGGGTGTTTGAATTTAACCGAAATAGCTATTCCCGACGGCGTAACGGAATTGCACAGCAATATGTTTTATCGCTGTGAAAAGCTGAAAACTGTGATTTTTGGCAAAAATCTGACTTATATTTCAGAATCAAGCGCTTTTAAATATTGCAATGCGCTTGAAAGCATTTATTTTAAAGGAACGGAAGCTCAATGGGCGGCAATTACTGGCACTGCGAAAACGATAAACCGCAAATTTGGAACTGAAAAAGCTATTAAAAAATGGAACGGAAAATTCCGTTCCATTTTCGTTTGGTTTTATTAAAAAGATTTCCCGCATGCGCTCGAAGACGACAATGTTTAAACCAACGTAATTATTGAAAAAACTTTATTTTTTAGGTGAAATTTTATCTTTGCCACCCATATACGGACGGAGAACTTCGGGAATAAACACACTGCCGTCAGGCTGTAAATGGTTTTCGAGGAATGCAATCAACATTCTCGGCGGTGCGACTACGGTGTTGTTGAGCGTGTGACAAAACTCGTTTTTACCGCTTGCCGACTTATATCTTATTCCAAGCCTTCTTGCCTGCGCGTCGGTTAAGTTGGAACAACTTCCCACCTCGAAATATTTCTTTTGGCGGGGGCTCCAAGCCTCTATGTCGCAACTCTTATACTTTAAGTCTGCCAAGTCGCCCGAACAGCAAATAAGCTGCCTTACGGGTATTTGCATGGAAACGAATAATTCAACGGTGTAGCGCCAAAGCTTTTCATACCACATATCGCTTTCTTCGGGCTTGCAAATTACTATCATTTCCTGCTTTTCGAACTGATGAATGCGGTAAATTCCGCGTTCCTCTATGCCGTGAGCGCCCTTTTCCTTTCTGAAACAGGGAGAGTACGAAGTTAAAGTATACGGCAGAGCGCTTTCCGGCTGAACGGTGTTCATAAATCTGCCAATCATAGAGTGTTCGGAGGTACCTATCAGATACAAGTCCTCGCCCTCTATTTTATACATCATTCCGTCCATTTCTTCAAAGCTCATTACGCCCGAAACGACGTCGCTTCTTATCATATAAGGGGGAATACAATAGGTGAATCCCTTGTCAATCATAAAGTCGCGGGCGTACGACAAAACCGCGGAATGTAAACGCGCGATATCGCCCGTTAAGTAATAAAATCCGTTGCCGCTCGTTCTTCTTGCGCTGTCTAAATCTATTCCGTTTAAGCTTTCAAGGATATCGAGGTGATAGGGAACTTCGAAAGTCTTTTCCTCGGCTTTTAAAAACACTTCACCCTGAACGTTTTCAGAATCGTCCTTGCCCACGGGCACGTCGGCGGCGATTATGTTGGGAATCGCCATCATATCCTTTTTAAGCTTTACGTCTATTTCGGCCGTTTCCGCCTCAATAGCGGCAACGCGTTCGTTATTCTTTTTGGAAATTTCCTTGGTTTTTTCGGCTTCTTCCTTCTTTCCCTCGCGCATTAAAGTGCCGATTTGCTTTGCCAGGCTGTTTCGCTGGGCGCGGAGATTGTCGCCCTCCTGCTGGAGTTCGCGCTTCTTTTTGTCAAGCAATAAAACCTCGTCCACAAGAGCGAGTTTTTTATCCTGAAACTTCTTTTTTATGTTTTCTTTTACAAGTTCGGGGTTTGTTCTTATAAGGTTTATATCAAGCATTTTTAATACCTTCCGCCGATTTAGAGATTTTCCTAAATTATAAATCAAAATTACAGGATTTGCAATTAAATTGCGGTAAATATCTTGAAAATCGGTTTTTTTTATGTTATACTGAAATAGTTATATTATAGTGAAAAATTGTGTGCTCTTAAAAAGTTATGCACGCGGTTTTAAGAGAATTATGAGTAAAATATTTTTTAAAGTAAACGACAAAAAGCCGCCCAGGGAATCCTCCCCCCAGCCGGCGGAAACCGAAAAAAAGGAACTCCGCGAAACGGAAAACGAAGATGCGAATTCCGCGTCCGAAGGAGTGCAGATTGCACTTTTCCCCGGCGACGAACAAGTTCCCGCACAGACGGAAAACACCGTCGAAAACGCGCAGGAAACCTTTGACAAGGAAAAAATCTTTAAGTACTTTCAACGCCATCCCAAAAAGACGGTTAACACAAAAGTTGACAGATTTTCGCCGAAGCTCAACAAGGGCTTAACTTCCGAGCAAGTTGAAACGCGCTTTAAGCAGTTTATGTTCAATGATACGAACAAAAAATACTCACGTTCGTATGCAAGCATTTTTATAAGCAACATCTGCACGTTTTTCAACCTTTTGTGCCTTTTGGCGTTTATTGCGTTGCTTCTTGCCAATACGCAGAAGTTTGCAAACTATCTGGTTATCGTTATCACAACCGCAAATATAGTAATAGGTATTATACAGGAAATCCGCTCCAAACGCGCCATAGATAAGCTGTCTATTCTGGCGGCAAATACGGTCAAAGTCGTGCGGGACGGAGAAACGATTGAAATTCCCACTAAAGAACTTGTTCTGGACGACGTTTTAATTCTGGAACTTGGCAATCAGGTGCCTGCCGACTGTATTCTTGCGGAAGGCACGGTTGAAGTAAACGAAAGCCTTTTAACCGGTGAATCGATAGCAATAAAAAAGCAGGTCGGCGACTTATTGTATGCAGGCAGCTTTATTTCGAGCGGCAGCGGCAAGTTCCGCGTTGAAAAGGTCGGCAAAGAAACTTATCTCGAAAAGCTCTCTTCTAAAGCCAAAAAATATAAGCGCCCCAACTCCGAACTGATGAACGCTACGAAACTTATTATAAAATGCGTTTCAGTGCTCATTATACCCATTGCTATAGGAACGTTTATTCAGACCTATGCAACGGTAAGAGATTTACCCGCAGACGATATTATTTTTACTGCGGACAGCGTTTACAGCGGGCTGTTTTCGGCAAACATAAACTACGCTATTCAGCGTACTTGTACGGTCGTTATCGGTATGATACCTTCGGGTATGCTGCTTTTAACCTCGCTTGCGCTTGCCGTGGGTATTTTAAGACTTGCAAAATCCAACACGCTTGTGCAGGATATGTACTCGCTTGAAATGCTTGCGCGCGTAAACGTTTTATGTCTGGATAAAACCGGCACGATAACCGACGGCAGAATGCGCGTGAACGACACGGTAATATTAAATACCATAGGCGACGCCTCGGTAAACGACATAATGGGCAGTATGCTGAGAGAACTGGACAACAACAACCAGACTTCAATAGCCCTCTACAACCATTTCGGGTTCTCGGACAAATATGCGGGAATCGCAAAAATCCCTTTCTCTTCTAAAAGAAAGCTTTCGGCGGTTACTTTCGACGATTTGGGCACTTTCGCAATGGGCGCACCCGAATTCGTTTTGAAGCCTTATCCCGCAAAAGTAGAGAGAATAGTTAAGCAGTATGCGCAGATGGGCTTGCGCGTAATAGTACTGGCGCACTCACCCGCCGCCATCGTCGGAGAAAAGTTGCCTTCGGTCATGAAACCGGTTGCAATTATCTCCATTGCCGACAACGTGCGCGAAGACGCGGTTGAAACTATTAAATGGTTTAAAGAAAACGACGTGGCGGTCAAAGTTATTTCGGGCGACAATCCAGTAACAGTTGCCGAAGTTGCCCGCCGCGCCGGAATTAAAAACGCGGAAAAATTTATTTCGCTTGAAGGACTTAACGATAAGGAAGTTGAAAGCGTCGCCAATAAGTACACGGTTTTCGGCAGGGTTTCGCCCGAACAAAAGGCGGTTTTGGTGCGTTCGATTAAGTCCGAGGGCAACACGGTTGCAATGACGGGCGACGGCGTAAACGATATACTCGCTTTAAAGGAAGCCGATTGCGCAATATCCGTCGCTTCGGGCAGCGAGGCGGCAAGAAACGTTTCACACCTCGTATTGATGGACAACAACTTCGGTTCGATGCCGAAAGTAGTTGCCGAGGGCAGAAGAGTTATAAACAATATCCAAAACTCTTCCTCGCTCTTTTTAATGAAAACGCTGTTTACGGCAATTCTGGCGACTATTTGCATATGCATGTCCCGCCCCTATCTCTTCCTCCCCGCAAACATGACGCTTTTGGAAACGGCGATAATCGGCGTACCTTCGTTCTTCCTGTCTTTACAACCGAACAAAGACAGAGTACAGGGCAAATTTATTGCCCACGTTATGAACGGTGCGATATCGGGCGCGATACTTATGATTCTATGCGTAATGTCGATGTACCTGACAAACGAAATAGCGCCCGAAACTTTCGGCGCGAACTACAAAGCAATGTGTATGATAGCGCTCACCTTCTCGGGCTTCGTAATGGTTTTCAGAGTTTGTCAGCCGTTCAACGCCTACCGCGCGATTCTATGCGCGGCGATATTCACCATTTGCGTACTGGCGCTATATTTAACCACCCTTAAAGTGCCGCTGCTTGAAGATATGTTCTTCGACGGCTGGAGCGAACTAAAATGGGATTACGGGCAGATTCTAACGATAGTGGTTGTGATAGAGGCCGCCTTCCCGCTTTCAGGCTGGCTGGCAAAGCTGATGCACGTGATTATGCCCGCCACCGATAAAAAGCGTCAGGTTTCAAATAATAATTAAACAGATTGCAATGCCCCCGCATATATGCGGGGGCATTGGCATTAAAGCAAGGACATAAAACCATCCTTGTTTTTTTATTACGTTTATGCTATTATGAAACTATGATAGACAGTAATTAACGGAAAACTTTCAACATGTTAATAGAGAAACCACTTACTTCTTCAAGAATAACTGTACAATTATCAACAACCTGACCTGTCATATCCTTACTGCAATTTGGTTTGACGAGCAAATCGGTAAATATATGGAGCGACCCTACGACGGAATATGTGGACAGCGATTTCCAAAAAGCTCTTAGCTGTCTTGAAAACAATCCCGACAGATATTATTTGACGGTTGTTTTAACGGTTCCGACAAGATAATAGGTTCTGCTTGCATTTTCACCGACGAGAAAAAGGAAATATTCGATATCGGATATTGTATTCATAAAGACTATATTTCATCAACCGAAATGCGTTTAGCCTAAGGGATTATAGTAATTTTCCGCGCCGCCTGATTTTGCGGCGCGGAAAATTCTTTTTAAAGCTTTTTATTACTCTTCGGAAGTTTCTCCGGTTTCCGCAGGCTCGTCGGGGACGTCCGCTGCGGTTTCTTCGGGAGCCGCCGCCTCAGCCTCGTCGTCGCGCTCGGTTATTGCAACGGTTGCAACCGCGCCGTCTTTAAGGCGCATAAGCCTTACCCCGCGCGACGCTCTGCCGAATTTGGAAATTGCGTCGCAGTGCATTCTTATAATCGTTCCGCCGTCGGAGATAAGCATTACGTCGTCTTCTTCGGTTACCTGTTTCAGGTTCACAAGGTCGCCGGTTACTTCGTTAAATGTTCCCGCTTTTATACCTTTGCCCGCTCTGCCCTGAACGCGGTAATCTTCGAGCCGGCTGCGCTTACCGAAGCCGTTCGCCGTTACCGTTAACAAATCTTTGCTTTCATCCACCACAAGCATATCCACAAGCGCGTCGGTTTCGCCCTCCAACTTCATTGCGCGTACGCCTGCGGTATCTCTACCCATCGAACGCACGTTCGATTCGCTGAACCTTATACATTTACCCGCGCGGGAAGCTATCATAAGTTCGTTTTCACCGGTTGTGAACTGGACGAAAATCAACTCGTCGCCCTCATTGAGCTTAATTGCAATTTTGCCGTTGCGGTTTATGCGTTCAAACTCTTCGAGTCTGGTCTTTTTAATCATTCCGTTTTTGGTTGCAAAGGCAATGTACCCTTCCTTTTCCTTAACGGGGATTATCGTGGTAATCTTTTCATCCTGCGCTATCTGCACAAGGTTTACCATTGCTCTGCCGCGGGCGGTACGCGCCGCCTCGGGAATTTCAAAAGCCTTTATTCTGTAAACTTTACCTAAGGTTGAGAATAAGAGTAAATCGTCGTGCGAGGAGCAGACGAACATACGCTCTACAAAATCCTCCTCCTTGGGCTTGTGTCCCGTTATGCCCTTGCCACCGCGGTGTTGCGCGCGGTATTCGGCGACAGGAAGACGTTTTGCATAGCCCGAATGAGTCATTGAAACAACTACCTGCTCTACAGGTATTAAATCCGCGTCCTCAATGTCGCCGGTAAATTCGGTGGAAATTTCAGTGCGTCTTGCCGAAGGAAATTTGCGCTTTACTTCCAAAAGGTCGTTCTTTATAATTTCAAGCACGCGGCTTTCGTGCGCAAGAATATCTTTAAAGTCCGCAATTTGATTTTCAAGCGAGTTCAGTTCTTCGTTTAGTTTATCTACTTCAAGGTGCGAAATTCTGAAAAGTCTTAATTCAGCAACCGCTGTGGCTTGCCTTTCGTCGAGTTCGAAGTTTGCCACAAGCTGCTGAACGCAATCCGTTTTGTCTCTTGCGTTTTTGCAGACCTCAACTACTTCGTTTATACTCGCCTGAGCTATTACCAAACCGCGCAAAATGTGCGCACGCTCTTCGGTTTTATTCAAATCATACTTAGTACGGCGGACAATTACTTCCTTTTGATGTTCAAGATAGTAATAGAGGCACTCTTTAAGATTTAATATCCTTGGCGTGCCGTCAACGAGAGCAAGCATTATTATGCCGTCGGAAACCTGCAGATTTGTGTGCTTGTACAAAAGGTTTAAAACAACCTGCGCGTTCGCGTCTTTTTTGACTTCGACAACGATACGCATACCGTCTCTATCGGATTCTTCGCGGATGTCAGAAATTCCATCTATCCTCTTGTTTTTAACCAAGTCGGCTATGTTTTCTACAAGCCTTGCCTTGTTAACCTGATAAGGTATTTCTGTAACGACTATGCGCGTTCTTGTCTGATTGCCGCTTTGGTATTCCTCTATTTCGCAACGGGAACGGATTATTATGCTGCCGCGTCCCGTTCTGTAAGCCTTTTTAATGCCGCTTCTGCCCATTATGAGCGCACCCGTAGGAAAGTCGGGGGCTACTATATATTCCATTAACCCGTCCACGTCTATATCGGGGTTATCTATTAAGGCGATTACGCCGTCGATACACTCCGCAAGGTTGTGCGGAGGAATATTTGTAGCCATACCGACGGCTATACCGTCGGAACCGTTTACCAGCATATTGGGGAAACGCGCAGGCAGAACCGAGGGCTGTAATCCCGTGTCGTCGAACGTAGGGTAAAAGTCAACCGTTTCCTTATCGAGGTCTTTAAGCATCTCGGAAGAGAGCTTTGACATTCTTGCCTCGGTATATCTCATTGCGGCGGCAGGGTCGCCGTCCACGGAACCAAAGTTACCGTGCCCGTCTACAAGAGGAAAATTAATCGAAAAGTCCTGCGCAAGTCTTACGAGAGCGTCGTAAACGGAGCTGTCGCCGTGGGGGTGATATTTACCTAAGCAATCACCGACGATACGCGCGCACTTTCTGAATGGTTTGTCATAAGTTAAGCCCAATTCGTGCATAGAATACAAAATTCTGCGGTGAACCGGCTTTAAGCCGTCTCTTACGTCAGGAATAGCGCGGGACACGTTTACCGCCATTGCGTAGGCAATGAACGATTTTTTAAGTTCTTCGTCAACCTCTCTGTCGAGAAGTTTGGTCATTTCGAGAGTGCGTTTAAATTCTTCGGTCAGCTCTGCGCTGGTTGTTTTCTTTGCCATATCTTCGCGTCCCTCCTTTATACATCCAACTCTTCAACGAGTTTTGCGTTATCTTCGATGAATTGCCTTCTGAGTTCAGGCTGTTCGCCCATCAAAAGCGAGAAGAGCCTGTCGGCTTCGATTGCGTCCTCTACTTTTATTCTTACAAGCGTTCTGCGGGCGGGGTCCATCGTCGTTTCCCAAAGCTGTTCTTTGTCCATTTCTCCAAGACCTTTATAACGCTGAAGTTCGAACTTTCCTTCAAAACTGTTTCTGAACTCTTCAAGCGCCTTGTCGTCGTAAAGATAGGTGTCGGGAATCCCCTTTGCCGTTACCTTGTAAAGAGGCGGCTGCGCCGCGTAAACATGACCGTTTTCGACAAGCGGACGCATATAGCGGAAAAAGAACGTCAAAAGCAGAATTCTTATGTGCGAACCGTCTACGTCCGCGTCGGTCATAATAATTATTCTGTCGTATCTCAGCTTGCTTTCGTCAAAGTTTTCCTGTATGCCGCATCCGAACGCAGTAATCATAGCTTTGATTTCTTCGTTTTCGAGAGCGCGGTTCAGCCGCACTTTTTCAACGTTTAAAATCTTGCCGCGGAGGGGTAAAATCGCCTGAAATCTTCTGTCGCGTCCCTGTTTTGCCGTGCCGCCCGCGGAATCTCCCTCTACAATATAAATTTCGCAAAGTTCGGGGCGCTTATCCGAACAGTCCGCAAGCTTGCCGGGGAGCTTTGTGCTTTCCAGAACGCCTTTACGGTGCGTTTCTTCCCTTGCAAGCCTTGCCGCTTCCCTCGCTCTCTGCGCGGTCAAACAACGTAATATAAGCTCCTTCGTTTCGGAAGGGTGTTCTTCGAGGTAAGTGCCGAACTTATCGGTTACCGCCTTCTGCACAAAGCCCCTTACGTAAGTAGAGCAAAGCTTAGCCTTGGTTTGGCTTTCGTATTGAGCGTCCGCTATTTTAACCGAAACGACTGCGGTTATACCCTCGCGCACGTCGTCGCCGGAAAGTTTGTCGTTTTCTTTTAAAATATTAAGACGTTTGCCAGCGTCGTTTATCACCTTTGTGAGCGCGGCTTTAAATCCGTCCAGATGCGTGCCGCCGTCCGGCTGTCGAATGTTGTTGGAGAAAGGGAAAATCTGTTCGGAATAGCCGTCGTTGTACTGAATGGCAACTTCTAAAAATTTATCGTCGCCTTCGCTCTCTTCAAAGTAAACCGGCTTTTCGAAAAGCGTTTGCTTGCCCTTATTGATATCCTCGATAAAGTGCACAACGCCGCCCTCGTAACAGAACTCGTCGTGGCGTTCCTTTTCGCCGCGGCGGTCGGTTAAAGTGAGCTTTAAGCCCTTATTCAAATATGAAAGTTCTCTTAAAAGCGTTTTTAACGTGTCGTAATTGAACTCCGTAGTTTCCAGAATGGTTGCGTCGGGGTGGAAAGTAATCGTGGTGCCCGTCGCATCGGTATCGCCGACGATTTTTAAGGGTTCTTCGGGTATGCCGCAATGATAAACCTGCCTGTAAACGTGCCCGTTCTGGCACACTTCGGCAATAAGCGTATCCGAAAGCGCGTTAACGCAGGAAACGCCCACGCCGTGTAGACCGGAAGATATTTTATAACCGCCCGCCTTATTGCCGCCGCCGAATTTGCCGCCCGCGTTTAAGTTGGTGAGCGCAAGCTCCACGCCGCTTATTCCCGCGTCGGCGTTGATGCCGGTGGGAATACCCCTGCCGTTGTCCTTTATGGAGCAAGAACCGTCTTCGGTTATAATAACGTTTACGGTATCGCAGTAACCTGCGAGCGCCTCGTCTATCGAGTTGTCTATAACTTCCCTTACAAGACAGTGAAGTCCCTTTTCATCGGTGGGTCCGATATACATGCCGGGGTGCTCGCGCACGGGCTCCAAACCTTTCAGCGCGCGCAACGAATTGGCGTCGTAATTAGATTCTACTTTTTCAGGCATATTGTCACCTCTCTGAAAAATTTTTTCATTTGGTTTATTATACCATATTATATAATCGAAGTAAAGTGTTTGAAGAAATTATTGAAAATTTCGCATTAAATTTTTCATTTTTCACATAATTTTTTTATGGAAAAATTCAAGTGCGGAAACACTTTTAAAACATTCGATATCAATAATTTTTTAGAGTGCGGAGATTGCGGAAACCACGTGTGCAAAGCGCGCGCAAAAATGGAGCATTGGCTATGCCCACACTGCTTTGGACGTCTCTATAAAATTAACTGACGAACTCTCTACTTACGCTTAGAATTACTAAAAAACGGCGCGGTTGCAAAAGCAACCGCGCCGTCGGCTTATTTTTTACATATATTCTTTTTTTAATTCTTCAAATCGTGTTTTGAATTTTTCCGCTTGCTCCTCTTCGCCTTTGGCTTTGAAATACTCATACCTAAGTTCGGTCAGCGATATAAAAGCGGGGTCGTCCTCTTGAATTTGCGGAACGCCGAACAACAGTTCTTTATCGATTTGTTCAATAGGAGTTCCGTTTAAAACACGGGCTTGAACGGTTAATACCGCAAGCATAACCTTTGATGACGGCTCGTCCTGAACCAACTCACATATAACGGCTACGTCCGTTTTACCCTCGCCGTAAGTATACGGCAAAGCGTTTAACGCTGTAAGATACCAGCACGAAGGGAAAAATACGGAAGCCCAGAACGGCAACCCAACAGCGTCAATCATTGCGATTATACTAAAGACAACTAAGGCAAAATTAACTATCAGTCCGCCCAACGCGGTAAAAACAATGCGTTGTTTTAGACTTTTATCTGTTTTGGGTATTATTTTACAGCTTGAGGAACCAAATATTTTAAACGACGGCACGGCTTTTATTTTAACCAATGCACCGAAAAGCATATGCCCGAATTCATGTAAAACCACAGACAAAGGGAAAGCCAGCACCGCACCCGCTATGATTGCCGCAGTCCACCAGCCATAAACCTGCGGACAGCGCAGGCAACAACCGACAAGCCATATTACATAGCCGAAAACCGGAAAAATATAATCCCGCCATTTCATAGCACGCCCTCCTTTAACAGGACGTAACCCTCTAAATTATCGCTTTCGGAAACGGTTATATCGTTTATACCAAAACGTTTCATAATGTTGTACAAAAGCAAACATCCGCCGCCGATTACGTCGGCACGGCGCGGCTCCATTCCGTTTAGCGCCCGCACCTCTTCAACGGAAAGCCGCAAAAATTTTGCGGCAAGCTCCTTTACTTCGTTTTGCGTTAAAACCGTACCGTGTGTAATTGCAGGGTCGTAAACCTTTAAGCCGTGCTTTACGGAAGCAAGCGTTGTGGCCGTGCCGCCTATTGCGTACATATTGAATTGCGTTGCACAAAAATCGCCGTAGTTCGTTATTTTTTCTTCGATAACCTTTTCAAGCCTTGCCTTGTCGCGCCCCGCGAGGTCGAAAAGACGAACGGCGCCCAAATCAAGGCTCTTTGAATACAGCGTTTTTCCGCCAGACTGCACGGTTACCTCAGTGCTCGCTCCGCCGACGTCGATTATTCCGCCGTCGCCGCCCTGTAAAGCGCCCAAAATGCCGCAATTCGCCTCTTCCTCGCCCGAAATAACGTCCACGGTCACACCGCAAAGTTCTTTAACGCGTGCAGTAAAATCCGCGCCGTTTTCCGCCGAACGCACCGCGGCTGTCGCAAAGGCGAAAAGCCTGTCCGCGCCCTCGTTTTTTGCAAACCCGATAAAATCGCTTACTGCACTTGCGGTGCGCTCGATTGCCTGTTGCGAAATTTTCCCGGTTTGCGAAAGCCCTTCGCCGAGCCGCGTGGTTTTCAGCCGCTTGTATAAAGTTTTTCCGTCCGCAATACAGGCAAGGCGGACGGAATTCGAACCGATATCTATTGCAAAAATCTTCATACGTTTATTTTAAAATCATTTGCCGTCGGGGAATCTGTAACCGTTCTGAAGAGCAAGCGACAAAAGATACGCTTTATACTGCTCGTCTTCTAAAAGTTCCAAAGACTGATAAAAATCAAGTTCGCCCTTTTTATTTCCTATTTCCTCTTCAAGACGCGCTATTTCTGTTTGAATTTGCGCCTTTTGGCGCGTAGCGTCTATGATTACCGCGAGCTGATAAATTACCACTGCGGCGAGAATGAAGATTAAAAGTATGACGTTTACCGTCACCGCGGCAAACATGCGGGTTCTTTTTTCGCTTTTCAACGTGTTTCTCCTTAAACTTCGTAAATTTATTATAAGCTTTATTTATCAAAAATGCAACGATTATGTGAAAACTTTTTAAATAAACGAAAGCGCCGGCAAGACACCCCAAAAGCATATATAACCTAAGAGATGAAAAATCGAACATAACCGAAACAAACACAAAACCCGCCGCAAATACCAGACAATACAAAACGTCCGCGGCTATTAAAAAGATTTTGTCTTTTACGGTATAAGCGGATTTATCCGTGCCGCACACAAAACACCGCGCAACGTATAAAACGTCGTAAACTATTCCGCTTAGTATCCCGCAGAACATACATATGATAAAAATAAAAATTTGCATTATCTACCTCACGCAAATCCCGCCTGTTCCGCGGCTGCGACTTGCCGTGATTTTAATATCTACTCGCCCTCTGCCCGCAAATTAATTAGCAAACAGTTATATAATTTACAGGCATTCGCCCTACCCGGACTACGGGGTCCGCAAGCGGGTTTTTGCTTGCGCCGTTTATTAATTTTAACAAACATAGACTTGAATATCCCCTACTTAAAAAGTTTTTGTTTTAAGGAACCGCCGGCGGCAAGATATTTTACGCCAGTTATTGTGCCCGTTGCGGCAAAAGAGCCGCTTGTTTTTGAAAAATTGACTATCTTCATTCCACTGCCCGCAACCACTATTCTGCCGCCGGAATAACTTAAAACAATCTGATGTTGCGAAAAGCTGTCCACGCTTGATATTGCCGTAGCCGAAATCTTTTTACACTGTTCGATATTAAGACTGTGCCCCTCTTCCATACTTCACCTCAATAAAAAAATACCACTCGTTTGAGTGGTATATTTATATGTTTTTATAATCAACAATATGCCGGATTGCGGGAGCAATTACGATTACACAAAACTCAGAAAAGCAGGCACAACAAAGTTATGCGTAGCTTATATGTGTTTTAAGAAAGACCTTTTTTGAGTTTAGCGTTAGCTTTCGCCCTTAATTCGCTGTTTAAAATCCGCTTTCTTATTCGTATGCTCTTGGGGGTGACCTCTAAAAGTTCGTCGTCGCCGATAAATTCAAGACACTCTTCCAAACTCATTTTCTTTGGCGTAATTAGCCTTAAAGCGTCGTCCGAAGCCGAAGAACGTGTGTTCGTAAGGTGCTTTGTCTTACATACGTTTACGTTAATGTCCTCGCTCTTGGGGCTTTCACCGATTACCATTCCCTCGTATACGGGCGTACCGGCGCCGATAAAAAGAGTTCCTCTGCCCTGCGCGTTAAAAAGCCCGTAAGTTACCGCTTCGCCCGTTTCGAAGGCGATTAAAGAACCCGTACTGCGTCGTGAAAGCTCACCCTTGAACGGCTGGTATTCGAAGAACACGCTGTTCATAACGCCCTCGCCCTTTGTAGAGGTTAAAAATTCGGACTTATAACCGAACAAGCCGCGCGCGGGTATAATAAATTCCAATCTCGTACGCGTTCCGATTGCGCTCATATGCAACAGCTCGCCCTTGCGGTTACCCATACTCTGGAAAACCGCGCCCGTCGCGTCGTCGGGAACGTCAACAATCAACTTTTCCATAGGCTCGTGCTTTACGCCGTCGATTTCTTTATACATTACGCGTGGCGTGGAAACCTGAAATTCGTAACCCTCGCGGCGCATATTTTCGATTAAAATCGAAAGGTGCATTTCCCCTCTGCCGCAAACGCGGTAGCTGTCCGCCGAGCCGGTTTCCTCAACGCGGAGCGAAACGTCCTTTAAAAGCTCTTTAAAAAGTCTGTCGCGCAGATGTCGTGTCGTGACCATTTTGCCCTCTTTGCCGGCAAAAGGCGAATCGTTGACGGAAAAAGTCATTTCAACCGTAGGTTCGGTTATTTTAACGAACTTGTGCGCTTCAACGTTTTCGGGCGAACACACCGTGTCGCCTATATTTATTTTTTCAAGCCCCGAAAAGCAAACAATGTCGCCCGCTTGCGCACTTTCGCAAGGAACGCGGTTTAAACCCTCTATTTGATACAAATTGACGATTTTTCCGTTTTCGCGGAGCTGTACGTTGTTATAATTGCAAACAACCACGCCCTGCCCCTGCCTAATCGAGCCGCGCTCTATTCTGCCTATACCTATTCTGCCGACGTAGTCGTTATAGTCAATTGACGAAACGAGCACTTGCCCCGCGCCCGCGGCGTCCACTTCCATTGGCGGAATATGGTCTATTATCGTCTGAAACAACGGCGTTAAATCCTTGCCGGGCGTGTTCAAGTCCAAAGTTGCCGTGCCGTCCCTGCCGGAGCACCAAACCACTGGGCTCATAAGCTGGTCGTCAGTTGCGTCAAGCTCTAATAAAAGCTCTAAAATTTCGTCCTGAACTTCGTTTAATCGCGCGTCCGGACGGTCGATTTTATTGACGACGATTATCAGCTTGTGTCCCATTTCAAGCGCCTTCTGAACGACGAAACGCGTCTGCGGCATAGGACCTTCCGCCGCGTCCACCAAAACGAGAACGCCGCTTACCATCATCATTACGCGTTCAACCTCTCCCGAAAAATCCGCGTGTCCCGGAGTATCCACAACGTTCACCTTAACGCCGTTGTAATGCAACGACGTATTTTTTGCGAGAATGGTTATGCCCCTCTCTCTTTCCAAATCGCCCGAATCCATTACACGCTCTTCAACCGACTGGTTATCGCGGAAGGTGTGGCTCTGTTTTAACATTGCGTCCACAAGCGTCGTCTTGCCGTGGTCAACGTGCGCGATTATCGCCACGTTTCTTAAATCTTCTCTTAACATCGAATATGTTTGTCCTTTTAAAATTTACTATAAAATTTTAATACGGTTGCCGACAAAAAGCAACCGTATTTAAACCTTGAAATCAAATTTTTATAATAATGTGAGTTACGTTTAATTTTTAACTGAAATTTACTCTTCAATAATTCTGCGTTTTATTCGCAATCCGCGACCTTCGTAAAACCTGACTCTATCATATTTTTGGTACCTTTTAGAACAAATCAAACGGACAAGCGGTTCTTTATCCGATGTCCATACCCAGATTTGGTATAGGGTGCCGCTTATCCGCGGCGTGCGGCCGCCTGCCTTGTGCTGACTGTGAATTTCACAGCGTTTAACAACACCCATTCTTATTTTTCTCTTGGACGGCGCCGTCATTTTCGGCGGCTTTGAGTTAAAATATATGCGGCGCTCGATTAAGCTATATGTCACCGCGCCGATTATAGTTAAAAAGAACGACCCGCCGCCGACTCCCATAGTTATAAATCCTGCGGGCTGAATTTTGAGGTTTGAAAGAGTTATGCCAACGAAAAAAGTTAAAAGCGTAATTCCAAACCACACGAATAGAATTATTACTTTTGCCTTTTCACCTGTTGAAGCTTTTTTAAAAGCCTCTTTACCTTCTTTGGTAAAGCCGAATGCAGAGGCAATTAATTCGCCTGCGTTTTCCGCGCCGCCGGAGTAATACACAGCCTGCGCCTTTAAGCTCTCTTCTTTATCGGTTGACGAATTTATTCTGTCAAGAAGTTCCGGTTCCGTTTCGGGAGTGCGCTCTTTTTGGGCGTTTTCCTTTAATTCCGCGTTGAGCCCGCGGATAAACTTAACGCTATAAATTGCTCCCACGATAATAAAATCGGCAGCGCATACGCCGAAGCCCGTTAAAATGAGCCAGTCAAGTTGGTTGAGCGCGCCGACGACAAAGCAGACGATTAACACCGCCATTCCCAAAATAGCAAACAGTATATAAATTTTTTTGCCGTGCATCTTTAAAATTCGCTTTTAGTTTCCCTGTCGAAGAGTTTTAAAATTATCTGCATACAGCTGTTTGCGCCGTCGCCGCTCTCAAACGGGTTGGAAAGAAAGCACGCTTCGTAAACCGCATTGGTTATCGGCAGTTCGATTTTATATTTGTCGCCAAGCTCCTTCATTGCCTTTGCCGTCATAACGCCTTCGGCGAGCTTGTCAAACTTGTGCCCCTGCGACATCATCTCGCCGTAGCGGCGGTTGTGGGAATATTCCGAAAACAGTGTGGTTTCGTAATCGCCCAAATGCGCCAGACCGTAAGCGGAGGAAAATTTTCCGCCCATTGCTTGAATTAATTTGCCCACTTCGTATGCGCCTCGCGCCATTAAAGGACCCTTTAAACTTACGTAGCCGCTTCCGTCCAGCACGCCCGCGGCAATACCCAAAACGTTTTTTGCCGCCGCGCCGAATTCGGTGCCTATTATGTCGTTGCCGTAATAAAAGCGGATTAAGTTGCTCTTGAAATTATCGGCGATATAGCGCGTGAGTTCTTGGTTGTAACTGTCTATTACCATACAGTTGGGAATGCCCTGCGTAAAAGCCTGAATGTGCCCCGGACCTACCCAAACGGCGATTTTGTCCTTTTCTATCCCGCTTTCAATTAAAATTTCCGAAAGCCGTTTGCCGGTATGCGTTTCGATGCCCTTCATACACAGCACGAAAATTTTATCCTTTACGGGGTGCGCGGTTATTTTTTTCATAAAGCCGCGCAACCCCTGCGAGGATATCGAAATTATAATGACATCGCTTTCGGTTACGGCGTACTTCAAATCGCACGTAAGCGTAATGGATTTATCGAGCGTAACGTAATCGTTTTTGCCCGTGTTTTTCAAAATTTCGTAAGAATAATCGCCCTGCGGTCCCCAGCTGATAACCTGATTTTTAAGCTGAGTTGCCTGATACCATGCGATAAACGAACCCCAGCGGCCGCAGCCTAAAACTGAAATTTTCAAAATAGACCCCCGAATATGTTGAAGTTTTAAATATTTTATATGCTTTTTCTTTCGGACAGCGCGCGTGATAATGTTACTTCGTCGGTATATTCAAGTTCGCCGCCGACGGGTATGCCGTGAGCAAGACGCGTCACGTTTACGCCCAAAGGCTTTAAAAGTTTTGCAATGTACATTGCAGTGGCTTCGCCTTCCACGTCGGGATTGGTCGCCATTATAACTTCCTCCACCGAACCGTTTACGCGAGCCAAAAGCTCCTTTATGCGTATGTCGTTCGGTCCTACGCCGTCCATCGGGCTGATTACCCCGTGCAAAACATGATAAACGCCTTTAAACTCGTGCAGCTTTTCCATTGCTATTACGTCTTTCGGTTCTTTCACAACGCAGATTGTCGAGCTTTGGCGCGTTCGGCAGATTGCGCACTCGTCGTCTTCGGTAAAATTTCCGCACGTCTTGCAATAGCGCACCTTGCGCTTGCAGTTTAAAATGCTTTCGGCAAACTCTGCAGCTTCTGCGTCCGACATTGAAATCACTTTATAAGCGTAGCGCTGAGCCGTCTTTTTCCCTACTCCCGGTAGTTTTGAAAACTGATTTATAAGTCTGCCTATGGGTTCAATAAAAATATCCATAAAATATTCCTCGTGAAAATTCCGTCTTGTGCGCCTGCTACTTTCCGTGATTTTTAGGGTTTCTATCCCTCAGTCCGCTACGGCTTTGCCCTCGGTGCGACAGGCAAAAGTATTGGCAAATTAGGTCTGCTTGCAAAAAGTGTGATATTTGCAAGTAACAATCAATTTAGAAAAGCCCTTTGGCTTTGGCGTAAGGACCCATCTTCTCTTCATACTCCTTATCGGCTTTTTTATATCCGTCGTTGATTGCCGCCATAATCAAATCTTCAAGCATTTCAACGTCGTCCTCGTCGGTTATGTCCACAAGCGAGGAAAGCTTACTGCCGAATTCTATGCCGTTTATTATCTTTTTCCCGTTCATATATACAACGACGGTTTCGTCTCCCTCTTCGCCGCCGCCCGAAAGCCCTACGACTTCCATTTCTTCAAGCTCTTTGTCTGCTTCCTGCATCTGTTCCTGCATTTTCTGCGCTTCGCGCATAAGATTTTGCATGTTGCCCATGCCGCCTTTAAATCCGGCCATATTAAAAACTCCCGTTCAAATTATTTATTTTATTTCTATGTCGGTGCCGCTGAAATTTTGCTTCAGTTCGCCCAGCGCCTTATCGTAAGGATTTTCTCCTCGCGCTTTAAGACGAACTTCGTAATCGTTCACTCCCAGTTCCGCCAGAACTTCTGCTACAAAGTTTGCATTATCAGTTCTCGCAAGCGCTTTTTTAACCGTTTCGTTATCGGTTAAAAGAACGAGTTTATCCCCCTCGAACACACTCTCCAAATCCATACACAAAGTAAAAAGAACCGCGTTTTTATGAACAGTGCGCAAACTTCTGATAAACTTTGCAAACACAGACTTTTTACCGTCTTCGGTAAGACTGCCGGCTTTTACCGTTCCCGTGTTGTTCTCCCACAAAAGAGGTTGCACGGTCCCGCCCGAACTTTCCCGCTGTTCAAACGGACTTGCTCCGACCTCTTCCAAAAGCGTGTCGGACTTTTTAAAATCCGTTTTTGAAACCTGTTCCTCCGGCTCCGCCTTACGAACGGGTTTAACGGGTTGTTTCGCCGAACACGTCTCTTTCGTTTCCGGTGTGTCAACTCCCTCTTTGGGCTTAACAATCGCGTTATTCGCCTGATATTCGCGGGGCAATTCACGCAGCGGCAGTGTTTTCAACTCTTCCAGTTTCTTTTCCAGAGCATTTATTTTGCCTATCAAAGCGTCTATATTATAATCCGCCTGCGGAAGAGTACACTTCAAAACAGCCGTTTCCAACGTAATTCTGCCGCTTGCGGAATATCTCAAATCGTTTTCCGCGGCGGTTAAAATTTCGGTTACTCTCAAAATTTTATGTCCGTCCGCAACATTAGCGATTCCGGCTGTTTTATTATATGATTCCTCCGGCAAACTGATTATATCCCGCGCCGAACGGCACATTTTTATTATAGCGCAGTCGTTTAAAAACAAAAGCATAGACTTTAACAACAACCCCGCGCTCTTTCCCGCCGAAAGCACGTCTTCGGTAAGTTTCAATGCGGCGGAAGCGTCCTCTTTCAAGATTGCCCCGCATATATCAGCCGTTTTAGCCAAATCGGCGCCGCCCAAAACCGTATTCACGTCATCATAAGTCAGTTTCCCGCGCGAATAAGACGCGCACATATCGGCAATCGAAAGACTGTCTCTTGCACTGCCGGCACCAGCCCGCGCAATTGCGGCGACCGCAGCTTCTTCATACTCCTTTCCAACTCTCTGAAATACTGATTTGATTAAGTCCTCCAAATCCTTTTGAGGAATCAGCTTAAAATCGAATCGCATACAACGCGAGAGTATCGTTGCGGGGATTTTCTGCGGTTCGGTTGTCGCAAGAATAAACACCGCGTGGCGGGGCGGCTCTTCCAAAGTTTTTAAAACGGCGTTGAACGCCGAAGCCGTCAGCATATGGACTTCATCGATAATATAAACCTTAAATCTGCCGGCAACAGGCGGATATTGCACCTTTTCACGCAGGTCGCGCATTTCGTCAACTCCGTTGTTAGACGCAGCGTCGATTTCGTAAATATCCAGTCCCGCACCGTCTTTCAAGGCTTTGCAAGCTTCGCACTTTCCGCAAGGCGAACAGTTTACGGGGTTTTTACAGTTAACAGCGCGTGCAAAAATTTTGGCAAGCGTGGTTTTGCCCGTTCCGCGCGGACCGCAAAAGAGGTACGCGTGTCCCACCTTGTCGGTTTCTATCTGGTTTTTAAGAATGCGCACTATGTGTTCCTGACGGACGACTTCATCAAAAGTGTTTGGCCGGAACGTTCTGTAAAATGCGAGATAGGACATTGTTTTCTCCTTTTGCCGATTCAATCGGAATACAGCTCCGTTAATTTGCGCTTAGCCCTCGCAAGCGCGTTGGATACGCTTTTGGGCGGTTTTTCGAGAGCGGCCGAAATTTCGGTTACGCTCATCCCGTCCACATACATCACGGTTACTTTAAATTCGAGCGAAGACAGATTTTTCGAAATTTTTTGAAGAAACTCGCGTCTGTTTTCGCTTAAAATAACTTCGTCTTCAGGACTCTTCGGCGCAACTTTTCCGCCGATTTCAACGATAGGCACAAAATTATTCAAAGCCGAGTATTTGTCGCCGTTGCTCTTTTTAACCGCGCTTAGCACCGCGTTGCGTATACACACGTAAGCATAAGCGGAAAACGACGCGCCGCCCGACGCAAAACCGTTGATTGCCGAATACAGCCCCACCATTCCCTCTTGCTCAAGGTCTTCGGGTTCGCCGCCGTACAAAAAAAACCTTGCGGCCACCGCCTTTACAAGCGGAGTGTATTTATTAAGTAAAATTTCTTCCGCCGCCTTGTTACCGCCGCGCGCAAGTACAACGTTTTCTTCGTCGGTCATTGTTTTCTTCTCAAAACTTCATAAGCGGCAATTCCCAACGCAACCGACGCGTTCAAAGAATTTACTTTGCCCTTTAAGGGGAGCGAAACGGTAAAATCGCACTTTTCGCGTGTGAGCCTTTTAACCCCGCTGTCCTCGCCGCCTATAACCAGAGCCACGTTGCCCGAAAGGTCGGTTTCGTAAATGCTCTTACCGTCTGCCTCCAAGGCGTAAAGCCAATAGCCCGCCTTTTTCAACACGTCCACAGCGCGGTTAATCGAATTGACTTTAGCCACCTTCATATGCTCCGCCGCGCCTGCCGAAATGCGTATCACGGCCTCGGTCACGCTTGCGGAATTGTTTGAAGGAATTATCACTCCGTCGGCGCCCGCGCACTCGGCAACTCTTATAATCGAACCTAAATTATGCACGTCCTCGATGCCGTCGCAAAGGATAACAAGACTGCCGTTTTCGCTCTTTGCCCCCAATATATCATCAATTGACGCATATTTAAAGTCGGTAGTAAAGGCAATTACTCCCTGATGTCTGCCCTCCGTGCTCTCCTTATCCAAAACCCGCCTGTCCACAACCTGAACGCGCACGCCCAACCTGCGGGCTTCGGCAAAAATTTTATTCAGGCTGCCCTGCGGATTTTTTTCAAGCAGAATTTTATCTATCGTCTTATCCGTCTTCAAAAGCTCAAAAACGGGATTTCTTCCTTCTGTTTTCATTATTCCCCTTCCAACAGTTCTTCTATTCTTTTATACTGCCCCGTAAGATACAGATATCCCAAAACAGCCTCGAATCCGGTTGAATTATTATATTCCGAAATTGTCGCGTGCTTGCTGTGCGTGGGCTTTTTCGCGTTTCTGCCGCGCTTAAAAATCGCCTCCTCCTCTTCGGTAAAAAGATTTTTAATCCGCTCCAACGCTATGTTCTGTCCGTGCGCCGAAACCTCTCCCGCAGTCAGTTTTTGCAGAGTTCCCGAAGGGTAATCAGCTTCAAGCACGTATTTTTCCCTTATAAACAGAGAATAAACGGCGTCCCCCAAAAAGGCGAGAGTAACCGGACTTAAATTTTTAGCCTCGCGCTCGGCTATTGTTGAAAATAAGCTTGTTTTTGACATTTTTTATAATCTTTTTTGTGTAAAAACACAATTTATACGGTTAATATTTTACCACACAATCATAAAAAATGCAATAAATCCATAGTATATAGCGTGAAAATTATAAGCGTTAAAAAGAGTGTGTTTGTTTTTGCCGCAGTCATTGCGGTTTTGGGTGTGATAATCGGTTTAACCTGCGGTTCTGCGGTCTCTACCGCATCTTCCGTCAGCGAAAAAGTAATAGTAATCGACGCCGGACACGGCGGAGTTGACGCCGGAGTGCTCGGCGTAAAAACAAAGGAAAAAGAAAGCGATATAAATCTTGCCATAGCAAAACAGCTTAAAGGATATTTTACCGACGCGGGTTTTACGGTGGTTATGACGAGAAAAACAAACGCAGGTCTTTACGGTTCGGCAAGTCAGGGCTTTAAGATGCGCGATATGAAAAAGCGCAAGGAGATAATAACAACCAGCAAAGCGGACATGGTAATTTCAATTCATCAGAATTTTTGCCCTATCCCCTCCCGCCGCGGCGGAACCGTGTTCTTCGATAAAAACAGCGAAAGCGGAAAATTGCTTGCCGCAGATATACAAAGTTCTTTAAACGCAATGGATGAATGCGCAAGCGAAAACGAGGCGCTTGCAGGCGATTATTATATGTTAAAGTGCACCGAAAGCCCTTCCGTTATCGTGGAGTGCGGTTTTTTATCCAACGTTGAGGACGAGGCGCTTTTAATTTCTCCCGAATATCAGAAAAAAATCGCTTATGCCATATTTAAGGGCGCGGTCGGCTATTATTCATAAACTTTATAAACGTAAAAGTCCGCCTTGCTTAACGCACGGCGGACATTATTTTTAATTTATTGAATTAATCCTTAAAAGTTTCAACTCCTGTTTTCAAGCCCAGTTTAAATCCTTCTTTAAAGTGCACCTCTTCCGTCACCGCTTCGAGCTCGTATTGCATATTGCGTATTTTTTCAAAGCTTATAATCTGCTCTTTGTTCAACCCCTTTTTAAATCTTTCGCAGAGCTCGTCAATTTTAACGTCGATATCCTGATAATCCACACCCTTATCAATAGTTTCATTGTTGGCGCAGTGTCCGGAAAATATTTCCGCTATTACAGATTTCATTTTTATTCTCCTTGCAAATGACGGTTAAGTTTAATTTTTAATCTATTATAGCAAAGTTTTCTTACCGTGTCAACATTGTTAGGTAATTTTTCTTATATAATAATCATATGGATATTTTTGTTGCACGGCTGAACAAGCTGCTGGATGAAAATAAAATAACAAAGTACAAACTGGCAAAAGACATAAACGTCAGCAAACAAGCGGTTTTGTTATGGTGTGACGGAACTAACGAGCCGAAGATTTCCTATTTAAAGCGTATTGCCATTTATTTTGATGTTTCAACAGATTATTTACTGGGGCTTGAAACAGAAACCGGCGAAAAAGTTCAAAATTAAACAACGCGGCGCGGAGCAAAAGCTCCGCGCCGCTATTTTATTAAATTTTAAAAATTGGTGTGGATTGTGCGCGAAATAACCTCGTCCTGCTGAGCTTTTGTCAGTTTGTTGAAGTTAACAGCATAGCCCGAAACCCTTATCGTAAGCTGGGGATATTTTTCGGGGTGAGCCTGCGCGTCCAAAAGCGTTTCTCTGCTGAAAACGTTTACGTTTAAATGATAGCCGCCGTCGGCTACGTATGCGTCAAGTAAATTTACAAGGTTTTTTTCCTGATTAGTCATAATTTATTACTCCTGTTAATCATTTTTACCGAGCGAATCGGGCGTTATCGAAAAAGTATTCGAAATGCCGTCGCGGGCGTATTCGTAAGGCAGCTTTGCAACCGATTCCAACGAGGCAAGCGCACCGCAGCAGTCCCTGCCGTGCATCGGGTTTGCGCCGGGTGCAAGCGGTTCGCCCGCCCTTCTGCCGTCGGGGGTGTTGCCCGTGTTTTTGCCGTAAACCACGTTTGAAGTTATCGTTAAAATCGACATCGTGGGCACGCTCTGGCGATAGGTGTAATGGCTTTTAATCTTGTTCATAAAAGTTTTTAAAAGCCATACGGCAAGTTCGTCCGCCCTGTCGTCGTTGTTACCGTATTTGGGGTAGTCGCCTACGATTTTATAATCGGTTACAAGCCCCTCTTCGTTTCTTACGGGGTAAACTTCGGCGTATTTAATTGCCGAAAGCGAGTCCGCCGCGCACGAAAGCCCCGCAACGCCGGTGGCAAAAAATCTTCTTACTTCGGTGTCGTGCAGCGCCATTTCAAGCGCTTCGTAACTGTATTTGTCGTGCATGTAGTGAATGAGGTTTAAAGTGTTAACGTAAAGCCCCGCAAGCCAGTCCATCATATTCTCGTACTTATGCTTTACGTCCTCAAAATCTAATTTGCCGTCGCCCGAAACGGGAGCGAACTCGGGTGAAACCTGTAAAGGTTTGCCGGTAACTTTATCCTTTACACACTCGTCCTTGCCGCCGTTGATTGCATATAAAAGGCACTTTGCAAGGTTTGCCCTTGCGCCGAAGAACTGCATATCCTTGCCAACGCGCATTCCGCTTACACAGCAGGCGATTGCATAATCATCACCCATTTCGTGGCGCATCAAATCGTCGCTTTCGTATTGTATTGCCGACGTTTTAATGGAAAGCTTTGCGCAGTACGTCTTAAAACCTTCGGGCAAGCTCTTGCTCCACAAAACCGTTAAGTTTGGTTCGGGCGCGGGACCGAGATTTTCGAGCGTGTGAAGAATACGGAACGAAGTTTTAGTTACCAACGTTCTTCCGTCCACGCCCATACCGCCTATGGATTCGGTTACCCACGTGGGGTCGCCGGAAAAAAGCTCGTTATATTCGCGTATGCGCATAAATTTAACTATTCTCAGCTTCATTACAAAGTGGTCGATTAGCTCCTGCGCCTGCTTTTCGGTTAAAATCTTGCGGTCTAAATCTCTCTTTATATATATATCGAGGAAGGTGGAATTTCTGCCTATCGACATCGCCGCGCCGTTCTGGTCTTTGACTGCGGCAAGGTAACCGAAATATAGCGCCTGAATTGCCTCCTGCGCGGTGTCGGCGGGTTTGGAAATATCACAGCCGTAAATTTCGGCAAGTTTTTTAAGGTTTTTCAGCGCTTTAATCTGCTCGGAAAGCTCTTCCCTGTCACGGATTTTGTCGGGCGTCATATCGCCGTCCTTCAAAAGCTTATCCTTTTCCTTCTGCGCTATCAGATAATCCACGCCGTAAAGCGCAACCCTGCGGTAATCGCCAATTATTCTGCCCCTGCCGTACGTGTCGGGCAAACCCGTCAAAATGTGTGCGGAGCGTGCGCGGCGCATTTCGGGAGTATAAGCGTCGTAAACGCCGTCGTTGTGCGTCTTGCGGTATTTTGTAAAAATCTCCTTAACTTCGGGCGCAATTTCATAACCGTACATTGCAAGCGCGTCCGTTGACATACGTATGCCGCCAAAGGGTTGTAACGCGCGCTTAAAAGGTTCGTCGGTCTGAAGTCCGACTATTTTTTCAAGCTTTTTGTCTATATAACCCGCCCCGTGCGAGGTCAGCGAAGAAACTGTCTTCGTGTCGGCTTTTAAAACGCCCCCCGCCTTGCGCTCGTCCGCCGAAAGTTTTAATATTTCATCCCAAAGCTTAAGCGTAGCTTTGGTTGCGGGCGCTAAAAATTTTTCTCCGCCCGTATATGGGGTATAGTTGCGCTGAATAAAGTCGCGCACGTCCACTTCGTCGTTGCACCATTTGCCTTCGGTAAAACCTTCCCAAGCCTTAAATTGCATAATTCGTCTCCTGTTTTTTATCGTATTTAGTATTCGCCGTTTTGCGTAAATTAACCGTTTAAAATCCGCCGCGCGTTTGCTATGCGCTCTTTCGTCGGCGGTTGCACTCCCTTCAGCTCATAATTAAAGCCAAGTTTTTCGTATTTGACTTCGCCCATATTGTGATAGGGCAAAACCTCCACCTTTTTAACCGTTTTAAGCGTTTTTATTATTTCCTTTAATTTTAAAAGTTGTGCGTCGTCGTCCGTTATGCCGGGCACCAGAACGTGCCTTATCCAGATATCCTTGCCGTTTTCCGAAAGAAAGCGCGCAAAGTTTAACGTATTATTTAATGAACCGCCACAAAGTGCTCTATAACCTTCCCCGTCCGCGTGCTTTATATCCAAAAGCACCAAATCGGTAAACTTAATCAGTTCTTCGTGCGCCTTTACGCTCCTTTCGTTTCCGGCGTTAAACGTAACGCCTGAGGTGTCAACCGCCGTATGCACTCCCTCTTTTTTCAGGAGTTTAAAAAGCTGCGTCACAAATTCTATTTGCATTAACGGCTCGCCGCCCGAAACGGTTACGCCGCCGCTTTTTATATAGCTTTTGTACTTTAAAATTTCCTTTAAAACTTCTTCGGGTGTATAAGTTTTTCCGGCGGAAAACTCCCACGTGTCGGGATTGTGGCAATACTTGCAACGCAACGGACAACCCTGCATAAACGCCACAAAGCGTATCCCGGGCCCGTCCACCGTACCGAAACTTTCAAAAGAATGTATAAAGCCCTGCAAACCTGCCTCCTGTAACGGGAATAAAAAAGGACTATTATTTTGCGGATTTGCAAACAAATAGCCCAGACGAACGACGTTTTGCTGTCGCACGGTTTCCTCGCGGTTACCCGCACATTCGTCAGTCGCCGCCGACCTTTAAATTGGAACTTAATTATATCAAGCCGTTTTACATTTGTCAACGGTTTGAAACTAAATATTGTTTAAAAATTTTTTTCAAAACACAATATATTGTGTATATCATTAAACGGCAAAACAAAATAACCGCAGTTTCCGCAACCGTTGAAAACGCGCCGCCGGTTAAACAAACAAATAAATTATAAGTTAACCGCAAAACACGCGCTCTTTCAGCGCGGAATTTCATCGTTTTTTCTCCCGTCCGCTCTTGCGGACGCGCTTAATACGTCGTGAACAAAACTATAATTTTTATATGCAAATTATAAAGTATTAATTATGATTTGTCAATAATCCAAAAATATGCGCCCCGCGGTTTTTTCCCGCGGGGCGCACAGCTTGTTTTTAAAAATTACATATTTGTACTAATCTGATAATCTTCCTTTAAAATAGCCGTTTTAACCTGCCCGAACATATATTTTTTCAAAGCCCAGCACGCCACATAAGCCGCTATAAACAAGAATGGGAATATTATAGTCCAGCTTACGCCGGTGACGCTTAAAAAATTGGAATACATATAAGCGGAACCTACGCCGAGCATATTACTGAAAATTTTTACGTAAACTACATACAAAACTTCAAACATAATGCCGCTTACCATAAACGAAGCGGGCGAATAATATCTGCCGAAGCGCCTGCCCTTACCTTCCGCGGCGCGGGTTTTAATTTTATCGTATTGCGTTATGGCGTAAGTGTCCGCGTTCACTATGCCGAAACAGCTCTTAATAACATCAGCAAGCAAACAGCATAAGCCGATAGCAAACATTATAACCGCAAAAATTTGAAAAATTCCGTAAATCATAAAAACACTGCTATATCCGTCCGCCGCGCCGCTTCCCGAACTTACCTCCGCAACAGCAGCCAAGCCGCCGCTACCTATCAATCCGCTGAAAGCAAGTTTAATTTCGTCAAAAAAAGAAAATTCAACCGAAATAAGCAACGCGTCTATTTTAAAAATGGGCACAAACAACAATAAAACCGTGCCCACCAAAATACAAATGCCCGCGGCAATATTTAAAACGCACTGTTTTTTAAAACTTCCGCTGTACTTCAAATACTGACTGTTTGTTGCCGGCGTTGAAACCGTTTGCACTTCTTCCATAATTTTCTCCTCTGTAAATACATATTTAGTAAAATCAATGTTATAGGATTTTTTCCTATAAGTCAAGCGTTTTACAGTAATTTTTCCTATATTTAGAATGTATAATGATGGAGATAGCAAAAAAAGTCGGAAAAAATTTAAAAGAAGCACGGTTGGCAAAGGGGATAACACAAAAGCAAATCGCTGCTGAATTGCACAAATACCAGTCCGATTACAGCGAATACGAAACCGGCAAAATTCAGCTTGATTATGAAAAGATAGTTTATCTTTGCAAACGGTTTGACATAACCCCGAACGACTTATTCGATTTTATTTAATAATAAATTTAAAACTCCGCCCCGCGCTATTCAGCGCGGGGCGGAGTTTTCATAAACTATTATCTTACGGCACCCAAATCAATCCACAACCGCTCCAAACAAACGGGCTTACTTCTCTTTTACCGATATTTCGAATTTTTGTCCGTTATCGAACTTTATTTCAAGCTTTTTTTCGCTTGCTGTAAACGTTGCCGTATAATAATCTTTTAACAGCACTTTTAAATCCAACAGCATACTCTTTTCATCCACCCTTACTTCAAGGTTTTCCAATTCTTTTGCAAACAAATGCCCGCTCTTTTTCATTATTTACTTTCTCCTTTATTGATTAAATCCAATATTTTTGGTATTTTTACAATAAATAATATACCAAAGGCATTGGTCCGTCAAGTATTATGCCAAAAATTTTGGATATTATAAAGATATGAAAACAATCTGTTTCGCCGAAAATATCAGGCAACTCCGTCAGAGCAAAGGTTTAACACAAAAACAATTGGGTGCCCTGATTGGCGTTGATAAACGCACGGTAAGCGCATGGGAGAATAAAGTTTGCGAGCCGAATTATGCCACGCTTGCAAAAATTTGCGAAATCTTCGACGAAACTTTTGATAATATTTTAACTTAAAATAAAATTTACCGCCCCGCGGAGCTTTTGCTCCGCGGGGCGGTTTTTAATTATTTTAAAGTTTTAAGGGTTTGTCTTTTCCGAGCGGAAAACAAGTTCGCCGTCCTTCACTTCCACCGTTACCGTCTCGCCCGGCAAAACGTGGTTTGCAAGAATTTCGTCCGAAAGTCTGTCTTCTACGCGCTTTTGCACCACGCGCTTTAAGGGGCGCGCGCCGTACATATCGTTATAGCCCTCGTCCAGAAGCATATTCATTGCCTCGTCCGAAATTTTTAAAGAAACGTTGCGCAGTTTAAGCCTTGCCGAAAGCGAATCGATTATTTTATAACAGATTTTGCCCGCTTCTTCCTTCGTTAGCTTACGGAAGACGATTATGTCGTCAAGCCTGTTCAAAAATTCCGGTTTGAATTGCTCCTTCAACGCGTCGTTTATCGACTCTTTCATATTGTCGTAGCCGTCCGAATGTTCGTCGCCGGAAGTAAACCCGAAGTTCGACATCTTTTTAATTTTAGACGCGCCCACGTTCGAAGTCATAATTATTATGGTATTTTTAAAGTTAATTACTCTGCCTTTGCTGTCCGTAAGTCTGCCGTCGTCAAGGATTTGAAGCAAAACGTTGAAAACGTCGGGATGCGCCTTTTCCACTTCGTCGAACAGCACCACGGAATAGGGCTTTCTTCTCACCCTTTCGGTTAGCTGTCCTCCCGCGTTGTCATCGTAACCCACGTACCCCGGAGGCGCGCCGATAAGTTTGGAAACGTTGTGCTTTTCCATAAACTCGGACATATCTATTCTTATCATAAGTTTTTCGTCGCCGAACATAGTTTCGGCAAGCGCTTTTGCAAGGTCGGTTTTACCTACGCCCGTGGGTCCGACGAAAATGAACGAGCCTATCGGCTTATCCGGTTCGTTTAAGCCTGCGCGGGCGCGGCGGATTGCACGCGCCACGGCGGAAACCGCTTCGTCCTGACCGATTATGCGTTTGTGCAGGTTCTCTTCCAGATGCAAAAGCTTTTCGCTCTCCTGCTCAGTGAGTTTAACAACCGGCACGCCCGTCCAGCCGCTCACGATTTCGGCAATGTCGTTACCGCCGATTTCAGGAGAAGTCGTCAGCTTTTCACCCTTCCAGTCCGTAGTCAGTTTTTTGATTTTTTCCTGAACTTCTGCTATTTCGTCTACAAGTTTTTGCGCCTGGGTATAATTTTCACCCTTCGCCGCCTTGTTCTTTTCAATGTTCAGACGCTTTAATTTCTCTTCAAGCTCCTTCAATTCGTCGGGACTGTTCATTGCATTCAAACGCGAACGCGACGCCGCCTCGTCGATTAAATCTATGGCCTTGTCCGGTAAAAACCTGTCGGTTATATATCTGTCCGAAAGAGTCGCGGCGGCAATTATCGCCTCGTCGGTAATCACCACTTTGTGGTGCGCCTCGTATTTATCGCGCAGTCCTCTCAAAATTTCAATCGTGTCTTCAACCGTCGGTTCGTCCACCTGCACGGGCGTAAAGCGGCGCTCTAAAGCGGCGTCCTTTTCAATGTATTTTCTGTATTCTTCCAGCGTCGTCGCGCCTATCGTCTGCAATTCGCCGCGGGCAAGCATTGGTTTCAAAATGTTGGCGGCGTCCATATTGCCGTCCGAAGTCGCCCCGGCACCCACAATCTGGTGAATTTCATCTATAAACAGAATTACATTGCCGCTGTTTTTTATGGAATTTATTGCATTTTTAAGGCGTTCTTCAAAGTCGCCCCTGTATTTTGCGCCCGCAACCATTCCCGCCAAATCCAGCGAAAATACGATTTTGTTTTTTAAAAGTTCGGGAACTTCGTTCTTTATTATCGCCTGCGCAAGCCCCTCAACGACTGCCGACTTGCCCACTCCCGGTTCGCCAATAAGAACAGGATTGTTTTTCGTACGGCGCGAAAGCACCTGAATAATTTTATCAATCTCTTTCTTTCTGCCTATAACCGGGTCGATTTTGCCCTCGCGCGCCTTTTGCGTTAGGTCGGTGCCGTAACTCAATACCGACTTGTCCAGCGCGGGCGAAGAGCGCGTTTCCTTTGATTTAGGCGGCGTTTTCTGCGCGTGCATACCGAACAATTCGGCGAAATTCTTCAACGGCGATTCTTCTTCCTCTTCGTTGGGAACGCCGCCGTCCACCGCCATTTCAACAAATCCGCGCAAACGGTCCATATTTGCGCCTACTGCCTGCAAGATTCTCAGCGCAAAACAGTCGTTAAACGAGAGAATCGACAAAAGCATATGCTCGGTGCCGACAAGCGCGTCGTCGCCGCTCGAAGCAAACGCTATTTCTCTGGCGCGTTCTATCATATGTTTCGTGCGCGGCGTAAAGCCGGTTATATTCGAATTTTTATCTATAATCCTTTCAAAATAAGCACGGTAAGCAGCCTCGGAGACGCCGCTGGAAATAAGCAGCCTATACGCCGTACATTCGGGGCAGTTAAGCATTGCAAAAACTATATGTTCGCTTCCTATATAGCTTATTCCGTAAATTCCGCAGGCCTGTTCGGCAATGGAAATTACCTGTTGCATATTATCGGTACAATTGTTCATAAATTCGTTTTCCATATCGGTTACCCCCTGTATATGTTTGAGTTTTATATGTTTGTCACTTGGAAATCTTTCTTAAAAATTTGCCCGTATACTGCGCGCGGTATACGTCGCGTTCCAACGGAGTAAGTTTTTTTGCGGCTGCCTCCATTATGTTCGAAGGCCGCATCTTTACTACAAGTTCGTCTATATTCGCAACGTTTTCGTTCTTAATATATCCCAGCGCCGCGCCCAGCTTTACGTTTGCCGCAAGCCTTATAAGTTCCTCCGTCGTAAGCTTTGCGCAGTTTAAAAGTATACCGTACGACCGCAGACATTCGTCCTGTATATCCAGTGCCGAAACGCCCGTCGCAAGCCTTTCTCTTTCCGTTTCCTCCAGCTTGCAGATTTTTAAAACCACCTCTTCCACTCCGCGCAGAATTTCGGTTTCAGTCACCCCAAGCGTCACTTCGTTACTTATCTGATAAGTATATCCCTCGGCGGCGCTGCCCTCGCCGTAAATACCGCGCACGGTCAGCCCCAGTCTTGCCACGCTCTTCATTATTCTCGGCATTACGCCGTTTATCGTAAGCGCGGGCAAAAACATCATAACCGAAGCCCTCAGCCCCGTACCCAGATTTGTTGGGCAGGCGGTTAAATAACCGAGTTGTTCGTCGAACGCAAACTTCATAGTGCCGGATATACAACCGTCCACTTCCGACATTGTTTCGTATGCAAACTGTAAATCCAGCCCTTTTACTATGCACTGCTCGCGGAGGTGGTCCTCCTCGTTTATCATAACCGAAATACTTTCTTCATGGTTTATCAGCACTGCCGAACGCCGCCTGTTATTCAAAAGCGCCGGACTGATTAAATGATTTTCGATTAAAGACTGCGCCTCGTCTTCGGATATCCCGTCCATATAATGGAGCCTGAATTCTTCCAGCCTTGAAAGTCCCGAAGACGCCAGGCGGATTATTTCCTTTGCCTGCTTGTCGCTTTTTAAATGCGACGGAAACGGATAACCCTCTAAATTCCTTGCAAGACGTATACGCGTGGACATCACCGTACTGCACGTATTATCCATTGTTGCCGCCCCCGTAAATAGTTTTAGATATGGCGTATATGCGCCGGTTAAGCTCGTCTGCGTCGTTAAACCGCTTTTCGCGCAGGGCGGTTTCAAGTTGCTCCTGCAACGCCTTAAGACGGCGGTGAAGTCCGTGTTCGTCGCTGTTGGTTCCGGCTTTGCCTACGTGCTCGGTTTTTCCGTGAATTCTGCCTATTACCGGCAACAAGCTGTCCTTAAAAACGTCGTAACAACTTGCGCATCCCAAAAGCCCCGTGCGTTCGTAATCCGAAAACGTAGTTCCGCACACAGGGCACCTCTTTGTATGCACAAGCGGCTCCCCCGTTATTTCGCCCAGAATATCGCCTTTGGAATTGAGTTCTCCGAACATCGAAAGATAACAATCCGCGCAAAGATGGCTTTCAAATTTTTTATCGCCTATTATTACGACTCTGTTATGCGTAGCCGTATTTTTTTTACAGTGTTGACAAAGCATATATTTTACCTTACTTTAATTATACTACAATTTCGGCGCCGGTAAACAAAAAAAGAGCCTAAGAGGGTTGATTTTTTTGTAATTTTTTATTGTATTAATAAAAAAATAATGTTATAATGATTTACGGCAAAAAAATGTCACGTAAAAATTTTGGAGGAATACGTAATGCAATATTCAAAAGACATTGAAAATATGATTTGCGTTGCCAAGGGCGTTTCGGGTAGATTCGAACACGGCCCCGCTCCCATTCCCGAAGAAGGGCTCTGGATTCAGGCAAAGGAAATCAAGGACATTAAGGGCTTTACGCACGGCATAGGCTGGTGCGCTCCCCAGCAGGGCGCCTGCAAACTAAGCCTCAACGTTAAAGACGGTATAATCGAAGAGGCGCTTGTCGAAACTATCGGTTGTTCGGGTATGACGCACTCGGCGGCAATGGCTTCCGAAATACTCCCCGGAAAAACTATTCTCGAAGCTCTCAACACCGACCTTGTCTGCGACGCAATAAACACGGCAATGCGCGAACTGTTTTTACAGATAGTTTACGGCAGAACCCAGTCGGCGTTTTCGGAAGACGGACTCACCATTGGCGCGGGACTTGAAGATTTGGGCAAGGGGCTCCGCTCTCAGGTCGGCACGATGTACGGCACGAAATTAAAGGGCGCAAGATATCTTGAAATGGCCGAAGGCTATGTTATTGCGCTTGCACTTGACAAAAACAACGAAATTTGCGGTTATAAGTTCGTATCCCTCGGCAAAATGACTGATTTTATAAAGAAAGGGCTTACCCCCAACGAAGCTTACGAAAAAGCTATCGGCACTTACGGAAGATATTCCAAAGAAAACGGCGCGGTTAAGCACATAGACCCCAGAACGGACAAGGAGGTTGACTGAGATGGCGCTTTTTGAAAGCTATGAAAGACGCGAAAAGAAAATTTTAGGCGTTTTAAAAGAATACGGCATTAAGTCGATTGAAGAATGTAAAGAAATTACCCTTAAAAAGGGCGTTGACGTAGACAAAATCGTGCGCGGCACACAGCCCATCTGTTTCGAAAACGCGGTGTGGGCTTACACTGTAGGCGCGGCTATCGCTATAAAGAGCGGTTGCAAAAAGGCTGCCGACGCGGCAACGAAAATCGGCGTGGGTCTGCAGAGTTTCTGCATTCCCGGCTCTGTTGCCGAAAACAGAAAAGTAGGTTTAGGTCACGGCAACCTCGGTTCTATGCTTCTTTCCGAAGAAACCGATTGTTTCTGTTTCCTTGCGGGACACGAATCGTTCGCGGCGGCGGAAGGCGCAATTAAAATTGCTGAAAATGCAAACAAGGTGCGCAAAAAGCCTTTGAGAGTTATTTTGAACGGACTCGGTAAAGACGCCGCTTATATTATTTCCAGAATTAACGGCTTTACGTATTGCAGAACGCAGTTCGACCCCTATGCAGAAACAGTTAAGGTTATCGACAGCGTGGCGTTCTCCGACGGACCCAGAGCAAAGGTTAAATGCTATGGCGCCGACAACGTGCCCGAAGGCGTTGCTATTATGAAGATGGAGCACGTTTCCGTTTCGATTACGGGCAACTCCACCAACCCCACCCGCTTCCAGCACCCCGTTGCGGGCACCTATAAAAAATGGTGCGTTGAAAACGGCGTTAAGTATTTCTCGGTTGCGTCCGGCGGCGGTACGGGCAGAACTCTGCACCCCGACAACATGGCGGCCGGCCCTTCCTCTTACGGTATGACTGATACGATGGGCAGAATGCACTCCGACGCGCAGTTCGCAGGCTCTTCCTCCGTTCCCGCACACGTTGAAATGATGGGCTTAATCGGCATGGGTAACAACCCTATGGTCGGCGCAACGGTAGCAGTTGCGGTTGCCGTTCAGGAAGCTATGACGAAATAAGATAACACAAAATGTAGTTTTTATGTTCAATTTAATACAAAATATAGCGGTCTCGCAAGAGACCGCTTTTTTATACCGATGGTAACCATCGGATTGAAATACAACTAAAATGCAACATCAGTTCAACATTTGCCAAATTAACACATTCCAATTTTTTACAGTTTGCAAAAGCAAAATTCCCAAGTTTCTTAATAGAATTAGACAAACTTACACGTTTTAATTGAAAAGCGTATGTAAATCCGTTTGAAACTACTTCAGTAACGGAATATGTTTTACCGTCCATTTCAACAAAAGAAGGAATTACCGCTTTTGTCGCCGTTGATTTGTTAGTCATTCTTACCGCATATTCCGTATAAGCAACGTATTCTTAAATAGCCGGAATATTATTTGCGATTGTCATTTTATTAATTCGTATACTAAAATAATAAAAAACAGTCAACTAAGACTGTTTTTTTGTTTAAACTATTTTTTCAAAAATCGCAGACGCTCCTAAATACGATATAATATTTGTTTCGCACCGTTCTGCAGTTGTTACACCGTCCGACCATTTCACGAATTCATAGCCGTCATAAGGCACGGCAACTACTGTCAATCCGTCTTTGCCGCTTTCTAACTGCTGTTCCGCTTGCCCGTCTATATAACCACCGTCCGTTGCAGAATATATTATTGTATAAGAGCAAGCGTCACCATTCGTCACGCATACACAAATCAATATTAGTGCGAAACTAAAAACCACTAAAATTGATATTAAAAACTTTTTCATATATTAATTATATCATACTCAATACTAATTTTCAACCAACTCATTAATGTTATAATTTAAAATTCACACAAAAAAACAGGGCTTAATTTTAAGCCCTGCCTTTATATATTATTGTATTATAAAGTTAATTTGTTTCAAGATACACTTCAAGGTTTGTTGCCGCCTGAATATCCTGCTTGTTGCTTTCGTTTACAACGCCGAAAACAAGTTTAACAGTTGCGCCGGAAGTTTCGGTAATATTAAGCTCTATGGCATTATCGCCCGCCGTTAAATTCTTTACAACGTCGTTTACGGTTATTCTTCCTGCTTTGGGTACGTTGTTGATGTGAAGCGTAACTTTATATGTAGCGCCCGCATTTTTACCGGGTATTTTATAGAATAACTGAGTGTCGTACCAGTTGCCGGAATTGTTGCTGAACGTTATATTTGCAACGTCGTCCGTAACCGTACCCTTAAAAGAAACCCAGTTTTCCGTCCAATAAGTCCACACGCCCGTTTCTTTAAGCGCACCGGCCTCGCCACTCGAATCCATATCATACGTTACGTGTTCGTTGTTAACAACAACGCTTGCATTTTGCGAAGTAGCTTCGGGAGCGGTAACATAATGCGCGTTAGCCGCGTTTGCAACAAGCTTGCCCGTATAGGTACCGTTGGGTTTTATCTTGCTCGTATCAATTTTTGTGCCGTTGGTAACCATTACGCCGCCAACCGAAACGCCGCTATCATTATATAAATTAAGCGTATAGCTTCCCACACTGCCCGCAGGGTTGCCGTCGTTTATGGTTATTACGTTATCCGTAATACTGAAAGAAGGCGCAACAAGGTTTTCCTTTGCGGAAACTTCCCATACGAGATTGGAAAGAGTTATGTTGGCATTAGTAAGATTACATCCCACGCCCTCTACGCCCAACTGCATAGCAAACGCAGTGGCGGTATGGTCGTAATAAACCGTGCAATGATTTGCGCCTTCGTTAAGATGTAACACATATTTATTTACGGTAATGTCGCCGCCCATTGTTGTGTTTATATCAAAAGTCAGCTTATAATGCGTGCCGCCCTTCAAAGCGTTGCCCGCAGTGTCTTTATCGGCGGCGGTTGCGGTGTAAAATAACTGTACGTTATACCACCACGCCCCTTCTTCCACGCCGGTAGTCTGCAAGCTCACTACGCCGCTGTCGTAAGTTGCGTTTGCAACGTTGTTGAACTGGTTCCAATACACCCAAACGCCGGGGTTATCGTTGGAATTGTAATTACCGAACTGACCGTTCTCATCGCCCTTCTCAAGATTGTAAGCCGCGTCCTGTCCGCTTCCTATAACCACGGTCACTGTTTTGGAAACGTTGGAATGCTGGGCGCAGGTTGCCTTAATTACTACCGTACCGCTCGAAGCCAAAGCCGTCACCAAACCGTTTTCCGATACGGAAGCGATAAGCGGTTTACTGCTTTCCCAGGCAATATCGTGACCTCTCGACGAGGTTGCCGAAAGCTGTACGGTTGCGTCTTTACCGCTAATAGTAACATCCGAAGAAACAGCGGACCCGTCTTTGGTAACTGTTATCGTTTCAGCCTCCAATACGTTTACGGTGCAAGTAGCAAAGTTTTCGCCCGACTTTGCGGTTATAACTGCCGTACCGATTTCAACCGCGCTTACGGTGCCCATTCTCTTTCCTGCCCCGCTGCCGGTTACCGTTACTTTCGATTCATCCGACGAAGTCCATATAACGTCCTCAGTTACAGGCGAAGTAACAAGCAACGGAGAATTTCCGTTTTTGTCTATCGAAAGCGTATACGCGTTCAACGTCAGCCCGTTACTTTCACCGCCGCCCGAGCCGCCGTCTCCGCCGCCGCAGGCGGCAATAGAGAAAACCAAAACGAAAGAAAGCAACGCGCAAACCGTCGAAAAGAGTTTTCCCAGTCTGAATTTTTTCATAATATTTCCTCCTTAAAATATTTCGTTTGTTTCAGATTTAAAAATCAATCGTTTTTTAGTTCTGCACAGCGCCGTCCGGAGTTTCCAGAGAGCCGCCGTTGTTATCTGATTTGCCGCCCGCCGGCTTTGCAAAAGGCAAATACGGCAACGCCGTAAAAGCGATGCAAGCGGCGATACCGAGCGCCAGAATAACGCTTACGCCTATACACAAACCGTCAAGCAGAGCCGAATGAGGCGCGGGTTTTACTTTAATTCCTATCGCCGTCTGGTTGGTGTCGATATATGTGTAAAGAATATTCTTTACCGATTGGCGCGCCGCGTAAGCAACGTGTTTATCGGCAAGATTCAAAGCCGCCGCTTCCTGATACGTACCGTTCAACCACAGGTCGTTGCCCGCAAGTACGCCAGCTTCGTAATCGTTCATATATCCGTCTTTCATAAACCAGTCGGTTATAACGCTTCCTTTAAAGCCCCATTCATTGCGCAAAACGCCTGTAAGAAGCGCGTAATTATAACCTGCCGCAACTCCGCCCACGTTATTGAACGCGCTCATCATTGCGTTAGCTTTTCCCTCTTTCACCGCTATTTCAAACGGACGGAGATAACTCTCCCTCAACGTCTGTTCCGTAAGCCAGGTATTAAGATGTTTGGGGTTCATTCCCGCTTCGCTTACGGCAAAATGTTTAAGATAGCAATATAGATTGTTGTCGTAAGCGCCGGTAATGGTGCTTGCCGCCAATTTGCCGCTCAATACGGCGTCCTCGCTGTAATATTCGTAGTTGCGCGAATTGTAAACCGAACGGTGAAGATTTGCGCCGGGACCGTACCAACCCTGAAAGCCTACTGATTTAGCGATTTTTGCCTGCGCCTCGCCTATCGAATACGCAATTTCCTTGCTGAAACTGCAACCGGTAAGCGACTCGCTGCAAAACAGAGTATATTGGTCGCTCTTTGCCTCCGTCACGTCGTCAACGCTGTTATTAAATCCGGCGGGACCGTCTTTATCCCTGCAAAAATGCTTGCCGACGCTGTACAACGCAACGGTCTGAAAACCGCCCTTGCCGATAACGTCTTTCGTTTCAGCCTCGGTTATCTGGCTCAAAAGGGAATCCCAGAGCATAGAATTATAATCTTCCATCAGGAATTGAAGGATAACGCTGTTAAAATAAAGCGTTACGTCCGATTCCCCCTCGCCGTTAAGTGTGTTGAGCGAAACGCGCTCGATATTGCCGTTTTCGTCTTTAGAGCCGACGAGATACATATTAGCGTTCTGTCCGTACTGAACTCCCGCGTTTACTTTCGCTTCATCGTATTCTTTCTTGCTCGCTTCTTTAATTTGGTTTAAAGACGGCGTACTGCCGCTCCGCGCCGCTTCAGCTTCGGGGAAATTCGCAAAGTGGTCCGCGCGGGAAAGATATGAAATGTTGCTGTCGCCGTCGGTTGGGCAATCGGCGTAAGCCGTACTACCTGTAAATTTATTTGCAACGGCTTTACCGGTAACGGGGTCGTTATTGAATTCGATAGCGCCCGCAGGGCTTACTTCTTTATAATCGCCGTTATCGCCCTTTACGGGCTCCTCGCGCATATATTCGTGCGCGTTCTTCATAACGGAAATTCTGTATATGCCGGGGTCAAGTTCATAACCGGTATGACTGCCGTTATTTTTGCCGTATGCGTCGTAAGACGCAAGGTCGTAAGAAGTAAACTTAAGCGTAACCGTTTCCGATTGCCCCGGCTCGATAAGCGGCGTCTTTGCAAAGTCCAAAAGAACTCTCTCCGCCTTTTCCACTCCGCCGTTTGTATAGGGCGCGTGTCCGTAAAGCTGAACCACGTCCTTGCCCGCAACCGCACCCGTATTTGTAACGGTAACCGAAACCGAATACTCTCCGCCTTCGGTAAGCGTTAAAACTTTAGAAAAATCCGTCGTCCATTCAAATGTGGTATAAGAAAGTCCGTAACCGAACGGAAACTGCACTACTTTGTCATAAGAGGTGCCGCGCGCCTTGAAAAAGCCCTCCGCGTCGGCGGTTTCGTACCACTTATAACCAAAATAAATTCCTTCCTGATAAACCAAATCACTGCCGCTTTTAACTGCATTGAAGTATGTAGGGTCATAGCTCTGATAGTCGTAAGGCAGCGTGTCGGAAAGCCTTCCCGAAGGATTGACCGTACCGTTCATTATTTCCGGTATGGCAATCGCGCCCGACTGTCCGGGTATACCCGCAAAGATGCACGCCTTGATGCAGGAGTACTCTTCCAAAAAGCCGAGTTCGATATGGTTGCAAACGTTTAGAATAACCGTAACGTCGAACTTATACTCTTCCAACGCGGCGAACATAGCTTTTTCTTCGGCAGTCAGTTCAAGAAAGGCGCCGTTGGTATAGCCGTTAACAGATTTAAGCTCCTGTCCGCTTGCATTTTCCGCACCCCAGCGGCTGATAACCGCAACCGCAGTCTGCGAATATTGCTTTGCCTGGTTCATACGCTCGGCGGTATACCAGCTTGCGTCGGGATTTTTAAGACTTTCGGTAACGTTGGCTCCCGTGGTTCCGCCCTTTCTGTAGTCGGCGTCAAAATTGCTGAAATCGGTATAAGCTTCGGTAAGAACCGCGTTATATTCGATTTCCGCTTCCTTAAAAGCGTCGGTAAGGTCAAGCTTTATGCGGTCGTTACCGTCTCTGTCTTTATCGAGAATCGTTGCGCCGCCGCTGCCGCCGCCGGTAAGCAAAAATCCCCCGTCCGTCGCGCCCCAACCGAAAAGATTTACTTTCGAAAGATTGCGCAGGGGAAGATAGTTACCCTTGTTGTACAAAAGCACCATGCTTTCTTCGGCGGTTTCACGCACCACTTTATCAGCAGCCTCAAGCTCTGCAGCCGAACCCGAAACGTCAACGCCGTCGCCCGCAAACACTCTGTGCAGAATAGGAAACATATTCGGAACAATGTTGACTACAGCAATTAAAACGGCGCAAAGCACCGCAACTACAGGCAAAGCAATAAGTTTAGCCTTACTGCGTTTAAATATTCTGTCAATATGTTTAGACATATTTAACCTGTCTCCTTTAATTTGAATATTGAAACAATTTATCCGTAAATTTAAAATCAGGCAAAAAAGTAAACGGGGCGGCGGCAAGACCGCCGCCCCGTCTGAAACGTCATATTCAGTAAATTACTCGATAACTATGTTGCTGAACGTAATATCGCCCTGAATGTTGCTTGACGTATTACCTGTAACGTTAGCGCCGAATATTATCGCCACAGCCGTAATGTCCGCAATTTCCACTTCTTTGTCCACGCCGGCTTCAAGCTCATACTCTGTGCTGCCGATTGTGATAGTGCCTCCTTGAACGGAATTAACGGTCATCGTCATTTTCTTTCCCGCTTCGCCCTTATAGAACAGCTGGAAGCTCCAGGGATTTCCGACGTTGTTGGATATGCCTACGATATAAATCGAGTTGCCTTTCATATAGCATTCGGTAAAACTGCAAACAGGGTCCCAGGTCTGGTTCCAGTAGTACCAGGTGCTTGAACCTGCAGCAATATTTGCGTTTTCACCGTATGCAAGCGGAGTTTTTTCGTTGGACCATTCAAGAGACTCTGTCTGCGTGCTCCAACCGGAGTTAATAATCTTCGTCGAGCTGTTAACCGCTCTCAATCTTAAAACATACTGACCTGTGGGAATTGTCGAAAGGTTTACTTCCTCTCCGCTGACAACGTCGATAGTGTAAGCCGGAGTATCCGCTTCAGCGTTTGCAAACACGCCGAGCACGTATTTTTCCACGTTTGCAGAATCGTTCGCCTCATCAGTTATGGTAATAATTTTCGTATCCGCGTCATAGCCGAACGAGGGAGCTACAAGCTCTGCGTCCGCATTAGACTTTACAACGATGTCTTTAAACGCAAACAGCAAATCGGTTCCGAAAACGGTATTTTCGCCGTCCACGCCGAACTGAACCGAAAGCGTCGCTCCGGTAAAGCCCTTTACCGAAATCTTATTTTCACCTTCAACCAACTCCTGTTTAGCGCCGTTTACGGTAATATTTGCCGCCACGGGCGAAACGATTGTAAGGGATATGTCGTGGTCCGTTCCCGCAGTTTTGTCTTTATAAAAAAGCTGAACGCTGTAAAACTGTCCCGAAGTCCAGGTATATTTAATTTGAGTTTCGTTGGTTTCCGCATAGTTCACGCAGGAAGATATAACGGCGTTGCCGTCACCCGCCCAATAGCGCCAACCGCTTTCATACTCGTTTTCACCGCCGTTCGCAACCGCCGTAGGAGCTATAACCTTAATCCTAACGGTCGCCTTTACAGTGTCGCTTAACTTTGCGGTAATAACGGCTTCACCGGCCGCTATTGCGGTTACCTTGCCGCCGTCAACGGCTGCAACGCCGGTATTACTGCTCTCCCAGTTGATTGCGCCGCTTTCCGTAGTCTCCGCGGTGAAGTTAAGCTCTTCGTTGAGGTGTATATAAATCAAGTCCGTTCCTACCGCTTCGCCGTTCAGCTTTATGGTAATGCCTTCGTCTGAGGGATTGCCGCCCTGACCTACGGCTCTTACGGTAAGCGCGCAGGTTGCGGTTTTATCGCCCGCCTTTGCGGTTATCGTAGCCGTACCTTCCTTAACGCCAGTTACGGTGCAAAGCTTTTTGCCCGCGCCGCTGCCTGTTACCGCAGCTACGTCCGTTTTATCAACAGACCAGATTATTTCTTCCGTCTCGGCCGACGTAACCGATATAGTGGTTGTTTTGCCGACTTCGACTTCCGCGGTAGTTGCGCTGAGAGTAAGGCTATCCGTTTCGCCGCCTTCACCGCCTCCGCACGCAGTCAAGGAAAAAACAAGGACGCACGCCATTAACGAACAGAGAACCGCCCAAAGTTTTCCCGTTTTAATCTTTTTCATCTTCTTTTATTCCTCCTTTTTTTATGAAAGCTGCCATCGCAGTAATCATCAGTAATTTTTTAAGCCTTCTTGTAAACTCTCACGTAGTCCACGTACATACTTGCAGAGTTAAACGAAGCGTCCGGCGCAACTCCCGCGTCGTAGCCCCCGCCCACGGCAAGATTTAAAATTATATAAAACGGCTGGTCGAACGGAGCCGATTCATTGCCCTCTGCCGCCGCGGAAAGCGAATACCAGTTATTGCTTGAAACGCGCATAACCTCCGTTCCGTCAACAATCCACGCAATGTAACTTGCTGTCCACTCAACGGCATAGGTATGCCACTGGTCGGTATTCGAAGAAAGCGTTTTCTGTCCGGTTATATACTTGCTCTGCCATGTGTCTGCGCTTACGGGACCGAAATGAAGCGTAGTGTCCACAACGTTGTTAAGCCTTCCCCTTGCCTCCATTATGTCAATTTCACCGTTATACGGCCAACCGCCGTACTTGTTGGTTATATTCGAAAACGAATCAGGCTGAGGAAGCATCCAGAAAGCCGGCCACATTCCGTTACCCGTAGGAGTCTTTATCTTTGCCTCAAAGTAACCGTAAGTCCAGTTTGCCTTATCCCTCGTAAGAATTCTTCCCGACTTATAATCTTTGCCTTCCGTATGCTGCCTTGAAGCGGTAATCACAAGCGAACCGTCTTCAACCTTTACGGAATCCTGCGTATAATATTGGAGTTCTCCGTTGCCCCAGTCCCAGTTTTGCGTATCGAAACCGTGGTAAACGTCGCGCGTACCCGTCTGATATCCCCACTTGGATGAATCCAGCGAATTACCCGAAAATTCATCGTTCCACACAAGGTTATAACCGGGCTTTTGCGCCCCGTCGGGCACGTTTTCCGTAACGGTTATTTCGCAGCTTGCAAGCGCAGTACCCGTGTTTGCGGTAATCGTTGTCTTGCCCACGACGAGTGCGGTAACTTTACCGTCGGAAACCGCTGCAACGGTTTTGTTGGTGGAATCCCATATTATCTCGGCGCCGTCAATCGAAGATTTCGCAACCAGAGTAACCGAATTCCCAACCTCTAAACTTAAATTTGCAACCGAAAGCACAAGCGTTTCCGCATCCGGTTTGTCGGGCGGAGCAACAACGGGCGCGCTGTTAACTTTTATGGTGCAAATAGACATCACCGATTCGGTAGAAACCATTATAATGGCCTCACCTTTAGCCACGCCCTTAACAAGTCCGCCGTCAACCGTGGCAACCGCGATGTTGCTGGATTCCCACGTAACCGCGCTGCCGTCGGTTGAAACCGCCGAAAGCTGAACAGAATCCCCTACTGCAAGTGAAATTTCCGACTGCGAAATATAAACGGCAGGTTTCAAAGAATCGCCGTTACCGCCGGAACCGAACAGTCCGCATCCGCAAAGAGAAAACGTAAAGAACACTAATACTAAGCCGAATGCAATTTTTCTTAAATAATTAACTTTCATACGTCTCCATAAATTTTTTTAAGCTATTAATAGTTTTTTATTTACCTATGGAATAGGTAAATAAAGGGGTACCCCTTTATTTACCTATGGAATAGGTAAATAAAGGGGTACCCCTTTATTTTTTGCGCCGCTCCTTTACGGGCTTCTGCGCATTGAATATTAACTTTGCGTTTATAAATATATCACAGCAATTTTATAATTTCAAGCATTTTTTTAAATTTTTTGTAATTTGATAAAAATTTTTGTACGTTTCTGTCATCCCTCGTGAGAATACCGTTCCAAACTTTGAACTCTGTTTACGCTGTCCGCCGTCTCCCCCTCGCCGTTTATTATACTGCTTACAGCCGTATCGCGGTTGCCGCTCAGCCATACTGTAACCATATGGTAAAAATCTATTCCCGCAGTTTCGGGGCATACGATGGCGCTGTCAAGCGTCACAGCGGCGTCGCGGAGATACGAATATACGCCGAGCGCATACGCGGTGTGCGAAGTTACGCTATCCGAAACATAATAACTTGCATAACCGTTTATAACGCCGTCGGGCGACCAGCTTGCCGCGTCGGGGACGTCGTAAGGAAGCTCCGACTGATAAAAATAAGTAGTCCCGCCGTTGCCGTTCCATACAGTTTGATATTTTTGGAAATGCTCAACGAACAAACCGTAAAACGTAGCGTTGTCGCCGTTTATTATAATACCCGTGTCGGCTGTGTTTTTATTCCAACCGACTCCGTCCCAGTGGTCGGCGCGCCATATCCAGAAGTTGTCTCCAACAACGTTATTGCCGTTAATTTTAACGCAGACTTCAACCGAAGTATTTACTTCTTTTGCGCCGCCTACGCGAAAAAACAGGTCTGAAAGCACCGTATAGGTTGCCGGATTGCCCTCGTGCCCGTTCTCCGAACCGGCTTCGAGAAGAGTTTCGGTATGCTTGCCCGCGTCGAAAAGCACGCCGCCGATACAAATATCAGTCGTATCGGTTAACCGCATTAAAGTGTCGCTGTTCCCGTCCGAAGGACGAAGAGTGGCAAGCCCCAAACCGAGGACCACCGCGCCGCTCCCTACTCTCAGCGGCTCGTCAAGTTCGTATATCCCCGCCGTAAGTATCAAATTTTTGCCCTTCGAAAGCGCCGCGTTTATCGTTTCGGCGTCGTCTCTGTCGCTGCGCGCAACATAAAACTCATCAAGCGCCAAAAAACTTCCCAAAGACTTGTTTGTTCCGTTCCAGCTTACCCCGCCGGAATTTTTTTGAATATCAGGGACGAATACGCGGTAACCGTGCTCGTCGTCGAAAGTAAGAAAAGGCTTTTCACGCGTAACGCCGCTGCGTTCTATATTCGTGTAATTTTTGCCTGTACCCGTCCAGCTGTTTTGGGGTAAGCCCTCCCCATTCACTCCCACGAACGCCATATTCCACACGCCGCCCGTCCAGCCGCCGAAAGACGAATTTCTTGAAAACCACTGTTGCTGCGAACCTGAATTCACATTGCCGTCCACCTTTGTGTCGGCAAGAAACCCGCCCGAAGTAGAGCCGCTGCCCGAAAGGCTCAAATCACCCTTCACGTGCACGCGTCTCAGGCTCGTGGCCTGCGATACCGACCACAGCATATTCCCGTCCACCGCCAAATTTTCAGCAGTGCGCCAAAAATTACAGAGTGAAATTTCGGCGTCGGCGTTTATTTTCGATATAGTCACGTCGTCGGGCGACGTCCCCAACCCCGACAGCGAAGTGTAATACCCCATATCAACGTCCAAACCGTATTCGCCAGCTTTAAACAGAGCCGCAAACCTCTCTTCGCTGAATTCTCCGCGGGCGCGCCCGTCCGCACCCTCTTTCTTTCCGTCGGTTTTATTATAAAACGAATCCAAATCTTCCTGAATTTTTTCCGCGTCGTCCGTAGGCGCGTAAACAAACGTATTGTTTCCGAAAAGCTCCGTTTCAAAGCTGTAAGTTCCTATAATCTCGCTCTCGCCGTTCGCCTTAAACGCCGTTATTCTGTAATAAGCGTCAACGTCGTCCGTAACGTACTCCGCGGCAGAATCTCCGCCGACGTAATCAAGATATTCATAGTGCCCGTAACGCGAAGGCGCTTTTTCAATCGAATACCCGCTCGCGCCGTCGCATTTTTCCCAGCGCACGGTTGCCTTATCTCCGTCGATTGTAAAGTTAACCTTTACTTCACCGCCGACGTCACCGCCACTGGCACCGCCGCTGTCACCGTCTCCGCCTTCGCAAGCCGTCAGTCCAATTGCCAAAAGTGCTGCAACAGCCACCGCCGCCGTCTTTTTCAGTTTCATCTTTTTTCCTAAACCCTCCTTAATTTTTTGCATTTTCAGTTTATATCACGCTTTTCGCGTTGTCAAGACCGAATTTTTATTATATTTTCAAACCTGAAACGCCTAAATTTGCGCCTGTATTTTAAAGTTAAAAAATAACCGCGGAGGGCAGTCTGCCCTCCGCGGTTATTTTTGGAAAAAAATTAAAGAAACAATAAAGTTGTATCAAACGCCTGAATAAGCCGAAAAACCTCCGTCAATCGGCAAAACCACGCCCGTAATAAAGCCTGCAGCTTTATCCGAAACAAGGAACAGCACCGAACCGAGCAATTCGTCCGCTTCGCCGAATCTTCCCATCGGAGTCGCCGCAAGAATTTTACCCGTGCGCGCAGTGGGCGTACCGTCTGCGTTCCATAAAAGCGCGGCGTTCTGCTTTGTTGAAAAGAATCCGGGCGCAATCGCGTTCACGCGTATTCCAACCTTTGAAAAATGCACCGCAAGCCATTGCGTAAAGTTCGAAACCGCCGCCTTTGCTCCGCTGTATGCGGGAATTTTAGTAAGAGGGGTAAACGCGTTCATGCTTGAAACGTTTAACACGCTGCACCCCCCGCGTCCGAGCATATCCCTCGCGAATTCCTGCGTAGGTAAAAGCGTGCCCAGCATATTCAAATTGAACACGAACTCAACGCCGTCCTTATCCAAATCAAAAAACGATTTCGTATCGGCGTCCATATCGCCCTGCTCGTAATATTCCTTATCCGTCTGCGCCTTGGGGTTATTGCCTCCCGCGCCGTTTATTAAAATATCGCATTTACCAAAGTCGACAAGCACCTTTTTGTGGCAAGACGCAAGGCTGTCTCTTTCAAGCACGTTTGCCGCATAGCCCTTCGCAATCCCGCCGTCTTTTACTATTTCGTCCGCAAACTTCTGCGCCGCCTCTTCGTTTCTGTCCAAAAGCGCAACCTTGGCGCCGGCTGCGGCAAGCGCTTCCGCCATAATCGAACACAGCACTCCGCCCGCGCCCGTAACTACCGCCACTTTGCCCTTCAAATCAACCCCTAACGGCAATAATTCCTTTTTCATTCAAACAACCTCTTTATTTATTTTTTTGAACCGCTTCGAAAAGCCCGTTCAGATAAGCGGCGCCGAGCGCCCTGTCATAAAGCCCGTAACCGGGTTTTCCGTCCTCGCCCCAGATATTCCTGCCGTGGTCCGGGCGCACGTAACCGTCAAAGCCCGCCTTAACAAGCGCCTTTACGATGCCGTATATGTCAAGATTTCCCGCGGACGTAAGATGCCCCGCCTCGGTAAAATCCTTGTCTCCGTTATACTTTAACTGCCTTATATGCGCAAAATAAATGCGTTTGGCGTACTTGTGCGCCATAGCCGCAAGGTCGTTTCCGCGTCCCGCGCCTAGCGACCCTGTGCAGAACGTAAATCCGTTGTGTTTATTTGGAACGGATTTAATCATTTTATCATAGCTTTCCGCGCCCGTAATTATTCTCGGAAGCCCGAACATATCCCAGGGCGGGTCGTCGGGATGAATAGCCATATTTATGCCCGTTTCGTCGCACGCGGGCATAATTCCGTTTAAGAAATATACCAGATTCTCGAACAATTTTTCGTGATTAACCCCCGAATATGCCTCAATTAACGCGTTTAATTCGTCCGTAGAATAGCTCTCGTCCCATCCGGGAAGATGCAGGTTTTTGGGGTCCAGACGCATAAGCTCTTCATGGCAGTATGAAAGCGAATTGCTTCCGTCCTGCGCAACCGTCTTCAAATTGGTGCGCAGCCAGTCGAACACCGGCATAAAGTTATAACATATGCACTTTACGCCCGCTTTGCCCAAATTACGGATAGTTTGAGCATAGTTGGCTATCAATCCGTCTCTCGAAGGCTTTCCAAGCTTTATGTCTTCGTGAACGGGAACCGATTCTATCACCTCCATTTCAAGCCCTGCCTTATCGCAAAGCTCCTTAAGGCGCAAAATCTTGTCAAGCTCCCACACTTCGCCCACCGGCGTATCGTAAACGGCTGTTACAACCCCGCTCATATTGGGAATCTGTTTAATGTATTCAAGAGGAATACTGTCCTTTTCTCCGTACCAACGAAACGTCATTTTCATATTATTTTAGCCCCTCCTTTTTTTATTTGAATTCTCCGCGGTTTCGTTATCAACGCCGACGGCAGGCTCCGCATTTCCTGCGGAAGTTACGTCGGCTCCGTTTGCCGCCGCCTCCGCAACAACCGCGTTTTCCTTGCTGTAAAGCGCTTTTATTTCATCCGTTCTGAACTCTTCGGGAATATCTATCGCGTTCGACGAAGGATTGCCTGAAACCTTTTCGCGCTTTGTAAATATCTTGTTATAAATTTTGTCAAGGAAGTTTTCCTTTTCAACGATTACTTCACCCGTCTTTTTGTTTACGCGCGGTTTTTGTTTAAGCACGAACATATCGGGCACCTGGTCTATGGTCTGCCAGGTTTTCATCGCCTCTTCCATGCTCATTCCGCCAGTCACAGCCGCCTTTCTTACGGCGTTAACCGCCTGCACTTCCTGTAACTTTTTGCCCGAAAGTCCGTAGCGCGTCATACAGAACGTGGTCACAAGCCATGCCAGCATAGGAAGCACGCAGAAACAGATTATGCACGACAACTGCATACCGTCCATATAAGGCGTACTCTCGCCGGGCAATGCGTTAAGTCCGGGAACGATAGCGACTATAAACAACTGCAACAAAAGCGTTTGCAACGAAGAAATAAGTTTATCCACCAGCGAGAAAATAGTGCCCATTATGCCGGGAACGTATTTGCCCGAACGGTAAGTTTCATAATCGGTACAGTCCGCAACCATCGGAATGGTCAGGTTGTCGCAACAGTTAAACGCGCCGTAACCGCAACCGTACAGAATAATAAAGAATATCGTATAAGCGTTTATCGTTAAGTGGAAACCGCCCTCCGTTAAAAAGAGCGAAAGATGCGTTGCCGCGTTTGCGGGGTCGTAAATGCAAAGCATTATCAAAACGCCTATATAGAACAGAAACGCAAAAACCGTAAACTGCGCGACGCCGCGTTTTTGTCCCTTTCTTCCCGCCGTCTTGCTGCCCCACAGGAAGAAAATTCCCATAAACACAAAACACAGCGCATAGAACGGAATATATAAACCGTTATAATCGCCCATAAGGCATCCGTATAATAGGAACGCAACGGTACCGCTTGTCGCCACCGTGGAGGCAAGCTTATTCAGCCCCGACGAAAGCACCAGCCAGCGTATTTCTTTATTGCCCTTTATAATGCCGATATAATCCTTAATTTTAGCAGGTTCGCCGGCAACGCCCCAGAATTCCGGTCTGTCCTTTTCCCATATAGCCGCAACCGCCATAATTGTATAAACAGCCGAAATCACAACCACGAACGGCACCATAATATTATAGAACTGCGCACCGTAAGCCGCTCCGCGTAAATATACGTAAGTCGATTCCGGATTAAGCGAATCGAGCACCGCCGTATATTTCGAAGCGTTCGCGCCGAGCTCGGCTATAATTTCGGCAACGGTTTTGCCGCCGTTTGCCGCAACTTCTTCATAAAATATAATGCCCTTCTGGCAAATCGCCTCGTTCGTTAAAACGCCGCCCGCCATAATGTTTACCAACACGATGGACCCTATCATTCCTATCATGTTCCAAATAACGAACTGCGAACGCTGTTTGGGGTCGTTAGTCAGGCACGTCTGCCCCGCCTTTGTAACCGCGCACTGGCAGGTATAGCCCAGAACATAAATTATATAGCTTATGATGTACAGCACCCACTGCAACCAGATAACGCCGCTTGCAATCTGCGAAACGAGCATCATCAAAATTACCGAAAACGCAAGCATTGCGTTGCCGATAATCATAAAAGGACGGAACTTGCCTAGTTTTGTCTTGGTTTTATCCATCAGTCCGCCCAGAACAGGGTCGGTAACGCCGTCAAAAACACGCATAAGCGGCGCAAACAGACTGGCAAACGTACTTACGCCGATAGCCACAACGCTCGAAACAACAACGCCGCCTATCGCGCCGGCAGTGCTTCCCGTAAGCGCAAGCACCGCCCAGTAAACAAAATAATTGTAAAAAGCAAAATAAACGTTCGTCGCCGCATTATTGAACGGAAACAACGCAATCTGCCAGCCTTTAGCACGGTTTACCGCAACGTTGCCAACAGTACTCATTGTGCTTTACCCCCGAAAAAGTAAATTTTTTACATTTTACGTATCTATTTTACACCAGCGCATCAAATTTTTCAATTGCAGTTTTTTTGCAACTGTATTGCATTTCTTCCACTAATGGTGTATAATGAGATTATGTTCAGTTTTGTATACAAAAATATTGATTTCGCGCACAAACTCGACGGTCACACCACGCCGTCAAGCGACTTTACAAAGCATATGCACGACCATTACGAACTTTTGTATCTTGTGCGCGGAAATATCGATTATACCATCGAATCGGAAACAAAACGGTTGTCTGCGGGCGAAATTTTATTAATGGCGCCGGGTATGCTCCACTTCGGCACGGTAGACCCCGCCGCGCCGTACGAACGCTACGTTTTAAAGTTTGCGGCAACCATTCTGCCCGAGTTCCTGCTTAAAAAAATCGAAAACTTAAAATTTTGCGGAGCAGTTTCCAAATCCCGTGAAATGTTCGAAGAACTGGACGCCATTTACGAAAACTACAACGACGAAGAACGCAATCTTCTGATGCTGGCTTCGCTTGTACGCATATTAATCAGGGTTTACAAAAACGAAGTTCCCGCAATCAGCGGACAAATCCACAACAATGCAATTATTGCCGAAATAACCAAATATATAAACGCAAATCTTAAACGCCCCGTCACTCTTGCCGATATCTGCAACGACCTGCATTTTTCCAAATCATACATAAGCAGTGAATTCAGCAAGGAAATGAAAACGCCGGTTATGACGTACATAAAACACAAAAAGATAATTGCGGCGCACAGAAAAATAGCCGAAGGCAAAACAAAACTTTCCGACGTTGCCGAAGAATTCGGATTTCCGGAATACTCCACGTTTTACCGAAATTACAAAAAAATAATCGGCTACCCCCCGCAGGAAAGCAAAAATTAATTCAAAGACGATTTGCAATAAATCTGAACAACAACTGCAATTGAATTACCCCCCGTTTAATGTTACAATAAATTATAATCGGGCGGTATAATTTTTAATACTTGACCGCAAAATGAAATTCGGGGGAATTAATATTGAAAACGATAACCAACATCAACTCAGGCTGGAAGTTTATATATTCCAAAGACGGCGGTGAAACCGAAGTCAACGTTCCGCACACCTGGAACGGCGACGACGGACAGGACGGCGGCAACGATTATTACCGCGGTACCTGCACCTATATCAAGCACATAAAAAAACCCGCATTCCCCGCGGACGGCGCAGTGTATCTCGAATTTAAAGGCGTAAACGCTTCGGCAAAGGTTTACGTAAACGGAAATCCCGCGGGCGGACACGACGGCGGCTATTCCGCCTTCCGTTGCAACATAACCGGTTTTTTAAAGGACGACAACGAAATCAAAGTCGAAGTTGACAATTCGGTAAACGACAGGGTTTATCCCCAGCGCGCCGATTTCACCTTTTACGGCGGCATATACAGGGACGTAAACCTCATATGCGCCGAAAAATGCCGTTTCGATTTGGATTATTTCGGGTGCAATCCCATAAAGATTGACGCCGCTGTAAACGGTGCCGACGGGCAGGTTACCGTAACTGCGTACGCGTCAAACGGCGGCGACGTAAAAATCGAAATTTTCGACGCCGACGCAAACAAAGTCGCCGAAATTGAAAACGGCGGCACAGCGGTTATTAAAAACGCGCACCTTTGGAACGGCGTAACCGACCCCTATCTTTACAGAGCGGTTGCAACGCTTTCCGAAAACGGCGAAATAACCGACGAAGTAAGCGCAAACTTCGGCTTCCGCACCTATAAAGTCGACGCCAAAAAAGGTTTTTATTTAAACGGTAAGCTTTATCCCCTCCGCGGAGTCTGCCGCCATCAGGACAGACCGCACATAGGCAACGCTTTAACAAAGGCGGAACACGACGAGGATATGGCGCTCATAAAAGAAATCGGCGCCAACACTTTAAGGCTCGCCCACTACCAGCACGACGATTATTTTTATGATTTATGCGACAGAGCAGGGCTTGTCGTCTGGGCTGAAATACCCTATATCTCGCGGCATATGTCGGGGGGTAACGAAAACGCGAAGAGCCAGATGAAAGAACTCGTATTACAGCAGTACAACCATCCCTCCATCGTTTTCTGGGGATTATCCAACGAAATAACAATGATGAAGACGAATAAAAAGGATATGCTTAAAACCCACAGGGAGCTTAACGACCTGTGCCACAAGCTCGACCCTTCGCGTCTTACCACACTCGCTTGCTTTGCAATGTGTTCTTTCGGCAATAAAACGGCGCATATAAGCGACGTAGTCAGCTGGAACCTCTATCTCGGCTGGTATGTTCCGGGGCTGTTCTTAAACGACGTCTGGCTCAAGCTGTTCCACACATTCTATCCCAAACGCGCGGTAGGCTATTCCGAATACGGCGCCGAAAGTATGCCCAATTTACACTCTGCAAAGCCAAAAAGATTCGACAATACCGAAGACTATCAGGTTGTTTACCACGCATATATGCTTGAGTTTTTCGCACGGCACCCCTATTTGTGGGGCACGCACGTGTGGAATATGTTCGACTTTGCCGCCGACGGCAGAAATCAGGGCGGCGAACCGGGAATGAACCACAAAGGACTGGTAACCTTCGACAGAAAAACTAAAAAGGACGCCTTCTACCTCTACAAAGCGTACTGGTCAAAAGAGCCCGTATTACATCTTTCGGGCAAGCGTTATAAAAACCGTACAGGCAAAAAGACTGAAATCACCGTTTTCTCCAACGTAGGAAAAGTAGAAATTTTTAACAACGGCAAACTTGTTGCAGCGCCCAAAGCGCAAAAGGGCGGCAAAGTTTATAAGTGCAGAATAAAACTCGAAGCCAAAAACGAAATCACGGTAAAAGCGGGCGGACTGACCGACGGCGCAACGTTTATCAAAGTCAAAAAACCCGACCCCTCTTACAAGGTAACTTCCGGCAACAGCATGAGCTGGGAAAAGTAAATTTCGGGTCGAACACGCTTAATTGGTCTGCTTCTTTATCTTGCTTTAATTGGTTTGCTATGTACTCTTTTATTGCAATAGTATTTTTACCTACTGTATCTACATAGTACCCCTTACACCAAAATTCACGGTTGCGGTATGCAAATTTCATATTGCCCCACTTTTGGTATATCATTAGACTGCTCTTGCCTTTCAAATATCCCATAAATCCCGCAACGCTCATTTTGGGTGGTATGCTTACCAACATATGTATATGGTCTGGGCATATTTCTCCTTCTATCACTTCAATGCCCTTCCATTGGCATAGCGTTCGCAAGATTTCTCGTATTTCTATTCGTTTCTCTTCAAAAAATACTTTCCGCCTATATTTCGGTGCGAACACTATGTGATACTTGCAATTCCATTTCGTATGTGCTAAACTGTTTGTGATATTACTTTGCTCCGGCATTTTAATTATCCTCCGTTTGATTTTCTTCCTCTGCAACTGGCAGGTCGCAGTTTTATTATAATTCAAACGGAGTTTTTTGTCTTATTTATCGGCAATAGCCTCATTAGAACCCCGCCACTATGGCGGGGTTTTCGTTTGCACGAAAAAGCGCGTGCGTATGCAAAACCGCAACGCACGCGCTTAAAGTTAAGTTGTTACGTCTATTCGTCTCCGCCGTCTTTTCCGGCTTTCGCCGCTTCTTTTTCCGCCTTCTTAGCTTCGGCTTTCTGCTTTTTAGCAGCCTGCGCAGCCTCTTTCTTTTGCGCTTTTTCGGCAAGCTTCGCCTGATACTTGCCCTCTTCTTCTTCGTAGTTCAGCCCTTTCTTTTCGCACTTTGCCTTTAGTTCGGCTCTGCGCGCCTCATCGGCAAGCCTGTTCGCCTCTTCTTCCTCGCGGCGCAGCCTTTCTTCGGGCTCTATCCACTCTTCACCGTTTGCAAGCGCCTGCGCTTTCTGACGTTCAAGCACAATCTCCCTGTCGCCCTTAAGCAGTTTTTCAACGGTGAAGAACAGCATAAGCACAAAGCAAGCGCCGTATGCAATCGTTTCAATCCATATAAAGCTTATCGTATTCGCCAAAACGTTCGAACCGCCCGAAATCGCGTTGAATATACCCGTCGCAATCGGCGTCGCCGCCGCCATAATCGAACTGTAAATCGACATCGTAAGCCCGTCGCAACGGTAACCGCGTTTCGCCTCGATATGGTCCAGAACGTCCGAAATAAGCGCCAGAATCATATAACACGCAGGCGAGGAACCAAAGCTCTTAAGCGCCACGCCGACAGCAACGGCGTAAAAATTATTGGGAAAAACGCCGGCAATCACGCCGCCGGCAACGCCTATTGCACAGCCTGCCAAAACGACTATTCTCTTTCCGAACTTAGCCGAAAGCGGCCATATGAAAGCCATTGCCACCGCCATAGGCACCGCGCCGAGAATATTAATTATCGCCATCGCGCCCGAACCGTCCGCACCGCCTATCGCGGTATTCGAAAACTGGTCCGTGCAGAAATAAGTAATTGAAAGATTTTTAAACATTCCGCCGAACTGGAATAAAAGATAGAAAATTATAACTATCCACCAGAACCTGTCCGAAGCCACGGCTTTAAGCTGTCTTTTAACCGAAACTTTTTCCGCGGTCTGCACTTTTATGTGCAGGCTCTCCTCGGTAACCCTTTCACGCGTGAAATAATACTGCATTACCGTGAACAGGAACGTAACGATGCCTATCGCAATAAACGCAATTGTCCACGCCGTACGGTTCGGCGTATCCCAGCCACCCAAAAACCAGCTGATTATCATGGGGAATACCATTCCGCCCGCGCCCATAACGCCAACGCTCGCAAAGTTTGCAAACGAAGCCAAAAGTCCCCTTTGGTTGCTGTTCCTTGTCGAAACGGGCACAAGAGTACTGTTCGCGGTATTATAAAGCGGATATGCCACCGAATAATACAGGTTATAAGCTATTGCGGTTAAAACCATAGTCAAAACCGGCGTATCCGCGCCGTTGCCCATCGGCACCACAAACATTAAAATGCACGCAACACCCAAAAGCACCGAAGCAAGCAAAATCCACGGTCTTGCCTTGCCGGCCTTTGTTTTAGTGCGCTCGATAAGCTGCCCCGCAACAAGGTTTCCCGCAACAATCAGAATTGCCGATAAAAGCGGCAACAAAAATAAAAACGTCTTTATCGGTCCGTCCGGCAAAACCATCTTCAGTTCGCCGTTGACCATACCCTCCACTCTGTAATTTGCAAACAGAACGTCAGTCCAGTAACGGTTTAAAAAACTTGTAAAAATTCCGCTTGCCAGCAAAGCCCCGAACGGTCCCAAAAAGTAACCGAAAAGCATTTCCGGCAATTTTACGTTCGCAGACTTCACTTTTGTCGAAAAGAGCGCGTTTTCAAACAAACTTTTTTTAGCCATTAATTAAATCCCTCCGTAAAAAGCTTAAAAATATATTACGCCTCAATTTATTTTGTAACATTATAACATAAACTGTCAACAATTTCAATTCATTTTCGCAAACTTTTTATTTTTTTGCATAAATTGCAAAAATAAGCGGGCGTCCGCAATTTCTTGCGTCCGCCCGCCTTTTAAGAAGGAAAAATGAATGAATAATGTTTTACTTTATGCAGGGTTCTTTTCAGCTTCCAAAAGCGCGTCAAAGTCCTGATTATAATAAACGTGACGCTTATCTCCCGAAGGTTTTAAAGCGGAGCTGAAATCCCAGCTGCTGTTTGTTAAGTTAATCGCATTGTACTGCTCTTCTGTGCCGCTATAATAAATATCCAAAGTTATATCACCTCCGGCAGAAAATGAACCGAATGCATCTTTAGCAATATTCTTCACAGATACAGGTATCCATACGGATTTAAGAGAACTGCAACCAAGGAAAGTCGAACCGTGTAAATCGGTAACGTTACCAAGAATCCTTACAGTCACAACGCCGCTGGAGCCAAACACGTTATCTCCTATGAAATTGCAGGATTTGGGAAGCGTTACGTCCGCCAACGCAGCACATCCAGCAAAAGCAACTCTTTCAATGGTAACCAGTTGAGTTTCGTCCAAATTTATAGTTGCAAGAATATCACAGCCGTTGAAAGCATAACCGCCTACAATCCTAACGCCTTCGCCCAATTTAACTGTCGTAAGATTCTTGCATTCTCTGAACGCGCTTGCGCCGATAACCGTAACGTTATCACCGGTATAAATAGAAACAATATTAGCGCCCCTGTATTTCGTGCCGTTGTCCTGATATTCGGTGCTGAACGCGCCGTTGCCGTCCCAGCCGCCGCCGGAGTTTTTAACACCGCCGAGCAATTGCGTTACAGGAAGATAAATTCCTTCGTTCTCATCCATATAATATCCGGGGATATAAACGTCGGTCGAGGTTCTGTGTTCGCCGTCCTGCACTTTAAGCTGATATACGGGGTCGCCATCTTCCGCCGCGTTGAACGGACCGTATTTGAGTCCGTAAGTCGCAACTTCAACAACGCACTTAGCTTCGAGTTCGCCGTCGCTTAAAACAAGCTCTGTTTTGCCCGCTTTAACCGCCGTCAAAGTCACCTTGCCGTCGGCGTAGGTTGCCGTTGCAATCTGCTCGTCGATATTGCAGGTCAAAGTTCCCTTACCCGTATAATCAACGTCAATCTGCAACTCTCTTATATCTTCGTAAATGCTTGCTTCGTTATAGCCGTCTTCGAGAATGGCAATTTCCTGAACTTCGAGTTTAACTTCAGCCTTGGTTACGGTTACGGTGCAGGTCTTGCTTGCGCCGCCGCAGGATACGGTAATAACGGAAGTGCCTTCCTTAACGCCGGTTACTGTTACAACCTTTCCGTTTACCGTAACGGTAGCGTTTGCGGGCGTGCCCGAAGTTGCCTCTACCGCCGCGGTACTGCCGGTTACGGTTGCGGTAATCGTCACCGTCTCGCCCACTTCTACCGAAGCCGTCGTCTTGTCAAGTGTTAAAGATACTTCCGCGGGTTTGTCTTCGCCGCACTTCGTGCACTTGTTGTTGGTTCCCCAGGTGTGGTTTTCTTTTTCAGTCTTGTAATCGTCTTCCGAACACTCGCCGTGGTGCTGTGTCGCGCCGTCGCTCACATAGGTTAAATGAGCGTTATGGTCGTGACCGCCGTCGCCTCCGCAGGCTGTGAATGCGGCAACGCCGCTTACCGCAATTGCGCTCGTGCACAAAATTGCAAGCACTTTATTTAATTTTTTCATAAAATTTTTAACCTCCGTAATTTTTTTGTTTTGTTTTATGAAATAATATAAAGTTTTTAATTTATTTCCCTGCCGCCGTTGCCGCCGGCAGGGCTTTTAATTAAGTTTTGTTTTTACCCTTAATTCTCACCGTCGGGCGCGTCGCCGCCGGTCTTTTCGGGTTCGCCGTCGCTCTCGCCGGCTTTTGCCGCTTTCTTTCCGTTGCCGAAGTAACTCCATACTTCCATTCCCACAAAGAACGCAACGCTTATTCCGAACAGAACCGCAACCGCGGGATTTATTCTGTCGAGATAGTACTGCCATTCGGGCTGGAAAGTGATTATTCTGGTATTTTTCGACATACCGTTCATTGCGTTCGAATGAACTACCGAGTAAAGCACGTTGTGAGTCGCGTTGCGCATTGCCCATACGACGTTCGCATATTCGCGCGTGTTGTACTTAGCCTCGTTGTTCTTCAGCACGCTCGCACCGCCCAAAGGCAAATCGTTGCCTGCAATCAGGCAGGATATAAGTTCCATATGTCCTTCCGAAGGCTTGCTAGCGTTATAAGGCATCCAGCTGTCCGTTACGTTATAACCTATCATTCCGAACTCGCCGCGGAGCACCGTGTTCATAAACGGATGATGGGGAGCCGCCAGAGTACCCAAACGGTTCAGCGAAGTCATAACGCCCTGAACGCCGCCTTCTTCTATCGCAATCTGGAAAGGCTTTAAATAAACTTCCCTTATAGTCTGCTCGTTTGCCCAGCTGCTCATACCGATGCGCCCTGCCTCCTGCTCGTTGAGCATACAGTGCTTCATCATCATAAACGAGCCCTTTTCTTCCATACCGACGTTAATCTGCGAAACGCATTTGCCCATCAGAACGGGGTCTTCGCTGTAATAACCGTAGTTACGTCCGCCGTAAGGGCTGCGGTGAATGTTTCCGCCCGTGCCGTACAAACCGGAGTAACCCGCCCACAGGCAGTCCTCGCCCCATTGCAGACCGTATTCGTATAAAAGTTCGGGGTTGCGCGTTGCGGCAACAATGCCGTTGTCCACGTAAGCCGCGGGGTAAAGGTCCTTGTCGGGGTCTGCAAGCTTGTTTGCAAGTCCGCTCGAACCGAAAGAGTATGCGTTAATTACGCCGAGGTCCGAATCCTGGTCGGTGGTTTTGGGTTTGCTTATCGAATTTATCTCATACGTAAATCCGTAAGCGTCGCTCAAAAATTCCGCCATTTCGGCGTAAGTCAGCTGGTTTAAAAGCTGTTCCCACTTTTCGTCGCCGTAAGGGATGTCAACTCTGTTGCCCTCTTCGTCCTGAATCATATCGATAAGCTGCCACGCCGTTTCGGTTGAACCCATAACCGGCAAATCTCCCGCTACCGCAAGAGCGTCGGGGTTGGGATTCATCGCCGCAAGCATTCCCGCCGTCATCGTCGGTCTGTAATAGCTGTCTGAAATCTGCGTTCCGTCGGCGTTAAATCCAAGTTTAACCGTACCCGACCAGTTGTTTCTGGTAATATAATTCAGTTTTTCTTTGTCGCCGGAATGTTCGTAAAGCTTCAAATCAACGTCGTCGAACCGGTTTGTTATATCCGTGCCGTTCGCCGATTTTGCATAAGCCTTATAAAGGTTGTCGCCGTCCCCTACGGTCACGGTTTTAACAAGGGCTTTGTCGCCTGCAACGGTTGCGCCGGAAATATCGGTCATACCCGTCTTTTCCTTGTCGGCAAGAATGTTGTTCACAGCGTCGTGCGCGTCGTGCCCCACAACAAAACGGTAATCGCCGTTTTCAACGATATAAGTCTTTTCACCGTAAGAATCATAGGACGCAAGTTCGCGCCTTGCAACGGTGAAATTAATCGTCTCGTCCGCGCCGCTTTCAAGCTTTGCGGTCTTTGCAAAATCCACAAGCTCTACCGAAGCCTTCTCTATGCCCTTTTCCTTGTCGTAATCGGTATAAGGCTTCTGTAAAAAGAGCTGAACGCTCTCCTTGCCGGCAACGCCGCCAGCGTTCGTTACTTTAACCGAAATTTCAAAGTTATCGGTTTCGGCGTCGTAATTTATAGCCATATCCCCGTAATTGAAGTTCGTGTAAGAAAGTCCGTAACCGAAAGGATAGGCAACTACTTCGCCGTAATTGAATTCGCCCACTCCCGCGGTGCCGAGAATTTTATCCTCGTATCTTGTTTCCGTGTAACGGTAACCGGAATAAATTCCTTCCTGATAAACAACCGCCGCATAACCGGTATTGTTCGCGTAGGGATAAGCCGAATAAGGCGCGCCCGAGTTGCCGCTGTTAAAGCCGTAAGCGCCCCAGTTTGCAAGTACGGGATTGAGATAGTGGTTTTTCCAGAACGTATCCGAAAGCTTGCCCGAAGGATTCACGCTTCCCTTTAAAAGATTTGCAATACCTCTGGTGCCCGCGGAACCGGTCGAACCGGTGTAAAGCAGCGCGTCCACGCCGTACTTATCTTCAAAGTCGCACGCAACCTGATTTGTAGTGTTTAAAATCACGACGATTTTATCGAACGTTCCCTTATCCTTTTCGGCTTTAAGGTTCTGTAAAACGTCCTCTTCCTCTGCGGAAAGCAACAGATAGTTGCCGTTCTTCCCGTCGAAAACCGCATGCGAAGTATAGCGGCTTTCTCCAAGGTCTCTTAACTGCACGTCCGAAGCCTCGCCCGAAATACGCGAAACCACAAACACCGCGGTATTATATCCCGCCGCCGTCTTGCTTTCGGGCAGCGCCGACCAGGGCGCTTCGCCAATCGCATATACGTTTGCAAATCCTGTGTGTCCCATAACGGATTTTCTGCCGTAAGAACTGTTTGCATACCAGTTATATAAGTCTTCGTTAACGTCTATGCCAGCGTCTTTGAACGCGTCTTTAAAGCTCACCGCGTCATTGCCCTTGCCCGACTCACGGTAACCGGATACAACCGATTTTGCCGAAGACGCCGAAAACAAACTTACCTTATCAGTCGAAGAAAGCGGCAAAGCGTTGTTTTCGTTTCTCAAAAGCACCGCGCCTTCTTCCATTGTCGTCTGGGTAAAGTCTATACCCGCGCCTCTCACTTCCTTTACGGAAGAATATTCCGACTTGTAATAATCGTTATCCGTCGAAACTTCCCCGTTGTCGATATAAACTATGTTTGTTCCGCCGCCGCCCAAATAGGAAGTTATTACGCTCGCATTTGCGTTTGCAATCGTCGTTCCTACCGTCAGCACGCCGAAAGCCAGCGTAAACGTAAGCGCCATACCCTTTGATACGGGCAACAAAATTTTCTTTACTTTATTTTTCACGACTGCACCTCCGCTACTTCGGCAGGCTCAGGCTCCGCCGTCTTTTTACCGTCCTTCGAAATTTTAAAGAACGCCGCAACAAAACAGAGAACTATGTTCAGAATATAAGCCACAGCAACAAACCAGAAACCCGTTTCCAGTCCCTGAAGTCCGCCCTTAAACGCTACGTCGGCAACGTGGTAATAAACCGAATTTGCAAACATGCCCAAACCTGCAAGCATAAACGCAAATATAATCACCGCCGTATATCTTTCGGTGTACTTAAAGAACGCCGTTGCAAACGCCGCACAGCCCAAAAGGGGCAAAACGAAAGCGATTGTGCTGTAATATCTTCCCATTTCCATATCTTTATAAGCGGACAGATAAACAAACGCCGTTATAAACGAAAGTAAAACTACGGGCAAAAGCAGATAAAAACCTATCCAGCGGGTTTTCAGATAATTCCACGCTTTCCTCAAAAAGCTCTTAACCTTATCCATTGTTCGCGCCCTCCGTAACGGTAATATTCATCGAAACTTTCTTTCCGCCGTACGAAACGGTAACTTTCGTATCGTCCGCAGTCAGAGGTCTGTCTCCGCAACTGAACTCCATATCTTCGATTCTCAGCGTTTTGCCCAGACAGTAGTCCGTGTACGTCGCGTAAATTTTCAATCCCGTCGGGTCGAAAATTTCGCCCGCGGTATACTCGGTTTTAACGGGCTGATTGTCGATGTCCAGCTTTGCAACCTCGCCGGCTATATAAAACTGTCCGGCAATTTCAATGCTCATTTTTTTGCCGAGTCTCGCCGCGTTGTTGGGGTTGCTCACCTTAATAAACTGCGCCTGAACGTTTATATTACTGCGCGAAGTCGCCTTCACCGGCAACACCTTTATTTCGCCGGGATTAACCGTAACGTTCGCCCACTCGTCGCCGTCTATGCTCCATTCTATTTTCAAGGGGTCCGTCGTCGTTGTAGTCGTATTCTTTATTACGTAAAAGACGTATCTCGTCTCGTTTACGTTAAAGGGAATATACAAAGGAAAACGCTGATACGCGCCTATGTTCGAAGAGTCAACCCACTCGTACTTATCCGCATAATATTTGGTGGGGTCAACCTTTCCCGTAGTAGTCTTTACATACCTGTAAGGGTCAAGCTCTATATAAGCGTTAGGGGTTACGCCCGCAAGGAACTCTATCATCGTATAAGGTCTTCCCGTTTCCTTATCGCCGTTGTCGTAACCGTAAGTTCCTCTGTAAGCGTCGCCCGAGCCTCCCTGCTGAGTCTTATTTATGTTGGGGGGAACGATTGCTCCGAGATGTTCGCCGGGAACGGCGTGTTCCTCGTGGCAAAGCGCGCATTTATACGTAACTTCGTAATCCCATATCGAGTCGGCGGTCTCTTTACCGTCCTTAAGTCTCACGCCCAGACTGTCGCCCAGATTCGCGATTTCCGGCAACGTATGCCCGCTTAAAGGAAGCTGCTCCGCTTCTTCTATTTCATAAAGCCCGTCTTCTTCGTTATAAGCGAACAACTTGTTACACTTTTTACATTTATAAGAATACCCGTGGCCGTGCTCCAGACACGTCGAAGGTACCTTTTCTATTGTTTCAAGACTGTGGGCGCAATAGCCGCAACCCGTGGCTCCGGCAAATCCTACGGAAAGCGTAAGAATAGCCATTGCCGCTGCAACGATCTTTTTTAATTTGCTTTTCATTAAAGATCTCCTTATTTTTGTTTACGTTAATTTAATTTGTTTTCCCTTTCGGGCGGCGGCGCTTAAAATTAAGCACGCGGGTGCGGTGAAACGTTAATTCTTTTTTCCCTTTTCCTCCTTTTCCGCCCGCGGCGGATTATTTTAAGCGGCTTGCGCTTTTTAACAGACAATTTGTTTTCTTCGTGTGTGAAACACACGAAGAAGGGGTACCCCTTCAATTCGCCTATTTTATTTTTTCTTCAGCATATCAAACTTTGTCGAAAAATGTTTATACATTACATATTCTGTAATATTTTATACATTTTCTGCTATGCGCATAATAAAAAAGCGGCTGAAACGCACATGCGTTTCAGCCGCTTTAAAAGCATATTATATTTTCAGCGGTATAACCACGCCAAGCGCAAAAATTCCGTCGTTCACCGCAAAGTTCACTGTGCCGCCGTATTTTTCCGCAACCGTCTTAATACTCTTCACTCCGTAACCGTGGTTTTGCCTCTCTTTCTTCGTCGTCTGAAGTTCTCCGTCGCGTATTTTCAACTCGCCGTCAAACGTGTTCTCGCACCTTATTATAACAAGCCCGTTATTCTTATAAACTGCAAGTTTAATAAGCTTCGCTTCCGTCGCGCTTCCGTCAAAGCTCTCAATCGCGTTGTCAAGCGCGTTTCCGAACAGCGAACAAATATCGATATCGCTCATAAAATTAAGCGCGTCGCCGTCCGCCACACAGGTAAACGTAATGCCCTTCTGCACGCACAGCACGCTCTTCGACATTAAAATAGTATTTAAAATTTCGTTGCCGGTGTCATAAACTACTTCGTAAAGCCGCGTTTCGTTTTCGATTTCGTTAACAAGCTTTGCCGCCGCGTCCGTTCCCTTGTCGCGTATCAGCGCAACCTGATGCTTTAAATCGTGATAACGCCTGTTTACCGAATCTATCGCGTCCTTTGTAATGCAATACTGCTCGTATTGTCTTGCAAGCAGCAGTCTTATCTGCGTAAGCTCCGCCTCCGCGCTGCCCGCGTTTTTAATCTGACGGTTGCTGTATAAAAGCAGCAGTCCGCACAAATCCACAATAGTGCGGATATAAAATATTTCAAGAGCGTACTTGCTCGAAAGCGGCGTATTCCAGTGAATAAAACTTATATTGCTTATCAAAAACGCCGTAACCACTATCACCACCGCCGTAAACAGGTCCTTCAACGTAACCGAAACAAGTTTTCTGCGGTTATAATGCCGTTCGATAAAAAACAGAGCGGTAAAAATCGCGGCAAAAATAAACGCCGCAAACAACGCGTTTCCGGCAACCGAAGCCACCGCGGGAAAGTTCTGCGCAAAAAAGTAATAAAGCCACCACTCGGCGGAAGCCGCAAATTCCGCAACGATAAATGCCTGAACGCCCAGATAGCACGCAACTTTCACGTTTCTTTTAACCGTCAGCCATATAAAGCCGCACATCATCATAACCGCCAAAATCATACACGGTATCCAGAATCCTATCGGCAAAAGCTCGGCTATAAGATGATAAGCGGCAAATATCAAAAGAGCGGCGGCAACAAGCGCAACCGTCTGCACTTTGGAAAATCTTTTGTCCGCAAAAACGATTACAACCACGCACGCAAGCCATTCGGCAACAGCCGTGTAAACGCGGGGTATATCCATCATTACTTCATCGGGCATACGTCAACCTCCGCAGTAAAAACCCGCAAGTCTTTCCATAAACTGCTTTTTGCGGGGACGGCTTATTTTAAGTTCGTGCCCGCCCACGTTCACCATATCGTCCTTTACGCCCTTAACCATCATAAGGTTTATCAGATACCCGCTGTTACAGCGGAAAAAATTATTTTTCTCCAAACGGCTCTCATAATCGCGCATCGTCCCGAAAATTTCATACTCCGCGTCCTTGGTGTGAAAGATAATCTTGTGCTTTACGCTCTCAACGTAAATAATCTCGCTCAGCGCCAGCCTTACGGAGTTGTTGCGCATAGAAATAAGAATGTATTCCTCTTTCTTTTTCGCAATCGACGCGGTAAATCTCTTTACCTCCGCGCTGAAAACCGCATAAGTCATCGGTTTTAAAATGTAATTGAACGCATGCACCTTGTAACCGCCTATGGCGTACTGCGTGCAGTTCGTAACAAAAATAATTTCCACACGGTCGTCGAAATTTCTCAGATATTCCGCGGCTTTCATTCCGTCAAGCCTCTTCATCTGAATATCCATTAAAATCACGTCGTAACTGCACTGGTAATTTTCACAGATTTCGTCGCCGTCCGTAAATTTGCTTATCTTGAATCCCACGTCGGGGTTTTCGCTTTCATAGCGTTTAAAATACGCCGCAAGCCGCTGCATTTCCTCGGGGCTGTCCTCCACGATAGCAACGTTAAATATCATTTCGGTTTCCCTCCTTTAAAAGAAATGCGCAAAAATTTCCGCCGTAAAACCGGCTTCCTCTATTTTACCACTTTTATTTTGTTTTTTCAAGAGGTAAATTATGAAGTCCGCGCGGATTTTTAAAATATTTATTAATCCGCGCGGACTCACTTTGAGGAGAAAAATGAAAAATGTGTGTTTTAATTTATTTTGCTTTCTTAACCTTTTCTTTGGAACAGTAATAATGAAGTCCCTTAAAGAAGTGCCCGTTGAACATCAGCAAAAGCCCTTCCATCTTTCTGCGGCTCATCCTGCCGTATTTTGCAAGTCCGCGCACGGGCTGGTGCAAAACGCCCATAACCATAGTGTTGGCGTTTACCTTGTGCCCCGTCTTATAACAGAAAGCAATAGCAAATCTTATTATTCCCGAAAAGGCTCTTCCCACCCAGCGGCGCGAATATCTCAAATCCGCAACCGTGCTGTTTTCGGTAATAACCATTCGTCTTTTCTTATAAAAATCGTAACCGGATTCCGGTATTTCACAGCCCAGAAGAACCGAAAACTCCTCGTCTTTTACGGCGCTCACTTTGCCGCTGTAATAAGAGGGCAGTTTTTCGGGAGAATACGGATACTGTTCCGTCGTTCCCTCGCGGGTTATTTCGCCTTCCAGTCTTATATCCGCGCTGCTCGCGCCTATATAAATTTTATACTCCCCGCCTTCTGTTTCCCATTTATCCGTTAAAATGTTGAAATATCTGAAAGTTTTGTCGTCGAACGGAATATTTACCGTCACGCTCTCTCCCGCTTTTATAAAAACCTTTTTAAATCCTTTAAGTTCTTTGGCGGGGCGGAAAACTTTAGCGTTGTCTTTCCCAAGATAAAGCTGGGCAATCTCCGCGCCGTCAACTCCGCCGGTATTTTTAATTATGAACGAAACTCCGCCGTCCGATACGTTTAAACCTGAATATTCAAACGTAGTATACGAAAGTCCGTGCCCGAAAGGATACGCAACCTTTACGCCCGCAGTCAAAAAATATCTGTAACCTATGTAAATGCCTTCGCGGTATTCAACCGTCATCTCCTTTCCGGGGAAATGCGAAGCCGAAGCGCACGGGTCGTACGGCGAAGGGAAAGTTTCCGCAAGCTTTCCGCTCGGGTTCACTTTGCCTTCGAGCACGTCCCAAACGGCGCCCGCGCCCGCCTGCCCCGAAAGCCCCGCGTATACTATCGCGTTCGCCCTCTGAGCCCAGTCCGTGGTAACCGCGCTCCCGCACGAAAGCACCACAACCACTTTTTTACCCGTAGCCGTTACCGAGTGATACAACTCGGTCTGATTATAAGGCAGTTTTATGTGTTCCCTGTCAAGCCCTTCCACTTCGCTGAATTCGTCCAGTCCCATAAACAGCACCGCAACGTCCGATTCCTTTGCAAGCTTAACGGCTTTTTTAAGGAGTTTTTTATTTCTTTTGCCGTATCTTTCAAACCCCTTGCAATAGCCCGAAATCTTAACTCCGTTCGCCTTTATTTCGTTCAGAACGGTGTCCAGTCTGGTGGGGTTAACAACCGAAGACCCCGCCCCCTGATATCTGGGCTTATCCGCAAAGTCTCCTATTACGGCAATTTTCAAATCCTTATTCAAAGGCAGTACGCCGTCGTTTTTCAAAAGTACTATGCTCTCACGCGCGCACTCCCTCGCAAGAGCGTGGTGCGCCTCCTTGTCAAACGGCTTTCCCGCCTCGTGCGCAGTGGTCTTTTCAATCAGTTTCAAAACACGCGCCACACATTCGTCAACGTATTTTATATCTAAAGAACCGTTCTCCACGGCCTTAACTATATCGTCCGCGCCGTACCTGCACGCGGGCATTTCCAAATCGCTTCCCGCTTTGGTCGAGGCAACCTTGTTGTTGCACCCCGCCCAGTCCGAAACCACAACGCCGTCAAATCCCCATTCCCCGCGGAGAATATCTTTGAGTAAATGCTCGTTTTCATCGGCGAACGTGCCGTTTATTTTATTGTAAGAAGACATTATCGCGTTCGCGCCGCCCTCTTTAACGGCTATTTCAAACGCGGTCAGATAAATTTCCCTCAGCGTCCTTTCGTCCACAACCGAATCCGAAACCATTCTGCGCTCTTCCTGACTGTTGCAGGCAAAATGCTTTACGCATGCCGAAACGCCGCTCTTCTGTATGCCGCGTATGTACCCCGCCGCCATCTTTCCAGCAAGATAGGGGTCCTCCGAAAAGTATTCGAAGTTCCTTCCGCAGCGCGGATTTCTCTTCATGCAAGCGCCGGGACCCAGCAGCATATTCACTCCCATCGACGCCGCCTCTTCGCCCAGCGCCTCTCCCAGTTTTTCACCCAAAGCGTCGTCCCAGCTGTTCGCCATTGCCGCCGCCGTGGGAAAACACGTTGCGGGAATACTCGCGTTAAATCCAAGATGGTCGGCCTTTGCCGCCTGTTTCCTCAGTCCGTGAGGACCGTCCGACAAAAATAAAGAAGGTATCCCCTCTTCCGCAATATCAAGCGTCTCCCAAAAATCCTTTCCCGTCAACAGGTCGGCCTTTTGCCTTAAAGTCAGTCTTTCAATCGTTTTACTGTCCATTATTCTCCTCTTACAAGCAATATTTTTGGTAATTATAAATCTGCTCCCATTATAACGGCAAACAGCTGTTTTTCAATAATAATGACACAAATTGACGGTTTTTGTACACAAATTACAAAAATCCGCTCAATTCCCTCCGCCGTATGCGCGCTACCCGCGCGCAATTATTTGACAACACACAACGCAGATACTATAATTTGTAATAGAATTTTAATACGCTTTCGTTAAAAAAGGAGAATAATATGAAAACCGCAATAATGACCGACAGCAACAGCGGCATTACGCAAAGCCTCGCAAGGGAAATGGGAATCGAAGTCGTCCCCATGCCCGTCCTTATAGACGGAGAACTCTATTTCGAGGATTTAACCTTATCTCAGGAAAAATTTTACGAAAAGCTCGAAGCCGACGCTCAGGTTTCGACTTCACAGCCCAACCCCGTAGACGTCGGCGAATACTGGGCAAAAGCCTTAAAGGATAACGACGCCGTAATTTACATACCTATGTCCAGCGGACTTTCCGAAACCTGCCACACCCTTCAGCACTACGCGGCAACCGAACCGCAGTTCAAGGGCAAGGTCTACGTTGTGGATAACCAAAGAATTTCGATAACCCAGCGCCAGAGCGTAATCGACGCTATTAAAATGGCAAACGAAGGCAAACCCGCCGAAGAAATTTACGCCTTTTTAATGGACACAAAAATGCAGTCGAGCATTTACATAATGGTTGACACCCTCAAATATCTCAAAAAAGGCGGACGTCTCACCCCCGCCGTCGCCGCGATTGGCACGCTTTTAAAAATCAAGCCCGTTTTACAGATTCAGGGCGAAAAGTTAGACCAGTACGCAAAGGTAAGAAAACTTACCGACGCAAAGACCACTATGATAAACGCAATTAAAAAGGACGTGGAAACGCGTTTCAAACAGCTCCGCGCCGACGGCAAATTAACTCTTGCCGTTGCCCACACGCAAAACTTTACCGAAGCCGAAAAATTCCGCGAAGAGCTCAAAGCGGCGTTCCCCGATATCGGATTTTCTTATATCGACCCCCTGTCGTTAAGCGTTTCCTGCCACATAGGTCCGGGAGCGCTCGCCTGCGCCGTCTCCATAAAATACTAATCACCTCTGTCCTTTCAAAGGGCGGCAAAGCCGCATAATCTCCTTTGTCGCCGTATTGCAGATAAAAACAATAATAAAAAGCCGCCCGCGCAACACCTGCGCGGGCGGCTTTTTAAGTTACTTTATCTCGTCCACAGTTATTTTAAATTTCTGACCGTTGTTAAACCCTATCACAAGCCCCCTCTCGTCCACTGTAAACGTTGCAGTGTAATATTCTTTAATCAGAACTTTTAAATCCAACAGCAAACTCAAGCTGTCCGTTCTGCCGTCCAAAGCCTCCACCCCGCTATCCTTTACAAATATGTGATTTTGTTTCTTCATATACAGACTCCTTATTAATTTTGTGTACTTATATTATAAGCCTAATGTTTGCCTATTGCAAGTATTTTTAGGCAAACGTAAGGAATAATTAATTTAAGAGAGTACGTTATGGAAATTGTAGAAAGTTTTGGTGAAAATTTATCCGAATTGATTTTTGACAATGATTTAACGCCCAAAGCGTTTGCCGATGAAACAAAAATTGACCGTTCGGTTATTTACAAATATTTACGCAAAGAAATTTTACCGACTTTACCAAATCTGGTTTTGATTGCGGATTATTTTAAGTGTTCAATAGACTTCATTTTGGGGTTGTCCGAAAATCAAAATATAACGCTCAAACCGACGCCGCCGTTTTCTGAAAGGTTCAGGCATCTATTGAAGGATAAAAATTTAACAAGATATAAGTTCCGTCAGGAAATTCATTTTGCAAAACAGAGCGTTGACGACTGGTACAACGGCAAACGGTTTCCTACCGTTGACAACTTAATTAAACTCGCAAAATATTTTAACTGCACATTAGACGAACTCCTCGGCAGAGAAACTTAAACAAAATCAGCAAGCCGCCCGCGCAACACCTGCGCGGGCGGCTTTTTAAGTTACTTTATTTCTTCCACCGATATTTTAAATTTCTGACCGTTGTTAAAACCTATCACAAGCCCCCTCTCGTCCGCCGTAAACGTTGCAGTGTAATATTCCTTAATCAGAACTTTCAAGTCCAACAGCAAACTCAAACTGTCCGTTCTGCCGTCCAACGCCTCCACTCCGCTGTCCTTTACAAATATGTGATTTTGCTTTTGTCTTTTATCCATTCCAAAACTCCTTAATTTTTTTGCATTTCGTGTAATGAAATTATATACCCTACTACTTCAAAAAGCAAGTAATTTTGTAAGTAATAGGGAATAATGATAAAAAATCCGAGAGAGCAATTTATGGATATTTTATCTGATTTCGGCGACAATATCAAAGAACTTATCGATGACAAAAAAATTACGGTAGAAGATTTTGCAAAATCGGTTGACATAGCTTTTTCCGAGGTTTACAGATATTTACGCAAGATATACCTGCCAAAACTTTCAAACTTAATAAAAATCGCAGATTGCTATAATTATTCTATTGATTTTTTACTCGGCTTTATCCCGTTCCCCGAAGAGACAGTGTTTAACAAAACCCCGCCGTTTGATAAAAGATTTAAACAAATTCTTTCAGACAACAAATTAACGCGCTATAAAATAAGTAAGGAAACAGGCATTTCATTAAACCGCCTTGACGATTGGTACAACGGAAAATTTACGCCGTCGCTGGATAAGGCGATAATCCTTTCCAAATATTTAAAAATGACCATCGACGGTCTCCTCGGCAGAGAAACTTAAACAAAATCAGCAAGCCGCCCGCGCAACACCTGCGCGGGCGGCTTTACGTCACTTATTTTTACTTGTTTTCCCTGTCCTCGAAGTTCGCAGGCTTAATAAGGTGCGAATTTTTTATATCATTGCGCATCTGCGAAGGCTCCGCCGCAACATTCGCTCGCTGTACTTTATCGTATCCGTGCTTTTTGCGGATTTCGTCCACGCATTTTTCAAGCGCCTCAAACTTTTTGTAGTTCCCGAACTCTTCGTCAAGCGTAATCTGCGAAGTTCCGTTATCGAACCCCGAAACGGTTACGCCCAGTGCGCGCACTTTAAAAGGCGGCGCCACGTTTGCTTTAAAGAGCTCGAACGCGCTCCTTGCTATCTCGCCGCAAAGCGCTGTATGCCGCACTTTTTTCTGCACCGAAAAATCGCTTAAATTATCAAACCGCACCCACAGGTGCACTGTGTCTGCAAGCCCCTGTCCGCTCTCCCTCAGCCGCGCCGCAACAGATTCCGCAAGCACGTACAAAAGCCTTTCCACCCTCTCAAAACTCGTAACGTCCTGCGGATAAGTGCACGAATTGCCTATGGACTTATATTCGCGCTTATCGTCCATATGCTTCACTTCGTCATTGTCCTCGCCGCGCGCGTACCTTAAAAGCGTTTCGCCGAATTTTCCGAACTCCGTCTTAATTAAATTATCGTCCGCCGCCGCAAGCCTGCCTATTGTCGAAAGCCCCATTCTGTAAAGTTTATCCTTTGTAGCCCTGCCCACAAGCAGCAAATCTTCCACGGGCAAACCGTTCACCACCGACTTAAAATTCAGTTTTGATATAACCGAAGTGCCGTCCGGTTTTTTTAAATCGGAGCCCAGCTTTGCAAACGCCTTGTTAAACGAAACTCCGCAACTCACAGTCACGCCTATTTCGCTTTTAACTTCCTCCCTTATAGTGTCCCCCAAAAAAGTAAGATAAGCGTCGGTAAAATATCTTACCCCTTCAACCTCCGTGTACATAGGCGAAAACTCTTTAAAAATTTTCGTGGATTTAGTTACGTCCAGCCAGCATTCGTCTATGCCGTAACCTTCAATCAAATCGGTATACCGTGCGTAAATTTTTTTAACCAGCCGCGAGTGTTTCATATATTCGTCAAAGTGCGGCGGCACGCACACAATATCGGGGCACTTTCTCTTTGCCTGCCACACCGTGTCGCCCGTCTTAACTCCCGCGCGCTTTGCTTCCTCGCTCTTTGCAAGCACAATCCCGCGGCGCTCTTCCTTGCTGCCGCAAACGGCAACAGGCACGCCGCAAAGCTCCGGATGAAGCTTGCGCTCAACCGAAGCGTAAAAGTTGTTTAAGTCCGAATGAATAATTATGCGTTCCGTATTCACACCTCTGCCGTTTTTAATGGTTTTTTACGTTTTTTCAAAATTAAATACGTTTTAATGACGTTTTTTAAAAAGCCCGATGTCTGAAAATTACATAAAAAGGTCTGATTTGTCCATAAAAATCTATATTTATTCGGTCACTTTTTTAACCGTTTCGTCCAGTGTTTCAAAGTAATTTGCAAAGGTTTTTGCGCAAACTTCGCAGTTTTCAATTTCAATTCCGTCCGCGCGCAAACCGGTAACGGCAAAACTCATTGCAACTCTGTGGTCGCCGAAAGTTTTAATTTTCGCTGGCTTAGGCTGCGAAGGAAAAATTTTAACTCCGTCCGCAAATTCCTCGCATTTTACGCCCATCTCGGTTAAATTATAGACAATTGCGGCAATTCTGTCGCATTCCTGCCTGCGAATATGCTCTATTCCGCGAATTTCGGTGGGATTTTTAAAATACGGAGCAATTGCGGCAAGAGTCAGCGCCTGGTCCGAAAATTCGCTCATATCAATCTTTCCGCCGTCAAAATTCTGCAAAAGTTTAATAAATTTGTAATCGCCCTGCAATCCGTTTTCGGTTACGCCTTCCGCAAAAACGCGTGTGCCTAAAATTTTGTTCATTGCGTAAAAATAGCACGCCGCCGAAAAATCCGGTTCCACTCTGTAAGTTTTTGCCTCGTAATTGCCAAAAACCACGTATTTATTTTCGATTTTGCCGTTCTTTTGCAAATTTTTTTGCGGTTTTTCCGTTTTTACGGTTGCGCCGAACTCACGCATCATTTTCACAGTCATATTAACGTAGTCCAAACCGTGGCTGCCGCGGGCGGTTATTTTAAGCCGTTTACCCGCGCATACCGCCGAAATCAACAGAGCCGATAAAAACTGACTGCTTTCGGTTATATCCACTTCCGCTTTTTCTGCGGGATTTGCCGTGCCGTAAACCGTAAACGGATAAGAATTTTCCTTTTCGTGAAATTCAAACCTTGCACCAAGCGCCTTTAACGTATCTATCAAAGGCTTTACGGGGCGTTTTTTCATCTGGTCCGAACAAGTTAAAGTGTACTTACCAGACTGAAATGCAAGCAAGGCGGGTATAAACCTCGCCGCCGTTCCCGCGCTCCCAACGTATATTTCAGCGTTTTTTTCGGGCAGAACGCCGTTACAGCCCAGAATTTTAACCGTTGTGCCGTTTACTTCGCTCTTTATGCCCAATTTATTTAAACAATTTAAAAAAGTTGCGCAGTCGTCTGAAAACTGCGCGCCGTAAAGAGTGCTTTCGCCTTTGGCAACCGCCGCAATAAGCAATGCACGGGCTGTTATACTTTTTGACCCGGGCACGGTTACGCTTATTTTTTTACCGTTCGTTTTACCGTAAACGTTTTTAATAATATAATTCACGGAGCTATACCTTCTTCTTTGAATCTCAATTCGTAAAACTGCTTAACCGAATCGGGCAAATTTTTGTAATTTCCCTCATCGTAAAGTTTTTTAAGCGTTCTTTTGCCGACGCGTCCGTCGAGAACCGCAAAAATTCTTAAAAGTAGATTTTCGGAGTCGAGCGCGGCAAAAACGTCCGTATTAAAAAATACGGCGGCATAGTGCAAAAAATTGAGCTCGGTTATTGCTCCGGCAGGACAGTAAATTTCATTGAACGCCTTTTCGTATTCCGCGCCGTAAGCACATTCGTATTTCAAGTCGGACTGCTTAAAGCTATCCGCTGTAGCACACTTTAACAGCTCTTTATTGTTATAAAGTATCGCAGCCCTGCCGCACTTGTCGTAGCTTGTAAAATAATATGTAATTTTGCCTTTTAAGCAATCTGCAAGCCGTTCTTCGAGTTGTTTTTTCATTCCCGACCAGCTTTTATAAGGTAAACTCATTTTCTTCTCCCGAATATTCGAATTTATTTTCTGCGGCGCAAAATATCGCCGCAATTTAACTTATACGGGCAGTTTATTGTATAATTTTCCTGCACGAGCTTGCAGTCGGTTACGTCTTCGCCCGCGCTAGTTTTGGCGGTTTTTACCGTAAACGACTTGCCGAAATCTGCGTTCGGCGACAAAACTTCGAGCGCGTCGCCGACTTTAAATCTGCCGCGCATTTCAACAACAGCCGTTTTGCCGTTTGAAGAAATTACGTTTGCGATATAATCGCAGTCGCCCTTAGCCTGACTGTCGTCGTAATTTACCGTTTTGTTATTTTCGCCGAAGGCGTAAGCCTGCGTATAATCGCGGTGAAAAGCCGTTTTAAGCTCGCGCTCGGTTACGTCGCTAAAACCTGCGTCCATACAGCGGCGGTAAGCGTTTATTACTGTTGCAAGGTAGTATTCCGACTTCATTCTGCCTTCGATTTTGAAGGAGCTTACGCCTGAATCTTCAAGCTCCTGCAAGTGTGCGCTCATATTCAAATCTTTGGAATTTAAAATGTAAGCGCCCCTTTCATCCTCTTCGATATCGAGCCAGCCGCTGTCGGAAAGGTTGTCCTTTTTGCGTATCTGATAATTCCAACGGCAAGCCTGAACACACTCGCCGCGGTTGCTTTCGCGCCCTGCGAGGTAGTTTGAAAGCAAACACCGCCCCGAATATGAAATACACATTGCGCCGTGAACGAAGGCTTCAAGCTCGATTTCCGGCACGAATTCGTGAATTTCTTTAATTTCTTTTAAGGAAAGCTCACGGGCGAGAACCACACGCGCGGCGCCCTGCTCGCGCCAGAATTTAACCGCGTATTTGTTGGTTAAATTAGCTTGCGTGGAAATATGTATGTTGAGCTTGGGAGCGGATTTTTTGGCGGCGTAAACCGCCCCGCTGTCGGATATTATAGCCGCGTCCGCATTTGCGCTTTCGAGAAACTTGAAATAGTCCTCCAAAAGGGGCATATCGGCGTTTTTTGCGAATATGTTTGCGGTTACGTAAACTTTTTTGCCGAGGTTATGAGCGTAGGTGATTGCGTTTGCAAGTTCATCACGCGTGAAATTATCGGCAAAAGAGCGCAAAGAAAAATCCTTGCCGCCGACGTAAACCGCGTCCGCGCCATAGTAAATTGCAGTTTTTAATTTTGAAAAGTTGCCGGCGGGGGCTAAAAGTTCTGCCTTCATAACAATTTATCCAATATTTCTTTTGATTGCGGAAAACCGTCAATTTTAACATAAAGCTTTTGCAACGCGTTTCCGTCCGTATCCGTGACTTCGGCGCGGATTACGTATTTTGCGCAGGTAAGGCGCTTTCATAATTTTACCGATAACGCAACGCCGTTGCCGACGTTCAAAATTGTGGTTTGAAGTTCGTTATCCGTTGTTACGGCGGTTATATATTCCTTTACGTGCTCGACAAGCATTTTTCGCTTTTTGGGAACTTCCTTTTCGCCCGTGACGTAGCCGAACAACAGAATATCGTCCGCAACTAGAATGCCGCCTTTTGTTAAGAGCTGTTTCAGACACGGAAGATATTTTACGTACTGCACCTTAGCGCAGTCGAGAAAAATGAAGTCGAACTTATCGTCAAGCTTTTGGATTTCTTCACCGGCGTCGCCCGCGATTGCCGTTACACTTTGGGATATGCCGAGACTTTTAAAGTTTTTTAACGCTTCGCTATAAAAATTTTCGTCGCGCTCGATTGTGGTAACCTTAGCGTTAGGGCATACTGAAAGCATAACTGCGGCGGATATTCCCACGGCGGTGCCGAGTTCAAGGATATTTTGCGGCTGCTTTGCGGTAAGCAGAGTTTTAAGAAGGCACAGCGTTTCATCGTCGGATACGGGAATTTCCCGTTCGAAAGCCGCAAGGCGAAGTTCCTGAACTTGCGCGCTTAACCGCGGAACGTTGAACTGCGCGGTTGCTGTCTGACGCTCGCCGCAGCTTGTGTTTTTGTGTGCGTAAGAGAATTCCATAAATTATAATTGCGGTAACCGATTACGGCAACCTTAAACCTTAGAGATGCGGGCATAACGAGACGCGAGAGAAAAACTTGAAGGAGTTTACTTTGCGGTAAATGAATGAAAGTTGCCACAGCGCAACAAAGTTATGTGAAGTATATAAGGTTTGTAATTAAAGTTCTACTACTACCGGCACAATCATAGGGGACTGCTTGGTCTTTTTATACAAATAATTTGCAAGCGAGCGCTTTATGGTGCGTTTTAATTCGTCTACTGTGCCCAGAGAGAGGTCGTAACCGTCGATTGCGCGGTTTATAACCGAGCGGATTTCCCTGTCGTAATCGCGGTGGAAATCGAACACAAATCCGCGCGAATTGATTGCCGGTTCGCCCAGAACAACGCCGCCCGAAACCGTTATGGAAACTATGAACAAGCCCTCTTCGGAAAGTTGGCGCCTGTCCTCTATTACCGTGCTTGCCTTTTCGTCCTCGATACCCTCGCCGTCGATTAAGCGCGAGCCGGAAGGCACGCTTTCGCCGAGTTTCATACCGTGCGCCGTTAAAAGAACGCAATTTCCTATGTCGGGAATTATTATGCGTCCGGACTGCATGCCGAGTTCTTCGGCAAGCTGGGCGTGCTTTTTAAGATGTCTGTATTCGCCGTGCACGGGGATAAAGAATTTGGGCTTTAAGAGATGATGCATAATTTTGTGTTCTTCCCTGCAGGCGTGCCCCGAAACGTGGATATTTTGAAGACTTTCGTAAACGACTTCCGCGCCCAACTTATAAAGATTGTTTATTACCCTGTATACGAGTTTTTCGTTGCCGGGGATTGGAGAAGCGGAAATTATTACCGTATCGTTGTCGCCGACGGTTACGAACTGATTGTCGCCGTTGGACATACGGGAAAGCGCGCTCATCGGTTCGCCCTGACTGCCGGTTGAAACGACTACTATTTCGCTGTCGCGCATATTCCTGATTTTGGAGACGTCTACGATTGCACCGTCGGGAATGTTGATTTCACCGATTTTTTCGGCGGCTTCAACTACGTTGAGCATACTTCTGCCCGAAAGCGCGACTTTACGCTTATATTTTACGGCTAAATCGATTATCTGCTGAAGTCTGTGGACGTTTGAGGCAAAGGTCGCCACAATGAGTCTGCGTTTTAAATTTTCGCCGAAAAGCCTGTCCAGAGTAGTGCCTACCACCGTTTCGCTCATGGTGAAACCCGCGCGCTCGATATTGGTGCTTTCGCCCATATACAAAAGAACTCCGGACGCTCCGAAATCGGAAATGGTCTTTAAATCGATGGGTTCGCCTGCAACGGGCGTTAAGTCTATTTTATAGTCGCCGCTGTGGAATATTACGCCCTGCGGAGTTTGAACGGCAAAAGCAAGAGAGCCGGCTATGGAATGATTTACGTTTACTGCCCGAACTTTGAAACAACCGAGCTGAATTATCTGACCGGGTTCGACCGTTATTTCTTTTGCGTCGTTTATGCGGTGCTCGCGGAGTTTGTTGTCGACGAGCGCCAAGGTAAGGCGCGTGCCGATTACGGGAACTTTAAGCTCCTTTAAAAGATAAGGTACTCCGCCTATGTGGTCCTCGTGACCGTGTGTGAGTAAAAGACCGCGGATTTTTTTGCGGTTTTCTATTAAATAAGTAATGTCCGGAACAATAAGGTCGAAACCCGGGGTTTCCTCGGTGGGAAAAATCGCACCCGCGTCGATTATTATTATATCGTCGCCGCATTCGATTGCCGTCATATTTTTGCCGATTTCGCCGACGCCGCCTAAAAATACTATTTTAACCGTCTTTTTATCGTTCTGCCTGACGTTTTTACGAGGTTGTTTTACGGCTTTTAAGAGCGGTGCGGCGGATTGCGGTGACTGCTTTTGCTTTTGAGCGCTTGTCCGCTGATTTACCTCGCGGGTTGATTTTTGCCCGCGGGAGCGCTTTTGTGCGACTGCGGAATGAGGTTTTTGACCGCGTTGCGAACCGTGATTAACGTTTACCATTACGGTATCGGGCGATTTTGCTCCGCTGTTTTTTGAATTGTTTCCGTTTGAATTGCCCGTGCGCCGTCTGTTCTTTTGTGAAACCGTGCTTGAATTTTCTCTTTCCAAATTTACTACTCCGTTTACATATAATGCGGGGGTTGACAAAACCATCAACCCCCGCGCGTTGTGCCTTAATTTACTTTTTGTTTACGTCCTTTACAAGTCCGTCTTCGATAAGCTCTTCGATAGTTTCGTAAGGATACATAGCCGCGTAATCACGCTGAGGAACGTTCCTCTTAATTCCTCCGCGGGCTTCGAGCATTTCATCGATAAGTCTTATTGCTTTCTTTACGCCGCGGGGACTTTGAACCTTTATCATCATAGGCGTACCGTCGAACATTCTCACGCCGGAAACGTCTTTATGATGATAAACCGAATACTCGTGTTCCTTGGGATTGAGCGCAAGATACAGACAAAGAGTCTTACCGCGGATTTTAAAGCGGGCAATGGTTTCTCTGCCCTTATGGAAACGTTCTGCGCCCCAGGCAATATTTGAGTTGACCTTTTTGTAGCTTAACAGCGCGTTTCTTACTTCGCCGTAATAACCCTTCTGGTCGTCGGTGCTCTGGATAATCCTTGCAATGAAACTGCGGTTGTAGCGCATCATATTTGCAAAGTCTACGCCGCCTTCGCCCTGTCCGTCCGTCAAATCGTCCAAAGTAAATTCTTCAACGTCGCCGTCTTCTTCGGAGTTTTCCTCAGTTTCGGCGGTTTCAACCTGAGTTTCGGCGGGAACTTCTTCAACAACCTCTTCTTCGGGCTGTTCTTCGGTTATTTCCTCTTCGGTGACCTCTTCAACCGTTTCTTCAACGGGTTCTTCGGTCTCTTCGGGAACTTCCTCAACAACCTCTTCTTCGGGCTGTTCTTCGGTTATTTCCTCTTCATCCTGTCCTGATTCAACCTCTTCGACTATGTCGCTGACGGTAACGAGAGTCTCCTCGGGTTCGTCTTCGGGCTCTTCGATTGCAGGCTGTTCCTCTGCGGGAACGGTTTCGATTTCGTGAACGACATATGCTCCGTTTGCAAGCAGAGCCTTGATTTCGGCAAGGTCGTTATCTACGCTGTTAAAACGTTCGGTCGTGTTATCGTTGCCTGCAACTTCGGCGAGTCTTTCGGAAATTGTTTCAACGCCTTCCTCGTCGATAATTACGTCGAAGTCTTTTTCAGCCTGTGCTTCTATAATCTTTTCGGCAACTGATGACGAGATATATTCGTTATCTACCGAAGGCAGGGCGCTGATTACCTGATTTGCAACTTTATCCGCAATTTCGTCTGCGTCGATTTCGGGGAGATAATTTGAAAGCGCCGCAGCGGCTTTATCCGCGATTGCATCCTCGTTTATGCCCGCAACCGTTATCTTTTCGCTTATGCGGTTTGCCATTTCCTCGTAATCGGTTTCTTCCGCATTGGCGGGGTCGAGCTCTGCACGGAGTTTTTCGGCAACCGCCGACGCAATAAGTTCGTAGTCGAGTTTTTCGGCAATCGTTCTGGATATTGATTCGCAACCCTCGTCGTCAACAAGCACGTCGAAGTCGTCCGCTTTGAGTGAACCGACTTTTAACGCGATTCTGTCGGAAAGCTCTTCTTCGTCAACAACGCCGCCGGAGGGTTGAATTCTTCCGGCAAGCTTTTCAGCGAGCGCTTCGTAGTCGATTTCAACGTTTTCAAACGTCTGCGTTTCCTGTGCGGGAATACGCGAAACGATATTTTCGGCAAGCGCGTCGTAGTCAAGCTCCGCAGTGACCGCCGCGGGAGCGGCTTCGGAATAAACCGCCTGCGCTTCCTGCGCGGGGATGCGTTCCGCTATTTTGCCGGCAAGCGCGTCCAAATCGATTTGTCCGTCCGCGGTCACTATTTCGCGTTCGGGGATATTTTCGGAAATAAGGGAAGCGACGTATTCGGGAGAAATGCTCTCCTGTACGGGAATACGCGCAACAATGTTGTCTGCAAGAAGTTCGTAATCGACGGCGTTTTCGGGAAGGGAAACCTTTTCGGCAACCTTTTCGGCAAGCGCGTCATAGTCAAGCTCCGCAGCGACCGCCGCGGGAGCAGCTTCGGCATAGGCGTGAACTTCAGCTTGGGGCAACGTTATCTTTTCGGCAACCTTGCCTGCAAGCTCATCATAGTCGAACTTAACTTCGGGAGCCTGCGGAAGTATTATCTGCTCGGCTATTTTAGCCGCTACGTAATCGGGTGAAACCGCCTCCTGCAGAGGAATGCGGGAAATAACTTTATCTGCCAGTTCGTTGTAATCGATTTCCGCGGTAACGGGAACCGCCGCGGGTGCGGCTTCGGAATAAACCGCCTGAACCTGAGGCGCGGGAATTTTGCTTGCAACCTTTTCGGCGAGTTCTTCGTAATCGATTTCCGCGGTAACGGGAACCGCCGCGGGTGCGGCTTCGGAATATACTGTGTGGACTTCGGGTGCGGGAATACGGCTTGCGACTTTTTCGGCAAGGCAGTCGTAGTCTATTTCGGCGCTTACGGTAACCGCCTGAGCCGCAGGAACAGCTCCGGCATATGCGGGCGCCGCCTCGGCGTATACGGGTGCGGGAACGCTTACGTTCTCGGCAACCTTTCTTGCAAGTTCTTCCACGTCGATATCCGCTTTCGCCGATAAAGGAGCATCGTCCTGTACAGGCAGTCTTGCAACGATTTTATCGACGAGAAGGTCGTAATCCACTTCTTGCCTTTCGGTCTGATATACCACGGGTGCGCCGTCGCTCTGAACGACGGGTGCGGGAACGACGATTCTTTCGGCAACTTTATCAGCCAGAACGTCGTAATCGATTTCGGCAGAAACGCTCTTTTCTTCCCGTTGCGCAACGGGTTCCGCCGCGTTAATGTTTCCGAGCGCTTCTTCAAGCTTGTTGATTCTTTCGGAAAGCGAATTGAAAATACTCTCGTTCTGAACGGCGAGATATTTGATTTCGCGCTTTAAAGACGTGTTGTCGCCCTGAACGGCGCCGATAAGTTCGCCGTTTTTGTTAGCGGCTTCTTCGGAATCCTTTCTGATGTTCTGAAGCTCGGCAAGCACCGCCTCTATCTGCTTTGCCGAATTTTGAATTTCGGTTTGCATCTGAGCCTGTCTTGCGGAGATTTCACGCTCCATTTTGAGGATAACGTCCGCCTTCTTCGGGGGACGATATTCCATAGATTCGTCGTCATCGTAAACGTTTTTTGCCATAATTCCACCTCTTGAGTATTTAGCCGAAAATAAAGCGGTTTTGCCGCTACTTAATAACAGTTTACACCAAAAATTTAAAAAAGTAAATACAATTACGGAGATTTTTGGCTTTTTTTAAAAAAAATTTAACAAAAAGCACGGCATATGTGGGGGGCAATTTAAAATACACCCCTTTGCCGCTGATTTCGTTCAAGCGGGAATATTAGGTGTTTTGGGGCAATTTTTGCGCTGTTTTGACGATTTTTCGAGGCGTTTAAGCCCGAACAACCGCCGAAAAGTCAGGAATAAAACGCCGGCGCGGGGGGCATAATATTAAAAAACGGACCCGGAGGCTTTTTTATGGGAAAAAAGAAAAAAATAAGGAAACTGACCGACGAACAGTACCTTGCCTACATTGCCGGACTTAAAAACGACGCGGCGCTGTTCGATTCCAAAGGAAATTTACTTGTTCCCGAAACTTTTACGCAAGTAAAGGAAGAGGAAGAAAACAGATAAACTTTTTGCAGAAAACCCGCATATTCCGTGGCGGTAAATATTTTTCTAATCCGTAAACTTGGCGCGGGCGGGAACTTATTTAAAAGTTCCCGCCCGCGGATTTACCGGAAGCCGCCGCCCGCGCGAATTTTCCGCAAACGGCGCCACTCCCCTATTATAATATGCAGCCCATGCTGCACGCGTTACAGTATTATACATATGACGCTGCCGCGTCCTTCGTTGACGATTCTGGATATAGCGCGGCGCATTTTGGTTTTCGTTTCGTCGCGCATACAGGTTACTTTGCCTGAAAGCCCTTCCTTTACCATTCCGCGGAGAGACTTGCCGAACACATTCGTATCCCACATATCGTCGGGATTTTTTTCGAAGCCCTGCATCATTCCCTGCACTATGCCCTCGCTCTGTCCGGCGCTTCCCATTATGGGGCTGACCTCGCCGGTTACGTCTATTTTTACGATGTGGTAGCTGGGCGCGGTTGCGCGGAGCTTTATGCCCACACTGCCGCCCTGACGGATTACTTTAGGCTCTTCAAGGCTCATATCCGTGTCGTCGGGCTGGACTATGCCGTAGCCGTTGACTTTGGCGCACTCGAAAGCGTCCTTGATTTTGTCGTAATTTTTCTTTGCCTCGGAACTGCCCTTTACATAGCGCATCAGGGTATATTCGTCGGTTATTTCATCGCCCGCGATTTCGGAAAGCAGCGCAAAGAATATTCCTTCCTGAACGCTTGCAGTAACCTTTGCTTTGCCGTCGGAGAGACTTAAGTTTACCGAAAGTTCCCTCTTCCAGTATTTGCAGTCCGAAAGCATATCGTCGAACACGGCGCAGTCTTTCATTTTAAAGATATTTGCGGCGGCGGCTTTTACCCTTTCCAGAAGTTCGCAAACCGCCGAACTGTCGGGCGGCAAAAAGCGCGTCCAGTCGGGAACGTCAACGTCGAAACAGGTTACGGGGAACTCGAACAGCACGGCTTTGAGAATATTTAAAAGCGCCGCCGCGTCGAGTTTTTCGCAGTTGGTTGCAAGCACGGTTACGCCGTACTTTGCCTCGAGTTCGTCTTTAAGCCGCTTTGCGGGAGCCTTTTCCGGCTCGACGCAGTTAAGGACGATTACGAAAGGTTTGCCGGAGCTTTTAAGACGGGAGACCGTGCGCTCTTCCGCCTCAACGTAGCCGTCGCGCGGGATGTCGGCTATACTGCCGTCCGTAGTAACGCAAAGCCCGATTGTGGAATGTTCGGATATCACCTTTTCGGTGCCGAGTTCGGCAGCTTCGGTGAAGGGCAATGGTTTTTCGCTCCACGGCGTGGAGACCAGACGGGGTTTTCCGTCCTCTTCGAAACCGTTTGCGCCCTTAGTTATAAAGCCCACGCAGTCGGCGAATCTTACGTTTGCCGAAGCGTTTTCGATTTTGACGTGCGCTGCCTTTGCGGGCACGAACTTGGGTTCGGTAGTCATTACCGACTTGCCGGAACCGGACTGCGGCAGTTCGTCCGTCATTACCTTTTTGGAATTGCCGTCCTCCACGTTGGGAATGACAAGTTCAGTCATAAACTTTTTTATAAGCGTGGATTTGCCCGTACGGACAGGCCCCACCACCCCTATGTAGATATCTCCGCCGCTTCTTTGGGCGATGTCCTCGTAAACGTTGTAATCAAGCATTATCCGCCTCCGCAAAATCTATGTGTATAATAACTTATTGCAAAGAATTTGCGTTTAGAACTTTGCTTTGATTTTATTTTGCGTTTACTTGTTATTATTTTAGCGCGGGAATTTGTATTTTTAAAAACCGCAAGGTGAATTTTAGGGGAAATTATTGCGAAAGCGCAAAAAAACGCCGCCCGCGTTTGAAAGGCGCGGGCGGCAAAGTTATATGCAGCTTATGTGCGTTTTAATCTTTTTCTTTTAAGACGTCGGAATAGAAGGCTTTTAATTCCTCTTCGGTTTTGAAATTGGCAATATACATTACGTTGCCCATTGCGCCGGAAAGAACCTGCGGAACCCTGCCGACAGCCTTTAAATTGTTTTTGTACTTATCGACTATATCCTGTTCGTGATAGAAAAACTCTCTGCCGTCGCGACGTCCTGCAAAACCGCAGAAATATTTTTCGCCCGAAGGCACGAGCGTACTGTCGTACGCGCACATATCCGCCCAGATTTTGTAAACGTCGGTGCTGTTTGCATAGTTGAGCATATCAGGCGCGATTCCGCCGCAGGGGCGCATATTTACTTCGAGCGCGACTATATCGCCCTTTTTGCCGATATGCTGGTCTGATAAAAGACGGAAAAATTCGAAGTGGACGAAACGGCTTTTCACACCGAAGGCTTTAACGGTTTTTACGCCTGCCGTGCGGATATCGGGGGAAAGCCCGTTTACTATATAGAACATACAGTTGCCGTTGTCGTTTACCACGTCCATTAAGGAACGGGGAGTTATGTTGCCGCTTTCGAAAATCGCGTTGCCGTTACTGTCGATTATCGCGTCGTACGTTACCACTTCGCCGTCTATGTACTCTTCCATAATATAAGAAACGGAAAGTTTGTTTTTGAGGAAAGCTTTTAACTCCTCCTCGTTTTTCAACTTGTGCGTATCGTTGGCGCCAACGCCGTTATCCGGTTTGACGATTACGGGATAGCCGACTTTATCGATAAATTTTTTGCATCCGGCAAGAGATTTTACCACGTAATGGCGAGCGACCGGCACGCCCGCTTTTTTGTAGTAACGCTTCATCTGCGATTTAAGTTTGATTTTTTTGACGTCCTTGTTTTTGAAACCTTCGACGTTGAATTCGGTGCGTAATGCGGCGTCGCGCTCGAGCCAGTATTCGTTGTTGCTTTCGATAAAATCTATCTTGCCGTACTTGAACGAAAAGAATGCGACGGCGCGGTAAACTTCGTCGTAATTTTCCAACGAGTTTACCCTGTAATACTCGTGCAGGGAGTTTTTAAGCTCATAGGTGAGATTGTCGTAAGGGCAGTCGCCTATACCGAGCACACGGAACCCGTTGTTTTTGAGTTCGCGGCAGAATTTCCAGTAGTTTTCGGGAAAATTCGGGGAAATGAATATAAAGTTTTTCATGATAAACCCTCCGAGTTTATTATAATGAATTTTGTAGCTTTTAGTGCCGTGCCGGCAAAATTATATGCGGATTAGACGGGAAAGAAACCCAAAGCCGACATAAAATAAGGAATTTGACGCTCCCACGAGGCTTCGCTGTGGGTGCCGCCTTCGACAACGCGGCAGGTTACGTTTGCGCCTTTTTTTATGAGAGCGGCGCACGTGTTTGCAAACGTTTCCCTCCGGTCAGTGCGGTTGGAAAATTCTTTACTGCCGTAATCCAGATAGATTTTTACGTCGTTTGTAAATTTCGCCTTTTCGATAAACGCGTTTGACGTGGCTCCGCCGTTTACCCACAAACTGGGAGAAAGCGCGGCGCCGCGGGAAAAGTATTTACCGTATTTGCAGAGGGCGAAAAGCGTCATAAGTCCGCCCATAGAACTGCCCGCAATCGCGGAGTTTTCCCTTTGGGGCAAAGTTAAATAATTTTCGTCTATGTAGGGCTTGAATTCTTTTACGAGCCAGTCCATATATTTTTTGCCCTTGGCTTTTATGAAAGAACCGTCCTTGAAAGTGAAACTTTCGGGAGTGTATTCCTTTAAGCGTTCATGGTCGCGATGATTGCACTCGACGGCGGCGACAATAACCTGCGTGCGCGTATCGTCGAGATAGTTTTCAAGCCCCCAGCATTTGCCGAAAGCGGCTTCTTCGTCCGAAAAGAGGTTGTGTCCGTCGAACATATATATAACGGGATAACGCTTTTCCGTTTCACCGTAGCCTTGCGGAAGGTAAACGTAAGCGGTGCGCTCATTTTCGCCTGTGAGCGCGGGAATTGTAACGGAAAATCTTTGAACCATAGTAATAAAATATCGCGTATCGCGGGAGCTATGCGCTCCGCGGATTAGAAACGAGTAAAACGGAGCCGTAACAAAGTTATGCGCAGTTTGTAGACCGCGCCTTATTTTACAAATTGCTTTCTATGAATTCTATTATATCAGACTGGACCTGTTCTTTGCAGAAGTCGTTTAAAATTTCGTGGCGGCCCTCTTCGTAAAGGGCGATGCTTACGCTTTCAACTCCCGCCTTTTTAAACTTTTCGTACGCTTTTTTCACTCCCTTGCCGTAGTCGCCGACGGGGTCGTCTTCGCCCGCGACGAAAAATACCGGCAGATTTTTGGGGACGGCGTTAATTACCTTTTTGGAGCACGCCTGTTTAATGGCCGAAAACAGAACATAATAGCCGTTATTCGTAAAGCTGAATCCGCACAGAGGGTCGGCTTCGTAAGCCGTTACGTTTGCAGGGTCTTTTGAAAGCCAGTCGTTTTCGGTTTTTGCGGGACTGAACTTTTTGTTGTAGGAACCGAAAGCAAGCTTTTTGATAAGCTTGCTACGGTTGCGCCAGCCGCAGAAAAGAGCGTTTAACTTAACCGCAAAAAGCGCCGTGTTTAAGGTTGCTTTGGACTTAAAGCCCGAACCCATTATAACAGCTGCTTTGAACTCGGAGCCGTAAAGAGAAATATATTTGCGGCAGAAGAACGAACCCATGCTGTGACCGATGACGAACCAAGGCAAACCGCCCGTAGTTTTTTGAACGGTGAGCTTTAACTCGTGAATGTCCTCAACCACGATTGAGTAATCGTGAGCGTCGTTGAAGTAGCCGAGGTCGTTTTCGGTTTTTGCGGACCTGCCGTGACCGAGGTGGTCGTCGGCAACGACGATATAACCGTTTAAATTTAAAAATTTGGCAAAGGGCGCATAGCGCGCGGCGTATTCGCACATTCCGTGAATAATCTGGATTACACCCTTAGGCTCGCACTCCGGCTGCCATATTACGGCGTGAACGACGTTCTTTCCGTCCTTGGAAGGGTAAAAAATATCCTGCATTTTTAACCTCGTTTATATAAATTTTATTTTATCGAAGGCGGTTAAAGCCATTTGTTTGTAGGCGGACTCGCTCGGGTGCAGATGGTCGCCGCTGTCAAAACCCTGTTTGAAGGCGCGCGCGTCTTTTTCGGAGCGCAAAGCCTTGTCGAAGTCGATTAAACCGTCCGCTCCGCAACTGCCGCGGAGCCACGCGTTTATTTCTTCTTTTAAATCTTCGCGGAAAGGCGCGTAAGTGCGCCAACCGAAAATTGGCAGAAGCGTGCCGACGAAAGTTTTTAAATTATGCTTTTTCGCCACGTCGAGATAAAACTTTAAACCGTTTTCCAACTCCTGTGCCGTCGGTAAATCCGACATGGGGCGGAAAGGATTTACTTCCGTGCCTACGGGGTGGATTACGTCGTTTATTCCCTGCTGGATTATGACGGCGACCGCGCCGCTCACGGTGGAAATTTCGCGCTCGAAACGACGTTTGCCGCAGAGCCCGTAACTTTCGTAGGTGATACAGCTGTACTCGCGCAAAACCCGCGTGCCGCTTGCCGCGCGGCGGATTATTGCCGTTTGGTTGTAGGGGTCGGCGTTGCATAAAAGCTGTAATTCATCAGGCCAGTTTTGGGAAGTTATGGAATCACCGTAGCAGATTACCGCGCGATTGTTATCTTCTGTAAACACGTCGGCGCCAGTAAAAAAGTAGTAAGTTTGCGTGGTGCGCGTTTCGTTTAAAGGCAGAACCGAGGTAAGCGTTTGATTGCCGACGGAATAAAAACCGCCCGAAAGCGGACCGGTTATTACCACCGCCGAGCGCATTTGAGTGAAGTCCTTTAAATAGATACTTACGGAAACCGTGCCGAGGGGCTTTACGCGGAAACTGATTTCATCCGAAAAAATTTCTTCGCCCGCTGGGATAGTTACGCTTTCATTACCGGCGAAAGTGACCAAAGCCGCGTCCTTTAAATTGATTTCGCGGCGGGATATTGTGGGGGCAACCGTGACTTGCGACAAGGTTACCGGCTCCGTTCCGCAGAAGTTGGAAAAGTGAAGCCTTAATGTATTGCCGCCGAAAGGGCAATTTATAGGATATCGCAAGGTTAAGTTTTTTGCGTACGTTTCGGGTCGGCGGTCGGCAACAGAAGTTGCGTTGCCCCAAAAGGTTACCCACTTCGACATATTATTTACCTTAAATTATTTATTGTAGAGCTAATTGCGGGAGCGATTACGCAACCCCTAAAACGCAGAGAAGCAGGCAGAACGAGACTCGCGAGCAAAACATGAAGGAGCTTACTAAGCGTAATTGACTGAAATTTGCCGCAGCGCAACAAAGTTATGCGCAGCTTATATGCGTTTTTTACGGAAATCCGTCGTTTTGTCCGCTTCGGCAACGGCGTCGTTGCCGTATTCCTTCGCCTGCTCAAAATCTTCTTTACTGATTTCGCCGCGGACTAACAGCGCTTCGCCGTAGCTCATTTTTGCGGCTTCGCCAAAATAACTTTTGCCTTCGCCGCGGATTTTTAAAACGGCGGATTTTAATAAAACGAATAAGTCGGTGAACAGTTCGCGCTTTTTTGCGTAGCGTTCGTCCAAGGCGAACATCTCTTCGTAAGTTAAACCTTCGTCGCCTTTAAGCGATAAATGGCACACGAGCCCGGGGCGGGCGTTGAAACGCGAAAGATAATCGTCGTCAATTAAAGCGCCGTCGGAAACGTTTAAGAGTTTTACGCCGACAAAACTGAGTTTGCCTGCCATAATATCGAAAAGCCGTGGAATATATTTTAAGCCGCACTTTACGCCGGCAAAGGTTTTAAGGCGGATTATTTTTCCTTTAACCCCCATATACGGCGTACTTTCGTACGTTTGCCCCGCCCTTACCTTAGAGATTATCGAAAGGGGAATAATAAGCGGGAATAAGAGGATTGCCGCTATAATAAGCGCAAAGAAAAAGTCTAAAACCGCCTTCATGAAGAACTTGTAATTGAGGTCTATAAAAATTATGAGCACCACCGCGATTATTACGCCGAGTAATGCGTGCCCCGCCGGGGTTTTTAAAAATTCAGGCATTTTCTTCTCCGTATGTAATTACGTTTTGTATTCTTTTGATTACGCTTTCAAGCCCCGTGCGCTTTTGCGACGAAGTTACAATCACGTCGTCCGCTCCGCACTTTAAAGCGGCGGCTATTCTTATTTTGCTGCGCGCCCCTTCGGCTTTGGAAATTTTGTCCGCCTTGGTGGCGATAACCGTAAAGGGGATTATTTTTGAATAGAGAAACTCCACCATCTGAATATCGTCGGCGGTGGGCTCGTGACGGCAGTCGACAAGCGCCAAAACGTGGCATATGTGCCCCTCTTCGGCAAAAAATTCGTCCAAAAGACGCGCCCATTTTAATTTTTCTTCCTTGCTGACCTTTGCGTAGCCGTAACCGGGGAGGTCGGCAAGGATAAAGCCGCCGTAATCAAAGTAATTGATAAGACGGGTGCGCCCCGGCTCCTTTGAAACCCTTGCAAGCTGTTTGCGCCCCGCAAGAAGGTTGATAAAGCTTGATTTGCCCACGTTTGACCTGCCGCTTACGGCTATTACGGGCTTATCCGTCTTTAAAAACTGCTGCGGACCTGCGGCGCTCGTAATAAATTTTGCGTTTGCGTATTTATTCATTCTTTTTTCCTTTACGTCAAGACATATCAAATAAATTCCCGCCGCCAAAAAGCCGAACGTTAAAACGAAGGAAACCGGCACGAACGAATAGTTTGACGAAGGAAAAAAGCATTCCTGCGGGTTTTCGGGGTCGTAGCAAACGGTCATTTTGCTACCTACGCTATCGGGCGGAAAGTTTGAATATAATGTATTATTCGTTCTGTACGTTTTGCCGTCGACTTCTTATTCCACAACTTCGGTATAAACGTGGCGGTAAGAGCCGCCGATATAGTCGCGCCTTTCTTCAAAGTCTACGACGGTCGCCTCCGTGCGGACGTAACCGATATCCTTTAACACCGTGGTTGAAAGAAACCAGAACGAAAACGCCAAAAGCCCCGCACCGATAATCAGTCCGGCTGAACCGACTCAACCCAACGGACCATAAAAAAGCTTTTTCTTTTTCACTTAAATGCCTATTATAGCTGTTTTGAAAACCGCGGAAACGTCGGTTACGGGAATAAAATTGAGTTTTTCGCGGACGGGCGCGGGAATTTCTTCCAAATCCTTTTTGTTTTCGGCGGGAATAATTACGTCCTTAACGCCTATGCGGTAGGCGGCAAGCGCCTTTTCTTTAAGCCCGCCAATGGGCAGAACCTTGCCGCGGAGTGTTATTTCGCCAGTCATTGCAACCGATTTTTTGACCGGTTTTTTAGTGAACGCCGAAAGTATTGCAGTAGCCATAGTTATGCCCGCGCTGGGTCCGTCCTTGGGTGTTGCGCCCTCGGGCACGTGAATGTGCACGTCGGTTTTTTCGAACGCCTCGTTTTCGATGCCGTAGCTTTGGCTGTGCGAGCGGATGTAGCTTATTGCGGCGCGGGCGCTCTCCTTCATTACGTCGCCCAGCTTGCCCGTAAGGAGAATATCGCCCTTGCCGTGCATTGCCGAAACTTCGATTGTGAGCGTAGTGCCGCCGACTGCCGTCCAGGCCAAGCCCGTTGCCGCGCCGACCTCGTCGCCGTCCAAGGCGTTATCTCTGTCGTAGCGCCTTGCACCGAGAAGTTCGGTTACTTTTTTTGCGGTTATTTTTGCGCTTTTACTTTCGCCTTCGGCGCGTTTAACCGCAACCTTGCGGCAAACCGCGTCGATTTCGCGCTCTAAATTTCTCACGCCAGCTTCTAAGGTGTAGCCGGAAATAATTTCGTCGATAGCCGCGTCGTCGAAGGTTATTTCTCCCTCTTTAAGACCGTTTGCGGCGCTCTTTCTGGGAACCAGATAACGCTTTGCTATTTCGCGCTTTTCAACCTCGGTATAGCCCGAAAGCTCGATAACCTCCATTCTGTCCAAAAGCGGACGGGGAATGGTTGAAAGCTCGTTGGCGGTGGTTATGAACAAAACCTTGCTTAAATCGTAAGGCACTTCGAGATATCTGTCGCGGTAGGTTGAATTTTGGGCGGGGTCCAAAACCTCTAAAAGGGCGCTGGCGGGGTCGCCGCGCATATCCGAAGAGAGCTTGTCCACCTCGTCCAGAAGGAAAACGGGGTTTACGGAGCCGGCGTTTTTCATGCCCGCGATAATTCTGCCGGGGAGCGCGCCGATATAGGTTTTTCTGTGTCCGCGGATTTCGCTTTCGTCCTTTACGCCGCCAAGGCTCATTCTTACGAACTTTCTGCCGAGGGCGCGCGCAACCGAGCTTGCGATTGAAGTTTTGCCGACTCCGGGAGGCCCTACAAGGCACAGTATGGGCGCGTTAAGCCCGTTTGTGAGCTTTAACACGGCGAGATATTCGGTTATTCTTTCCTTTATTTTTTCAAGCCCGTAGTGGTCCTCGTTTAAAATTTTAACCGCGTCCTTTAAGTTTTCGGTATCCTCGGTTTTTTCAGTCCAGGGGATATCCAAAAGCCAGTCGAGATACATTCTTAAAACATTGTAATCGGGAGAGGAAGTCTGCATTTTAGACATGCGGGAAAGCTCTTTTAAAGCTTTTTCCTCTACTTCCTGCGGCATATGCTTTTCTTTTATTTTTCTTTCAAGCTCGTCGCGCTCCTCCTCGTCGTCGCCGAGTTCGGTATGGATTGCCTTTAACTGCTCTCTGAGGTAATATTCCTTTTGGTTTTTATCTATGCCGGCGCGCACCATATTGTTGATTTTGCGCTCTAAACGCATAATTTCAAGCTCTTCGTTTAAAACCTTGTCCAAATCCCTCAACCTTTCGATAAGGCGGGGGTTTTCTAAAAGCTGCTGCTTGGTTTCCAGCTTGCATTTTATGCTGTTTGCCGCGAGGTTGACGAATTCGTCGGGGTCGGTGCAACGTTCCAAAGCGGCAACGACGTCCTTGGAAATGCGGGTTTCGCCCTGCGAGATTTCGTGCATTATATCTTTTGCAGTTCTGAAATACGCTTCTTCGAGCGATTTTTCGCCGTGAACCGTTTTGATTTCGTCAACTTCGGCAACGAGCATATGCTCGGCTTCTTCTATGCTTCTTGCGGCGGCGCGGAAAAGACCCTCCACCGTTATTCTTATATTGTTTCCGGGGAGACGGGTAACCTGTTTTAAGCGCACTACCGTGCCGACGTCGTAAACGTCGGCGGGAGTTATTTCGTTTTTATCCGCATCCTTTTGCGTAACGACGAAAAGGCGCGAATCGCCGTCCGTCGCGCTTTTAACCGCAGTGAGCGAGGAAAGCCTGCCCACGTCGAAGCTTACTGTTGCAGAGGGAAATATTACACGCCCTCTCAGCGCCACCAAAGGCAGCGACTGTGATGTAGTTCTTGCCATTTTTACCTCTTCCGTTTTTACCAAAACGCGCAATTCCCTTATGAAATTGCGCGAATAAAACAGTTTTAATTGTCCGCTTTTTTAAGCCGTTTCTTTATAGATTATTTTGGGTTCCGCCCTGTCGGTTACGCACTCTTTTGTTACGATTACCTCTTTTACGTTCTTTTCGGAGGGAATTTTATACATAACGGAGGTCATAAAACTTTCGATTATAGTTCTTAATCCTCTTGCGCCCGTTTTTAAGCGGATTGCCGTATTTGCGATTTCGCGCACAGCGCCGTCCTCTACCGTAAGTTTTACGCCGTCCATTTCGATAAGCTTTTGATATTGCTTGATAATGGCGTTTTTAGGTTCGGTTAAAATATTTACCAGAGCCGCCTCGTCGAGGGGATGCAGACTTACGACGATGGGGATTCTGCCGACAAATTCGGGGATTAAGCCGAATTTCGTTAAATCCTGAGGTTTGACGTCGGAAAGCATTTCGTAAACGTTTTCTTCGGTCTGCTTTACGCTGCCGCCGAAACCGAGAGACGTGTTGTCCCTGCGCTTTTGTACGATTTTGTCAAGCCCGACGAAGGCGCCGCCGCAGATGAATAAGATGTTGGTCGTATCTATGCGGAGACACTCCTGCTGGGGATGCTTTCTGCCGCCCTGCGGGGGAACGTTTGCAACGGTGCTTTCGATTATTTTTAAAAGCGCCTGCTGAACGCCCTCGCCCGAAACGTCGCGGGTGATTGAAACGTTTTCGCCCTTTCTTGCGATTTTGTCGATTTCGTCGATGTAAATTATACCGCGCTGCGCGCGCTCGATGTCGTAATCGGCGTTCTGGATGAGTTTTAAAAGAATGTTTTCAACGTCTTCGCCGACGTAACCCGCTTCGGTGAGCGTGGTTGCGTCGGAACTTGCAAAGGGAACGTTGAGAATTTTTGCAAGCGTTCGTGCAAGCAGGGTTTTGCCGCAACCCGTTGGCCCTAGCAAAAGAATGTTGCTCTTTTCAATCTCTACTCCCGTATCGCCCTTGTTTTCCGCAAGGTGGTTGATACGCTTGTAATGGTTGTATACCGCAACGGATAAAACGCGTTTAGCCTCGTGCTGACCTACAATGAAGTTGTCAAGCTCGTTCTTAATTTCGGCGGGCGTTTTAAGGGGGACGGGTTCAATGCCAGTTTCGTCGATGTCGCGCAACATATCCGCGCAGATTTCTATACACTCGTCGCAGATATATGCGCCGTTGGATTTTCCTCTTATTAATTTTTTAGTAAATTCTTCTGCCTTGCCGCAGAATGAACAATAATTTTGCTCCTTCAAAAAAAGTTACCTCGATTTAGTTATGTAATGGGCGCGGTAAAGTATTTAAAAATTATAAGCCGCGCCGAACTTATATGCGGTTACCTCTTAAAGAATACTTTGTCGATAAGCCCGTAATTTTGCGCTTCCTGTGCAGAAAGGTAATTGTCGCGGTCGGTGTCGCGCTCGATTTCGGCAAGCGTTCTGCCGCTGTTCTGCGCGAGAATCGTATTCAGCTTCTGACGGGTTTTCAAGATGTGCTCGGCGGCGATTTTTATGTCGCTTGCCTGCCCCTGAGCGCCGCCCAAGGGCTGATGAATCATAATTTCGCTGTTGGGGAGCGCATAGCGTTTGCCCTTTTGTCCGCTGGAAAGAAGGAACGCGCCCATAGACGCCGCCATACCTATACAGATTGTGGAAACATCGCACTTGATGTAGTTCATCGTATCATATATGGCAAGTCCTGCGGAAACAGAGCCGCCGGGGCTGTTGATGTAGAGCGATATGTCTTTGGAGGGGTCCTTTGCTTCCAGATAAATGAGCTGAGCTACAACGGTGTTTGCCACCGCATCGTCGATTTCGCCGCTTAAAAAGATAATTCTGTCCTCTAAGAGACGGCTGTAAATGTCATAGGAGCGCTCCCCGCGAGAAGTCTGTTCGACAATGTAGGGTACGAGCGCGCTTTTTTCGTTGAACATAAGGTATCCTCCTTAAAATTTTCAGGATTTTTTAGTGGTTTTTTTAGCCGCAGGCTTTTTTGCGGGTTCTCCTTCCGCTTTTTCAGCCGTTGCTTTTTTTGCCGCGGGCTTTTTTGCGGGCTTTGCGGCGGGTTCGCCGTCTTCGGTATAAAGCTCGTTATTCTTTGACAGGAAGTCGAAAAGTTTGGTTATTATTATATCGTTTGAAATATATTCGAGCTGTCTGGGGTCGATATTCTTTTTGTATTCTTCAAAAGTTTTGCCGACAGACTGCGCCTGCTCTTCTATCTTTTTGTCGATTTCGCCGTCTTCCGCTTTGAAGTTTTCGGATTTTACGATTTTTTCGACTACGAGCTGGGATAAAACTCTGGGACGAGCCTGTTCGCGGAACTGTTCGCGGAACTCGGACATTGTCTGCCCCATATATTTTACGTAGTCTTCGAGTTTAATTCCCTGATACATAAGACGGTAGGAGAAATCCTGAACCATTCTGTCGATTTCGCTCTCCAACATGGCGTCGGGAATTTCCGCCGCAGCGTGTTTGCAGATTTCGTTGACGATGCTGTTTTCGGTATCGTCGCGAGAGCGGTTTTCGGCGTTTTTGAGAAGCTTTTCGCGCGTTTTGTTTTTGTAATCTTCAACCGTTTCGACACCCGCGTGCTTTTTAACGTATTCGTCGGTAAGCTCGGGATACTGCTTTTCGGTTATTTTGTTGAGTTTGATTGCGAAAACGGCGTCCTTGCCGCGGAGGTTATCAGCCTGATAATCTTCGGGGAAAGTTACGGTTATGTCCTTGTTTTCTCCGATTTTCATACCCTCGACCTGCTCTTCGAAACCGGGGATGAAGCTGTGACTGCCAAGTACCAGGTCGTAGTCTTCCGCAGTTCCGCCAGCAAATTTTTCGCCGTTTACACTGCCGGAAAAGTCGATGTTGACAGTGTCGCCGGATTTGCAGGCTCTGCCTTCGACGGGAACGTCTTTTGCATCGCGGGAGGCAAGTTTGTTTACTTCGTTTTCCACATCGGCGTCGGTAACATTATACTCATACTTTTTGATTTTTAAACCTGTGTAAGCTTCGATTGTTACGTCGGGCTTAACGGGAACGACCGCGGAGAGCGTTACTCCCTTGCCTTCGGTCATATCCTCGACGGAAAGCGACGGTTCGCCGACTGCGGTGAAATTGTCCTTTTCTTTTTCGATAATAGCGTAGTAATGTTCGCCGTAAAGTAAATTGAACGCTTCGTCGAAGAACACGCCCTTGCCGTAATAATTTTCAAGGACGGGTTTGGGCGCCTTGCCCTTTCTGAAACCGGGCACGGAATATTTGCCGCGCGTTTTTGCATAAGCCTTGTTTATTGCGTCCTGCCATTCTTCTTCGGTAAAGGTAATCGTAAGTTTTACCGTACTCTTTTCACCGACTGCCTGTGTGTAGTTCATATGTTTCTCCTAAAAATAATGATTTTGAATTGAATCGGGCGCATTTTTTAAAACGCAACCGTTTTTTATTTTAACACAATCTTATAATTTTGAAAAGCGTTTTAATGAAGTAAATAAATTTACTTTTCAATTTTTTTGCTGTATAATCGTGTTACACAAAATTTTTCGGCGGGAGGCGTTTTCCGTGCCGCAGGACGCTTTTACAATTAAATACGTTGCGAAAGAGCTTGAAGAATTGCTTGCCGGCGGAAAAATTTCCAAAATCACGCAGCAGAACCGCGATATGCTCACGTTTATTATATACACCCGAAAGGGCACGGTTAAACTGGAAACGTGTTTTTCGGCAAAAGGATGCCGTTTGAACGTGTGCAGGACGGAGACGCCTGCGCCCAAAGTTGCGCCGGCTTTTTGCATGCTTTTGAGAAAACATCTGCAGAATGCGGAGATAAAACGCGTTGAACAAACGGACGGCGAAAGAATAGTGCGGTTTGATTTTTTGTGCAATTCAGAATTCGAACTGAAAGAAATGAGCCTTTATTGCGAGCTGATGGGAAAATACTCCAACGCGGTGCTGTGCGAAAACGGGATTATTGCGGGAGCGCTTAAAACCACCGCCATCGGCGAGAGCACGAGGCGCGTGCTTTTTACCGGCGCGAAGTACGTTTTGCCCGCGCCGCAGGACAAAGTGAACCCCGAAAACCTGAACGCGCTCGAAGAGGTTTTTAAAGGTTTTTCGGGAGACTTTGCAAAATTAATTGCGGACAGAGTTTTGGGGGTAGCTTATTCCACCGCTCTGGAAATATGCGGGGAATTTAACCAAAAACCGACGGCACACGACGTAAACCGCTATATATGCGGGGGTATAACCGAACCTTGCGTGACGTTTTTGAACGGAGAGCCGAATGATTTTAAGGTTAAAAGCGTAAGCGCCGATAAGCGGATTTATCCCACGGTTCTGGAAGCGCAGACAGCATATTATGCTTACGTCACGCAAAAGCAAACGTTTGAAGAAGTGAAGCGCAGACTTTACGGTACGGTTTTTTCCGCGATAAAGAAACTGGAAAAACGGATTGCAACTTTTGACGCAAGACTTTTTGAATGCCGCGACATGGAACTTGTAAAACTGAAGGGCGAACTGATTACCGCCAACATATATGCCGTTAAACGCGGTTGCGACAGCTTTGAGGCGGTGAATTATTACGACGAAAAGGGCGGAACGATAAAGATTGCGCTGGACAAATCGCTTTCGCCGGCGGAAAACGCGCAAAGATATTATAAAAAATACGCCAAACTTAAAAGAACGCTTGCTTCGGTGAGCGGACAAAAGCGCGAAACCGGAGAGAAACTTGATTACTTAAACAGCATTGAGGCGCACATATGCGCCGCCGAAACGCTTTTGGACCTTGAGGAGACCGAGGAAGAACTTAAAATTTGCGGGCTTTTGAAAGAGGACGTAAAAAAGAAAAAAACGCAAAAGATTTCGCCTTTCCGCGAGTTTTTATGCGGCGGGTTCAGAATTTTGGCGGGACGAAACAATTTGCAGAACGACAGACTTTTGAAAAGCGTTTCGCCGCAGGATATATGGCTGCATACGCAGAATTACCACTCCTCCCACGTTGTTATTGTTACTGAGGGAAAGACGGCGCCGGAAGAAGTTGTTTTAAAAGCGGCGGAGATTTGCGCTTACTATTCCGACGGGCGCGGCGCAAGTAAGGTGCCGGTGGATTACTGCCGGAGAAAGTCCGTTAAAAAACCGCCGAAGTCAAACGCGGGATTCGTTATTTACACCGATTACAAAACTTTGCTTGCCGAACCGGACGGGCACGGCGAGCTTTTGAAAGACGAAAATTGAGCGGAGTGTTTAATATGGAAAACGATAAAAACGAAAATAAGAAAAACGAGCCGAGTAATTTAAACGGAGAGCAGCCGCAAAGCGACTCCACCACCTTTTTTTGGGTTGGCGCCGCGGCTTCGGCGGCAGGACTTGTTTTGTTTGTGCTTACACTGTGCATACCCCATATACTGGGGGTTTACGGATTAATTGCGGCGGTTTTATGTTCGCTTGCCTCCCTTTCGTTTTTGAACACGCAGAAAAAGAAAAATAATTTTAAGGCGGTTTTATACGTTACCATAGCCGCATACGTACTGCTTGCCGTTTTTATTGCGTTTTTTATAGGCGGGATAATTTACGCTTCCTTAGCCGCGAAAGGTTGAAGTATAAAAATTGCAAAAAGTTGCCACAATTTTAATGATGGACAGAATTTGCAATGCGGTGCTTGAAAAAATTTGTTCGCTTGCGTCTTTGGGCAGATACGTTATTATTTCCGAGGATGAGTTTTTTGAGAATTTTCCAGACGACTCGGATAAAAACGAAGCGGAGCTGAAAAAGGCGTTGCGGACGCTCGTATCGAACGGATTTATCGATTTGAGATATTCGAGCGGGGATTTATACTGTGCGGCGCCGCTAAAAAAATATGAACCGGCACCGGAACATATCCCCTCACCCGAAGTGAGAACGGAAACCGTTTGCGCTTTGAAACCGCCCGAAAAGAAAATTTATATATTTGCGTTTTTGGCGGCTTTTGCGGGCGGCGTTCTGGGAAGTTTGGTTGCGGGAATAATTTCGGCGGCGTTCGGATGCTGAACAGATACGAAAACGAAGTTATGGCGGCGGTATACTCGCTTTGCGACGGCACGGAGGGGTGCCTTGTTTCGCCGCTAGACATACTGTCCATTTTGCCCTCGAAACACAAATATACCGCCGAAAGACTTGAAGACATTTTGTACGCGCTGAAGTGCGACGGTTATTTTGACATTATCTCTTCGGAACGCAAGGGCGAAAAGATGTACGTTATTAACCTGAAAGAGAGCGGATTTGCGTTTAAACGCACGGCAAAGCAAAAACAGCGTGATATTTCCTTTAAAATTTTTCTGGCTTTTATCGGCGCGTTGGCAACTTTTATTTTCGGCGTGATTTTAAAGAGACTTTTCGGATAAATATTAAGGCCGCAACATAACGGAAATTTCCGCACGTTGCGGCAAAATTTTTTATCTTGCGTCATTTTATTTGCATTTACCGAACGAATTTGGTAAAATTAGTTTGAATATTATTTTGGAGCAGCGGAAATGAAAAGCAAAAAGCTGTTTATAACGGGAATAGTAATTTTTTCGGCGGTTGTGGTGCTGGCAACCTTTTTACTCTTATGGTACTGGGGAGACACCTATCCGCAGTTTGACGGCACTTTTAACGCGGAATTCGGCATACCCGGACTTGCGGACGGAGCTACGCCGCAGGGTATTACGAACTGGAAAACCGACGCTTTTAAAGTTGAAACCGAAGGCGAAGACGGCAATAAAACTTCGGTTGATTACGAAGGCGACGAGTACTTTTTTATAAGTTCTTATTTAAAAGGCGCACCCTCCCGCATTTACGTCACCGGAAAAACCACCGGCTACGTGGGATACGTAACGGTTAAAAACGCGGACGGCGAAGGTTATTATAACGGACATTGCGGCGGAATTGCCACAAACGGTTACTTTTTGTGGATTTGCTCGAACGAAGGCGACGAGGGTTACGTTTATTGCGCAAAGACGACGGACAAGTCTTTTGACTATAAAATAGGACGTGAAATCGTTGCAAAGGCGCACGAAAACGGTGAAATTCAGTTTACTTCGAAGTTCAACGCGAACGGAAAGGCTTCATTCCTCTATTATTACCGCGACGGAAGATATAACCAGTCTTATAACGAATTACAGGGCGACAAGCTGTACGTAGGCGAATTTGAACGCGGAAGAAAATATCAGACGGACGACACGCACAAGGGTAAAACGCCCGCAGGCGATTATAACACCGCTTTCGTTTATGAATACAGCGTTAACACCTCCACCAATATGACGAACGAAAGCAACTTGACGGGTTTGAACTGCGTTTATTCAGACAGACTGGACCCGGCTTATTCGAACAGGGTTCCGCAGGTTCAGAATATTTATTCCATTCCCGCTGAAATTCAGGGTTTTGCGCGCATTCACGGTACAAAACAGGTAACCAATTCCAACGGTGAAACCACCACCGAACTAAACGATAAGCTGGTGCTTTCGCAAAGTTACGGTTTAAAGAATTCGAATTTGTATTTTTACGACTGGTCCGTCATATCCAAGAACAGCAATTATAAAACTTACCGCAACTTCAACAAGGACGAAAAATACTTTGAATACCGCGGCGTTACCACTAAATCCAACGCGCCAGCAACGGAAAACAATCTGAATTTAAGTTCTTTAAGGGTTTACTTTATAGACGGCGGAAGTATGCTTAACAAATATTCCGTTCCCTCTATGTCGGAAGGGTTGTGCGTTTCCGGCGACAGGGTTTACGTGTTGTTCGAATCGGGCGCAAGACAATACAAGCTGTTTGTGCGCAGAGTTTTAAAGGAAGTTTACAGCTTTGTTCCCCACGAGGATTTAAGCGGAAAATAATATTTTTGAAATTTTGATATAATTTAAGCGGCGGCCGCAACTGCGACCGCCGTGATTTTTTATTATTTCAGTTATTCTTTTACGTCCCTGCTCATAAACGAGCAAGATAAACGGCGCCGGCGAAAGGGCGTACAAATAAGTAGTACCGAAAGCGCGCGCCGTTTAACTCAGGATTGCTAAAAGTTTATAAGCCGAGCCGCAATTACTTGCAAAACGCCAGACAAGCCAAATACAGCGAATAAATATCCGCCTTGGAAATGAGTTCGTAAGGGGCGTGCATCGAAAGCACGGGAACGCCAACGTCCACGGTATCGATACCTAAATTTGCAATGAATTTTGCAACGGTTCCACCGCCGCCCTGGTCGATTGCGCCAAGTTCGCCGACCTGCCACGTTACTCCGTTAGCGTCGAAAATATCCCTAATCCAGCCCATATATTCGGCGTCGGCGTCGTTTGTGGACGATTTGCCGCGGGCGCCCGTATATTTGCTTACCGCAGCGCCGCACGAGATAAAAGTTGTGTTGCGCTTTTCAAACACCGAAGAATACGCGGGGTCGTACGCAGCGGTTACGTCCGCGGAGATGCATTTGCTGTTGTAACGAACTTCTATGGGGTTGACTTTAAAGGATGCCGCGACGGTTTCGATTACGTCGGAAATGACTTTGCTCTGCATACCCGTGGTGCCGTCGCTACCCACCTCTTCTTTATCGGCGAACACTGCGATTACCGTATGTTTGGAGTTGCTTTCGAAAACCGCGCGCATTTCGGGATAAGCGCAAACCTTGTCGTCGTGACCGTAAGCCGAAATAAGCGCTTTGTCGAAACCGACGTCGCGAGCCTTGCCCGCGGGAACAAAACAAAGTTCGGAACACTGGAAATCCACTTCCGTTATGCCGTATTTTTGGTTTAAAAGCCTTAAAATCTGCGATTTAACCGCTTCCTTTTCCTCTTCGCCGTCTTCGGCAACTGCGGGAAGTCCGCCGATTACCGCGTTTAAGCTTTCGCCGTCGATTGCCTTTGCAAGGGGTTTTGCCGCCTGCTCGGCGCCCAAATGGGGAAGAATGTCGGTTATATAGAAAACAGGGTCGTTTTCGTCTTCGCCCACGCAGACTTCTTGACGCTTGCCGCCGGGGAGCATCACCACGCCGTGGAGCGCGAGAGGGATTGCCGTCCACTGGTATTTTTTTATGCCGCCGTAGTAGTGGGTTTTAAGGTAGCATAGTCCGGATTCTTCAAAAACGGGGTTGGGCTTTAAATCGAGACGGGGCGAATCGACGTGCGCAACCATTATTCTTACGCCGTCTTTTGAAACGTCCTCGGTACCGACGGAAATCAGAAATACGTTTTTATGACGGTTGATGAAATATCTCTTGTCCCCCGCCTTCAATTTTTCGGAAAAAGAAAAGGGCTTGAAACCGTTTTCTTCGGCGAGTTTTTTGGCGGTCAAAGCCGCGTCCCTTTCGGTTTTTGAGTTATTTAAAAAGTCTTTATAACCTTCTGCAAAGTCGTAAATTTTTTTGAGTTCTTTGCCGTCCGCCTGCTTGTAGACGTTCTTGCGTTCGTATTTTAAATCCATATATTTCTCCTTTTGATTTTTCGGTTAATATTATATCTTTGAGTCAAACTAATGTCAAGGATTTTATTCATTTTGTTGTTTTATACGCATAATTATAAAATTTTAAAAAATTTTTGATTGTTACTGAATAAAATTTGTATTTTTATCGACAATTTACTTGATTTAAGATTATAAATATATTAAAATAATATGGAATAGAATTTTAAACGAATTAAAGGAGGCAGACAATGAGTAAATTAAGAAAAATATTGATAACCGTGTTACTTGCGTGCCTTACGGTGTGCGTAGCGTTTGCGGTTGCCGCTTGCGGCGGCAAGAATATGTCGCCCAACTTCAGAAACCCCGGTACGACGGACGAAGGAAGCGAATACAGAGGCAAATATGTAATTTCTGTTAAATCAATCGGAGGTCTGGCGCTTTCGAACATTACCGTTACTGCTAAAAAGGGCGGAAACGAAATTGCAACCGGTATTTCCTCGAACGAGGGTAAAATCGAATTCGGTTTACCGGCAGGCGAATACGAATTGGTTGTAGACGAGGAAAAACTCCCCGCGGGTTACTATGTGCCCGCAGGCACTTCCTTTACCACCACCGCCGACAAGGAAAACGCGGAAGTTGTTATTTCTTCGAAAGTAATTTCGCAGACGATGACTTCGGGTACGAGATATTCCGTAGGCGATATAATGCACAATTTCAGCTTTACGAACAGTTACGGCATTCAGTTGACGCTTGAGGAACTTTTTAAGACGAAAAGAGCGGTTGTTCTTAACTTCTGGTACACCGAATGCTCGGCGTGCAAAACGGAGTTCCCCGCGCTTGAAAGAGCTTATAAGGCTTATGCGGATACCGTGAGCGTAGTTGCGCTTGACTCGACTGACAGCGCAGACGAAATAGCGAAATTCCAAAGCGACTGGGGACTTACTTTCCACTGCGCGCGCGACAATGCGGGAATAACCGGCGCGTTCGGCGTAACCGCGTTCCCCACCACCGTCGTTATTGACAGATACGGCGTAATTGCGGAAGTGCACGTTTCGAGCATACCTCAGGAATCGGCTTGGAAAGCGCTTTTCAATAAATATGCTTCCGACGATTACACGCAGGACGACCCTTCTGATTCTGATAATAACGAAACGCCCACAGAACGCACGAAGTTTGACGGAAGTGTTGAAATGCCCGCGTCTTCGGTGTTCAAAGCAAACGTTCTCGGCGAGGGCACAGATGGTAAAATAGGCGATTTCAGCCCCGAAACGAACGAAAAAGACGTTCCTTATACCTGGCCCTGGATAATAGGCGAGGGTGGCGGGTATATGACCGCATCCAACAGTAAAAAGCCTTATTCCTACGCCACCGTTTATATTGACCTGACGCTTCAGAGCGGCGACGCGCTTTCTTATGAATACAAAGTGGACACCGAGGCGGGTAACGACATTCTGTTTGCGCTTATTAACGGACAGATAGTCGGCGAACACAGCGGAAATTCGACCGGCACCGCAGGCAGTAATAACGGCTGGGTGCAGAATTACGGAGTTTACGTTGCGGACCATACGGTTAACCTCACCCTTTCGTTTATATACATTAAGGACCCTCTTAAAGACGACGGCACCGACACGGCTTCGATAAGAAACATTACGATTACCGACGTAACAAAGAGCGAAACGGCTATAGACCAGCGCGTTTCGGTAATAGACGGCGAAACGCTTTCGAACGGTTCTTACGGAATATCGGATAGACTTACGATAAACCAGGAAGACGGATATTATTACTATTCGGACGATAACGGCGAAAAGTATTTGTTGCTTGCGAATATCAACCAGGCTTCACCCTGGACGGAAAAACACTTCGGCGCGGATACGTTTATTCCTATAAGCGGAGTTTCCACCCAGCCCTCTTCGCTTTACCGCATATCTTACTGGTATATGTCAAACCGTGAGACGGCCGATAAAGACGGCGGACTCAAATTTACTTACGGCGACCAGAAAATGACGGATACGATTATCAGGAATTATTATCTTCAGGAATTTTCGGATAATCAGCTTACGCCTTTAACGGAAAATCTGAAAAACGCAATTATAGAGTTTACGAAAGCTTACGCCGAAGAGCATAAAAACGACGGCGACAAGGCTAAGTACGGTTACTATGAGGACCAGTGGCTTGAAATGTGCTACTTCTACCGCCATTACGGATTCAGACACGATACGCAGGCAAGCGCCGAAGCCGACAAAGACAACTGCTTCAGTTATAAAGACCCTGTAAAAGGGCTTATTGCGGAAAACGCTTTTGCGATTAACATTCCCGGAAACTCGTATCAGTTTACGGTAAACAAAACCAAAATAATGATGACCGATTACGGCGGCGGACTCTGGTATAAAATTACTTTGCCGGCAAAAGGTATTTATCACTTTACCACTACTATTAACAATAACAACACGGACCCCAGACTTGCTCTTTATTACGAAAATAATAACAGCGTCGGTGAAATAATTTTTGATGAAACCACTGATTTGCGTTACGACAAGTTTACACGGAATTCTTACGAAAATTCGAACATCTTTAAATATCAGGTACTGGAAGCCGGAACGTACTTTTTGCAATGCGACACCGCAGTTCCTAACGACCAAGGTAATTTTAACGTAAAAATCGAGCGTTTACCTCAAACTTCAATTAATATGATTAAGGTTTGCTCGACTGCGGAAGGTATGTGGACTTATACCCTTGACGGCTTTATATATTATCTTGCAGTACCCACGGTTCTTGGTCAGGACGGTATATATTATTACAACGACAACAACTCCTACGGTTCGAAAATATATATCGACTTTGTACACGGCAACTACTTTGACAATCAAAACCACTCGCTTGAATGGTTGATAAACAACAATTATTTTGGTAATAACACGTCGAAAATGAAAGAGTTCCTTTCAAAGTCCAAACAGGGAAAACGTAAGAGCGACCCCGATTACGGACTGCTTGAAGCTTCGTCCGAACTTGTAAATATGCTTGCAAACTTCATTCAGAACTTTAACAGCAATTTTGCAGGCGACGGACTTAATACCGGCGCATGGAAGATGTTTGCGTGCTATTACGAATATTACAACATTTAATTTAAAATATTTTGGAGGACAAATATGAAAAAGAACTTAAAACTTTTGGTAATAGGTTTGCTTGTTGCCGTTGCCGCAACGCTGACCTGCGCGTTTATGCCCGCGTGCGGCGGAGACGGCGCAACGGCGTATTCCGTTAAGGTTGTCTGTGCGGAAGAAGGTTTCGATTATACGCAGATTACCGTTCAGTGGTGTCTTGTATCGGCCGATAAGCAGGAAACGATTCAATGCTACGGTACTCCCGTTAAACTTGACGCAAACGGAGAAGCAACCTGCAACGTAGATTTACCCGCACTTGAAGGCGGACAGTCGTTCCACGTTCAGCTCAACAAGGTGCCCGCAGGTTATTCTTACGGTGCCGAGCAGTATGCAACAGGGTTCGGGACAGTGAATTACACCCTTACAAAAACAAATTAACCCGATAAAACTTAAAAAAAGCGCGGGATAGTGTGAAAACTTTTCCGCGCTTTTACAAAAAATAATAATAGTATGGAGAAAATTATGACTAAATGCAAAAAGCTGCTGATTACGCTTTTGAGTGTTGTTTGCGTGGTTGCGTTTGCGCTGGGGCTTACAGCCTGCGGCGGAAACGACGGCGAAACTTATACAGTAACAGTAACCGACACTACCGACGCCAAAACGCCTATTGCAAACGTTTGGATTGAATTATTTTACAATGTAACCAAAACAGTTGAAGGCGGAGAAAACGTTGACCCTGAAGACGTAGGGCAAACTTATATAGTTCAGGAAACGCTGACGAGAGCAAAAACCGACGCAAACGGCGTGGTAAAATTTGTTGCCACATCAAATACTCCCATTCCTTTCGGCGAGTTTAAACCAGTTGCCGGCGCAGAATACTTTGTTAAAGTGGCGCAGAGCGGTGAAACGGCAAACGACAGAGCTGTTCCTTACAACTACATTCTGCACACGGTAAACGACGAAGTTACGCATCTGCCCATAACCTATTTCGGTTTTGACGGTGAAAAGAGCGCCAAGGTTGAGTTCGACTACGTACCCGAACACTTTTATTATTCGGAAAGACCATTACACCCCTATTACCGTGAATTTGCATACAACGGACAGAATTCGCTGGATAACCCCGAAGCGGCGTTTAAAGAGAGCGCGGATAAAGTTTTGCAGCTTAACGTTAAGGCGGGAGAGATTAGCTATTTCGATTTTTCGACTTTTAAAAACCCCAGAACCGTTGGAACAACCGATATTAACCCCGATACCGGGCTTCCCTATACGCCGGACGAGGCGAGCGCGATAAGCGTTGCAATTACAAATATGTCCACTCTTGCGGCGACAGGCAAGTATAAGCTTACCATTTCCACCACCACCGCTTCCGCCACGCCTGTTTTGAGACATTTTTATGCAAGCCCCGGCTATACTCCCGTAGACAAAAACGGACGTCCTACTCAGATTTTGGCGATTACCGGTAACGGCTCGGACGATAAATATACAGGAACCGATTATATCGAACTCGATTTGGATTTAACAAAATCTGCGGCAAGCTATTATTTTTACGTTACTTCCGCAACGGACTGCACGGTTAGTATAACCGTTGAAAGAACAGGCGAAGCAACATCGCGCGGGGAAATTGATACGGAAATAGTTCAGCCTTCGACTATGAACCCCCCGGAATTCGCAAAGGAGAAAAATCTTACGGCTGTGCCTGTAGACGGCTCGGTTAAGGCTGTTCTGGGAGACGACGGATATTATCATATGAACAGCAAAGACGGCAAAATTATTGCGGTTATGCTCACTAAAACCGACGTTGTAGGCGACAGAATAGGCGACGCGATTAATACCTGGACCAACGCTTTAATATCCGACGAAGAAAACAATAAAGTTTACGATTATAAAGGACTGATAAACTTTTATACGTTCTTTGTTAACGCAGACGGCGTTTACGGTTTGAATGAAGACCTTTATAAATTCCTTCAGACGTTTGCAGACAGATTTGCGGGAGCTTCGGTAAGCAACAAAGAAAACAACTGGTTACTTCCCTGTGTATATTACGCCGAAAGCAACACTCAGATTAATCCCGGAACGGCTAATCTGACATATGAAGGCGAAGACCTTTACTTCTCATTTACGGTTCAGGAAGACGGATGGTATATATTTGAAGGCGCTGTTCCCGTAGAAATAGAGCGAATTACGGTTGACGGCAACAACGTTTTTGAATCTTATAATAAAACCAGCACGGCATTCAAGGTCGAAGCCGGCAAAGTATATAACGTAATATTCTATTTCGACGAGAACGAAGCAATATACGGTGAGACCTATAGCGTTACGCTTAATAAAACCGAAAACGAAAATAACAACAAGCTGAAAGTCGGTGAGGAGTTGGAAGTAAAACTTATCGAAGCCAACGAGACGGAAGTTGAATTTATCGGTGATAACGGCACTTACACTATTGAAATTTCATCCGGCATGGGAATTTACGGTCAGGAAATAACTGCTTATGTTGGCGAAGGCCCCACGGCGTTGGAACTGAAATTTAACCAGTCAAATAACTTTACCGTTAACGTAACGTTAAATAAGGGCGATTTGTTGTACTTCTATTGTGCGAACAACGTTTTAGAAGCATCGTTATACGTAAAAGTAACGCCTGTTAACTAATAATAATTTAAGCGTAAAAATTCCTCTCAGGAAAAGTCCTGAGAGGAATTTATTTATATTAACTGAAAATCAAAGGCTCCCTTTTAGTTTAAAGGGAGCCTTTACAAACTTAATTATTTTTTGAGCGCTTTTTGGATTTCCTCGCGCAGGGTGGCTTCGGGAAGAGAGCCGTCGCGGTAGAAACTTATTACGCCGTCGGCGTCGATTATTACCGTCGTGGGGTAAGCAGACTTGCCGCCGAACATACCGTAGGTATCGAGCGAAGGGTCTTCTTCGGCAAAGATTATTCCCCAGTCCCTCCAATGCGTCGCATTATCCGTGGGGTCAAGCGTCGTATCGATAAATTCCTGTACGTCCGCATAAGGGTCGGTTTGAACGGTTATCATTAAAATTTCGTCGCCGTATTCCTGTTTTACCTTTGCAAAGTACGGAAGTTCCGCCTTGCAGGGGTCACAGTCGGTATACCAGAAATTTATTACGGTTACTTTATCTTTACTGCAAATTGTGTCGTCCGCAATTACGTTTGAAGAAACCTTTTTGTAATAGCCGCCGTCCTTTTTGCTGCCCTCGCTTTCGTAGAGAGTAAGCGTGAAGTCGGGACACTTGTCGCCAACGCCGTAAGCCACCGTTGAAGCCGTAGGAGCCAGAAAGTTGTAATACACGAGCGCCGTTAAGAGCACAACCGCCGCCGCTATCCACGCGGCAAATTCAAGCCAGTAGCGCCTGCCCTTCGGAGGACGCTTAACTTTTACCATTGCGGGGGCTTTTATTGCGTTGCCGGTTGCCGTGGGCTGAATTTTGCCCTCTTCCTCTACGGGATGAATTACCGTTTCGGCCTTTACTGTTTCTTGTGCCGTTTGGGTTGTAACCGCTTTGGGCGTTGACATTGTTGCCGATTGATTATTTGAATTTACCGCCAGAAGATTTATCTTTTCGGCTTCGTTTGCCGCCGCGGAGGCGGTTGCCATATTAGAATGCAAAAAGATTTGCGAGCCTTTCCAGCTTATTGCCTGCGTGGGGCAGACCTTTATGCACGCTCCGCAGTTGATACATTCGTGGTCGCCGACGTGCTTTATGTCCATCTGACACGTCTGTATGCATAAGCCGCAGTCAACGCACTTCTCTTCGTCTAATTTCACACCCATAAGAGCGATTTTGTTGAAGAAACCGTATATTGCGCCGAGCGGACAGAAGAAACGGCAGAAGAACCTGTAAATAAATATACTGCCAACGATGAATATGACGAGGAGCACGAACTTCCAGCTGAACAAATAACCGAGCATATCGAAGAAATCGGCGTTGCCCGGATTAATCAGCAGTCCTCCCGCGCCGCCGAACGTGCCTGCGGGACAAACGTATTTGCAAAATGCCGGTATTCCCTGATAAATTATGGGGATTGCTATTACCAGAACTGCCAACAGCACGTATTTTAAGTACGAAAGCACGCGGGTGAAACGGCTTTTTTTCAGTTTGGGAGTTTTGATTTTGTGGAGAAGTTCTTGCCCCAAACCTACCGGACAGAAGAAACCGCAAATTGTTCTTGCGAACAGAAGTCCCAAAAGCCCTAAAATACCCAATATATAATATGGGAAACTTGTGCCGGATTTTGCAAGGGAATCCTGCAGTGCGCCCAAAGGACACGCGCCGACCGCGCCCGGACAGGAATAACAGTTCAATCCCGGCGTGCAAAGATTTTTTGTGCCGCCGCGGTAAATTCTGCCGGTTACGAAACCCTTTATGTTTGCGTTTGTCAATAACGCCGCATATACCTGAATGATACGGCGCTTGGACGGAGCGTGATTTTTGAACCACTGTCCGGTTTTTATAAAGAAATTTTTTACCTTAGCCAAGACCGATACACTCCGTACAGATATTTATTGCTTTTATAAGAACGCTGTGCAAAGAATTGCCGGTAACGCCGGCGATTATGAACGCAACGGCAAGCACGCCGAGCACGATTCTTGCGCCCAAAAGGAAAAATTTGTGATTTAAGAAAGCATAGATTTTTCCGTGGTAAATTTCAACTTTCATTTTGCCAGCGAGCTTTTTTGCGTGTTCGAGCTGCTTTTTTGAAGAAATCTCTTCATAAATTGCTACGCCGCACCATAAAACGAGCGCCGCGGCAGCCCAAGGAAATACGTTTTTAACCATATTTACCATTTCGGCAGTTACGTCATCCTTGGGAAAGTTTGAGGGATTGGAAAGATAAATTACTCCGCAGAGCACCCCGACGCCGCAAATCACAGCCGCGATAATGCGGATGATTTTTAAGTTCTCTTCTTCACCGTTTATGAATTGCAGCGAGCCTTTAAGTTCTTCGGGCACAGCCGCGGGAATGCGCTTTTTATAGCGTTTTAAAATATAACTGCTATCGTTTTTAGCACGGGCGGGCTTGACGGGGAAAACTTCCCATAAAACGAAACCCGCGATAATGAGCGCTATCCATATGACGATTGCCGGCAAAAGCCTGAACAGCCTTGCGGCTACGTCGTCCCTTGTGAATATGAAACCTTCATATCCTTCGGAAGTGCCGACGGCGAGGATATCGAGAACCTGCCATATAAACAGCGCGGCGAGAATAACGGTCATTGCGCTGAGCACAATTCCGCTGACAAGCCGTACCGTTTTTGCGGTTTTTTCCTTCATATCCGCCTCCTTATTTTTTTAAAGAACTGGGGAACGAAAATATTCGTCCCCCGATTTTGTTAATTTAACCGAGCCACAGATAAGCTATGGCGACAACCGCCGCCATTGCCAGAACAATGCATCCTATCATAGGGAGCATTGCCGCAAACGCGCCGCGCACCATCGCCCAGTATTCCTTGCGGGAAATCTTTTGCTTAACCTGCTTTACACCGTTGTTCTTTTTTGCATACGGGTCGTACCAGCGGAAGCCTTCCACGTTCATATCCGCAAAGCTGGTTTCCATATCGAGGTCGTCTTTTTTATTTTTCCTCGGCATCTTTTACCTCGGATTTCGCAGCGGGCTTTTTAGCTCCGGCAGAGCCTGATTTATTTGCAGGCGCCGCTTTTGCCACTTTTGTACCCTTTTGCGAAGAATTCTGCGCAGGCTTTTTATTTGCAGACGCCGACGTCTTTCTTGCCGGTGCAGATTTATTTACTGCGGGTTTTTCGGTTTTATCCGAAGAAACTTTTTGAGGTGCGGGCTCCTTTGCGGGAGCTTTGGCTGCAGGTTTTTCGGTTGCAATTTCCGCAACGGGAACCACTGCGGGAGCCGGAACTTCGGCAACCTGTTCGGACGTTACGTCCTCTTTATTTGCGGAAACCGTTTCGGCAGGTTGATTTGAAGAGTTTTCAGCTTTTGACTCTTCGGGTTTGTCCTTTTTGATTACGTCCTTTACCTTTTCGGTTACCGTTCCCCACACCTTTTTAAATGTGATTTTTTTAGCTTCCTCTTCGGCAAGCTTTTTTTCTTCATCTTCGGCTTTAATTAAAAGTTGCTGTTGCTCCTCTTCGGTAGTGTAAAGATGGCAAGCGCAGAAATGTCCTTTTTCAACCTCTTTGAAAGGAGGCGCCGCCTTGGTGCAGATATCCATACAGTTTTCGCAACGCGTATGGAACTTACAGCCCTTGGGCGGATTGACGGGCGAGGGAATGTCGCCGCGGAGGATTATTCTGTTCATCTTCACGTGCGGATTAGGCACGGGAACCGCAGAAAACAATGCACGCGTATACGGATGCAACGTGTGATTGAATATGGCGTCGTTACTGCCGTACTCCATCATAGTGCCGAGGTACATTACGCCGACTTCGTCGGAAATATGTTTTACTACAGACAAGTCGTGAGAAATAAAAAGATAGGTTAAACCGAGAGTCTTTCTCAGTTCGATAAGCATATTGATTATCTGCGCCTGAATAGAAACGTCGAGCGCGGATACCGGTTCGTCGCAGACGACGAGCTCGGGCTTTAACGCGAGCGCGCGGGCAATACAAATTCTTTGCCTCTGACCGCCTGAGAACTCGTGCGGATATCTTTCGAAATAGTGAGGCTGAAGTCCGCACATATCCATTACGCTTAAGATATAGTCGTGATATGCGCTTTTTTCAACGATTTTATGCTGAAGCGCCGCCTCGCCTATGATTTCGCCAACGGTGATTCTGGGAGACAGACTTGCGTAAGGGTCCTGAAATATCATCTGCATATTGGGACGGAGCTTATCAAATTCGCGGTTTTTAAGGTCGGTTACTTTTTGACCTTTAAACCAGACGTCGCCGCGGGTTACGTCGTAGAGCCTTAAAATGGTTCTGCCGAGCGTGGTTTTACCGCAGCCGCTTTCGCCGACTATGCCGAGAGTTTTACCCTTTTGCACTTTAAATGAAACGTTATCAACAGCCTTTAAAAATTTTGTAGGTCTGCCGATAATGTCGGTATCTACGGTAAAATATTTGCAAAGTCCGTCAACTTCGAGAAAGCTGTCGTGAGATTCGGCAGTTAACGTTTCAACTTCGGTTGAAGGGTTTGCGTCTTTGCCGGTTTCGGCCGTTTTTATTTCGGTTATCTCTTCATTAACCATTATTTTTCACCTCCGCGCCGTCATAGAGGTAACAGGAGACACTGTGGGTATCGCTGACCTTTATGAGTCCGGGATACTCGCCCGCACATTTTTCAAGGCACTTTTCGCATCTGTCGCGGAAATAGCAATAATCGGGCATATTAATGGGATTGGGCACAAAACCGGGAATGCAATAGAGTTCGTCAACCTGCGAATCTACCGTGGGTTTGCTCTTTTGCAAGCCGATTGTGTAAGGATGCATGGGATGGTCGAAAATATCTTCCGCGGTGCCCATTTCTATTACCTTTCCGGCATACATAACCACTACGAAATCCGCCATTTCGGCAACGACGCCCAAATCGTGCGTAATAAGCATTATAGAGCCGTTGATTTTTGTTTTTATTTCACGCAATAAGTCGAGTATCTGCGCCTGAATGGTAACGTCGAGCGCGGTAGTAGGTTCGTCCGCAACGATAAGCTTGGGATTGCACAGAAGAGCAATAGCTATCATAACTCTCTGGCGCATACCGCCTGAAAGTTCGTGGGGGTACTTTTTGTAAACGCCCTCGGGGTCGGCGATTCCTACGAGCTTTAACATCTCGATACTGCGCGCTTTTACGCGCTGTTTGGAAATGCCCTCAATATGCAGTCTGCCTACTTCGTCAAGCTGGTTGCCTATCGTAAATACGGGATTCAAAGAGGTCATCGGCTCCTGAAATATCATGGATATTTCCCTGCCGCGGATTGAACGCATCGCCTCGGTAGGCATCTTTGCGATATCAACCACGCGACTTTCCATTTCGTACATATTGCCGCCGAGCGCGTTTTTCTTTATTATCGGTTTGCCCTTTTCGTTGAGTTTGACTTTTTCTTCGCCGTTTTCGTCCGTTTCGGTTTCGTAAACGGGAATTTTTTTACCGCGCGAATCGCGTTTGAAAAGGTCCGCCTTAAAGCGTATGGAACCCTTTACAATCTGTCCGCTGGGGGCTTGTACGAGTTGCATTAAAGAGAGCGAAGTGACGCTCTTTCCGCAACCGCTTTCGCCGACTACACCCACGGTAGAGCCTGCGGGAACAGAGAAAGACACACCGTTCACCGCCTTAACTGTGCCCGCGTCCGAAAAGAAATAAGTGTGTAAATCCTCGAATTCGACGATATTTTTATCGTCTTTCATTTCGGTTGTGTAATCTTCGGGCTTAACCTTGCGTTTTTTCTGCTTTTCGTAAAACTTTATCGCCTTGGAGTTTTCTTTGGCAATCTGTCTGGATTCGGAACGCGATATATAATGTTTCTTTTTGTCCTGTGTCTTGTTGTCCGCCATTTTTACCTCTTCATTTTAGGGTCGAATGCGTCGCGCAGACCGTCTCCGACAAAGTTGAATGCAAGTATGGCAAGCGTTATGCATATACCTGCACCCAGCCAAAGATTGGGATAGTAATTTCTGTATCTTGCCCTTGAAGCAAGTTCTATCATAGTGCCCCAGGTTGCAGTATCTGCAGGCGCGCCTATCGCCAAATAGCCCAAAGTCGCTTCCATAAGAATTATACTGCCGAGTCCCAGCGTCATCGAAACGATTAGCTGCGGAATTACATTGGGGATTAAGTGCTTGAATATCTTTTTACCCGTAGACAGACCCGAACACTTGGCGGCAAGCATAAATTCCTGCTCTCTAAGCGACAGAATCTGTCCCCTTACAAGTCTGGCAGTGCCCGTCCAACCGAGTAAACACAAAATCGCCATCATATAATACAGCCTTGATATGTCTACAATATTTGCGGCTTCGAACACGGCGCTTAGTATAAGCATTATCGGCAACGACGGTATACAGCTTAATATGTCCACTATACGCATTATCAACTGGTCAACCCACTTGCCAAAGTACCCGGCAAGTCCGCCTAAAATAACGCCTATTAAAGTTTCGAGAATAATTACCACAAAACCTATTGTAAGAGAAACCCTTCCGCCGTACATAAGTCTTGTGAAGACGTCGTAGCCTTCCAACGTGGTTCCCAGCCAGTGATTGCCGGAAATGCCGCCGAGGCTGTTATAATTCAATAAATCGCCTTCTATAGTAACGTCGTAGGCAATATATGTATTGCCGTCCGGACCTACATATTCGATTGCGGAATAGGTACCTAAAATATTTACCGTATCATAATCCCTTACGGTGCCGCCGTTTGCGCTCCACGGCGAAAACAGCGGTCCGAAAAACGAAAATACAAACAATAATATAATAGCTACAAGCCCGACAATTGAGAGCTTTGAACGGAAAAACCTTTTTAAGACGGTCATTCCGGGCGAAAGCACTTTTGCTCTTTCGGTAAGATTTTCTCCGTGCAGGTTATCGTTGAAGTTTTCCTTTTCGGTAACAGTTATTTCAACGCTTTCACCGAGGTTTGCTTCATCCGCAGCCGGAGTTATTTCAACGCCTGTTGCCTTTTTGTTTTCTTCCATAGCAACACCTATTTACCTAATTTAACTCTAGGGTCTACAACCGCGTACATTATATCGGCGAGCAAAACGCCGATTACGGTTAATATTGCAATAAACATATTATAGCCCATTGCAAGCGGAATATCGCCCACTTTAAGCGCCTCGTACGCCGTATGTCCTATACCCGGAATAGCGAAAACCGTTTCGGTAATCATTGCACCGCCGAAAAGCATGGGAAGCGTTGACGACAAGAGCGTTATAAGCGGGATAAGCGTGTTTCTGAAAACGTGCTTATAGACCACTTTGCCCTCGGAAAGTCCTTTTGCGCGCGCCGTTCTTATGTAGTCGGCGTTTAAAACTTCGAGAGTATTCGTCCTTGTATAGCGCATCATAGGTCCTATATCGAGGAGCACCATTACGAGAATGGGCAAAACGAGGTGCCAGCACATATCGAAGAATTTTACTATAAACGAAACGCCCTGCAACGACCCCGTATTTAAACCGCCGATTTCGAACCAACCTAAGTCAACGGCAAATATTTTAATAAATATATTGCCGAGGAAGAACGACGGAAACGCCATAAGCGCCATACACAGCACGGTAACCGTGTAGTCGAATTTACCGTACTGGTTGGTTGCGCACTTGATGCCGAGGGGTATAGCGATGATAAGCTCGAGAATGAGCGCGACAAAGGAAATTCCAAAAGAAATTCCCATAGAATCGCTTATTACCTGGTTTACGGGGTTGCCGTACTTGAACGACGTGCCCATATCGCCCTTTAAAAAGTTGCCGAGCCAGCCGAAGTAGCCTTTTATTATGCCGCCGAAACTGCTGTCTTCCAACCCGTAAATGGCGAGGAGTCGTTTTAAGTCCTCTTCAGTCAGATTTGCGCCGTTAGCATTCGCTTCGTTAAACTTATTCTCAATATAGCTTACAGGCATACACCTTATAAGAAAATAGAGAATAAGCGAAACGAAAAACAAAATTACAACGGACAAAAGTATTCTTTTAATAATATATTTTGTCATTAAAGTTTACTCCGATTATATCGGTTAATTATACGTAGTTAATTTCCCAGATTTTAGAGAACAGCCCCATATTGTGGTTGGGTAAATCTTCGCCTTTGGGGGTTTTTCCGCTTACGAGCGTGTTGCCGTTGATTACGTTTTTATTGTAAACGCACAAATCGTTTCTCTGATATACGGGGAACTCTACCGCAAGGTCCATTACCAAATCGAGACATTCGTGATAATAAGGAATACGGTCGCCCTTTTCCATAACTTTTCTTGCCTGGTCGATATTTTCGCTGAGTTCGGTAATTACGTCGTATTCATAACGCCACGTTGAAGTATCGTTTAAAATGTTGGGATAGTTCCAGTTGTTTACGTTGGACGCCTTGGAATCTTTGTGGTAAATCTGATACATATCCGGGTCAACCGAAGACGACCACGCAGCCGCCCAAACCGCAAGGTTACCGCTTGAAAGCTGTTTTAAAGCCTGCGGGTCTGCCGAAACCGTAATTTTAAAACCGATTGAGTTTAATACTTCCTGCGAGTCGAGGAACATTCTGTAAGAAGGATGTTCAAGAGCAGATTCGCCGGCAATCGTAAACTTTAAGTCTAACTTTGTGCCGATTGCCGCGTTGGACATACCCTGAGCGTTTCTGACTTTTGTGAGAACGCCGCCCTGAATTTCGTAGCCGGAATCGGTTACAAGTTTTTTAATTTCGTCTATGTTGGTTGTGTACGCAATCGATTCGTATTCGCCTACGCCCTGAGGATAAGCCCACGAAGTTGCGGACATAGGTCTGTTAATCGGTTCGGCAAGACTCGGTCCGTACATATCGATTGCTATTGAAGTGTTCATAGACTTCATTATAGCCTGCCTTACCTTGTATTCGGGAATAAATTTGGGGTTGATGCCCACATAGCCGTAACCGCCGGTTCTGTAACTTACGCCGGTAAGTTTATCCTGATGCTGCGAAACAATGTTGTTGTTTGTAAGGCTTGCGTTGGGCATACCGTAATCGATTTCGCCGGTAGTAAGCGCTTCCATTATCTGGTCGTCGTTATAAACTTTGAAGTTTACGAACTTGATTTTTGCATTGTTTATATTTTTACCGGTGCTTTCGAAGTGTTCGTTACGCTTAAAACGCAGTATATTGTCGCCGGTTTTGAAGCCGCCCGTTATATTGTCGTCGCCGTTGAGATTAGTAGCCTTATAAGCGCCGGCGCCGATGGGAAGCGCATTCTTTTCGGGAGAGCCGAGACATTGACTGAAAAATTTGCTGTTGCCTACTTCCACGCCGAAATTTTTAACGCCGTCGAATTCTTCAACGTAGTTTTTTGTAACTCCGGTTTCGGGATTAGTCCAGGTGCCGGAATAATAATGAAGAGGCGCTACCGTGAAAGCAAAGTTGAAAATAGCTTTGGGGTCGATACCGTTGATTACTATTTTTAATACGGAATGTTCTTCGCCGAGTTCTTTTCCTTTGAATGAAGAAACGTCGGTTTTGTAAGTTACACCGGAAATACTGTCAACGCCCTTGTGGGTTTGGAAATATTTTGTACTTTCTTCGCCCGTAAATTCTTCGAGAACTTTTGAAGCCGTTGCCCAGTACGTGAGTACGTTGGCAATTTCGGACCTTGCAGTGTAAGTCGTATATACGCGGTCGATACAGAATTCTTTCCAAAGTCCTTCTTTTGCCATTTGGTCGGTTATCGTTACGCCCTCTTCGGCATTGTCGATTTTGTACTGCGCGATTTTGTCGGGAGTGACCGCGTCCATAGCCGAATCGATTAAACGCTGGTCGCGTATAACGCCCGGGTTATTGGGATTAGTCATATCGGGGTCGATAGTAGTGTAATACTTCTCACTCTGCGCGGGGTCTTTTTCATCGTCGTCACGTTTGCCGTTGTTGTTTTTGTCGTTAAATATCTGTACCATTGCGCCGTTGCTGCCGATTTTTTCCTGAACTTCGATTATGCCCTCCTGGTAGAGATAAGCCTGCCATACTTCGTCAAAGCTGTAAGCGTGCTTATACGTTTCTTTCCAGCTTGTGGAAAGAGTGTTCCAGTCGCTTTCGATTTCTTCCAGAAAAAGGTCTTGAACGGTTTTTAAATCGTTCGCGTCGTAAGTTTCGGTTTTACGCTGGGACCAGTTTTTGAGATTGGTAATTCTTTGCTGTGCGTTTGCACGGAACGTTGCGCCGAACTGTGTGTTGCTGTCGTCGTTAAGCGAAGGGTCCTGAGTGCGGTAAGCCTTTAAGCCCTGTATATCCGTTGAATACATTGTAGACGAGCCGGTGTAGGCGTAGTCGAGATAAACGTACAGGTTAAAGAGCACGTCCTTGATTGTGAGCGGCGTTCCGTCGCTGAATTTGATGCCGTTTTTAATGAGGAATTCATATTCCGTTCTGCCGTTTTCGTTGCCGTTGGTAACGGGATTGCCGGTGCCGACCTGCTTTGTGTCGTACATCGTCATATTATAATCCTGCACTACCGTGGGCCAGTCGTCGCCGCATGCGATTTCACCGTCGCCGTCGATTGTAAGCATTGAAATCTGCGTCATCGAAACCATTTCGCCGTCGTTTAAAGACGAATAGAAAAACGGATTGAAATTATCGTCGAGCGCACCCGTCGAAAGCATCAAAGGGCGCGTTTCGGGGTCGAGCTGCTGTCCTCCGCAAGCCGTAAGCGCCGTGGTAGCAAGCATTGTGCAACCGATTCCGACCGCTAACGCTCCTTTAAAAAATTTATTCATAGATTAAACCTCCTGAAATTTCCTCAATTAATTTTACTGCGCGCCGGTTGCGGGTTCGTCTACCACAACCACGCCCTGCACGATAAGCTTTTTACCTTCGATTACGAGTTTACCCGTGCCGGTCTTTGTATATTCCGCATCGGTACTAACGTTTCCGAACAGCCAGCTTCCGCTTTGGTAAACGCCGTCGATAAGCTGGATGTTGGGCACCGTATTGGCTGAATCCACTTCCATTGAAACGTTTCTTAAAGTAAAGTTTTCAAACTTTGCGCCGTTGTCGCCCGCACAGAAGAAGTAAAGTCCGTTTACGTTTACGCGCGTTGTGTAGGACACGGTTACGTTATCCATAACAAGGTTCTTTATTTCGGCGTTTTCACCGAAAGTTCCGAATATCGAATAAGTGCCGCCGGCGTCTATACCCGTACCTACGGGGTATTCGAACTTAAGATTTGAAAGTGTTTTGCCGTTGCCCTCTATATAGCAGTTGGAACTGCTTGTACGCGGCTGCGGATTAAATCTTTCGTTCGAGCAGTCAATATCGTTTAAAATATAGAATTTAGTATCGGTATAAATGTTGAAGAACATTCTGCCTACGTCGCTCTTGTTTCTTACGACCGTCCAGACGCCTTCGATATATTTTGCGTAAACGGTTGCCCTTGCCTGCGCGTCTTCGCCCGAAGGTTTGGAAACCGAATACGGTGCGGGAATTGTGCATTCCGGATTGGAATAGCATTGCAGGAACGTGAAATCCGTGCTTTCCGCAGGCGCCGCGGTTCCGACCGAAGCCGAACCGCTCACAAAACGCTTGCTTGCGATAACTTCGCCGGGGTTGACCCGTTCACCCGATTTTAACGTTACGGGACCGTCACTGACAAGTACGAATTGCAGTTCGACATCCTTTTCCCAGTGAGCGCAAACATAAAGATGCGTGTTCTGCTGAATTTTAAGATTATCTTCGAGGCGGCGCGTAGTGCTTTTAACTATTTTCTTTTCCTCGTCTTCGAAAACCGGCACTAAAATGTGATTTCCGTCGGCGTCGAGTTCGGGGTTACCCTCTTCGTCGAGCTTGTCGGTAAGCTCCGCATAATACCATCCCGCAAAAACGAAATCTTCGCGCCTTATCGACTTGCCCTGTATCGCGTCGAAATTGGTTATGACTATATCGTTCACGTGATAATAAACATTTTTTTCAACGATGTTGTTCGTGCCGTCGAAGTAACCGCCGTTGCTGTAATACGTTACCTGCTGATTTAAAGCGTTGTTCTGGTTTAAAAAGTCGTTTACGTGCAGTTCGCCGACACACCCCGCAAACAGCGATACGGAAAAACATAATACCGCAGCGAGTATCAACAGTTTGAATTTAGTTCTCTTACTCATTTATTCCTCTTTAAAGAAATTATTTTTCGGTTTTGTCCGTAGACTGTAAGTCGTTGCCGTCCGCCGTCTCATCCGACGAAACTGTTCCGCCGTTTTCGGGTTGAGCTTTTGCGGAAGTTCCGCCAGCGTGACGGGTATTTTTCTTTTTGAGAAGTATCAACGTTACCGCAACAGCCGCCGCAACGACTACAACGCCGATTATCGGTCCGTAAATTACAGCCGGATTAAATCCTTGGGTATTGCCGCCGTTATCGCTCTTTGTAACCGTTATGGGAACCCTTACACTCTGTCCGTAGCCGCTATACTCTACGTACCTGTCGAGATATGTGAGAGCTCTGTCGTAAGCCGACGAAAGCGTAACCTGCGACATATCGGCGACTTCGGTTGAATAATCGTCGTATGTGATTATTAAGATAAGCCCTGCGGGATTGAACCTTTCGCCTTCTCTGTATTCCGTTTTATAGGTTGAATCGGCGCTTACCGTAAGCGAAGATATGCTGAAAGGAATGTTGAACTTAAGTTTTACAGGTTTGAGAGCCGTTTCGATAGCAAACAGTTTTTCTACATTCTCAGCGCCGAGTAACGCAAGCTGACCTTCACTGCGAATGTTGTTGTAAGCGCGGTGCGCTTCCTTTACCTGTTCGGAGAAATCGGTTATCATTTGCGTGTTTTCGGGAGTTACGCCGAGGTTGAGCCAGCCCGCTACCGTTTCGGGAGATTCGAAACCGTTTATCATTGTTTTCAGGTTGCGGGTTGCGTCCTCCATAAGTTCGCCGAGGAGCTCTACCGACGAGAAATAATTGCCGTAGATTAAGTTATCGTAACCCAAACCGTTCGTAGGTCTGTAAATTTTCATTGCGCTGCCGCCCGCTACGGGACCGACGCCGGGGTTGTAATGATTGAGGAAATTATCATTGAAGTTGCTGTAATAAAGGCTATAAGACTGGTTATCTTCGCCGAAGTCAACTTCAGTTATAAGGACAGGCGCATTTATGCTTTCGAAGTGCAATTCGGTTATTCCGCTCATATTGAACGCGCCGCTGCCCAAAACTTTTACGCTGTAAGGAAGTTTAACTTTGGTAACCGTGTTATCGTTGAGCAACGCAAAAGCGTAGCTTTGAACAGAAACGGTTCCTTCCTTAATTTCGTAAGTGCGGACTCCGTCGTCAAGAAGCCTCATTACCTTTGCGGAAGGATAAGCGCACAATTCGTACGAACCCTTCTGACCTGCCAAATTGCGGTAAAGAACTCCGTCTTCGGCAAAGAATATTTTGTTGCCTTCGTCAACGGTAAAGCTCCTTAAGTTAACCGAATGAGCAAACGCTCCGTCGCCGATTGAGGCAAGACTTGCGGGAAGATTAACCGTAACCGCATTGCCGTCGCGGAACGCTTCGGAACCTATTGAAACGACGCTGTCAAGCTTAAGCGAAGTAAATCCTACGCCGGCAAATGCGACGTGGCCTATATATTGAGCGGACGCAAGATTCAAATCTGCAAGTCCGGAGCAATTTATGAAAGCACCTTCTTCTATTATAACGATTTTATCAAGCCCCGTCAAGCCCGAAAGGTTGGAACAACCGGCAAAAGCATACATTCCCACGGAAACTACGCCGCTTAAATCAATGTTTGTAAGCGACGTGCAACCTGCGAACGTAAACGCGCCTATTTCCTTAACGTTTTTGCCGAGAATAACCGTATTGAGCGCAGTACAGCCGTCGTATACCAAAGAACCTGTCGAAGTTATAATCAATCTGCCGAACGTAGCGGTACCAACAGTACCTGCGCCTTCGGCAAAGGTTACCTGTTCAAGCTTTTTGCAACCCGCAAACGTTTCGGAACCGAGCGCCGTAAGCGCGGGGAAAGAAACGGTTTTAAGGTTTGCGCAGTCGCTGAAAGATAAGCTTCCCATAATTTTAAGGTTTTCGGGAAGAGTTACCGAAGTGAGAGAAGTACATCCCGCAAAGACGCCGTCGCCCGTTTCGGTGAGCTGCGAGCCCGCCGCAAACGTAACTTCGTTTAAAGAAACGCAATTGGCAAAAGCGTAGTTGCCGATGAATTTGACGTTAGCCGGAACAACGAGTTTGACAAGCGCCGTGTCCTCGAACGCGTGCAAAGCTATTTCCGTAACCGTGGAAGGAATCGTAACGCTTGTAATGTTGAGGTGTGCAAACGCGCCTTCGCCAATTTTTTCCACGCCGGCGAGATTAATTGTTGTAACACCCGAAGCGAGTTTGCTGGAAGAGAACGCATAGGGCGCGATTTCGGTAACGCCCGTAAGCCTGAACGTTGAATCTATTACCGCAGGCGCGAGAACGAGAGTTTTTCCGCCATTGGAATAGATTGCCGACGCAGAGTTGAAATAAGGCGTGCCGTCAAAGGATTTGTCGCCCGCCCTGACAATGCGGTTTGCATTATTTACCGTTGAAAGATTTTCGCATTTCCTGAACGCTTCGTCGCCGACGGTAAAGTTAAGCGCGGGGTTAAAGGTTACCGTTGAAAGTCCGGTACAGCCGGCAAAAGCACCGGCACCGACCGCGGACGCGTTTATTTCAACGCTTTTGAGCGAGGTGCATCCGGCAAACATTCTTTCGCCAATAACCGAATTTTTTGCGGTAGTTATGGAATTGAGCGCCGTACAACCTTCGAAAACAGATTTTCCGGCAATGTGCAAATCGCTTATATCGACGGTTTTGAGCGCGGTACCGGCAAACGCGCGGTCGCCCATCGTTCCGATATTAGTCATTTCCACGATTTCTTCAAGCGCGGTACAGTTTTCAAAGGCCTGTCTTACAACCGTAATAGTTTTGCAGTTGGACAAATCAACTTTTTTAAGATTATTGCAACCGTAGAATGCGCGGCGCATTATGAGAGATAGGCTGGAGTTTGCAGGCGTTATCTTTTCCTGCGAAATGAAGTAAACTTCTTCGAGCGCTTTGCAGTTTCTGAAAGCGTATTCGTCTATCTGAGTTACCGTCTTGGGCAGTATTATTATCCTTACGTTATCGTTGTCCTCAAACGCGTCCTCGCCGATATACATAATGTTTTTGTCGTCGGGAACGGTAAGAACTCCGTTTTCGCCGCCCCAGCCGTGATATTTTGTGAGACGGTAATTGCTGATTGTGAAAGGCTCCTGAACGTTTAACGTTACGGTTGCGGCGTAAGCCGTTTCCTCGTCGCCGTTCATTATAGTTGCCGTTATCGAGGTTGAACCCCACTTTTCCAAAGTAGTTACCAGACCGTTCTGGTCAACCGTAGCCACGGTAGGGTCGGTAGACTTCCATTTGAGTTTAAGACCGGAATTCTGGGAATAAACGTAATACCAGGGGTCGGTGACTATTTCAAGATTGAAACGCTGTCCGGCGTTTACGTCCACCTCGCCCTGCGCCTTTACAAGATTGTTGTTGGCGCCGACTATTGTTCCGAAACTAATGTTGGGGGTGCCTAAAACAGTGTTGCTTTCGACAACGCGGACGGTTACCGTCTTGGACGAAGAAGGCGTGCGCACGGTTACGTTGGCGGTGCCGGGGCTTACGCCGAATATTTCGCCGTTCTTAACGCGGACGATGCTTTGTCTGGAAGAAGTCCACGTGAAGTTAGACATATTGGCTTCGCCTTCGTAGTTTAAGCTGAGTTTAGCCGCCTGATTTACCCCTATCGTTATTTCGTTTGCGCCGTTTATATCGAAAGAATCGGGGAGCTGAACGTTGTTGGAATCTTCGCGGTCGATGCGCCATACGCTGTGGTTAAGCGCGTAGTCGTCAATCTGAACGTAGAAACTGCCGCCGTACTTTTCGTAAATATCCGTTATCTCTATCGAAACCGTAGAAGTACCGTTTTTGACGGCGTTGTAAACGGGTGTTGCATACCTTGTGACCATATCGAGAGAAGTTAAATCGTTTTCTCTCTTGGCATAGCAGAGCACTACCGCCTGTGGATAATGGTTGTCGTAAACTTCCAAATCGAGATAAATTTTCTGTTTGTCCTGATTTCCGTCCTTATAGTCGAAGTACCTTATGCGCGAACTCTGCAACACGGGCGCTTCGTAATCCACGTAAAACGACATAGAAACAGTGTTTTCGGGGTCTACGGGCTTGTTCTGCACGTAGTCCTCGTACTCGAAGTAGAACTTGTAATCCAACCTGTACTTACCGTTTGAATTAAGCCCCATTTCGTAGGGATTAAGTTCCATTTTTACGTTTGCGGGATGAGCACTGCCGCCGCTTGCATACGCCTTTTCTATGGTGTAAACACAGTTGTTGCCGCTTATCAGCTCGCCGGTTTCATCGTTGTACAAATCGTAAGTAACAATCTCGCAATTCCTCAGAAGTCCCGTATAGAGTCCTCTGATTTCGGTTGTCGTCATATAGTTGCTCAGACTGTCTTCACCGTTATAAATGTTGTAACAAGATATTGCCGCGTGTTCCCTTTCGGTATAAATCTGCTGCACGCCTGGAGTGTCGTCCTGAACGTATGCAAATCCGCCCATGGGAATAGAATAGTCGTTATTGTAGTACTTTAAGTACATCTGGGTAGCCCATACGCGGGGCTGAGGACGCGTTTCGTCGGTATACTGGCTGTCTTTATGGAAATCGGAAATTTCGTAGCAGTCGTAATCGAGAAGAGGAGCGCTTTTCCAGTTGCCGTAAAAGCCCATAAACGGAACGGTTAAATCGCACTGTTCTCCGCTTGAAGAGAGGAGTTTTAAGAAACCCTCTACGTACATACCGTTTTTAAAGCTGGACTGAATATAACTCTTTTCCGCGTCTGAAAGCGAAAGCGTTACCGAAAGTTTTGCGGTTGCGCCTGCGGGCACTTCGAATTCCGCACCTTCTTCTATCGCCCCGTCGTTCAAGGTCCATATAGCTTTGTTATCGTCGAGGATATACGCTTTTTCGGCAACGGCAAGTCCGTCCGACGAAAGCGTTTCGGTCATAAATATTGACTGCGTTCTGAATTTGAGAGGGGCTACGCCGAAGTTGGTGACGTAGAACGTAAGATTTTCGAAAGTGCTCTTTGCGTCCTCCACTCCCTTGCAGTTTTTGTCGTAACCGAGTTCGATTTTGGGACGGTTGTCCTCGGCGCCGCCGTTTGCTTCGTCCGTCCAGAGGTAAGCCTGCGTTTCCATAACGTTATCGAGCGTAGCAAGCCCCGCGCCCTGTTTTCTGGGGGAATAGGGAAGTTCGTTCTGGTCGTAAACGGTTTTGGCGGTACTCATTAAAATCTGGTTAATGAGCTGGTTCAAACGCTGGTTATAACTGAGATTACCGCGCGTTGTTTCGATAAAAGTTTTATAGTTTGAGTCAAGATAACTGCGTAAAAGCGCCGTAAAACCGGCAAGGTTAGGCGCCGCCATAGAGGTACCGCTCATTTCGGCGTAACCGCCTGCAACCGTGGAGGTTATTTCTCCGCCGTGCGCGGTGATTTCGGGCTTTAACTTTAAGTCCGGAGTGGTGCCCCACGACGAATAATCGTTCATAAAGGGACCCGCTTCATAGCTCCTGTCGAGAGTGATTTCGCCGGTAAGGCGCTCTCTTAATGCGCCGCTTGCCGTCGTTTCGTATCTTAAAAGCCTGCCCGCGTCCATAGTTATCGTAATTGCAGGGATAGGCTCTTTGATGTCGCCGAAAGTCATACCGACGGTGCCGGCAACGTTGTTGTGTATTATTATCGCGTCGAAATCGTTGTCAATCGCTTCTAAAACTTTATCTTTAAAGGTTGAAGAGCCGCGCGAAACCAAAGCGATTACTTTTTCGCCTGCCTGGTGCGCCTTTTCGACCTCGTTTTTAACGTCACGCGTGTAGTCGCCGGCTTTACCGGTGCCGCCTACGACCACGTATTTAAAAGTCGCACTGTCCACCGAACCCGCGGCGCCGACTTTGCCGAGCATTTCGTCTATAAAGTTCTGTCTTACGCCGTTTGCGTCGCTGGCGTCCTGAAAATAGACGCGGTTGCCGTTGGAAACCATATACGGCGAAAGCTGACCGTTGATACTTGCAACCGACATTGCGCCGACGAAAGTCGAAGGTGAACCGACCGTGCCCGAATCGGGAGCGTCCGAACGGTTTGTACCGAACGCACTGCCGTAGCCGGAGCTGAAATCGTTACTTGCGGCACACATCAAACTTATGCCGGCGTCTTTTATGCGTTGATAAACATCGGCAAGCATAAGTCCTTCGTCGTCGCCGTCGATATACTTGGTTGAAAAGCCTGCCGTTGTTCCGAGACTCATATTGATTACGTCAACGCCGAGGTTAACGCAGTCTTCAAGCGCCGCAACTATATCTTCCGCTACGGCGCCGCCGAGGTCGTCGCTGTCAAAGTCGTCGGTAAATACCTTGCATATTACAAGCTGGGCGTTGGGCGCAACTCCGTAGAAATTTTCGTAAACGGGGTTGCCGTCCTTATCCTTATATTCGGTGTCGTTGCCCGCAACTATACCCGCAACGTGCGTGCCGTGCTGGGAATAAGAGGGATAGACGTCAGCATCCTTATCCGCGTAATCGTATGCGAAAGGAACCTTTTCGCTGATATACAAGTCGTCGGCGGTAATAGTCTGTCCGTTAGCAGCAGACAACGTCAATGCGTTTAACGTGACGGCGCCGTTTACCTTTTCTTCGACGTAAGCCTTATCCATTCCTATATCCGAAGAAGTAAATCTGTCCGTACTGAACGCGTTGTGCGTATAATCCAGACCGGTATCGAGTATTGCAACCGTCATTCCGCTGCCGTCGAGACCTTCGTTTACGTATTTTTCGGATTTATAAATACCGGTTTTATATACGTTTGCAAGGGTGTTGTTCTGCGCGCCGTCCTCCGCCGTTACCTCTTCGGGAGCGTAATAAGTTTCGGAAACGACAACCGATTTGACGGAAGGAATACTCTTTATCGCAGAAATATATTGCGTGTTTATTTTTATAGCAACGGCGTTGGTAACCGTTTTATACTTATAAACAAGGCTGTAACCGATTTTTTTAGCGTGAATCGCGTTTAAAAGTTCGGTCTGCGTTTCGTTTACCGCACGCGCCGCCTTTTTGCCGGAATACGAAGACAGATATTCCGAAACGTCGGCGCCGTCCGGCATATAATCGAGCACCGTTTTTTTGTCGAGAGTGACTATTACGGTGCGTATCTCGTCCTGTACTTCGTAATTGTCCTTGTTTTCGATTACGGAAGTATTCAGGTTTTTGAGCGTAATATCCGACAGGTTGACCTTACCCGTTACATTTTCTATATTCGCCGCCGAATATCTTTCAACGGACTCAGAACCTGCGCCGTCGTCGGCAAAAGCAATCAAATTACTTGCGGCGAGCGAAGCGCCGAACACCGCCGTAAGGCAAAGACAAGCAAGTCTTTTTATTTTCTTTCTCATAAAACCTCCGTGTTTTTCGAATATTATCCAGTTTGTCTAACATCAAAATTTACTTAATTTCCGTTAAGACGAACGTAATTTCATCTTCTTTGAAAGTAAGAACGCCGTTGAATTTCTTGGTTGAATCCGCTGAAGATACCACTTCGAATTTGCAGACGTTGCCGGCATCCTCGATAAGCTTATAGGTATAGGTTGCAACATCCTCGCCCTTTGCATACGTAAGGGTGCCTTCACCGTTGCCGTCGAAACGGTATCTTGACGAAGTATCGGTTTTGCCTTCGCCGTCAACTCCGTAAACAGTTAAATTGAAGAATCTGTCCTTGGGAGTGAGCTTGAAAGTATTGGTAGAACTTGCGTTGAGTTCTCCGGAATAGATATTGCCGTCCGCATCCGTTACGTAGAGCGTATAAGTCAACATAAGGTTGCTGTAGCTTATTATGCTGTAATTGTATTTTACCTTTTCGCCGTTTTCTAACGTTTCAACCAGTCCGCCGATTCCGTCAAAGAAATATTCAACGCTTTCGTCGGCGGTATTGAACGCGTCTTTGAGGTATGCGCTTACTTTGTAAAGCGCGTCTATACGCATTATCTCGTAGTACTTTCCGTCCTTATGATATGCGGCGGAAGATTCTTCCACTTCGTTGAAGATATAGTTCGTTATAACTGTGATACCATCTATGATATCTTTTGACGTAAGCCTGAGCTCGCCGCCGGCGCTGTCTTCGTCGGCTTCATAAGAATACATATAGTTGTTTAAAACTTTGCCGTACTTATCGTAACTTAACGCTTCGCCCGTTGCGAATTCCGACACGCCGAAACCGTCGAATACGATTTTTCCGCCGTCCCCGGCAACGTATGCTCCCGCAAATTCATCGAGTTCCTTTATGCAGACGGAAGTAAATATCTGTCTGTTTTCGAGTACCGCGAACAAAAGGCTGGTTTCGCGGGGGCTCTTTGAAACGGTTATGCTCAGTTCAAAGTTTACCGCTTCAAAATAAATTTCGTTGTGCTCGGCGTCGTAATTGGCTTTTGCCACGGTTTTTCCGCCATAGCTCACCGATGCCGTAAATCCACCGTTATCGGGACCTATTTTTCCGACGGTTAAAGTAAGGATATTGTTGTTATCTCTGTATTTCCACTCACCGGTAAAATCGTTTTTAAGCCACAAATCCACGCCGCCCAAAGTATACTTACCCGAGCCGACGGAAAGAGTGCCGAGAGTCGTTACCGAAGGCACGCCGCCCGCCATTCCGTACGAATACGTATTTACGCTTCCGCTTGCGGAGGTTACGGTAACCTTACCGACGTTGCCGGATATATTGCCTCTGCCGTCGAATTCGTACACGGTACCGTCGGCAGCTTCAAGAACAGTGTTTTGCCAGCCGTCAAAACCGACAAGCACCGCGGTTGAAGAATCACCGGTAATTCTGATAAGTTTTGATTCCTCGTCGTAAACGAGCGTGTAAGTCGTGCCGTTATAGACGAACGAACCTTCGAGTTTACCGTTTATAAGTTCGTACCTGCCCGCAGTTGTACCGTTTATGGTTATCGTACCCGATACGCCGAGATGTGAATCGTTGCCCGACATATCATAATTGCCTAAACCGTTGAAGTTTACAAGTTCGAAGCCCGCAGAACTGCTTACCCAGCTTCCTTTGAAATCGTCGTAAAGGAATAACTTAACGTTTTCCACCATAATCGCCTGGGAGGACGTGCTGTTTGCCGCCGTCATTATGCTGCCAGTCAAAGTTTTTTCGGCGGGGATATATACCATAACGCCGTAGCGGTAATCTCCGTTGTAAAGCTCTATAGTAACCGTACCGTCCGCCGCCGTTACCGCGTGGTAGGCAAGCGTTATGCTTCCGTAATAAGAGCCGTAATCGGCAACCGCCTCGCCGTAACCGAGAGCCGATATACCGCCGAAGGTTATTTCAAAAGGGTCAACGTTTACTCTGCCGGGGAAACGCCAGGTGCCGGCAAAGCTGTTCTGCTTATAATACGTTTCGCCGCCGATTTCGAGCAAACCGTCTTTTATGGTTATCGGTTTACCGTTGCTGAGCGTACTTCCGCTGTAAGTGCCGCTGAGCGTTTCGTATACCTGTTTCTGTCCGGCGGAATTGTAGCCGAAATATTCGTACGTCCAGTTACCCTTTCCGTCGAAAGTATACTTTTTATTGCTTCCGGCAGACTTCTCCCACGAACCGTAGAACGCGTCGAACGGCGTAAGAGTACTGATGTTGATGGTTTCGGAACCGGCAGTCACCGTGTTGCCGTTTACGGAGTAGGTGAACGACGTTGTGATGTTGCCTTCGGTCTTTTCGCCGGTCATATCGGGATTGAACAAATACGTAGTACTTCCGCTGTAGTAATAACCGTAATTGAAGCCCGAAAGCTTTTTAATCGCTTTTAACGGACGGCTGCTTTTATACATTTCACCGTCGTATATGTTGAGGTTACCCGATGAAATATCCGCATACATAGTAACGTATGAACTGCTTACTACAATCACGGGTTTGTTGTCTTCATCGTAAGTAGTAACCTCTTCGAAAGTTACGTATACCTCTTCGAGGGTAAGGCGCGTGCCGTCGTAATAATAAGTGGAACCGGAGCTTATTACGCCGTTGCGGTAAACAAGCGTACCGTCCGCGTTAATCTGAATATATGCGCCCTTTTCAAGCGGCGTAGAAAGCGAATATACGTTGTTTATATCCTTATAATCGACGAAAGCCGCACTGCCGTTTACATTGGACTGCAGATAATAGGTGCCGGCCACATCGTTATAGTTTACAAATCCTACGTAAATCGTCATATCGTTTGTGGGAACGTAAGAATTGGGTATTTTGCGAGTGAGTTCGCTGTCGAAATAATATCCGTAAGTTCTTAAACCGCTGTCGGAAACAAGATACTGAGGCAACGAAACCATTTTATCTCCGACATATACGCCGCCGTAAAGGCCCGACATATCGGAATAAACGTCAGTAAGACCGAACGTGTAAACGTTCTTTCCGTCAACCGTGTTTCCGCTTCCGAGATTTACCGTTATAACAAACGATTTGGATACGATTTCCTTGTTAATCAAGGGATATTCGCCGCTGAAAGTCCAGTCCACCGTATCCCACTTCAACGTATTCTGTATGAAATAAGTATTGAAGTCGATATTATCCGATTTGGAATAAGAATTGAGGACAATCGCGGGATAAGCGCCTGCGGGAATCGAGTTGACCTCGGTATATGCCGCGGTTCCGCTCGTTATTGCAAACGACGCACCCTTTCTTGCATTGGCGTATATATCGCCCGTGGAAAAGCTGTCGGATATAACCGCGCCGTAATCCACATAACCTGCTATACCGCCCGCATAGGCGTAGTGGTAATCTTCCATACCTACTCTGTCTTCGTCGCTTCTTGCTTCGACAGTGCCGGTTGAATAAGAATTTTTAACGGAACTGAACGCGCTGACGGCGCCGGCAATACCGCCGGACCTTACCGCACCGTAAACGTCGCCCGTAGAATAGCTGTTAAGAACGTAAGCGGGCGTTACCGCGTCGTAAGAAACAACGTGTCCCACAACGCCGCCGGCACACTCGATAAATCCGGATTCGCCGGCTATTTCAACGTCGGCGGAACACGAACGCACTACCGACGCAAAGGCAACGGCGCCGTTTGAGACAGCGCGCTGATAACCCACTATTCCGCCCATTACGCTACGGTAATCAGGGTCGGCAACGGCCCTGATTCTGCCCTTTGCCGAACAGTTGGTTATGTTTACGCCTTCCGCCATACCGACTAAACCGCCCACAAAGAAACCGGTTTTATTAGTGTGCGTAATTTCAATCGTAAAGTTTTCGAGATTCAAATCGTAAATTTCAGCCGCACCGCGGGTTGTTGCCGCAGCCCTGCCGAACAGTCCGAGATAGGGCGTGAACACCCTTGTAAAGCCGGATTGCTCCACAATCTCGTCAGCTATATAATAATTGGATATAGTTTTATTGTTGCCGTCGAAGTTACCCGCAAATACCGCGGACGAAGTCGAAAAACCGTCACCTATTATATAAAGGCGTTCGCCTTTCATATCTATGTCGTTTTCAAGACGGTAATAAGCCGCCTGATAATTCATTCCCTGATTGAAACTGTCGCCTATAAGGTCGGCCATTGCGTAGAGGTCGATAGGTTTTCTTATTCTGTAAGGGTCTCCAATCGTGCCCGCGCCGTCGATATAAAGCTTGCCGTCTTCGGCTTCTCTTGCCGAGAAAGCGTCTTCCTGCTCGAGGTTCCTCACCTGAACGGTTGTGTCGCCTATTACGGTAAACGTATAATGTCCCTGCCCGTCGGGTTTGACAACCAGAGTGTTAGCAACTACGGTATATCCGCTTTGCTTATAATAAACGCTTACCGAAACGTCGAAAGTAACCTGTTCGCCGCCCATTACGGTAATAGGCTCGGACGTATCGAAATCGGAGGAGGAATAGTTGACCCAGTTATCGGCTCCCCTGTCGAATGTTACCTTATAATTCATTTTTACAAACACGCCGCTTATGCTTATTACGGTGTCCGCGCTCATAGTGAAGGAATAAACCCCGTTGCCGTCGGGCTTAACTTCGGCGCCGTTGATTTTAACCGAGGGGGTTCCTTCCGCTTCACCGTCGTAACCGAGAGAAAACTTAACGTTTACCCCGCTCTTTACTTCCCAGCCGTTTTTAACATCGGCGCCGTCCTCGTTAAGAATGACGACGTTTACGCCCTGGGGATTGGCGTTGTCGTATTTTAGAGTATAATACGTGTCGCCGCCGCCCGTAAGGCAGATGGGAAGAACGATTGCAAGAACTATACAAACAACCGCAAGGCATGCCGCGCAAATAATCAAAATCATTCTTCTGTCGAGTTTCGATTTCGATTTTGTAAGCGCGCCGCTGCCGTTTCCGCCGTTTTCGGGCGCAACGTTCTGCTCCGCGTTTACGGCGGGAGTTTCGGTATTTTTATCCTTTTTAAAGAAATTTTTCATTGCTTCTCCTTGTATTTCCACGACACCTGGTTTATCATTTTAGCAGGCGATTATTTTAATAAATATTCAAAAATTATGCACAAGGCTAAATTCTGCTTATAAGTTATTATATAATATACAAAAATAAAATTCAAGTGATTTAAATGCTTTACGCATAAAAAACCGAATTTTTTTATTATTAAGGAATAATAATTCTTTTTTAGCGAGGATTGACGAAAATAACTTACTTTTTGCGAACATATTTGACATTATTATGCGTATTTGTTATAATCCTGATGGAGACGCGGAATGAAAAATAAAACAAAAGTGTTAAATTATCTTAAACAGTACTCCGTAATTGTGCTCGGATGCGTCATTTTTTCGCTTGGAACTTCGCTATTTTTAGACGCGCATGACATTGCGCCGGGCGGAGTTACGGGAATCGCCATAATCATCAACCACCTTATAGGACTTGCGCTGGGCAGAGAAATTCAGATTACCGGTATACTGATTATCGTCATTAACGTTCCTATGTTTATACTGGGAATTATCTTTTTGGGAAAACAGTTTGTTATTCCTTCGGTATTCGCAACCGTTTTGTCCTCCCTTTTGATGCTTTTGTGGAGCAACACCGTTTTGCCGTATATGCCCGATATGGGCGGCGACACGCTTTTAATGTCGGCGCTTATAGGCGGGGCTATGTTCGGCGTGGGGCTTGGGCTTATATTCAGAATGGACGCCACGACCGGAGGCACGGATATTCTGGTTAAAATTTTGAGAAAAAAATTCCGCTATCTGCGCACCGGCGTCATTTCAATGGCTGTCGATATGATTATCGTCGCCGGTTCGGCAGCGGCGTTCCAAAATTTTATCCTTGCCTGCTATACCGTTTTAGCGATTGTCGTTTATGTGGTGCTTTTCGACTGGTTTTTATACGGCGGCAACACCGCAAAACTCGTTTACGTGATAACTACCGCGGAGCACGCAGAAGTTATGTGCGAAAGGATTTTAAACGAACTTGACGCCGGAGCAACGCTTATTGACGCGAACGGCGCGTATACGAAACTGAGCAAAAAGGCGCTTGCCGAAAAGGAGCCTGAAACCGAAAACGCCGCGGCTGAAAAACAACCTTATGACAGACAGATTATTATGTGCGCAATCAAAGGCTTTTTATATCCGCGACTACACGACGCTGTAAAAGAAACCGACCCGAACGCTTTTATGATTGTTTCCTCCGCAAAGGAAATTTACGGAGAGGGCTATAGAAACCACAACGACGACGAACTTTAAAGGTCTTTTAATTTTAAACGCTTTATTAGCTTGAGCAATTTTTCAAAAACAACAATCTCCCGCTCTTATTTAAGGCGGGAGATTTCGTTATTTTTTTACTTAATAACATTTTTTAGCGAAAATGTGAGATAAAATAAAAAACTCTGTAATATTCTTTCTGTTTTTCTATTTACTATTTACAGAAAATGTTGTACAATAATGTTATGAGTACGGCGAAACACGCGGCAAAAAAGATAGCTGTTCTTGGAATATTGACAGGACTGAGCCTTGCGGCTTTTATAATAGAAAGCCTTTTGCCGCCGCTTTTTATTCCCGGAGCAAAAGCCGGAATTGCCAACGTGTTTTCGTTTGCCGCGCTGATAATATATTCCCCCGCGGAAGCGTTTGCCGTGGTTGCCGTAAAATCTCTTTTGGGCGCGGTTTACGCAGGTAATCTCTCGTCTATGCTATACAGTTTTACGGGCGGCGCGGTTTCGATGGCGATTTCTTCAGTGCTCATATACTTTGTATACCCCAAAATATCCGTATTGGCGGTGTCGGTTGCGGCGGCGGTAACGCACAACGTAACCCAGAATCTTGTATTCGTATTTATAACGGGGTCTTTTTTAATGTTTGCAAATCTGCCGTATCTGGCGCTTTTGGGAGTGCTTTCCGGCGCGGCTGTAGGCGCGTTGACTTTGCTTATATTCAAAGCGGTGCCGCAGAATATTTTTGAAAATTTATTAAATAAATCAAGTAACACAAATAAATTAAAATGAGTTGACGCAAGCAAGGACAAGACGAGCACCGGTGAGAGAGCATACTGAAAGTACGCAGTCTAGCGCGCACGGAGTTTTACGCCGTATTGCGACACGGAAACACATTTTACAAGGAGAAGAATGAAAGCTGTTAAAGGAAGACTGTACTTCGGAGGCGTTCATCCCAAAGGCGCAAAAGCGCTTTCGGAGAACGCACCGATTGAAACGTTGCCGCCTCCGGAAACGGTTGCAATTTCTACGTCGCAGTCGCTGGGCAAGCCCGCGGCTCCCGTAGTAGAAGCCGGACAACAGGTAAAGGAAGGCGAACTTATCGCAAAAGCCGACGGACCCATTTCATCCGACGTGTTTGCAAGCGTTGCGGGCACGGTTACGGAAATTAAGGAAGAAACGGGCGCCGGCGGAACACTTGAAAAGTTCATTTACATAAAGCGCGGCGAGAGCGGTGAAAAATCTTATTTTGCCCCCCTCCCCCGCGACGCGGACGGCGAATGCATTAAGGCGCGCATTAAGGAGTGCGGAATCGTAGGACTTGGCGGCGCGGGATTTCCTGCGGCGGTTAAGGTTGCGCCGCGCACCCCCGTTGACACGCTTATTTTAAACGGCGCGGAATGCGAACCGTATTTAACCTGCGACCACAGGCTTATGCTTGAGCATACCGACGAAATCGCGCGCGGGGCAAGATACGTTGCGAGGGCTTTGGGCGTAAAAAACATAATTATAGGCATAGAGGCTAACAAGCCCGAGTGCATTAAGGCGTTTGAAAAATTCGACGACATCAAGCCCGTAATTTTGAAAAAGCAATACCCGATGGGCGGCGAAAAGCAGCTGATTTACGTAACCACGGGCAGGCGCGTGGGAATGGGCAAGCTACCGGCGGACTGCGGAGTAGTCGTGCAGAACGTTGCAACCGCTTTTGCGGTGTGCGAGGCGGTTGAGCTGGGCAAGCCGCTTTACGAAAGGGTTTTAACCGTTTCCGGCAAAGCCGTTAAAAACCCCGGGAACCTGCGCGTCCGCGTGGGAACTCCGGTTAAGTACATAGTGGAATTCTGCGGCGGGGAAAAGGTTGCGCCCAAAAAAGTAATTCAGGGCGGACCGATGACGGGCGCGGCGCTTGCAACATACGACGTTTACACGCATAAAACGACTTCCGGCATACTGCTTTTGGATAAATCGGAAGCGGCTGCGGAAGAGCCGACGCCCTGTCTTAACTGCGGAAAGTGCGCGGACGTTTGCCCCATGCATTTAATGCCTATGAACACGGCGTTTTATTCGGCTGCGGGCGACTTTGACGCGGCGGCGAAATACGGCAACGTGCTTTCGTGCATAGAATGCGGCGCGTGCGAATATATTTGTCCCGCTAAACGACCGCTTATACAGGCAATACGTAAAACCAAGGGATATATGCGGAGTAAAATGACTTCGGCGCCACCTTCGCCGCGTCCTGCCGACCAAAAGGGCAGAAGCGCTCCTTTTGTTCCGCTTATGCCGAAAGACAAAACAAATAATGAAAACAAGGAGAATGGCAATGGATAATACCGTAGTAATCTCCACTCCTCCCCACGTAAAATCGCGCCGTACAACAAAAGGAATAATGATAGACGTTATTATTTCGCTTTTCCCATGCGCGGTTGCTGGCATAGTGTTCTTCGGCTGGCAGGCGCTGGTTGTGGAGCTCACCGCCGTTTTAGCGTGCGTGGCAACGGAATTCGTATATTACTTTATTTGGAAAAAAGGCTTTGCCGAAAAGTGCAAAAACGCAAGATATGTGTGCGTCAACTGGTGGAAACAGTTTGATTTTACGTCGGTTGTTACGGGGCTTATTCTGGCGCTCATAATTCCTTCGCGCGTGAACTGGTACGAGGTAATAATAGGCAGCGTGTTTGCAATAGCAATCGTTAAAATGCTGTTCGGCGGCACGGGCAAAAACCTGGTTAACCCTGCGGCGGCGGCGCGTGTGTTTATGCTTTTAAGCTTTACCGTTTCAATGAATGTTTACGTTGCGGCGAACTTCGGACCGATTATGTCCGATTCAACAGTGATTACCACGGGCGCGACGAATTTTTCGGGCTTTCTCGCCGTTGGCGAAGGAAACGCGATTAACCCCGTAGACCTGTTGCTGGGTTCGGGCGTGGCGGGCTGTATCGGCGAAACGTGCGGACTTGCAATTATATCGGGGTACATATATCTTTCGGTGAGGAAGGTTATCAAATGGTGGCAGCCCCTCCTCTTTATTGCGGTGTTCGGCATAACCGCAACGCTTATGAGCGGATTTGCCGGCGATGCGGATAAGCTGACGGGATATTACGCAAACGGATACATATTCGATATTTCGCTGTTCCTGCCGCATATCCTTTCGGGCGGGGTGCTGTTTGCGGCGGTGTTTATGTTCCCTGATTACGTGACTTCGCCAAAAGGCGTTTGGGGGCAGGTAGTTTATTACGTGGCGGGCGCAATTTTGGTGGCGCTTTTAAGGCACTTCACGCAGAAAGAAGTTGCGTCGTTCGTGATTATGCTTATGAACCTTATAGTGCCGTTAATCGACAGATATATAAGGCGCAAGCCCTTTGGATATAAGCGCGAAAAACGCGTGAAGGAGGGCAAATAAATGACTGTTAAAGAGTTTTTTAAGAGCAACGTTTTTAAGTGCATAACCGCCCTTTTATGCGTGCTTTTGGCCAGCGGAGCGTTTTTGACGGTTTGCTTCGGATTTATGGAAGTGACCGAAGGCGAAAGGCTTAACCGCGCGGTTGCAAGCATTTACGGCGGCAAGGAAGTAACCGTTTACGGACTTGACGAAAACGGTAACGACGCGGTGATAGACAGCTCGGTTTCAAGCCCCAAAGGGCTTTTGGAAAAGCCCGTAACGATAGGAAACTCGGACGTAAAACAGGCTTATAAAGTGGTTTTCACCGACGGCGGCAAAGAGGTTTTGAATTACCTCGTGTCCTCCACCGGCAAACGCGGATATGCAGGCGGCAACGTGACCTGCTGGGCTGCGATTACCGTTGAAAACGGCGTTATTTCAGGCATATATAAGGTTGTAATATCACAGAGCGCCTCTCAGACGCTTATGTCGGATATAAACGGTTCGTCTATTTTACAGGATATTGCGGACGGCTATGAATCCGGAATTCAATACGTACCCGATAAGGATAACGACGAATATATTGTGGCGGGCGCGACGATGTCGTCCACCGCGGTATGCAATTCCGTTAACGGAGCTTTGAGCTACGTGGGAAATTTGTTGGGAGGTAACGGCTGATGAATAAGTATAAGAGAATTACGCTTGACGGACTTATTTTCCAGAACCCGACACTTATGCTGGTTTTGGGCACCTGCCCCACCCTTGCTTTGATTAAATCGGCAACTTCGGCGGCGGGAATGGGCTTAACCGTTTTGGTTGTACTGACTTTGAGCAACATAATAATTTCGGCTTTGAGAAAGGTTATTCCAAACGCAGTGCGCATACCGTGCTACATAGTGGTTATTGCAACGCTGGTAACCTTTGTGAGAATGGTTCTGGAAAAGTTTTTGCCCTCCCTTTACGACAGTCTTGGCGGGTTCCTTGCCCTGATAGTCGTTAACTGCATAATTTTAGGCAGAGCTGAAGCGTTTGCAAACAAACACACCGTTTTGGAATCGGCGGTTGACGGAATTGCAAACGGTTTGGGATTTACGTGCGCACTTACGTTAATGGGAATTATCTGCGAATTCTTTGGCAGCGGCTCGTTATTCGGGCTGAAAATTATGAACTTTAAAATAGCTATGCTCGCAACTCCGGCAGGGGCCTTTCTGGTATACGGACTGGCGATTGCCGTGTTTACTTACGTTTTAGACTGCTTTGAAAAATCGAAGCGCGTTAAGGCGAACAGAATTGCGCGGGAAAACCTTTTAAAGGAGGGCGCGTAAATGAGTACTTTTATTGCGATAGTTTTAGCGGCGGTTTTAACAAATAACTTTATTACCAACAAAACTTACGGCATTTGCCCGTTTTTGGGCGTTTCGAAAAAGACCTCGTCGGCTCTCGGAATGGGGGTTGCCGTTACCGTGGTTATGGCGCTTGCAACGCTTGTTACTTACCCCATATACACCTACGTTATGGTGCCGCTCGGGTTTGACTTTTTGGAAATTATTTTCTTTATATTCATTATAGCCTCGCTTGTGCAGATGCTTGAAATGATTATAAAAAAGATTTCTCCCCCGCTCTACAACGCAATGGGCGTATATTTGCCGCTTATTACCACGAACTGCGCCGTTCTGGGCGTAACAGAGCTTGTTATCGGCGATATGTCCGCAATAATAGGCACTGCCGCTATGAACGTGGGTTGGGCGGTTCTGTATGCGTTTTTCGCAGGCATAGGCTTTACGCTTGTAATGATTATTATGAGCGGGCTGAGAGAAAAACTCAATTATTATAAAACGCCTAAAGCTTTGACGGGCTTCCCCACCGCTATGGTTACGGCTTGCTTTATCTGCATGGCTTTTATGGTATTTACGATTTGAGGAGGTTTAAAACTTTATGAATATTTTGGAAATAACCTCGCAGACCTGGATAACTTTGGGAATAGTAGCCGGCGTTTTTGCAGGCTCGGCAATACTTATCGGCGCGCTTATACTTTTCGTAGGCAAAGTGTTTAAAGTTAACGTGGATGAAAAAGTCACGAAGATTTTAGAAAATCTTGCGGGTGCGAACTGCGGAGGTTGCGGCTGTTCGGGTTGCGGCGGATTCGCAGCAAAGCTTGCCGACGGAAGCGGTAATCTTGCGGACTGCCACGTTACTTCGCCCGAAAAAAAGGCTGAAATTGCAAAGCTTTTGGGAATAGACCTTAAAGACGAAGAACCCACGGTTGCGACGGTGCATTGCAACGGAACTGCGGAAAACTGCGCGGTTAAGTTTAAATACCTGGGTAACCCGACGTGCGCGGGATGCAATTCGCTTTTGGGCGGGAATAAATTGTGCAAGTTTGCATGCCTTGGGTGCGGCGACTGTGCGGCGGCGTGCAGCGAGGGCGCTATTGAAATCGTAAACGGCGTTGCAAAAATCGACCCCGACAAGTGCGTATCTTGCGGAGCGTGCATTAAAGCGTGCCCCAAAAAGCTGATTTCGAGAATTCCCCTTTCGGCGCCGGTTGTAGTCGGCTGCTCCTCCCTTTTAAAGGGCAAGGAAGTTATGACCGCGTGCAAGACCGGTTGCATTGGTTGCGGAATTTGTGCGAAGAACTGCCCGAACGGCGCGATTTCTATGGTAGATAACTTGCCTAGTATCGATTATGAAAAGTGCACGGGGTGTATGACGTGCGTTCAAAAATGCCCCAAAAAGATTATTTTAAGCCGTAAAATTTCGGACGGAAAGGTTGAAGAAATAAAAATCAAGCCTGCGCAACCGGCAGAAAAAACGGCGTAGATTTTTTCATTTAGCATCAACAAACCGCAACGTTGCGGTTTTAAAAGAGACGCGGAGATATACCGCGTCTCTTTTTTATTTAAATAAAACCGGAAAACAATACCGTTTGTTTTTTGTATAATACCGATTATACCGTAAAATAGACCGACCGCGTAAAACTTGTTGATACTTTGACGCAAACTGAATATAATTTAACCGTAAAAAGCGCGCAAGGAGATTTTTAATGTGAAGATAGAATTAAGGCTTGACGAAGAATGTTCGGAAACAAAGATAATTATTGTTGCCCGAAAGATGACGGACGAAGTTTCCGCTTTAATGCAAAAGTTATCTGAAGAAACACCGCAAAAAATTGCGGGATTTGACGGCGACGAGGTGTTATTGCTTGAACCCGCGGATATTGTGCGAATATATGCGGCAGCGGGGAAAATTTTTGCGGTTACCGCAAAAAGGGAATTTGTTTTGCGCTTAAGACTGTACGAAGCTGAAGAGAAATTAATCGGAAAAGAATTTGTGCGCATTTCGAATTCAGAAATAATCAATATAAAAAAAGCAAAGAAATTCGATTTGAGCATGGCGGGCACTATTTGCGTTTCGCTTGTAAACGGAGACGTAAGTTTTGTTTCGAGGCGTTACGTAGCGAAAATTAAAAAATTTTTGGGTATATGAGGTAAAAAATATGAAAAAGAAAATATTATTCCGCAGTTTTTTCGGCGCACCCATAGGCGTGACGATAAGTTTAATTATTACGGTTATTTTTTCTCTTTGTACCGGACAAGGAGAATATTACCCTGCGCCTCACGAGCTTGTTGACTGGTGCGGAGGAAATGAAACAACTGCAGTAATAGTGCAAATGATATGTTCTATGATTGTAGGAGCCGTGTGCAGCGGAGCTTCCGTTATCTGGGAAATTGAAAAATGGAACTTGCTAAAGCAAACGTTAATTAACTTTGCCGTAATTGCCGTTCCGTTTTTCGGATTAGGTTATATTATGAACTGGATGCCGCACCATATATACGGCGCGCTCGGTTACGTTGGCGGCTTTGCGGGAGGATACGTTGTAATGTGGTGCGCCATATACTTTTCGATAAAGGCGAAGCTAAAGAAAATGAACAAACAATTGCAAGAAATACAGCGTAACGGCGACAATCAGAACTAAAAGGTAATAAAACACCCCGCAGATAGTTGCTACGCGGGGTGTTTTATTAAATTATTATATTATCGTCCGTTTCAAAGTCGAAAGGCAGTATTCTTAACCGGTGCGGAGAACAATAAATCATTCCGCCGCTATCGGTTATTGCCGCCGTATAAACGCAGTCGCGTTTTCCGCAGTCGGCTTCAATCACTTTAACCGTTCTTTCCTTTGTATCTATGCAGGCAACGTTGTAACCGCCGTTTGAAATTATTTTGATTACCAGCTTATTTTCGCCGCTTTCCGCCGTTACGGTTTCGGGAGAAAGGTTTTTGTATTCGCCGCTTGTAAAGTCGTATTCGAACACAAGATTTTCGGCGGAATAGATTCGTATTCCCTTTAAAGGTCCGGCGTCTTTCGTTACGAAAACCGCTATGAATATTACGGCTATTATAATAACGATTGCGCCGTAAACGATTAAATCCCAGATTTTGAAGCCCTTGTCGGCTTTTACCTGAGACACCTTTTTAAGAGACATTGCTATCCCCCAAAATTATTTTGCCGTCTGCCGAAAGCGTGTTGATTACACTGTAGCCGCCGGCCGGATTTAAAGTATACTCTTCCGCCCGCATATTAGTTATTACTCCCTCCGCGCAGATGAATACGACTTTACAGCCGGAGAGATTTGCATTTATAAACCCGACTGCTTTTTGCGTTCCCATCGCCATAATTGCCGTGGAGTAAGCGTCGTTTAAGGCGGGGTCGCCTCCTATAATAGTTGCCGTAGTCACCCCGGTTTGTACGGGGCGGGCGGTTGCCGGGTCGATTATGTGACAGTATCTTACGCCGTCGTGAATAAAGTAATTGCGGTAGTCGCCGCTGGTGGAAAGGTTAGCGTTCTGAATTTTCGCCGTCAGGTAACTGGCGCCCGTCTGCGAGCGCGGGTCGGTCATACCCAAAGTGTAAGCGCCGCCCGATTTAGTGCTTTTACAAATTATACTGCTGTTGCCCAGATTTACGTAACCCGTATCATAGCCGTATTTTTGAAACAACCGCTCAACCTCTTTTGCGGCATAGCCCTTTGCAATACCGCCCAAATCCAACTTCATTGAATATACTTCGCCGTTTATTTCAACGGTGAAATCCGGTTTAACCCCGTAATACGCGCCGTTTTCCTCTTCAAGCGCAAATTCGCGGAAAGAGTCGGCAAGCTGTTTGTACTTTTCGGTAACTTCGGTTGAGGGAAGTGTGAACGGTTTGTTTTTTTCCTTGGTGAACGCCTGTACGCTATAATAAACCGCGGGGTTGTAATAGCCTTCCGTTATTTCATACGCCTGTTTTGCAAGCGACAAAATATCATATGCGCACTTGTCAAGCTCAACTCTTTCGCCAGCCGCGGCGCGGTTAAATTTTGAGATATAAGAGTTTTCGTCCGTTACCGAAACAGAAGTTTCGATTGAAGAGAGAGTATTTTTAATATCAACGCAAAAATTTTTGAAATCTTCGTCCGTTTTACCATGGGCGGTAACAGTTATATCCGCATGCATTGCTCTGAAGAAATACGGATTGGAGATATTTCCGCCACCGCATCCCGATAAAACCGCGAGAAGCGCCGCAATTATACTGAAAATTACCGCTGAAAACTTTTTCATATGTTTATTATAACTTAAATCCGAGCAATTTGCAAGAGAATGATTGAAGCGGCCGATTGCTGCACTCAAAGGCTAAGCCCTTTGGCAGAAAAATCTTATTCCGTTCGGAGGGCGACGACGGGGTCCTTTTTGGCCGCAGACGACGCGGGTATCAAACCCGAAACAAGCGTTAAGCCAATCGATATCAAAATCATTATGAACGCGTTCAGCACAGGCAACGAACAGATAGACCAGACGCCGAAAAGCGAACCGACGACCATATTGATTATGAAAGAAAGCAAATAAGTTACAATCACGCCGACCGTGCCTGCGGATAAACCGATTATGAAAGTTTCGGCGTTGAAGAGCCGCTTTATATCCTTTTTTCTGGCGCCGACGGCACGTAAGATTCCTATTTCCTTTATGCGCTCGACCACTGAAACGTAAGTTATTATGCCTACCATTACCGTTGAAACGACGAGCGAAAGAGCCGTGAACGCTACAAGCGCTATTGTTACCATTTCAATCATGGTGTTAACCATTGTGATTATAAGCCCGACGTTATCGCTGTATTTGATTTTGTTGACTTCTTCGAGCATTATGCTGTGGAAGACGCCTTTGCCGTCAGTCCACTCCATGGGCGCGCCGCTTCCGCAGGCGTCGTTCCATTTATCAAGATAATCGGTTACCAAATCTTTGCTGTCGAAATCGAGCGGATACAGATAGAACGCAGTAGGAATAGAACTGCCGGCGATAAGTTTTGCGTTGACGGAAGTATCGACCTTGTTTAACCCGCCGGTCATAAGCGACTGCATATTGTCTGACGAAACTATCGCCATTGTTGCGTTCGCCTTTTTCCATTCGCCGTCCTTGACGTAAGTATACGAATAAGTATAAGGCAATACTTCAAGCGCCTGCTCCACCTCGTTGCCGTCCGCGTCCTCGGTAGGAAGTTCATTTATAAACTGTGCGATTTTGCTGTTTACGCCGTTTGCAACGGTTTTTTGCGAAAGCGCTTTGGTGTAATACAACCCCGACGACATACAGCCGTAAGATATGCCCTCCTTCTTCTGCAGTATGGCTTTAACCTTTAATGTTGTGCCCTGAGACTTATCGAAGTTTGCCGAGGACGGGTTGTAGACAAAGGGCGGCATGCCGTCCACAGTTCCGTAGAGAGGATTTTCGGTAAAAATAGTGTTGTTTGGATACCAGGTGAAATTTTTTGCAGTTTCACCGACGAAGAATGAGAAATCCGTTCCCTGAAAATTTTCGTCGTAGGTGCCGTCTTCCTTTATTTTGCCGTTGTATTTATCGATTACCGACTGGTCGTACTCGTCGCCCGCAGATTTGTAGGCGAAGTTTAAAAATTCGTCTTCGGTCATATAACCGTACTGCCCGAAATTCAAATCCGAAAATGCGTTATGGCTTACCACCATTATAATACTGTCCTCGCTTTCGAAGATTTCGGCTATTTCTTCATTTGAAAGCTGTTTCTGCGTTTTGCCGGACGCGGTTGCCAGAATATCGTATTGCGAAAGTATATAACTGCTGTTATCGGGAAGCTCGTCAAACGAACTTATCGTGGATATCATTCCGGCATATTTGCCGTATTTGGGCTGTTGCTTAAGCACCGAACTGTAAATGGAACGTATTCCCGAAACCGAATAATTACCGCTCGTATCGAGAGCGGGGTCGAGTTCTCCGTCCGTCACTTTGAAATCGGTATAAATGTAGTTGGACATATCGAAGTCGTAGCCGTATTGGAGCGCGTTGTAATACTCCTTTGGCATAGATTCAAGATAATTTACGTAATCTTCCGTTATAGTATTAGTGACTTCCAGCCCCTTGAATCCAATTAAAGTATCCAAAAGCGAATTGACGTAAACTTTATCCTTAAGCCGGAACGGAGTTGCCGTTTTATTGGAAGTTGTTGCAAAGCTTGTTAAAGCTTCGTAGTCGATTGCCGTTTCTTCAACGGAAAGCGGATAGCCTGAAAGAAGGTCGTCTTCCATACTTGCAATAAAGCCGCGAACACCGGAAGAAATTGCAAGAACCATTGAAACGCCTATTATTCCTATACTGCCCGCAACGGAGACCATTGCCGTGCGTTTGCCTTTGGAAAGCAGATTTTTTAATGAGAGAGAAAACGCCATCCATACCGACATTGCGGATTTTTTCTTTTTGCCTTTTTGCGGAACATCCGGAGTCTGCGCGGACTTCTCTTTTCCTTCGCCGTCGGGAGTTTCTTCCTCGGTTACCCCCGGTATATCATCCGTTTTTGCGTGTTTGTCAGATTCTTCGTCCGTTTGCCCGCCGTCGTAAGGGGCGGTGTCGTCGGTTACAAGCCCGTCAAGAAGCCTTATTATACGCGTTGAATACGTTTCGGCAAGTTCGGGATTGTGGGTTACCATTATGACGAGGCGGTCGCGCGAAATTTCTTTTAAAAGCTCCATTATCTGGACGCTTGTTTTAGAATCGAGCGCACCCGTAGGTTCGTCCGCAAGAACGATTTCGGGGTCGTTTATTAGCGCCCTTGCTATTGCCACCCTTTGCGCCTGCCCGCCAGAAAGCTGATTGGGACGGACGTTTAATTTTTCATCTAATCCGACTTTTTTTAAGGCCTCCATAGCTCTTGCACGGCGTTCGGCTTTGCTTATTCCGGAAATTGTAAGAGCAAGTTCGACGTTTTGTAAAATCGTTTGGTGGGGAATTAAGTGATAGCTCTGGAAAATGAAACCTATCGAATGGTTGCGGTAGGTATCCCAGTCCCTGTCCTTATATTCCTTTGTGGAAGTACCCTGAATTACCAAATCGCCGGAAGTATATTTATCGAGCCCGCCGATTATGTTTAAGAGCGTGGTTTTGCCGCAACCCGAAGCGCCTAAAATGGAAACGAATTCGTTTTTGCGGAAATTTATACTTACGCCTTTAAGAGCCTGAACTTCGCCCCCCGCAACGGGGTATGATTTTGTTATATTTTTTAACTGCAACATAATTTTGCCTGATTAATGTTTACTTTTTTTATTCCGGGAGTCGGTTGCCGCCGCCTCTTCGGTTATTTCGCCGGTTTCCGCTTCGGTTGCCGAAACGGATTTATTGGTTTTGGTAAAATGTTCCAAAGCTTCGGCTATGGTGCCGCCGCTTTTAAAGGGAAAAACGAAGCTGGATTTTTTATTTTCGAGTTTTTCGAGTTTTTCCTTTATACTGAGTTTTAATTTTTCAACGGGCACAACTATATTATGTTTTTTTGCAAACGCGCGGATTTTTGAAGTTACGTTTATTGCATGCCCCAAATCCACAAAGAATACGCCGAAGAATATTCCCACCACGAAAGCGAACGCTATGTGGTTGACGAACCAAACGACCGTTTCCATAACGTAAGGGGTGACGACAAGTTCGAAAAAGATTGACACCAACAACCAGAAGAAAGAGAAAAGCGGACATATTATGCCCTGAATATTGCCGCGGCGGTTGGAATAATCCCACAGCTTTATCTTCATTCCCTTTATAAATATGAGTCCCGCTATGTATTCTATGAGCGTCATTACAACGCCCATAATCAAAATTATTATAATTTTATCCCAGACTATGCTGCCGGTGCTTATAGGTATTTGCGAAATTCCGAACAGCCCGACAAGCCCGAAACCGTAAAGAGGCAGATAAGGTCCCGTTAAAAAACCCGGGTTTATCCATTTTTTTGCCGTGAACAGGCGCCGGAAAACAACTTCGGTACACCATCCGAGCATACTGCCGGCAAAAAACAGAAATGCAGCAACAAGAAAATATTCGATAAAAGTCATAATTTTGCCGAATTCAGGCGGGCAAGCGAACGTGTTTTGCCCAGAATACCCATTATTGTGCACAGGTCGGGCGAGTTTGGACTGCCGGTTATTGCAATACGCAAAATTTCCGCCGCGTCGGAAACGTTGCCCTTGAATTTTTCGGGATTGGCTTTATATTCGCTTGTTTCGGCGGCAAAGCCGACGAGCGGCGCCACTCCCTTCAATTTTGCAAACCAAACGGAATTGTCGTCGGAGGGGTCGTAAACTTTTGCAAAGTTTTCTAAAACGACGTTTACGGTTTCCTTACCGAAGCGGTAATTATATTCGGGAGCGAAGGTATCGTCAAAGAAATAATCAATCATTCTTACGCCCTGTTCGGCGCGTTCGATGTCCTTTCTGCGCTTTTTGCCGCCTACGCCCATTATTAACGTCAAAATTTTTATTATATAATCTTTATCATTAAAATGCGCCTTGTCTTTTTCGGTGCCGAACTCCTGCACCCAGCCGTTTAAAAAGCCGTAACACTCCTCTGCCGAAAGTTTTGAAATTTCAGTTTTGGAGACGTCGCAAAGTTTTTCCAAATCGAACAGCGCGCCGCTCTTACCCATTTTGTCGATTTTAAATTTGAAATCTCTGTAATCCGCGTCGGGGTTTTTAAGGCTCCATTCCTCGAAATTGGAATTAAGAACCGTCATTAAATATTTGACCACGGCGCGGGGCTCGTAGCCTGCTTTTCTGTAATAATCGAGGGATAGTTCGGGGTCTTTGCGCTTGGAAAGCTTTCTCTTTGTGCCGCCGTCCATCTTCATTAAAGACGAAGTGTGCGCATATCTTGGCGGTTTAAAGCCGAGAACTTTATGAAGTTCGAGATGCACGGGAAGGCTAGAAAGCCATTCTTCGCCGCGGATTACCAGCGTGGTACGCATAAAGTGGTCGTCTATGGCGTGAGCAAAGTGGTATGTGGGTATTCCGTCCGACTTTAATATAACTACGTCCTGATCGTTTTCGGTTACCGTTATGTCGCCCTTTATCGCGTCGCGGAAGGTGAACTTATTTTCGATGCTCCCCTGCGATTTCAAGCGGATTACGAAGGGTTTGCCCGCCTTTAAATTTTTGTAAATTTCATCTTCCGAAAGCTTGCGGCACTTGGCGTAAGCCCCGTAATATCCCGTGGTTTGTTTGTTTTCGGTCTGTTTTGCGCGGACTTCGTCAAGCTCTTCCGCGGAGCAGAAACACGGGTAAGCCAACCCTTCTTCTATCAGTTTTTTGACGAAAGCACGGTAAATTTTTGCGCGTTGACGCTGATAATACGGACCGTATTTATTTAAGGGACTTTCTATTTCGGCGCCCTCGTCGAACTTTATTCCGAAATAATTTAAAGAGCGGATTACGCTTTCGACGGCGCCTTCCACCTTGCGTTTTTCATCGGTGTCTTCTATTCTCAAATAAAACACTCCCCCCGTCGTGTGCGCGCACCTTTCGTCGGCAAGCGCCGAATATAGGTTGCCAAGATGTATAAAGCCCGTGGGCGAGGGAGCGAGGCGGGTTACCTCGGCGCCCTTTTCAAGCACGCGGGGCGGGAACACGTCTTCATACTCTTCGGGATTCAGTAAATCGCTATCGGGAATAAGCGATAAAGCAAGTTTTTTTAAGTCCATATTTTAATATCCTCTTACTTTTCTTTTTTTGTAGCCGAACTTGCGCCGTTTTCTACTTTTATTTTATTCTTTAAAAAGCTGCGGTACAGAAACCACAGAATTATTAAAATTTCGAATACCGCGGCGGCAACCCACACAAGGTAAATCTGCGTGAAATAGGGTGCGAACACGGTTACCGTTATGTAAATTATCATTGCGCAACTCCATACGATTGCGGAACTTGAAATTGCGGTGGTTATTCTGTTGCCCCAAAGCGCGGAAAAGACCGTTAAGACGATTGCCGTGGGCAGAACCGCCGCAACGAATGCAAAATAAGCGTACGCTTCAGTTGCGGGAATGAAATAGAACGTGATAAAAAGCCCCGTTGCAACAAACCAGACAAAGACGACCGAAAGAGCGACGACAAGAAGCCGCCTTACTTTTAAGCTTAAATTCGGTTTTTTGTGGGGAAGATTTTCGCCTTTAACTATATCGTCGACGGTTATTCCGTAAATTTCGGAAAGCTTGACGAGCACTCTCAAATCCGGCACGGCTTCGCCGCGTTCCCACTTTGAGACGGCTTTGTCGGAATAATTTAATTTTTCGGCAAGCTGTAACTGCGTGAACCCCGCGCGTGTGCGCAGCTCGGTCAGATTTTTGGCAATTATGTCTTTTATGTCTTTCATATTGTGAATTGTAGCACAAACCGGCTAAAAATACAAGTAAAATAAGCCACTCTACCGTGAGTAGAGTGTGAAATTTGAGCGGTAGAATTAAAAAATTAAACAGTATAGCTGTTTTTTAAATAAGTAGAGCAAATTAGGGTTAATTTGTTTGCAATTTGGGTTATATATAGAATAAAGTTAATTTAATGAAATTCGGTTATTCGGAGTTTTAAATAAATGAAAGATTTTGTTATATTTGCGGATTCCGCGGCTAACGTTCCTTTTGAGCTCGTTAAAAGATACGACATAAAAATTATACCTTTCCTTTATAATCTCGAAGGCGTGGACTATCCTTGCTTTACGGACGACGGCAATTTTGAAGAAATTGCCAAAGATTTTTATGCAAAAATAAACGAAGGTGCGGACATTAAAACCACGCTTGTAAACCAGGCGCGTATAGAAGAAGCGGTTGAGCCCGTTATGAAAGACGGAAAAGACGCCGTTATTTTTACGATAACCGCCGATATGAGCGGAACATTTAATCAGGCAACCAAAGCGAAAGCCGTTTTGGAAGAGAAGTATCCTGATTGCAAACTGCACGTTTTGGACAGTGCAAACGCAAGCATGGGCGAAGGCTTGCAGGTTATTAAATTCGCCGAAATGAAGGACGCAGGCGAAAGCCTTGAAGCTTGTTTGAAATATTGGGAAGACAGCGTTTATAAAATAAACAGTTTTGTTACCGTTGCAGACCTTAAATATTTGCGCAGGAGCGGAAGAGTTTCGGGAATTGTTGCGCTTGCGGGAACGCTTTTGAACATTAAGCCCATTTTGTGGGCGAACGGCACCTCACCGGCAAAACTGACTATGTGCGCAAGAGAGCGCGGCAGAAAGAAATCGCTTGCGGCGATTGTAGACGCGTTTAAAGAACGCGTAATTAACCCTGCGGAACAGACGGTTGCAATTACGCACGCAGACTGCAAAGAGGACGCGCTATGGCTTGCCGAACAGGTTAAAGCACTCGGCGCGAAGGACGTTATTATAGAATATTACGACTTATGCACGGGCGCACACGTAGGCCCAGGCACAATAGCTCTCTTCTTCCTCGGAAAAGACAGACGGAATTAAAAATCCTAAAAAAGAATTTCAGGCGCGGCGCAAAGCCGCGCTTTTTATATTTTCTTTATACAAGCAATAATTATATTCCGCGCATTAAGCGTTGACAGTTTTTTGACTTTTAGTTAGAATGGTGTTATACTCGGATTCGGGAGGAAATTATAATTGAAGCAGGAACTTATAAACACAATAGAGACGTACCTCTGGCGCCAACAAATAGAGGAAATTCCCGCCGCAATCGAACCGCACATTGACGAAATCGACTTTTATGACGACGACGACGCGGAGAAAATCATAGATTTTATAATACGCGCGGCGTGCAACTACAAAGATATTTCTTTGCTGGAATATTTTATTTCCAAAGGCTTTGACATAAACTTTAAACTGCTCGGTAAAGACTGCCTTATTTTAAGGCTTGCCGACCGCTCCACCAACGCAAGCGTGTTTGCAAAATTTGCGGAGCTCGGCGCCGACGTTTATTCGGAAGACAACAGCGGCGACAACGCGCTTATATTGGCTGCCCGCAGAGTTTTCAAAAGCTATTTCGGACATGATAATTTAGAGGAGCTTGCCGTACATATAGTTAAAAATTACGATATATCACGGCTCGACAAGGCAGATAAATTTGGCATTACCCCTTTAATGTATGCAGTAATCAACGATAAACAGCAACTTGCCGAAGCGCTTATCGAAAAAGGCTCAAACGTAAACGACACCGGCGCCGCCGCGTTCGGCGGTTACCATTATTGGATGGAAATGAACGGTGTTTCACCTCTCGCGCTCGCCGTTCGCCACGGCAACCTGCAATTATTCAAAAAACTGATTGAAGCGGGCGCGGACGAAAGTATTTGCGACGCAAATGGTATTCCGCCCGTGTTCTCGCTGCTGCAATTTCCATTTAACTTCATTAAAGAGCAATTCCGTTACGACCACCCCCTTTTAAAGCGCAAACAAGAAATTGTAAAGCTGATAAAAAACCTTGACGCCACGAACGGAAAGGGTTACACGGTGCTCGTACAATCGCTTTGCGAACGCACGCAGGGATATTATACAAGGGATATAGCCATGGCGCTTATTGAAAACGGCGCAAACGTAAACGCCGCCGGCAACGACGGAAAGCGTGCAATTCATTACGCCGCCGAATACCGCGGCACGGACGTTGTTAAGGCGCTTATAAAAGCCGGCGCGGACATAAATGCGCAGGATAACAACGGCAACACCGCGCTTTTGCTTGCCTGCAAGGAAGGCGACGAAAAAACCGCGCGCTATCTTTTAAGGGCGGGCGCGGATTTCAACTTAAAAAACAACAAAGGCGAAACCCCTGCGGAGTTTGCGGCTACAAACGGACTGAACGACGTTCTCGAACTTATGATTTGACGGCCGAAGAGGTTTGATAAGGAGATAACTTTATGCAATTTGACAATATGTTTTTACAGGCTTGCAAAAACAACCAAAAAGGAGTTGTGCAAACTTTTTTAAAGCGGGGCGGCATAAACGTAAACAAGCGCGACGAGACCGGCAACACCCCGCTTATATACGCCTGCATAAAAAATTCGCGCGATATAGTAAAGCTTTTGCTTGAAAACGGCGCCGATTCGGGACTGTGCAATATCAACAGCCGCGCTCCCCTTCACTTCGCGGCGGAAACGGGCAACAAAGAAATTATCGCGCTTATCGTAGAGGCGGGCGCCGACGTAAATTGTTCCGACAAAAACGGCGTAACTCCGCTTATGCTTATGGCTAAGTTCGGCAAAACGGACGCCGCCCTGGCTTACATTAAAAACCAAAACGTGGATATTTCCTTAAAGGATAACGATAACCACGCCGCAATTGATTATGCAACCGCCTCGGGTTTGAGAGAGCTTGTTAAAGCGCTTTCTTACGAAAGTCAGGAAGCACATACCGACACTTACGGCAACACGCCCCTGCATCAGGCTTGCTGGAACGGTCAGGGCGAAGTTGTTAAGGTGCTTTTGGAAAAGGGCGCCGAGGTTGAAAAGCTTAACGACGACGGCGAATCACCGCTTATTCTCGCCGTTGAAAAAGGAAATTTGGTAATAGTGGATTTATTACTTGCGGCGGGTGCAAAAGCAGGCAGCGCAAGACTTGACGGCGTAGCGCCCCTGCACATAGCGGCAAAGAACGGCGAGCACTTTATAGGCAAAGCGTTAATAAACGCGGGCGCGGATAAAAATGTGAAAACCACCGACGGAAAAACGCCGCTTATCCTTGCGGCGCAATGCGGAAGAAACGATTTTACCGCAATGCTTATTGAAGCTGGCGCGGATTTGAACGCCGTAGACAACAACCGCCACAGCGCAATGCACTACGCCTCCGAAGCGGGATTTACCGAAATTGTGGAACAGCTTTTAATGGGCGGTGCGGAAAATTAAAACGCAGGCTTGTTACAATTAACAATGATATTCAGCTTTATATAATAAAAAAGCTTTCGGCTGATAAGACCGAAAGCTTTTTTATTTTTACGCCGATTAAACGCGGCGGGTTTCGATTAAATAATTTAAAAACGCGTTGCAACCGTCGGATATATCTTCGTAAGCGCGTTCAAAATCGCGGGTGTACCACGGGTCGGCGACGTCGCGCGGGGCGGACGTAAACGAGCACAGCTTGAATATCTTTTCACTGAACTTTCCGCCGGTTAAACGCAGAACGTCAAAGAGATTGCCGCTGTCCATTACGAGTATGTAATCGGCGTTTATAACGTCCTTTAACGAAAGCTGTTTTGCGACGTGTCCGCCCTTTACGTTATGACTTTCCAGCATACGCTTTGCCGGCGGATAAACGCCGTTGCCCTCCTCGCAGTCCGAAGTGCCGAAAGACGAAATTATAAAACTACCTGATATCCCCCGCTCTTCCACCGTCTTTTTAAAGATTAGCTCCGCCATAGGAGAACGGCAGATATTGCCGAGGCAAACAAAAATTACGTTTATCATTTTTTACCTTTTTGCATTTGTGTACGGTTTAATTATCAATCGCCGATTTTCAGCTTTTGCCAGGGCGTACCCTGCGGTTTGTAACTTTCGAGATAGTTTAAAGTTTCTTCAACCGTATTGAAATAAGTATACATTTCCCAACACTTGAACGTTATGAATTTGCGGTCGGTTACCGTTTTCATAAATTCTTCAAGCCCGTCGTAGTAGCCTTCTATGTTTAAAATTGCAATCGGCTTATCGTGTCTGCCGAGCTGTTTTAAAGTTAACACCTCGAAAAACTCTTCAAACGTGCCCACTCCGCCGGGGGTGATTATGAATGCGTCCGCTTCGTCTTCCATAGTCTTTTTGCGTTCGGACATATTCTGGGTAAAAGTGATTTTATCGCACTCCTCGTAAATGAGTTCAACGCCCTCGTCGCGGAAAAATTCAGGGATTACGCCGTGAATGTAGCCGCCACCCTTTTTTACGCCGCGCGCCGCCGCGCCCATAAGCCCCGTTGCGCCCGCGCCGAAAACAAGCGAATGTCCGCGTTTTGCCATTTCTTCGCCCAGTTTTTCAACCGTTTTTATATATATATCGTCTATGTGTGCGCTTGCCGCGCCGAATACGCATATTTTCATATTTCCGCCTCGTAATTTTATTGCACTTTAATATTATATACAGTTTTCGAAAAAATGTCAATTCGGATGTTCGGACGGGGTGACGGCAGGCGTTATTCGTGCTTTAAGGTAAAACCGCGGGAGCGAAGCCAGTTCAAAGACAAATTTACCCATTCGCCGACGTGCGCTACAGCCTCGTCTGCCGAAGTCTGGTCATTAGTTTCGCCGTTGGAAATACTCAAACCGTGGCAGCCTTTTTCAAACACGTGCAATTCGAAAGGAACATTGCAAGCGCGGTAAGCGCGCGCAAGTAAAAGAGAATTTTCGGCGGGAACCGTTTCATCTTCAAATGTGTGCCAGATAAACGCGGGAACGGCGTTTTTTGTTACGCGCTTATCTATGGAAAGCTCCGCGGAAATTTTTCCGCCGTCGGTAATTATTTTTTTAGAGCCGGCATGGGCGAAATTTTTATCCGTAGTTACTACCGGATAGGATAAGATAACTGCGTCAGGCTTTAAATCTTTTGCGGGCAAATCAAAAGCCGCCTCCCCGTCTTTAAGCGTTGCCAAAAGTCCGGTTAAATGCCCTCCTGCCGAAAAACCGACGGCGCAGACTTTTTGCGAATCTATGCCGAGAGCCTTTGCATTTTGCCTTAAATATTTAACCGCCATGCACGCTTCGTTTAATGGCGCGGGATAGGGCGCGTTTACGCTGTAAGTTAAAACCGCCGCAAAAAAGCCTTTTGCAACAAAGCGAAGAGCAACCGGCTCGCCTTCACGCGGGGAAATGTGGTTATAGCCGCCGCCCGGTATAATCAGCTGACAGCAACGTATCTTTCTTTTGAGCGTTTCGCACACTGCGGGGCAATAAAGTTGAAGGTATCCGCCGGAAAGTCCGTTACGCTGTTGATTAAAGTAATTGTATAAATCGATTTTTTCGTTCAACATAAATTTATATTAGCAGTTTTTAAAAAAAATTGTCAATGCGGGGTAAAAATCAGCCGTATTCTATCTTCCAATCTTAATTCTTTAATTATTTTTCCCAGATAGTAACTACATTATATCCTACGATTTGTAGGAAGTAAACAAAATGCAGGAACTTCGGGCTATAATTTTATTGATTAAAAATTACTAATTTACGGAGACAATTTATGGACGAAAAAGAAAAAACGTGCAAAAATTGCGAACGCTTTAAGCTTTGCGAAACAAAGCCGGCCGAACGCACCGAGAGCATTGAAACCGCTAACCGCAAAATGCAACGCCAACTTTCGCAAATTCTTATTATTTTAAAGGGCGAATAATCAACCCCCGAGCGGAGTTTTTCGCCCGGGGGTTTAAGTTTGTAGTAGTTTGCAGTTATGCGCAGCTTATATGCGTTTTAAATTACAGTCATATCCTTTATTGTCATCTCGTTGCCCGTCACCAGATAGGTGTCCGTGCTCTTGCAATAGGGGCATTCCTTGGCGTAAGCCGTGGTTTTGTAGGTTTTTTTGCAGTTGCGGCAATAGGATTTGCCCTCGATTATAATAAGCTCCAATTCCGTTTCCTGCATAAACTCCGTTTTTTTCTTTGCCCATTCAAAGCAGTCTGTAAAGTACTTAGGCACGATTGAAGAAACTTCGCCTATTTCCAGGGTTAGTTTTAAAACCTTTTTAACGCCGTTTTCCCTTGCCGCGTCCTCAACTTGGGCGATTACGTGTTTAACTATGCCAAGCTCGTGCATTATTTACCCTGCTGTTTTTTGGCTTTTTTGTAAGCTTTGCGCTGTTTTTTAAGTTCGCGCGCCTCTTTGGAGCCGCTGTGCCCTATTATTTTGAACGCGCGCTTGGTTGCGTAACTCAAAAGCCCGCCCACTTTCTTTTCGGCAACGCGCATTGTGGAGTGTTTGGGATGGTCGCGTACAAGGTGTATTGCATCAAACTCGCAACGCGTGGTGCAGATGCCGCAACCTATGCACTTGTTGGGGTCAACGTAAGAAGCTCCGCACGAAAGACAGCGTGAAGTTTCGCACTTAACCTGCTCTTCTGTGAGCGTGCCGCACGTTTCCAAAGTTTTATCGGCGGGTTCTTGCCTGCCCGCGTCGTCATACGAAGGATATTTTACGTCAGCCTTGTCAAGCTCTACATAATATCTTCTGTCGCGCCCAATCGTCATATGCGCGTCGGGGCGCACGCGGCGGTGCAGGCTTTCGGCGGCCTCGTGCCCCTGCGCGATTGCGTCTATTACAAAGCGGGGACCCGTAAATACGTCGCCGCCGACGAATATATCGGGGTCGGAGGTCTGATAAGTGAACGAATCGGCAACAGGGTAATTGTTTTTGAGAGTAACCGAGGTTCCCTCCAAAAGTCCGCCCCACTCAACCGACTGCCCGATAGCGAACACGATTTTTTCCGCCTTTACTTCAACCGTTTCGTTTTCGTCGTACAAAGGCGAGAATTTGCCGGTTGCGGGGTCGGTCACGCGCACGCATTTTTTGAAAATTATGCCGCAAACTTCACCGTTTTCGTTTAATTTAACTTCACGGAGACCCCAGCCGTTCTCTATTTTTATATTTTCAGCAAGCGTTTCTTCAATCTCTTCGCGGCTGGCGGGCATTTCTTCGGTGCTTTCAAGGCAGAACATACTCACGCTTGCCGCACCCAAACGGCGCGCGTTTCTCGCACAGTCAACGGCAACGTTGCCTCCGCCTACAATCACCACGTCGCCAGTGCACTTCGTCTTGTTTTCAAACGCGTCTTTAAGGTAATTAACAGCAATTTCGGTGCCCTTAGCCGTATCGCCGGGCACGTTCGGTCTTCTGCCGCCCTGACAGCCGATTGCTATATAAAAGGCTTTGTAACCCTGCTCTTTAAGCTTGGGAATCGTTACGTCCTTACCCACTTCAACGCCGCACTTAATTTCTGCGCCGAGCTGTTTTAAAACCTCTATTTCCGATTCTATTACGTCCTTTTCAAGCTTGTAGGAAGGAATACCGTAAGTCAGCATACCGCCCGCTTTTGCGTTCTTTTCGAAAACAGTGGGCTTATAACCCATCTGCGCAAGGTAATAAGCCGCCGAAAGCCCCGCGGGACCGCCGCCGATTATTGCAATCTTTTCCGCCCATTCGCCGTGAACGGACTGGATAACCTTTTCGGGAACATAGCGTTCGCCCGACTTGATTTCGAGGTCGGCAACGAACTTTTTAACCGCGTCGATAGAAACGGGCGCGTCTATGTCGCCGCGGGTGCAGGCAAGCTCGCAACGCTTGTTACAAACTCTGCCGCAGACTGCGGGGAAAGGATTTTCTGTTTTTATCATAGCAAGGGCTTCGCGGTATTTACCCTCGTGCGCAAGCTTTAAATATGCCTGTACGGGCACGTGCGCGGGGCAGGCGGCCTTGCAGGGCGCGCTGCCGCTTGAATAGGTGTTGGACATTCTCGCCGTGTCGCGGTACTCCTCGTCCCAAGCGTATTCGCCCCAGATATTGTTGTCGGGCAGAGGCGCGTGGGGATAAGTTACTTCTTTGCCGTCCTTACGGCACAGCTTTTGACCGAGCTTAACCGCGCCCGCGGGGCAAGCTTCGACGCATTTGCCGCAAGCTACGCAGTTCTTCTTTTCCACTTTTGCGGTGTAAGCGCTGCGCGAAAGGTTGGGCGTATTGAAAAGAAGCGACGTGCGGAGCGCGTTACATATCTTTACATTACAGTTGCAGATATCAAAAATTTTGTTTTCGCCGTCGATGTTGGTGATTTGATGAACGTAACCGTTCTTTTCGGCAAGTTCCAAAATTTCGAGCGCGCGTTTTTTATCGACATAGTGCGCCCTGCCCGTTTCCACGGCGTAATCCGCCATATCGCCGAGCTGTATGCACCAGTCGTCAACGTCGTCGGTACATCCGTCGCCGAGCACCGCGCGCGAAGCGCGGCACGAACAAATTCCCGCCGCAATATGTCCGTCGTATTTTTTGAGCCAGTAAGAGATGTGTTCCAAGTCTATCGACTGACTTTCGGCGTTAATCGCCTGTTCTACCGGAATAACGTGCATACCTATGCCGTCGCCGCCCGGAGGCACCATCTGGGTTACGCCCGCAAGCGGAATAAACGTCATACGCTCGAAAAACGAAGTGACCGCAGGGTTCTTTTTTATGCGGTCAAGCGAAGAGTTGAAAAGTTCGGCAGACCCGGGCACGTAAAAGGGAACGCGGTAACGCTTTACGCGCGGCTTGTCTTTAAGCTCGCCGTAGTGGTCGTAATTGTCGCCGTAGTCGTATTCGAGTATGCCTATATAGGACATCTCGTCCAAAAGCTTTTGCAACTCCGCCGCGTCCAACTTTTTGTTCATCTTTAAAAGTTTTTCAAAAGAATAAAACTTTCTCAGCTTCATTTTGTTGGCGACGTCGCACATTTCGGGCGTTAAAACCTCGCGCAAGCCCCAATATTCGGGGTCGGTCGTCTTTACGCCGAAAATTTTGTGCGGAACCACGTCGGTTATCTTTTTGCCGAGTTTTACATAGCGCTTGTCGGGATTCTTTTCACCCTGATATTTGCTGATAATTTTTTCGTTTTGCGCAGGCATTACGTTTTCTCCTTGCCGTTGATTTTGTTAATAAAAAATTGTTCAAGTTCAGCCATTCCGTCGCCGCGTTTGGCGGATACGGGAATAACCTCAGCTTGAGGGTTTCTGTCTAATATGTTTCGTCTGCATTTTTCCATATCGAAATCAAAATACGGAAGCGCGTCGGTTTTGTTAATTATCACAAGCCCGCATTTACGGAAGACTAACGGATATTTAAGCGGTTTGTCGTCGCCCTCCGGCACCGACAAAATCATTATGTCAAGATGCGCGCCGGTGTCGAATTCGGCGGGGCATACAAGATTGCCCACGTTTTCCAAAAAGACTATATCAAGCCCCTTATATCCAAGTTCTTCAAGCCCCTGCCTTGTCATCGACGCGTCGAGATGGCACATACCTCCCGTGTGGAGCTGAACGGACTTGCAACCCGTTTTTTCGGCAACGCGCACGGCGTCGATATCGTAGTCGATATCCGCCTCCATTACTCCCACATTCAAACGCGTTTTAAGGCGGTTAATCAACGATATTAAAGTCGTGGTTTTGCCTGCCCCGGGCGAGGACATTACGTTTATTAAAAACACGCCGTCTTTTTTAAGTTCGCGGCGCAGTTTTTCCGCCTCCGCGTCGTTGTCGGAATAAACTCCCTTGTTTAAAAGTATTGTTTTAACCTTTTCCATAGCCGCCTTAATTAAAATTTGCAGTTCAACACGGCAGAGCACAACTTAAATGCGTTTTACTTAAAGAAACGGCGGACGAGGTCGCGGCTGTACTCAACCGTCTCTTCCATATCGCCGAACGACATAACCTCGCCTGCGTAATAGGTGTTGTCCTTGCCTTGCATTGCCTCCACCTTTTCGTACCAACCGTCGGCGTAGTCCTTGCTTCCCACGTGAGGGAAGTAGTACCAGTCGTCAATTCTTTCGGTCTTTTCAACGGGCAGTCCGCACTTGGTCATATCTGCAAGCGTTGTTTTCTTTGCTTCTTCGAAAGATACGTCTTCCATACCCTCGTGGTTTCTTAATGTGAACGTGACAAGAGGCTGGTCGGTTATCTCCTCCTGCGGCCAGCGGTGATAGAACACCATCAGATGCCCGCGCGTTTCGTTTGTCATATTTTCAAAGAAATAATACGAAATATCAGGACCGTTGCCTTCAGCGGGGCGCACCGCCATCGTGAAATATTCCTTGTGCTGAATCTTTGAGAAAAGCTCTTTTTCCTCCTCTCTCGGGTCGCCGTATTTTAAGAACAGCTCCAACGGAGTACAGATTATCAATTTGTCGAATTCTTCAACCTTGCCGTTTACCGTAACGTAAACCTTTTCGGGCGTGCGCTTAACTGCTGTTACTTCCGCGTTTAAAATTGCGGGGTGCTTTAAGTGGGCGTTAACGCCTTCCCAGATGGACTGAGTGCCGTTTCTCCACGTCCACAACTTGCCCGTTGAAAGGAACTGCTGAACGGTAAACGCGTCAAGATATTTCAAGACGTACGCCGCGGGGATTTCGTCGAAATAGCCGTAACCGAAAGACGTGAACGGACCCTTCCAGACAAGGGTTGCATCCTCGCACTTGTTCTTTTTAAGGAACTCGGAAAAAGGCATTGACAAATCTTTTAAATTGGGATTTACTCCCTCTATATGTTTGAGTTTCATCTTCGGCGAGGGGCAAGGACCTTCGTATCTGCCCTCCGAAACGCCGCGGTGTCCGTTTACGTCGTATCCGTAATATTTTTTATTCAAAAGCTTGTTCAGCTTTTTCATTTTCATAAATTTTTTCAAAAGCGCCAGCTTTGAGGACTTTTGCGGCGTGCCGTCCGTCATCATAAAACGGCGCCCCATAGGAGGACCGTCGTGGTGGCTGGTACCGCCGAATTCTTCACATTCCCGTACTGCAAAATACGTATCGCAACCCATTACGGCGCCCATTTCTATTGTGCGGTCTTCCCAGTTTCCGTCGGGAGTTTTGCACTTCATTAAGGGCGAAAACGCTTTGCCGCCTACGCGGTTGGTCTTTTCGTAAATTACGTAATTATCGTAACCGTTCTTTTCAAGATACATTGCGGCGCTCGTACCTGCGGGGCCGCCGCCGATGATACAAATTCTTTGATTTTTATTTTCCATAACGTTCTCCTAATGTTAAAGTATATTTACTTTATTATCTATAATATACTACCTGTTTTTTAAAAAGTAAATATTAAATCGAAAAATTTTTATCAATTTACGGAATTTTTTTCGACATTTGCATAAAAAATGCCCCGCTTTGCAAAAAGAAGGGCATAATTAATTTTATTTTATCTCTTTACTTCTTCTATACTGGCGCGGAGGAGTGCTTCGAGTCTGTCTATCCCCTCGTTATTTACCGCCGAAGTTATAAACACCGGAGCCTGCGGATTGCGCAGGGATATATTCCTTTTGGCTTGTTCCGCCGAAAAATCGAAAACTTCGGCTACGTCGGCTTTTGTAACCGCTACCGCCGAAGCGACTTCGAACATAAGCGGGTATTTTAGCGGCTTGTCGTCGCCTTCGGGTACCGATAAAAGCACAAGGTTGAAGTTAGCTCCGGTATCGAATTCGGCTGGACAAACAAGGTTGCCGATATTTTCCAAAATTACGAAATCAAGCCCTTCCAGCCCGAGTGCGAGAAGCGATTCCCACGCCATCTGACAGGTTAAATGGCATGCGCCGGCGGTGTGAATCTGCACGGTTTTTACGCCCGTCTTTTCCGCAATCGTATGCGCGTCTACGTCCGAATCGATGTCGGCCTCGATTACGCCTGTTTTGTAATCGTTTTTAAGGCGGTTAACAAGGTTTGTAATAAGCGTGGTTTTGCCGCTGCCGGGCGACGACATTACGTTAAGAAAAAATATTTTTTTCGCCTTTAAGTCCGCTTTAATCTGTTTTGCCTGTTCGTTGTTGCGCGAAAGGATATCCTCTTTTATTTCAACCGTTTTAAATATATTCATATTTTGGATTATAAAACGCGTTTTACGTTTTGTCAAGATTTAAAAGCTATTGCAGACGTGCCGCGCGCATAGTCGGAAAGGCGCCGAGTGCGCCGAATTATTTTTCCGGCGTGAAATTGCTTGTCTTGTAACATAAAGTTTTTGTGCGGGCTCCTCTATAGCGCTCAATTATAAGTCAATCGCATTAAACGGCTTTATTGCGCAACAATTTGTTGCACTATAAAATAGTTTAATCAAATTGAATGTAAACCTGTTTTATGATACAATTATCATATAAAATACTAATTTTATTGAACTACTTTATAGATATGTTATTCTCTTGTGCTTACCGTCTTGGAAACAAAAAGAGAAACCGATAATTCGGTTTCTCTTTTGGCGGGGTGTGCGTATACCCCCGCAGTGGTGGACGAGTCGGGACTTGCACCCGAGTCTTACACATTTTGTCAGAGCTTTCTACATACTTATTCCGCCTTTAACTTAACGCCGCGTCCCCGACGGACGGGAGACGGCGGGCGCATACCGCTTAAATTACCTTAAAATTGCGCGGTAAGACAAAATTATGGTTTGCCGCCTTAATAGCGCCTTCCGAAGCCGGCGGCTTCTTCGGTTGACGGACCGCTTTAGATTAAGCAGCGCAAGCGTAGCCTGCCGTTCTCATCGAAGGGAAGTCTACAACTTTGGAATCTTTTGATTCTGCATTTAAATTTAAGTTCCCGTTTTTACAAAGCCGGACCTTTGGTATGCTTTTCTCTTCCTCCATTTGCAATCGAATCTGAAACTCGCCCGATTGGTATTATAGATTATATGCACAGGCGACAAAAAAATCAAGCGTTTAAATTTGTTTTCTATTGACAAATTCTCTCAAATGCTTTACAGTTTAGTTATATTTTCGGTTTACGGAAGGCTTATGATTTACACCGTTACGTTTAATCCCTCTCTGGATTATTACGTTCAAGTCAATAACGTAAAAAGCGGCATTGTCAACCGCACGACAAGCGAAAGACTTGCAGTCGGCGGCAAAGGCATAAACGTTTCGCTTGCCTTAAAAGAACTTGGCGAAGAAACTATGTCGCTCGGATTTGTGGGCGGCTTTACGGGCAAGTTCATCCGCGGCAAGGTTGAAGAGCTTGGGCTTGCGCACGACTTTATCGAAATTGACGGGCAGAGCCGCATTAACGTAAAAATAAAGAGCAACACGGAAACGGACATAAACGGCACCGGTACGCCCGTTAAGCCGACGGACGTAAACAAGCTGATAAGAAAACTGAAACCCCTTTTAAAGAACGGCGACTGGTTGGTTATATGCGGAAGCGTCCCCCCTTCTTTGGGGAATACGGCTTATTCCGACCTTCTTAAAAAACTTAAACTGCCCGAAGGCGTAAATCTTGTAGTGGACGCATGCAATGGACTTTTAACGAACACATTGAAATACCGACCCTTTTTAATTAAGCCCAACGTTTACGAAATGTGCGAAATATTCGGTTTGACGGCTGTTCCCGATGTGGAAGGAATTTACGGCTGCGCCAGAAAACTTCAGGATATAGGTGCGCGTAACGTTATAGTTTCAATGGGTTCGGCGGGCGCCGCAATGGTAACCGAAACCAGACAATCGCTTTACGTGCGAGCGTGCCGCGGACAGCTGGTTAATTCCGTAGGCGCGGGCGACAGCATGATTGCCGGATTCATACACGAATATTTAAAATCAGGCAACTACTTTTCCGCCCTCAATTTTGCCACGGCGGCGGGAAGCGCGTGCGCGTTTACAAAAAATCTCGCAACAAAAGAACAGATAGAATATGTTGAATCGCTGATGTTGTGACTGCCTTAAACACAATGCGGGGGTGCACCGGATGATTAAACTTTATATAACTCCCGCAGAAGGAATATACGACAGACTGGATGAAATTCTTCTGAGCGTACTGGGATACAAGCCGGAAATAAAGCGGACTGCGGCGGGAAAACCTTTCATTGAAGGCAACCCCCTCTTTTTTTCTATTACGCACAGCGGAAAGCGCGGCGCCATTGTAATTTCAGACAAACCTGCGGGAGTGGATTTGGAACTCTTTAAAAACAACCCGCACGAAATAATTAAAAACAGCTTTGCGGAAAAAGAACAATACGAGATAACGTGCGAAAGTGATTTTTTAAAACACTGGACAGTAAGGGAAGCGTTCGTTAAAATGCACGGGAAAACGCTTGCCGAAACGTTGAAAAGTATGGAATATATCGGGGGAAAATTGTACTTTTGCGGCAAATTGCAGGATATTGAGATATTTACGCACGTGCTGGATTACGGCGTTATAACCGTATGCGCGGAAAAACAAGGAGAGAAAAAATGATTTGTTTTATAATTGCGATGGACAAAGAAGCGGCGCCTGTAATTTCCGCAATGAAAGCCGTAAAAGAACAAGTAATATGCGGTAAACGCGTGATATGCGGCACCCTTTACGGAAAAGACGCAGCCGTAATTATATGCGGCGTAGGTAAAGCAAACGCGGCGTGCGGCACCCAACTTGCGGCGGATAAATTCAATCCCGAAGAAATAATAAACTTAGGCGTTGCGGGCGGGCTCAGCCACGAATTGAAAGTAGGCGGAATTTACGAAATATCCTCGGTTGTGCAGTACGACTTCGATTTAACCCAGCTGAACGGCACCGCTATAGGCACGCTTGACGAGTGCGCTGAAAATTATTTACCCCTGCAAATATGCGGCGTTTACCCTGCTAAAAAGCTTGCCACCGGCGACCGGTTCAACGACAGCAAAAAAGATTTTGAACTTTTAACTACGGTTTTAAACGCAGATATCCGCGATATGGAATGCGGCGCGGTTGCGCAGGTTTGTATGCACGCAAAAATCCCCTGCCGTTCCTTTAAAATTATTTCAGATTTGGCAGGCAGCGGCTCCACAACGGAACAATACTTAAAAAATCTTTCGCTATGCTTTAAAACGCTTGAAAGCGAGCTTAAAAACATTGTGGAGACATTAAATGGATAAAATACCTTCTTTTTCAAAAAACCACGACGTACTGTCCGCAGGACTGCACGAATGCAACGTTTTGCACGGCGTTACCACCTGGGATTTACGCTTTAAAAAGCCAAACGACGGCGATTACGTTTCACCCAAAGCGGCACATACGGTTGAGCACCTGTTGGCAACGGTTTTGCGCAATTCAGAATATAAAAACAATATAATTTACTTCGGTCCCATGGGGTGCAGAACGGGGTTTTATCTTTTGACGGCGGATATGAGTTACGCGCAGGTTTTGCAACTGTTAAAGGAGAGTTTTTTGATTGCCCTGACTTTTAAGGAAGTACCCGGCAACAAACGCGAGGAATGCGGAAACTATTTGGAGCACGATTTAAACGACGCGCTTAAAGAGTGCGAAAATTATCTTAAAATTTTAAACTCACTTTAAAAAACAATAATAAGATATAAGGGAAGGTACAAAAGAATGAAACCACTCGGCGGAGGCTGGGACGAACTGTTAGCTCCACTTTTTTCAGACGAACGTTACGCAAAAATCCGCGAGTTTCTAAAATACGAATACTCGCATAATATAATTTATCCCGACATGCACGATTTGTATAACTGTTTCCGCTATACTCCGCTTGACAACATAAAAGCGGTTATTCTGGGACAGGACCCTTATCACGAACCCAATCAGGCGCACGGATTGTGCTTTTCGGTTAAAAAAGGCGTAAAGCTGCCGCCTTCGCTTGTGAACATTTATAAGGAAATCGAAGACGATTTGGGCATAACCGAACCCAACTGCGGCGATTTGACGAAATGGGCAAACGAGGGAATTCTGCTGTTGAACACCACCCTCACCGTTCGCGAGCATGCGGCGAACTCGCACTCGAAATGCGGCTGGGCGTGGTTTACCGACAGCGTAATAAAGCTCATTTCCGAAAACACTCAAAACGTAGTATTTATTCTGTGGGGCGGAAACGCACGTAGCAAAGCGCCGCTTATAGACGAAACAAAGCACTTCATAATCCAGTCGGCGCACCCCTCGCCCCTTTCGGCATACAACGGATTTTTCGGTTCCAGACCCTTTTCCAAAACGAACGGCTATTTAAAGTCCGTCGGCAAAGAACCGATTGACTGGGACTTGAATTAAAATTTTCTAAAAAATGTAAAACGCGGAGATGCGAACGGAACGAAGCGCGTTATTAAAACTTGAAGAAACTTACTAGACGTAAGTGACAGAAAGTTTTCCGCGTTGCAACAAAGTTATGTAACGCATACAAGCGTTTTTCGGGAGTTATTATGAAATATGCGGTCGTATTAGGCGACGGAATGGCGGACTGGAAAATACCGGAGCTCGGAAGTAAAACGTGCTTAGAGGCGGCTAAGGCTCCTCTTTTCGACAAACTTGCCCCTGTTTCCGAAGTCGGGCTTTGCAAAACCGTGCCGGACGGCTTTAAACCGGGGTCCGACGTTGCCAATATGTCGGTTTTGGGCTTTAACCCCGCCGATTTTTATACGGGGCGTTCGCCGCTCGAAGCGGTTTCGATGGGCATTAACCTGTGCCCTACGGACGTAACCTTACGGTGCAATTTAGTAACCTTATCCGAGCATGAACCTTACGAAAACAAGATTATGCTCGATTATTCCGCGGGCGAAATAACCACCGGAGAAGCCGAGGAACTGATTAAATTCATCGATGAAAAACTTGGCGATGAAAGATTCCGTTTTTACGCGGGGATAAGTTACAGGCATTGCCTGATAATTAAAGACGGAACAACGGGCGCCACACTCACTCCCCCTCACGATATTTCGGATAAACCCGTTGCCGGACACCTTCCGAACGGAGTTAATTCAAACATATATGCGGACTTAATGAAAAAAAGCTATGAGCTTTTAAAAGACCACCCCGTAAATTTAAGACGCGTTAAAGAGGGTAAAAAACCCGCGAATTCCATCTGGCTGTGGGGCGAAGGCACCAAGCCCGCGCTTGAAAATTTTGAAACACTGCACAACAAAAAGGGCGGAGTGATTTCCGCCGTTGACCTTGTTAAGGGCATAGGAATGCTTGCCGGAATGAAGATAATTGAAGTTGACGGAATTACCGGCAACTTCGACACGAATTTTACCGGTAAAGCCAACGCCGCGGCAGACGAGCTTTTAAATGGTCTTGACTTTGTTTATATCCATATGGAGGCGCCCGACGAATGCGGACACCACGGCGATTTTAAACACAAGGTATATTCGATTGAAAAGGTTGACTACGTTGCCAATACTCTTATTGAAAGGCTGACCGGGGCTGGCGAGGATTTTGCAATTTTGATATGCCCCGACCACCCCACTCCCTGCGCCATTAAAACGCACGTTTCAGAGCCGGTTCCCTATATGTTATACTGCAACAAAGCGCGTTTGGCAAACGGCGCAAGGCGCTATACTGAGGACGAGGCAGAGAAAACCGGAACTTACGTTTCAGACGGGCACAAATTGATTGAAAGGCTGTTTGCGGTAAAATAATAAAAACAAAAACGGCAACAAAAATCTGATATAATTTTAAACGGCGCGGCTGAAAATTTCAGCCGCGCCGTTTTTTTGACTTTTAAATATAGTGAAGTTTATAAACATAGTTTTTACGGTCGGAACTGTCGCTTACCTTTACGGGAATTTTATCCGTTTGAAAAATAATCTTTCCGCTTTTATCTTTTTGGCGGAAAACAAAGTTATACTCCCCGTGCCTTAACCCCATTGCCATTAAAGAAAAATTATTGGGAACGGATTTATACGTTGCCATAAATTTATCTTCGCCCCAGAACAAGTCCATTTCCGCGCTTGCGTAATTTTCGTTACAGGGCGTAAAGTAAACGGCAATAAAATTCATACAACCGTTATACTCTATATTCGCGCCGTCGATAAGTTTTTTACGTTCGAACTCGCGTTGAGCTTTATAATAAGCTTCTTTGTCGGTTTCGCTGTAGGTTACGTTTAAAATCAGGTCGTCTGCAAGCCCGCCGGCAAGGCACAGTCTGATTTTCTTTATACGGTTATCAAAGTCGAACTTAAATTCATAGCCGAGTTTTTCGTATCCCCTGCCGCGGCTTTCGGTTGCGCATTCGGTAAGAGCAGTCTCCTCCCACTCGCCGCCGTAAGAAACGTACGCCGATTTAAAAACGAGAGTATCGCGGTAAAAAGCCGGAATACAGCCTTTATAAACGGTTGAAGTTATGTCCTTTTCCCAGTTTACGTTTACCTTTTCGTTTGCGATATCAAAATCACCGCAAACTTCGCCGCTTTTTAGCGAAGTTATATTTTTTAAATGCAGTTCTTGTTTTTTATAATCATTAAAGGCGTATTCGAAAAAAATATTCTGATACTTATCCACTTATTTTTCCTCCGTTATTTTGAAAACCGTTTCCATGTAGCCGTTTACTTCGTTTTCGGTTATTTTAGTTTTTTCGGCGGCGTGGGTTACGCTGTTGCGCGCCTTTCGCAAATTGTTTAAAGTGCTTGCAACCGGCGAGTTCTGCCCAATTTTATCGCAGTATTTATCCATCATTTCGTAAAGATTGCCAGCGTAACCGAGATTGAATTTAAAGTACGCTTCCAACTTTACGCAAAGTTTTATTACAACCGTTTCAACGTCGCTTTCCTTTAAAAGCTTACTAAAATATTCTTTTGTAAGGTAATTGAATTTACCGTCGTCGGTCTTTGCGTTTTTCGCCTCTTCCGCGGCGGTAAGCTTGCTTAATATTTCGGTTTTATAACCGTTTAAAAAATCATTTATCACGTTGTGTTTCAAATCCGGAACTCTCCGCTCGTAAGCGCCGCGTCTGTAATAACCGCTGCTGCGGAACATATCACCACTTATTTTATTTTTACTGCAATATTCTTTTTGCGCCAGGTCGATGTTATAATCTGTCAAACGCTCCAAATTTGCTTTTAAAATTTCACTTAATAAATTGTCGTTATTAACCGTTTTGGGAATTGCGTCGAACACGGCGCCGTCGTTATAGACGAACTGACCGTCTATTGCGCTTTGTCCGTATTCCGCAACAAATTCTGGGATTTTTGCCGCGTCCGCAAAACTTGCCGCCTTTAAAATTTGCAATAAAAATCCGTCAAACCCGCAATTTTCCTTTTCGCACACATTATCCGCCGCAAATTTGAACAATTTTTCATAGTTACGGCATTTTACGTCGTTTTCAAGCGTTTCCGCCAAAGTCAACGCATAATTTTTAAACATCCTCTTAACAAAAGCCGCGTCATCGGTTTCAAGCGCTCTGTCAATCCACAAAATTCCTTTGTACGCGCACTTTTCTTCCAGCTTTTGCGCCTTGGTTTTGGTTTTGTCATTTTCGATATAAAAACAGCGGATTTCATCTTCGGAATAATGATTGCCGGCTATTATATTCAGCTTGTCGCCCTCGGCTTTGCCGTATTTTTTATATACGTTTAAAATAAACTTTAAAAACTCCGGTTCTTTTTCCCAAACACCCTTATCTTCTTTAAAAACCGTATAAATTAAGTTAAATGCGTCCTTGTTGTTTTCATAGCTGTGCATCAACGGCTTTAAAAGCGTGGTTAAATCGAATTTGAAAGCCGCCGTATAAACCTTTTCTTCATAATTTTTTAAAAGCTTTTTAAAAAGCTCGGTTGCGCCGTGCTCATATGCGCACGCGATAAAATCAGGATATGCAAACTTCCAGCACTCGAAGCGCTTTGTGGAATGGTCGGTTTTACCGAAGTAATAATCTTTTTGTTCCTCCGGCAGAGCTTCATAATTTTTAATAAGATAATCGCAAATCTCTTTAATTTCGCTCTGTACCGAAGCATTCGTGTCATCGTCAATCGCGCCGTTCTCACGCAGTTCCTGTTTAAAAACAAAACCTCGGCGGCGGGCATAATAAAAATTTGTTTCGTTATAATAATAAACCATTTTTGCGATATCGCGCTCTAAGTTTAACGGCAATAGTTTCAACACGGCTGAATAATACTCACAAAGGCTGTATTCGCCCAAAAGTTCTTTTAAAAACCGCGTTTGCTCTGCACAGCTCATATCTTCGACTATAACTGCGGTTCTTTGTCCGTTATTTTTATTCCGCCGCGAGCGGATAAGATATCCGTCGGGGCTGAGCATCATAGTTACCATATCAACGTTTTTATAATCTATTGCATAGTCCAAAACGCTTTTGCCGTTTTCGTCGCGCTCACCGTAAAGCTTTAAGGCGCGTTGAATATTTCCGCTTTTAACGCATAGCTCCAAATCGGAACAGGTCTTTTGCGGTTCCTGCTTTACTCCTGTAAGCAAATAATCGGTCGTCACTCCGAAAACGTTTGCAAGCGCGGGAAAAAATTCAATGCTGGGAAACCCGTCGCCTATTTCCCATTTCGAAACGGCCTTGTCCGAAACTTTCAGCCTTTGCGCCAGTTCTGCCTGCGTAAAGCCTTTTTCCTTTCTCAGCGCCGCTATTGTTTTGCCGATGTTGTGTTCCATAATTTTCTCCTTTCGGTTTGTCGGACAGATTTTAACACGCAGGTTAAATTTTGTAAACCTACTTATATTCTACCCGCCGTAGAAATTTCTAAATAACCGAAAAACACTAACTCTACGTTTCGTAGAGTCGGATTTTAATAAAAAACGCGGAAATTTTCCGCGTTTTTTGCCGTTAAACGGTTATTTCGAACAATTTCCAGGGAGCTTCTTCCTTTGGCGGCTCTATTATAAAGCGGAGCGCTTCGCCTGTGGTGGGGTGCGTAAACCTTAAAGAATACGCCCAAAGCGCAAGCTTGCCCTTCACAGCTTTTTCACCGCCGTAGCGCATATCGCCGTAAACGGGGCAGTTTATCGCCGCAGTCTGAACGCGTATCTGATGAGTTCTGCCGGTATGCAGGTTTATTTCCGCAAGCGAAAGACCCGCCGCCGCACCCTTTATTTCGTATGACAACAGCGCGCGCTTTGCTCCCTCTTCCGAAGGCGTGCAAACGTAAACCATATTGTTTACGGAATTTTTCCTTAAATAATTTTCAAGCGTAGCCGTATTCTTTTGCGGCACGCCGTTCAAAACCGCAAAGTAGCGTTTTTCGAAACCGCCGTTTTTCATCTGGTCGGATAGTCTTGTCGCCGCCTTTGAAGTTTTTGCAAAAACCATCACCCCGCCCGTTGGTCTGTCGAGTCGGTGAACAAGCCCGACATACGCGTTGCCGGGTTTGTTATAAGTTACCTTTAAATATTCCTTTATCATATCCAAAAGGTTCTTATCTCCGCTTTCGTCGGGGCAGCACGCAAGCATTTGCGGCTTTAAAACTACGATTATATGGTTGTCCTCGTAAATTATATTAAGTTCATTCTCCATAACCTTCTCCCGTAAAAAGCCCGCTTGCGCCACACGGAAGCGGTATGCCCTCGTCGGTTGCGATTCCGACTTCATAAGCCGCCGTGCCGCCCTTTAAATCTTTGAGCGCAAGCGTTAAAATATTTTTTAAAACTGCGGGTTGCAGCCCGGTGGTGTAGCTGTTTATTAAGAAAAACAGAGGCTTTTCCGAAAGCAACTTTGCGCAAGTCTGCACAAACGCGAAGAGGTCGCGCTCTATCTTCCACATCTCGCCGCCGGGACCCCTGCCGTAACTCGGTGGGTCCATTATTATTCCGTCGTATCGGTTGCCGCGCCTTAGCTCCCTTGCAACGAACTTGTTGCAGTCGTCTATTATGTAGCGAATCCCGCTCTCCACGCCCGAAAGCCTTGCATTTTCGCCCGCGCGTTCAACCATTCCCTTAGCCGCGTCAACGTGTGTGACCAATGCGCCGGCTTTTGCACAAGCAACCGAAGCCGCGCCCGTGTAGGCAAACAGATTTAAAACCTTTATTTCTTTCTTTTCGTTCCCGGCTTTCGCCAGCGAAATAATGCGGCGGAGTTCGTTCCAGTTTACCGCCTGTTCGGGGAAAAGCCCCGTGTGCTTAAAGCCCATCGGCTTGATTTTAAAAGTAAGGTCTTTATAATTAACCGTCCACTCCGCGGGGAAAGGCTTGCGGTTTTCCCAGCCGCCTCCGCCCTTTTCACTGCGGTGATAAACGGCGTTTATATCCTTTTCGGCAAACAGGTTCCGACCTTTCCATATAACCTGCGGGTCCGGACGGAGCAAAACTACGCCTTTCCAGTTTTCCAGTTTCATCCCGTCGGACGTCGCAAGTATTTTATAATCAACCCAATCGTCGGCAATTTTCATAAAAGTTATTATATCAAACGCCCGGATTTTTGTAAAGTAATTTAAAGAGATTACGTAAGCCGATATCCCCGCGGTTCAACCCCATGCGTGGTTATAAAACCGCACCGTACTATTGACTGTAAGTGTAAAGCACGTCGTAAAGCGTGGAATAATAACTCTGCAGATATTTTTTAGCCACCTCGTCGTTGGTATAAAGAGCCATACGTTCGGCGGGGTCGGGTATGGCAAGGTAATAGTCGCGCACAATCTTATACCTCTCGGTATAAGACAGTGAATAATCTACGATATACCCCGTATTTTCGTCTCCTCCGCCGTCGTCGGGTAAAGGTTCGTTAAGCTTAAGCGCATATTTCAACTGTTCCACTATAATATCGAGTTCACGGTTAAACTCCGCTTCGAGTCCGACGCGTTTTCCTTCGTAAAGCGACGAGTTTTTCATTCCGTCCGTAAGCACAAGCTTTTTAAAAAGTTCGAGTTCCTGTTCCAGCTTATATCTAAGCGCGTTTTTGTTTTTTTGCGCGGTGCGCAAAAGCTGCATCTGCACCGCGGTAAAATTTTTAAGCTCCTCTTCGGTGACTTCAATTACGTCAAATTCCATAACCGACCTCCGCAAACGCTTTCACCGCGCCTAACTTTTCTTTGCCTTTTAAGGTGATTTTAAAGTGATTGCCCCTTAAATTTACGCGTGCAAAGCCGTTTACACCCCCTAATATGCGCGAAACAACGCCGTTTGTAACTTCAACGTCCGCAGCGCCGCCCAAAATTTCAATTCCCGTTAAGGTCTTTTTGCGCGCATCGCCGAAATTAATTTCTCCGCTTTCAAACGTATATTCCCCGCCCGCTTCCGAAATATATGCGCCGGCGGCGGTAAAAGCTATCAATCCGTTGTGCGCACATAAAGTTTTTGCGGGAATATCCGCAAAATAAGCCGCTCCGCCCAAAGTTTCGTATATTAAAACCGCCTCGCGGCCAAGCGCCGCGGAAAACCCGCAAACGCAATAATTTTGACCGTAAGCCACCGCATATGTAGGAGTATTTAGCATTCCCCGCCTGTCCGCAAACACTTCGGCTATCTTGTTGCCGTCAAAGCAGTAAAGACCTTTTACCGTGTAAAAATACAGTTTTCCGTTTATGGCAACGGCGGTATTTTTAAAAATCCTCGGCGCCTTATGCACGGCGTTTATCTGCCTGAAATTTTCGGGCGCGCCGAAAGCGCTAATAGCTGTCAGCCCGTATTCGCGGACGGCAACCAGATAATCGCCTGCAACAACAAGGTTCAGCACGTTTCCAAACGCTCCTTCAAGGCGCATCCATCCGGCGCCTTCAATGCTTTCTTTCAGGTCGTTAATTCCGTCCGTTCCCGTCCAGCGCACAAGCGTTTTATCTTCGGAATCAACTCCAAAAAGTCTTCCGCACTTGGTTACGCCCGCATATATGCCGCACCTAAACGCGTTTACGGAATGAGTTTCCCCGTCGAAAACCGCGTATTTTTCACCGCTCACTATAAAAGTTTTGCGCCGCCCGCCGTCGTATTCTTCAAGCATAAACGGTTCGCCGTCCACCTCTGTTACCGCAACAAACTTTTTGCAAAGCGGCGCCGCGTACAGCGTTCCGTCGGACATAGCAAAACAGCTTTCGGCGGAAACGGAATAGTCCGCCCACAAAACGTTTTCCGGAGCGCCTTCGATTGCGCGGAATTTGAACGCTTGCGGAATTATCATTCCCTTATCCGTCCTGCATCCGATTTTTACGGCGCCGCTTATGCCGGTAACGTCTACCTCTTTTTTGCTTGTTTCGGGATATTTCACACCCACCTCCTGGGAGGAATCTTTATGTTTCCCCGCAATCTTGCGCGTGCGCGGTCGATTTCTCTGCGGTATTCGCCTTCCCAGTATTCAGCCCCGCTTACTTCGCCGTTTAAAAGGCAGAACTCCGAAACCGCCCCTGTCGCAATCAGGCGCGCGCCGGCTTCCAGACCTGAATAATCGCAGTCGTCGTCCAGCCCCTTTTTATCGGGCGAGTATTCGTATTCCGCCTCGATTTGAACCGCGTCCGCGGTTAAATACGCAGGATATATTTTGTATGCGGTTTTTTTACCGTTTGAAGTTATACCCAGTATTTTTACCGGTCTGTACGTAAAATCCGCAAACGCGGCCTTACCGCCGATTAAATTAACTGTTTCGGTGTGAGAAAGCGGAAAGTAATACCTTGCCAACTCGTCTAATACGGAGTTAACGCAATACAAAAGCGTGTCCGCCGTGTGGCTTGCCTCCGTTGTCAGCTCTTCTCCCTTTTCAAGCGCCGCCGCAATATCACCGCGCCCGATGAGATTGAGCGCGCTTAAAATAATTTCTTTTATTTTCATATTCACCCCCTTCCGTCCCTTTTACTCCCCCTTAAAAAGAGGGAGTGCGGGGCGGTATTTTCTGCGCGCAGGGTTAAATATTTCCCAGCATCGCCTGACCGCAGGGTTTTTTGCAAATGAGCTCGGCGTATTTTACAAGCGTTGCGCCGTATGCGGCCTTGCCGTGAACCTGCTTTAAAATTTTTCCGCTTTCGTCCTCTAACCACTCCCAGTCGCAGAGCTGATTCAACGAAAAATCTTCGGTGTTCAAAAAAAGCACTCTGTCGTCTGGGCAGTACTTGTCCGCATAGACGGGCACGTCGTTCACTGTAACGACTCCAAAACCCGTGTGCGCGTCGGTTGAGTTAACTACGCGGCGGTTTTCGGCAATGAGCGCCGCAATTTTTTTCCTCGTCTTGTAAGAACAGATTATCATATTTATGCGGCTGTTGAAATTCTCTTCCATATAATCCAGGACGTCGGTAAGTTTCTCTTCGGTAATCGCTCCGCCCGCGTCCGCCTTATAAGGGGCAAAATACGGCTCGTCCGATTTTTTATAACCGTAAAGCGAGGGCGAATCGAAGATAGCGCCAAGCCCGCAAAGCTCGTTGTCCTTAGAACCGTAAACGTAAACCGTTTCGCCCGTGATAGAGTCGAGCACGTCGCGGTTGAAGGTAATTTCCGACTTCGCCTTGTCCACAGCCGTTATGTATAAGTCGAGCGAATCGCCCAATACGCCGCTTGCCGCGGGAACGGTAACGCGCATTCCTGCAAAGTATTCCTTTGCGCCGTCCACTTTATAAACCGAATCGCTTACTCCGGACACGATTTTACACAGCTTGCCAGTACCGTCGCCGAAGAGCATACGGCTGAAATTCTGTCTTGCGCTTGCTATAAGCCCGTCCATTTCCGCATTTACAAGATTGACGAAGGCTCCGGAAGCCTCGCGCGAGGCTTTAAGCGCTTTGTCGCTCACCTCTATCGTGCCGTAAAGGTTTTTCAAAGGCACCGTTATTTGAAGATATCTGTTTTTATAAGGGTCGGGAAGAGCGCCGTCTTCATCGCCCGCCACTATGCTTCCGCAATTGCCGCGTACGACGGACAAACTTACGTCCTTGCCGTAAACGTGACCGGCGGTCTTTTCTATTGCCGAAAAGAATGGTGAAATATTGTCGTTGAGTTGCGCCGTTACGGCGCCCAGATAATAATCTTTTAACGCCTTATCGGCATTTTCAATGGTTATCAATTAATTTTCTCCTTAAATTTTTGTAATTTTTTTGTTTACCCCCGTAATATGCGGGAATTAAAGACGTTTAACTCTTTAAAAAACGCTGCGCAAGCGCACCCGCCTCTTTAACGGTTGTGGGCGCGGAACGCGGCGCCGGCGTTAAAACGCCAGTCGAAATCAAAGGTACGCTCTTATTTGCGGCAACAGTTTTAAGATAGTCTTCCAAAACCGCTTTTCGAACGCTTTCGGATGAAAGCGCCGCTTTTAAAAGCTCCTCGTCTGCCGGTTCTTCGCGGGAGGGCGCCGCCGTTTGCGGCACTTCATGCGCCTTGCTCCCCTCTTCGAGTTCTTTCAGCCGCTGACTGCGTCGGGTGAATTCGGCCTCTAAACTTCTGTACGCCGACAAAAGGGCGTCCACACTTTTGAACTTGCCGAGCGCTGACGCGGTATCCGTAACATTTTCCGCTTCCGCGGTCTCCGCCGTCGCCGTCAATTTTTCCGATTCGTGTACGTTATCCATTATCTTACCTCCGTGTTTTCGTCTTTATTATTGTCGTTTTTATCAGTTTGCCCGTCACGTATCCTTTGTTTATGACAGGCAATATGCGCGCATATGCGCTTTTCGGTTTCCCCGTCAAGCTCCTCCGACAAAAGAAACGCAGTGTGTTCGGTTACGTGCGTCACATGGTCGTCGTACTCTTTTACTTCAACCGTGCCCGTACGCATTTTCAGGTTCTCTTCTCCGGCTCTGGCGCGGTTTAGCTCCCCCAAATCTCTTTCGCCCGCCAAAGACGCATAACCCAAAAGCTCCAAAAGCCTGTTCTTCGCCGAAACGGAAAGTTTGCCGTTATCATCGGTAAACAGTCCTTTATCCAGTATTTCATAAATTGTGTTGCGCTTTTGCGCGGGCGTCGTGTTCACTTCGCTTTCGGCTTCAAGCACCACGTCGTCCGAAGAAATATCACTGCCTTTAAAATAATAAAGGCTCAAAACGTTGTTCTTGCCGGCATATCTCAAAAGCCTCAAATCGGTTGCAAACTGCCTGTAAAGCCTCAATATATACCGCCCTATCTGTTTGACGGCGCGTTTTATCGAAGCGTAAGTAACGTCGAGCCGCCTGTCGTCCTGTTCGATTAAAAGCTGTAATCCGGTTGCCGAAGTTATGCCCGAAAGTCCGCTGTAACTATCTTTCAAGTCGCTCGCGCCGGAAATCTGCATAAATTCCGCCAAAAGATTTGTTTCTTCTTTTGCGAACTCTTCGGGCACGCCGCCGGCGTCAAGAATTTCGGGAGGATTCGAGCCTTGACGGTAAACTATAATTTTCCCCGGTTCCAGTCCGTCCTCGGCAAGCTCGTCAACGTCCACCGAACCGTCCTCTACAGCCGCAACGCCCAAAGCAAGGCGGTTCATAAACTCGTGCTTTCTGTTCTTAACCGCGTTATATGCGCGTTGCAAAGGAATCAATCTTTCAACAACGCTCGCTCCGAAAAAGCTGCCCGCAAGCGGAATAGAAGTTTGTTTTACAAATGGATATTCCCTGTCCCCGTCCGTGCCGTTGACATACGGCAGTTCGCCGTCGTACAAAAGTTTTCCGCCGGCGGCGACAGTAAGTCTGCCGTTTAATCTTTCGGCGTCTGGGCGTTCGTATCTCTCAATTACAATTTCATAACCGTGCTTTACCGCCGTGGTTTTGCCGCCGTTACCCGTAAACGGCGCAAGCGAAAATTCATCGACGTCCCGCCCCGCGAGTTTAACTCCGTAGAGCGCGTAAATTTCTTCAACGGGCAGCGCCTTTGCATGGATTATACTGGGCTGGTCGCAAAGATGTTCAACGGAAAGCGAAAGCGGATAAATTTCGAACGGCGAAACCGCCGCAACGGTTACCCCGCCTTCACGGAGTTTTTTTCCGTCCGCGCTTACTCCCACAGCCTTGCCGCCTTCGGCGTTCCACATAACTTTGTAAAACGCGGTTCCGCATATTTCCGACCACAATGTAGCCGACGAAATTACGCCGTCAATGTCCAAATCTTCCTGTGCGGCGGACAAAAGCGCCGACGCAAGGGAAGCCGAAAACCTGTCGCTTTCATCTTCGGACGCAGCCCGCACAACTAGCGAGGGGCGTATGCGCGACAACTTGGAAAGTCTGATATCCATTGCCGGCGCAATATGGTTGAACACCCGGCGGCTCTGCCAGAAATACCGTTTGTCTTCTTCGCAGAGTTCACCCGAAGAATCCAAATCGCAATATTGGTTTCCGCATACGAAATTCATATTAATCTGCCAACCGCGTTCCAACTGTTTTCGTTCGTTGCGGCGGCGGATAAAGTCCTGTTCAACTTCCGCCGCAAGCAACTCTTCCGGCGTTTTTTCGTTTTTTAAATCGCTCAATTTACATCTCCTTTAAAATCTTTATCAGTCTTTGTTTTTCCGCTTCCAGCTCTTCGTCCGAAAGCTCGTCGGCGGTTTCGTCAAGAATCATCCTAACCGCCTTTATATCCGGCGGGATATCCCGCTTAGTCACTTTCATTTTTACCAGCTTCATTTCACCGTCTTCAACGGAATATTCCTTAACCGTTTCTTCGGTTGACAATCCCGTCGCGCAGCCGTAAAGCGCGTTTTTGATTCTTTCATCAGTCATTACCACACCTTTTTTCATAAACTCCCGCATATTGCGGGGGCAATTTAAGTTTCAGTTTAATTAGTTCTTCTTTTAAGCCGCCTTATCCTCTTCATTTTATCGGTTAAAACAGGGGATGTGTTTTCTTTTTCGGGCGGTTGAGGGCGGGTCATTACAAAGTATCTCAGCTCGTCCATACAGTGGTCGTCGCGCTTTACCGGCGAATCTCCGTCCGCCCAGAAATAGCCTTTAAACTCGGCAATCATATTTGTGCAGTTTGAAAAAATATACAAATTCCCCTCGCCGTTATTCCGTTTTAAAAATGATTTTACGCGCGATATCCCCGCAAAAACGTCCTTATTCACCTTTGCGTTCACAAGTATTCCGCGCTCGGAAAACAGTTCCGCAACGCTCTTCTGGCAAGCCAGAGTGCGTTGTCCCGCCGCGCTGTCTATCAGCGCGGACACCCTCCCCTTTCCGTCAGTCTTCCAACCCAGTTTCGAGCTTATGCTCCTTATTGCCGCCGCATGGAAATCCACGTCCTTCCCCGCCGCAAAATGCTCGGCTACAACGTAAATATTCCCGTCCCAGTCCACGCAGTACCAATGCGCCGACAACGGATTGTTTAAGCCGGGGTCGATGGAAATTACGTCCTGCCATTCATGCGGAACCGCAAACGGCTCGATTACATGAACGCTTTCGTCGAACTCCGGATAAACAAGCCCCGAACCTTGCGAAAATTTTCCGAACTTTCTTGAATCGAGCACGCTGCCGTCCAAACAGTTTTCAAGGTATTTTATTTCCTTTTTCGAAAGATACGGATTATCTTCCCAAGCCATAAATTCACACCAGACTTCGGGATTGTTTTTACGGTTTAAATATATTTCGTCATAAATAAACGTCCGTCCTTTCAGCGGCGTCATTGTGCCGAAAATATCCCCCCGCCTGTCCATTACACGCAAAAGACACTCTTCGTAAATTTCGCGCGGGGGCTCCTCGTCGAACCACACAAAGTCTAAAGAACTCCCCTGAAATTTTTCGCGTCCCTGGTCGCAACTTTTAAAACCCAGAGTCGAAATCCCGCCCAAAACGTTTTTTATCTTTATAAGGTCTATTACTCCGCTTTCCGGGCTGTCCTTTTTGCCGGAAATCATAACTATATCCGCAATCCAGCTTTTGGGAAGATACTTTAAAATTTTCGCCTGCGCCACGTCGCGCTGAACCTGCTGGGATAAAGAAACCGCCCAACCGAAAACGTTTTGCCGCGCTTTCCGGTACGGGTGAACGCCCCTTAAAATCCACAGGCATTCAACGGCTCCGCACTCGGTTTTCCCCGAGCGGTTGCCGCCGAAAACCCAGCGGTTGCGCTTTTTGCACTTGTGAAACGCCATTTGTTTTTTATGTATTTTTTTTCCGCTGTTATATGCAGAAAGCAAATCGGCGTTCTTTCGTCTTTTAAGTTCGGCTTCGATTTTTGCAAGCCGTTCAATAATTTCATTCTTTTCCATAAAAGATATTTTTTGACAAAATCCCCCCTCTTTTTCGGTTTGCACGGGTATATAATGTGCAAATATGAAGGTATATAAGGCGGTAATTTTTCTTGTTCTCGCAATTTTAATATCGTTAGCCAGCACGGCGGTTCCCGTCTTTGCGGAAGAAAGCACGCAGGGCGCCGATTACGCATACACGGATTTAAACAGCCGCGTATATCTTTACAGTGCAAAAGACGAATCAAAAAAAATGTTCATCATTCCGCAGACGTACTGCGTTGAAATACTTGCGGAAGAAGACGGCTGGTACCGCGTGAAGTATGCCGAGGATTCGGGAATTTACCGCGCAGTTTACGGTTGGTGCCGCGAAGGTGAAGTGACCAGAACGAAAACTCCGTTAAAAAAACTTTATCTGCAAAGAACGGTAACCGTTATTTACCACACGGACTCGCCGTCGTCGTTTTTACCTTCGCTGGGAGACATCGAGTTAACCGCAGCATATTACGGAGCGTATGAAGCGGGCGGCGACATATATTCCTACGTCCTTTGCGGAGATAAATTCGGTTACATAGACTGGCAGATAGGCGATTACGAATTTAACGAACTGCCATCAGCGCCAACTTTCACCCCGTCCGAAAATAATGGACCCGATACCAAACTGATTGTTGCTCTGGTGATAGTGCTTGTCGCCACAATATCAGTCGGCGCCCTTTACTTTGCCACAAGAAAGTCCAGACCTTCCGGTAAACAATAATTTACATAAGCGCGTAATATGCGTTCACTGCACACAAGCCGTCTCCGAATCTCAAAATCCCGCCGCTCCTGCGCGAAAATTTGCTTAAAACCCTTTTAATTTCACGGCGGGCGTCGTCGGGAAGCGCAAGTATGCCGGTTTTAAGGCTTGCATAATATCCCAACGCTTTTTTTTCACCGTCTTTAAATCCGCACATTACGCCGTCGATATAGCCGTAAAGCGCGGATAAACTTTTTTTGATTTCTATCACCTTGCAAATTCTTTCGGCGCAGTATTCCGCCGAAACGGTAAAATCCGCCGACGCAAGCGCGTTGCGCGTAATTATATCGTCAAGCGCCCTGTTGAGTTTTTCCGCAGAAAAATAAAATTTCAAAACTCTCTTCAATTTCATCTCTTTATCTTTAAACCGCCGTTCACAAAAATAAACATTTGTTTTTATTTTTATTATAAACGGCATACCTGACAAAAACGGCGTATTTAAAAAATTAATTATTATTTTTTTATTAATTTTAATGCGGTCGTTTTGATTTTTACCGAATTTTTGCTGTTTATCCCCTTTTATAATCGGCAAAAAAATTGTTTACTTTAATTTAAAGGAGTGATATAATGTCTTTCGTGAACAGGTTAAAAAAAGTTACAATTTCATTTTGCTGTGTACTCGCCGTTTTGAGCGGAGCCGTTGCGGCAGTCAACGCCGGCGGCAAAAACAGCTTTAACGCTTTTGCAGAAGAAACGGCTTTGATTGCGGACGTCTCTTCTTTAACGGATTACCCTGCGGAATTTGTAAAATATGTAAGCGAAGGCTTTGAAAATATTTCCGACTTTGCCGTAAACGGCGAAGTTTTTGCGTTTTCCGAGGGCAATACCGTTTCGGTAATTCTTAACGGTAAGGAAAGGACGGATTATAAAACCGACTCTAAAGTAACTTCTCTCGACTGCGACGAAACCGGCGAATTCTTTTATAAAAACGGCAGCGGCGCAGTGTTTACATTAAAAGAAAACAAACCCGCCGAACATAATTTCCGCGAGTTGGACCTTGAAGGCGTTTACGCGGGCAATTTCAATTATTATAAGGACGCGCACGGCGACAATTACGTAATTAATAAAGCCGACGGCTCGGCGCCGAAAAAACTCGAAGGTTTTTCAAACGTTAAAAAATACGGCGAAAGCGTTTATTCCTTAAAAGATGGAAAATTCTTTAAGTTCAACGGTTTTGACGCAGAAGATGCCGGCGTAAAAATTTCTTATACGGATTTATCGTCCGTTAAAAACGTGCGTTTCGGAGATACCGTTCAAAGCCTTAAAACGCTTAACAAGGACAGCCTGCACTATGTTGCGCTAAACGGCGGAGAAAACGCTTATGTGACGGAAATCGACCTGAACCTGATTTCGGATAATCCGGACGACGTCTTTCTCCCCGCAGTAAAAACTTTTAAAATAGGTGCGGCGGACGGTCCGGCAGAAGGTAAAGAAGCTATGCTTTTAGCCGTTTCCGGCGACACTTACGTGGTCTCGGCGGACGGCGTATGTTATATAATGAATAAGGCGAATGCGGGCGAACCGTTTGAACGCGCGTTTTCACAGGTTCCCGAAAACACTTCGATGCGCGTTGCGATTGACAAAGCCTGCGCGTATTCGTCGCCGTTTGTATGCACGGGCACAAAACTATACGATATGCCTAAAAACGCACAAGTGAAAGTATTGGGCAAAGTTGAACATTTGAATCTATACGTAATAGAATACTCGTCCGAAAACGACGGAACGGTTAAGGGCTTTGTGCCGTACGGATATCTTTCCGCATATAACGCACCCGTCGAAAACGACCCCCCCGCCACTACCGACCCCGGTTATTCCGAAGAAAGCCCCGCCAAAACGGTTGTGCTTATAATCGCGGTGATTGCGCTTATTCTGATTGCGTTGGGATATTTAACTTACGTTGCCACCTCGTCAAAGCAAAAGGACAAAAAGAAAAAGGGCAGCAAAAATAACGATTCCTCTCTTCCCCCTCAAAACGGTTAACTTAATTTAATATGCGGCGCGGAACTTTAAAAAGTTCCGCGCCGCATTATTTCCCGCCGCTATTTTATTTTTAATTTGTTTTAAAAACCGACTAAAACAAGTTGACAGCAAAAAATTGTTTTGTTATAATTTTTTAGCATTGAGTCGTTGCGGGAGCATAGCGCTCGCGTATACTTATGCGGGTGTAGTTCAATGGTAGAACACTAGCCTTCCAAGCTGGTTGCGTGGGTCCGATTCCCATCACCCGCTCCAACGCTTTTTAAGGTTAAAGCGCGCAACAAAAAAAATGCTTACGCGCCCGTAGCTCAGCAGGATAGAGCAACGGCCTTCTAAGCCGTGTGTCGGGGGTTCGAGTCTCTCCGGGCGCACCATTACGGCGGGCGTAGCTCAATCGGGAGAGCGCCAGATTGTGGCTCTGGAGGTAGCAGGTTCGAAACTTGTCGCCCGCCCCAAAATTTTTTCAAACGGCTTCGCCTGACATTGGGGTGTCGCCAAGCGGTAAGGCACGGGATTTTGATTCCCGCATTCGTAGGTTCGAATCCTGCCACCCCAGCCAAAACCAATTTGCAGGTTAACACCACGCACGGCAAAACAGTTTTTATATTGACTGCTTATCAGCCGACAACGGCCCATTAGCTCAGATGGTAGAGCACTTGACTTTTAATCAAGGTGTCCCGGGTTCGAATCCCGGATGGACCACCACTTTTGATTTTAAAAACCGTATACGGTAATAAAATAAATGCACCTTTAGCTCAGTTGGTAGAGCAACTGACTCTTAATCAGTGGGCCCAGGGTTCGAGTCCCTGAAGCTGCACCATAACAGGGGTATACGAACACCCAGATTGAGAAACCGAGTTTTCGGTTTCTTTTTCTTTTGCGCCGTTTTCGTCCTCGCCGCCGTTGCTGTCGGGGTAATCGGGGAAAATCAAATTCAAAAGCAGTTCGTTTTTCTGTCCGCTTTTCAGATTGAAAAGCACTTTCATTTTGTCGTCGTACAGCACAACGCGATAAATGAATGTGTCAATCAATGCTTTGCGGTTTTTCGTCTTGGTATAGTCCAAGGAGCGGAAATGGTCTAACCACTTGCGTATATCGTCATAAGTGTAATTGATTTGCAACGCCTTTTCACTTTCAATCGTCGCGTTCAGCTCGGCGTTCTCGCGCTCTAACTTTTCGATTTGCGCTAAAAGCGTATCGGCAATCTTGCCGCGCATAAGTGCCTGCATAAGGTTGTTAATAGCATTTTGATTGTCTGCAATTACGCCCTCAATGCGTTTTATCTCGCTGTCGTTGCGCTCGGCTTGTATGAGTAAATACGTTTCGGCGGCGACCATATCTATAAATTCGTCCGTCAAAACGCCGTTCTTGCCAACTATGGCGTTTATAACCTCGTCCTCGATAAATTGTTTACGGACTGCGCGTTTCCGACAGCCGCATTTTGCGCCAACGCATTTATAGTAGTTGTGCATTGTCTTGTTTCGGCTCGTGCCGCTCACGCCCGTCATTTTGTGTCCGCAAAGTCCGCATATAAGTTTGTCCGACAAAACGTATTCTTCAACCGCTTTCCCGCGCGAGGGTGCGGCTTAAAAATTTTGTTGTTCGCTTTGGTGCTTACCGTCTTAACCGGCAAAAAATGCCGCCGCAGGCAAATTGTCAAGGGTTTGCGCCGTAGGCGACGGCGGCTTTATGCCCTACTGGAAATAAATAGCCGCCCTTGATAATTTGTCAAGGCGGCGTATTCCGTCCCCAGACGGTAAGCACAAGCGAATAACAAATCTACAAAATGTATACGAAAAAAATCTTTTGTGTTACATTGACATTATAGCAAATATCAAACGAAACGCCAAGCAAAATGCTTGACTTTTCTTTACCGAAAGTATTATAATTTTACCGATAGTAAAGTTTAGGAGCGTGCTATGAACACAAGAACACAAAGAACAATAGCGTTTAACCGTCGAAACATTTTAGACGCCGCCGACAAACTATTTTGCAAAAACGGCGTTGAAAAGACGACAATGGAACAACTTGCGGCAGAGGCTGGTTATAGCAAGCCCACCTTATACGGCTATTTCAAAGATAAAGACGAGGTTTATTTTGCGCTCGTTTTGGAGTTTATGGAAAAGATAGTCGTTAAAGTAGATAAAGCCATCGACGAAAATACCGCTTTTAGCGATACGTTCACAAAAATATGTCAAGATGTTTTTCGGCTTGCCACTCGTTACCCGCTCTATTTTGAGGGGCTTATAGGAACGATTAACGTAAACATAAAAGCCGACGATACGCCGCAAATTTACAAAGACATATACCATTTGGGCGAGGCATTAAACGAAAAACTAATTGCTTTATTACAGCAAGGAAAGGACGAAGGAATTATCAATATTGCGCTTGACAATTCGGCAATTCTGCTATTCGTTTGGAGTTCGGTTGCGGGCATAATCAGAATGATAAATCACAAAAAAGACTATTTGAAAATGCTGCAACTAAATGAAAAAGATTTTTCGGCGTTTTGTTTTGAACGGCTGCTGTGTGCTTGCAAATAAGGGGGAAAACTATGACAAGGAAAAAGAAAGTTATGATGATTGTATTTTCGATTTTAGGCGCGGTCATTATCGCGCTGTCCGCTGTTCTGACTGCGGCGGCAATTATGGGCAGACCGTTAAAAGTCAATCCGTCGCGTAAATTAGACGGTGTTGAGGGCGATATTCAAAATGCGCTGTGGTATTCCTCTATTGCGGCTAACTCACATAATACGCAAATGTGGAGCGTTAAACTTTATCCGAACGAAAACCGCTTGCAAATTTCAATAGACGAAAGTCGCGTATTAAAAAAGCAACTGAATAATTGTGGCGCGTTCGCCGTTATTACGGGCGGCAGTACCTTTGAAGAATTGATTAACACGGGCAGAAAAACGCAAGCGTTTTGGTTTGACTGTACCGAAAACAATATAGCCGTTCAACCTTTTTCCGCCGCATTGGAAACCGAGCCGTTTTGTTCGTCTATACAAACCGATTTAGGCGTTGCCGCACCCGTGCAAATGATTTTGCGGTTGGGCTATGTGGACGAATACGGCGCAAACTGCGGACTGCGGCGTAATCTTTCCGATTATATCGAGGTACTATGACAAACTACGTTGTATGCCCCGACTGCGGGTATAAATTATTCAAGGCTGGTGACGGCTCGAATGTAGAAATATATTGCCCGAAATGCAAGTTGAAACTGCAAATAGAAATCAAGGACGGAAAAATAACAATACTTAAAATCATATCGGAAAAAGCATAACAACCGAATAAAACTTTATCAAAAATAAAGAATTGAGTGTACGAAAGTAAAACGACAAAAAACTTTCGGGAGCAGTAAATGGCGCACTCAATTCTTATTTTATTTAACACATCATAACACACCTATACTCTCACAATGAAATATCGGGCGGTAATCGCACGCACGTTTACGGCTGGCATTTGTTAAAGGTGTTAAGGCTCTCTATGAAAGAGTAAAGCCCGACAAATTTTCAAGGCTTACAAAGTCTGAAAGTTTGTCGGGCTTTTTTATTTTATCGGAAAACCTTTCCACATTACCGTTTTCGTGCTTATAAGTGGAGGCTTTCTATATGCAAGTAATAATCTATAAATTTGTGGACGGCACTATGAACGCCGTCGAGGTTACGGAAGATATTTACTTGATACACTTGGAATTATTACAACAAGAAAAGCGCAATCATTGGCGCGAAACACGGCGGCATACCTCTTTTTATTACTTTACCGATAAGGGAATAGACTTTGAGGACAAGCGCATAGACTTATTTGCTGAAATCGTGCGGAAAGAAAACGCCGAGCGCGTACATAAAGCGTTAATGACATTATCGGACAAGCGGCGCGATTTGGTGCGCAAATTCTATTACGAGGAAATGACTATGCGACAAATTGCAAGTCAAGAGGGCGTATCGCATACCGCTATATCGCAACGTATGAAAACAATACGCAAACGCTTGCAAAAGGAATTACGCGATTGCAGTATATAATATTACCCGTTCACCCCGTAACGTGTAACGCAAATTCAAGCGTTAAGCCGACGGGGTGGACATAGTATTACCTAGTCCACCCCGTAACACTGTAACACTTTTGGGGTAAATACGGCACAATACGGGGCGGCGACAGCCGCCCCGTGTGGCAATAAGTTACTATTACCTTATTGCCACTGCGTCGCGCGTCGCAAGAATTTAGGGCTTACACGCTATTATTACCTTATTGGCACTACGGAACACGGAACAGAAAACAAGCCCGCTGTGGGTGGGTTTGGGTGGGGTTATCGAGAATTAACGGAGTTTCAAATATGAATAAGCAAATACCGCTCGGAATATCGGTTATCTATTTCAACGACCAAAGCAAAAACATTTACGCCAAATTGCCGCCCGATAAAGAGCAAGCAAAAAGGCTGTCAAAACGTATCTATAAACACGCTATGACAGCCCTTGCAAACCGTGAGCAATTACTGCGCCGCTAACTGCTTGCCGTACAATTTATAGTCCGACAGCGGCAATTCCACCGCGCAATATAATTCCCGTCTGTTTACCTTGTATATTACCGTGTTCGTTTTTGCGGTAAGTCGGTGCACCAAAAGAGTATAATCCGAACTCTATACTTGTTACAAGTGAGTGGTTCGGATTTACTTTTTATTTCAAGATTTCATAGAAAACAGGGCTTGCACTTTTGCAAGCCCTGTTCTATTGCTATAAAAATTTAATTCGTTGAACCTTCTACCGCATTTGTCTTATCTTTTAAATCCGTTGCAAGATTCCACTCTTCAAAACCGGCAGTGTGCGGAAGCATTAAGTTCCATTCATCCAAGCAGTTGATTTTCATTCTGCAATCGTCGGATGAAAGTTTAAGGATATGTCCGCCTTTTGTTAAATCTTTGCTGATAAAATGTATGTGCCAACCCGGCATATTTATCCCGTTTACATAGTTTGGACAATATACTCCTACAACAAAGCCTTCTTCATCGTGATACTCAAACTCTCTTTGATCGCAAGCAACTTTATAAAGCGGTTCGTACGGCTCGCTTTGAACAAAACAAGACCGCACTCTGACCTTAAATTTGCCCTCCATTTTTATCATGTAGAAGAAATTATGACTTTGTATGTATTGTTCCATTTTAGCTTTGAAATCTTCGATAGATACAAACTCCAAAGGATTTTCTTCCACTCTCTCATCAAATTTTGCTACCGTTGAGAACGGAAGCGAATCGCTGTCGTTCATTTCGCTTACCACGCCTGTTGCTCGTCCGTTATACGCTTTACCATTAATTATAATGGCTTCGCCGTCAAGACCGTCATAAGTGCCTATTCCCGTATCGCCGTAACTAAGCAGGTCTTTGACGGTACAGCTACTGTGATAGTCGCCCATCATAAGACTGTTGAGATTGCCGATTTGTAAAAGTTGATTATTTTGCATTTTAAATGCCTCCTAAATGATGTTTTCTGAGATGATGATGTTTTGAGATATAATGATTATTTTCGTCATAGACGGCGGCTAAAAGTTCACCGTGAGTCGCACCGAAAATTTTACGGGGATTTTCAATTTTAACGCCTTGATTTGTTTTAAAGTAATGCGTCATAATTCCCCTTGTGAAGAACGGGGATAAAATATTGGTTATGAGTAGCACAAACGCAAGTATAGCAATCGAATGTGCCGCCACGTCAGCGCCCGAAAGCCCTTGAAACGTGTATGTCGCAAACATAGCAGGAATCGATAAAGCCACGCCCGCAAGCGACGAGCTACCGATTGAAGCATAGCCGGGACGCTTCAAAATGAACCTGTCTACCACATAAGGCAATATCATAGTAATTGCCCAAAAGATTAACGTAATTACAACGGCAGCCAATAACACCGTAGGCTGGAAAGCTTTTGCGAGATTAATAGTCGAGCCAAACTGAAATCCCAAGAACGGTAATATAATCGTGTTGCCGCCCTTGAATATTTCGCGTATTTTCGGATCGAGATTACCAAACAAAAATCCCAACAAAAACGGTATTAGTAATGCAAAGATTTGTAAAATTTTACCTATTGTTGCAGCGGACGTACTTCCTGCTGGCATCCCGAATGCGCTAATAAATATAAAAGGAAGTAACGGCATTGAAAGTATTAACATTATGGGGAACGTCGCTCTATCGCTATTATCTGCATAAGGTGCGGTAACGCCCATATACAATGCTGCATTCGCGCTTGTTACAACGCAAGTAAAAGTAATAGCATCGATTCCCAAAAAGCCTTCGGGCCCACAAACTATCCAAACCACAGCCGAAATAATGTAAGCAGGCAAAAGCCTTGCTAAAACAACCCATATTCCTCTTTTAAAGACATCTACAAAATCGTGCGGTTTAATCATTGTCCCCGTACAGAATAACATCAGTCCTATCATTAACATTTGACCTGTAGAACCGAATAAATCTTTGACGGGATTACCGAGATATTGCCATAACGTCATACCTTCACCCGCTTTCCCTGTGCCAAGACCACAAGCAACCGTTATAGTACAAATAACGGCGCTTATCAATAGCGGCACAAACATTGTTCCAGCAGGGATTTTGTTTATAAAGTTCCAAATCCCTATGCCTTTGAACGGTTTTTTGCTTTTTTCTGCTTTCAAAATATGCCTCCTCGCAACCTAAAAACCGGTTGCTTTAATTGATTGTTTGTATTATAATAAAAAAGGAGGCAAAAAGTAATAGCCCACAAATACGAACTTACATTCAATATTTGGGCTATTGGCACAAAGTACTATTATGGATTACGAGGAATTACTGCAAATTGAAGAAAACTCATTTACCGTTGATGAACTATTAAAAGCGTATTATGCATTTTTTCAATTACCTATGGCGGTTATAGATCAGAATTACAATATTAAGGGACACTTCTTCCTTGATAGCGCAGACGATACTTATATGTCGAATATTCAACGCGGCAGTTGGTCTATGGAGCTTATAAGTATTGCTAACCTATCTTTTAAAGACGGGGAAAGATATAGAATTTTAGAAACAATAAACAGTAAAGTACGGCGTTTGTTTTATCGTTTGACATTCCGCGATTCGGTTATAGGCTACCTTGTATTACTTGAAAATCAAAAGAATAAATTTGAAGATTTAGATTTGATACTTTTAGAGCATCTGTGTAAGAGCATAATCAAAATTTTACGGTTACAATCCAATGAAGGGCACGGCTTTTCGCAATTGAATTTTTGGAAAGCTCTTGTCAAACACACTTATGTGCGAAGAGATATCTTTCTTTCAAAAGCGTCCGAATATAAAATTCCGCTCACATATAATTACCGAGTTTTACTTCTATCTCTTGCAAAATACGATAATCATGAAGATAATCACTTGCAAGATTCGCTGAAAAACATTTTGCGAAATTTCTACTGCATTGTAAAAGATAACTATGTTATAGTGATACTTAATGAAGATTTGTCGGAATATACGGTATCAACATTGAACGACTTCTTATTTAAAAATCACATTTATGCAATATTAAGTTCGAAAATTATAGATTTGTATGAACTGGATGTAATAATAGGTAATCTGATAAAACTGTTTGATTACCTTGTAAAAGTAAAAGATGAATATTGTTTAAAATATGAAGAAGAAAATAAATTGCTTGTTCCGCTTTTTAATGCCCCTACAACCGACGTTATCTTAAACTATATCAACGAAACAATTCTTGAAATTTATATTTATGATAGAGATAACAACACGTCCTTGCTTGAAACACTATATCAGTATTTACTAAATAATAAAAGCTTAAATGAAACGAGCAGAATTCTATTTGTACATAAAAATACAGTAACTTATCGTCTGGAACGAGTTAAAGACTTGTTTAATATCGATTTCAATAACGTTGAAAATAACTTATCGTTTATGTATTCTGCCTCTATAATAAAATACTTGGATTCGATAAAATGCAAAGCTCTTTCCGAACTGAAAATTTTCAGTTAGGTATTGTCTATTATTGTAACCTTGCGGTAAGTGATGATTTACTATTTATAAATATAAAACAGCCGATAGAGCAATCAAACTCTATCGGCTGTTGCCGTTGTTTAGGTTTATGATGTTCGGCGCAACTGAACACTCTATTAAGTTTTGAACCGTATGAGTCCAAAATTGATAGAGCGTTCTTTCATTTTTGCCAACTTTAGCCCGTTTTACTGACTTTTTATGCGTTTTATTGAATTTTTAAATTTGGACAGCTTTTCTTAAAAAGCGCAAGTTTTCAATGTAAATCGCTGAAAAGTTTATATCTGAACCCCTTATGCCTTATTGCTGTTCTATGGATTCATAATAATCTTGCTCTTTCTTTAAAGGCGTTCTGTAACTGTTTTGCTTGTAAATAAAGGTCTATGTAATATTTCGATAGTCGATATGTTCCAAGACTTGTATAAAAGACAAGGCAATAAACGGCAGAATTTATTATTCAGAGAATATAACAGGTATTTTGCAAGGCAACTTTGATTTTTTCGCTACTCTAATAAAAAACAACCTTACCCGACAGAATTCGAATAAGGTTGCGTTTTTTTACAATAAAAAAGCCGGACACAAATCCGTCTTTTTTTAATTTATCAAACAACGGCGTCGGTCGTTGTGTAGCCTTCCAGAGAATTCTCTTTTACCTGAATACAAACATATTTTAAACCTGTTGTTTCCGAAGCGAAAAACCGCCTTTTCGCCGACGGAGACACACGCATCCAGTCGCCCGCTTTTAACTTAACGCTTTCACCGTCTATAACCGCGCTCCCCTCACCTTCGAGAACGGCATAAATCTCTTCGTTCTGCTTATGCGAATGTACAAACGGCACGCTTGCCCCTGCAGGCAACGAATTAATGCTTATTTCCGCTCCCGTAAGATTAAGAACGCCGTGCAGTTCCGTCCTTGCCCCTTCCGCTACACTTACTGTTTTATAATTGTTCATAAAAAACCTCCTGAATTAGATTACGCCAACAATATAACAGAGGTAAAAACAGAATACAAGAACGTTACCTTTTTATTATCAGATAATAGTTTTGTTACCAGGTTTCTTTTTTGAACTATTGACAATATCCTTTAGTTATGCTAATTTAAAATAAAAAGAGGTGATTTTATGCTGACAAAAGAAGAACTGCCCGAGTGCCCCGTAGCCACCACCGTACGGCTTATAGGCAACAAGTGGAAACTTCTCATAATACGCAATCTGATTTACGAAGAAAAGCAAAGATTTTCCGACTTTTTAAAGACGATTCCCGCGATAAGCAAAAAAGTTTTAACCGATAACCTGCGCGCATTGGAAAGCGACGGACTTATTAACCGCGAAATATTTGCCGAAGTGCCGCCGCGCGTGGAATATTCGCTTACCGAACTCGGAAAAACTTTAAATTCCGTTTTCAATGCTATGATTGACTGGGGAACGTATTATAAAGACAATATTTAAATAACTTTAATTTTTCAAAAGTGGTTTTATAGCGTTGGCAAGGTTTATAAAGTGGTCCGCCACACGCTCTGCATTTGCGGAAAACGAAAGATATTGAGCGCCCACGTCCGCAGTGCATTCTCCGGCGCTCAAACGTCCGACATGGCGCTGCGTCATACTTTCGGTCACCTTATCAATCGTATCTTCGGTTTTATAAGCTTCGGCAAGCGCCTTTTTATCAACGTTTTTATAAGCCGCGACAACTTCGCCGTACAGCTTTTTCACAAGTTTATTGAGTTCGGCTATCTCTTTTACCGCTGTTTCCGAAAAACTTTCTCCAGCCTCTTTAAGTTTATCGGCGTACTCCACTATGTTTTCGGCGTAATCGCCAACACGCTCCAAATCGGTTATCGAACGTATCGCCGTCGTCAGATAAATCCTGTCCTTCTCGTTCAAATCTTCCTTTAACAGTCTTACGATAAATTTCACAAGTTCCTTATTCAAAAAGTTCAGCCGGTTTTCACGCAAACGGAATTCCTCCGCGTTTTTATAATCGAGCGTACACACAATTTCGCAGGCGGCGTCAAAATTCGTCATTGCGGTATCGGCCATCTCTATAATTTCGTTTTTAACCTGCTGAACGGCCAACGGCGGCGTGCGCAGCATATGCTCTTCGACAAAGCGGAAACGCGGTTCGGAAGAGCTTTTTTGATTTTCGTTTTTATCCGGCACGATTTTTATAACCAGCTTAACAAGCACATTCGTAAGCGGAAGTACGATTATTACCGTAATCAAATTGAAAACGGTATGAAACATCGAAAGCTGAATCTGCGGCGCATTGGGGAACATTGCGCCGAACAAATATCCGTAGTCCACTCCGCCGAACCCCATAAAAAGCCCTATGAGCATAAACACGACCACGCCGCTCACATTGAAAATGAGATGAATCAACGCCGTACGCTTTGCGTTTTTTGTGCTGGTTAACCCGGCGATTAGCGCGGTTACGCACGTTCCTATGTTCGAGCCCATAGTAATGTAAATGCCCTGATTTAGCGAAATAAGTCCAGTTACAACCATTGTTATGGCCATTGACGTCATAACAGAAGAACTCTGCACCAAAGCTGTGAGAAGCGCGCCCGTCAGCACAAGCAAAACAGGATTTTTGAACATAGCCAAAAAGTTTTTAACCGAGTCCAGTCCGGAAAAATACGACATAGCCCCGCTCATCATCGAAAGTCCTGCAAACAGCATACCGAAGCCGGCCGTGATGCCGCCTATTTTGCGGACTTTATCCTTCTTTGCAAACGCCAGAATAAACGCGCCTACACCTGCAAAAGAAGCGAAAATCGCCGAAGTCGAAACGGTGTTGTCGCCGAATAATCCCAAAGAAACGATTTGTCCTGTTATGGTAGTACCTATGTTCGCACCGAAAATAACGGTTGCCGCCTGCGCAAGCGTCATAATGCCCGCGTTAACGAAACCGATTACCATAACCGAAGTCGCGCTCGAACTCTGAATAACAGCCGTTGTTGCGGCGCCCACGCCCACTCCCAAAAGCTTGCTTTTAGACGCCTTTGAAAACAGCGATTTCAATTTGCGGCTGCCCAGTGCTTCGAGATTTGAACTCATCATCGAACAGGCGATTAAAAAAATCCCCACGCCTGCTATAAGAGACAGTACCGAAGTAATAACAGCTACCGTATCCATTTAATAATCCTCACTTATTTTTAGTATATTCAGTAAAATCTTTTTTAAAAAATAAGAGACCTTTACAGAACTTTTTAAAAATTCAGTAAAAGTCTCGAAATTTAAGCGTTACCGAGTATTTTCATACCGTATTGACGGTTAGCGCACGTTTAAAAAACGCTTTCTACTCCCCTTTAAAGGCAATATCTTTTGTCAATAACATTATAACAAATCAACATTTCACGTGTCAACCGTTGAAAATAAGATTTATTTAAAACTTTTAGCAGCCGTGTATCAATTGCCGGCAAGCAATTTTATAACCAAAATTCGGCAATTTTTTGCACTTTGACCGGTAATTTTTTCCATTACCCCCTGTACAAAACAAAAAAACGTGCTATAATTAACTTATAAAATTTTTTTGCAAAGATAAAGGAGAAAAATTATTTATGGAAATGAAAGATTTCAGGCTCGACGGTAAAATCGCTCTTGTTACGGGCGCTTCCTACGGCATAGGTTTCGCCATTGCCGCCGGCATGGCTAAAGCGGGCGCAACAATCGTTTTCAACGACATAAACGAAGACCTCGTAAAAAAAGGGGTAGCGGCCTACAAAGCCGAAGGAATTAAAGCGCACGGCTACGTTTGCGACGTAACCAACGAAGACGGCGTAAACGCTATGGTCGCAAAAATCGAAAAGGAAGTCGGCGTTATCGATATCCTCGTAAACAACGCGGGCATAATAAAGCGTATCCCTATGTGCGAAATGACCGCCGCGCAGTTCAGACAGGTAATCGATATCGACCTTAACGGCCCGTTCATTATGTCTAAAGCGGTTATCCCCTCTATGATTAAAAAAGGTCACGGCAAAATTATTAACATCTGTTCGATGATGTCCGAACTCGGCAGAGAAACCGTTTCGGCTTACGCCGCGGCTAAGGGCGGGCTTAAAATGCTTACTAAAAACATTTGCTCTGAGTACGGCGAATACAACATCCAGTGCAACGGCATAGGTCCCGGTTACATTGCAACTCCGCAAACTGCGCCGCTCAGGGAAAGACAGCCCGACGGCAGCCGTCACCCTTTCGACAGCTTTATAATCGCAAAAACCCCCGCGGGCAGATGGCTTGAAGCCGAAGAGCTTGCAGGTCCTGCGGTATTCCTTGCTTCCGATGCTTCTAACGCGGTAAACGGACACATTCTGTACGTTGACGGCGGCATACTCGCTTATATCGGCAAACAGCCCAAATAAATAATAGCAATAAAAAAGCGCCGCGCGCGGGCAAACGCCCGCGCGCGGCTTTTTATTTTGTTTAAAAATTTTCGTATTCCTTTAAAAGCTGTGCCGAAATGCTGGGTTTTATTTTTTCAAAGGCCTTGTCGAAAAAGTCCTTGGTAAGCGGAATCGGCAACGTCGATTTCATCTCCTGCAACCTTTCAAGCGCAAGGCGGCAAGCCTCCTCCACCAGCCCGCAGATGTCTGCGGCGGAATAATACGCGTCCTTTACGGTTACTCTGCCGACCGGCAGCTCAATTTCCCGCGTGCACTCGGTACGCTGTAAAATTTCTTCAACGGTTATGCCGTCAAGCTCTATCCCCTTCAATTTGCCCTCTAAAATTGCGCGCTTCGCCTCCAAATCGGGCGGAGTTACGTGCACCCTGTGCGAAAACCTTTTATATCTCAGATACGCTGGGTCTATGTCCTGCGGGCGGTTGGTCGCGCCCACCAGAATTCTTTTTGAACCGTCCACGCCGAAACCGTTTAAGCGTTGCAAAAGCTCGGTTGTAACCGCCGACTTATAATCCTTTGTGTCCTGCGTTCTGCGCGAAAAAATCGATTCACACTCGTCCACGAACAGAATAGCGCCGTCGGGACACGCGTCAATCTCTTCAAAAATCTGTCTTACCGCCTGTTCCGAAGCGCCCACGTAGGATTTGTATATGTCCGCAGGTGTTACGATAAACAGCGGCAACTGCAATTTGTTTGCAAGCGCTTCGGCAAACATCGTTTTACCCGTGCCGGGCGCGCCGTACATCATCATTCCAAGCCCGCCTTCCAAACGGTAATGTTTCATAATCTGCGGATTTTCCGCCATAAATACAAAGCTTTCCACTATCTTCTTAACGTCATCAAGTCCTTTTACGTCGTCGAAAGTGGTGTCGGGAATTTTACTTTTAACCGAAGAACCGTAAGAAGCCGCCGTGTCGCCGAGTTTTTTGGAATAATCCTTATATTTTTCCGCCTCCGCATTATCCGTCGTGCGCGAGGCAATTTTTTTTGCGAGCATCGAAGCCCTTAAATACTCGGTGCTCAGCTTACTTTTTTCCTCGGAGGGAATATCCTTTTTGTCCTTTCTGCCGTCAACCAGTTTGCGGATTTTGTTTTTCGATTCCTCAAACTCAACCTTTAATTCGTCCAGACTCTCTTCATTCTGCGCCTTTCCGCCCGCATTTTTACCTAAACCTGACATTTAAAAACCTCAAATAATATCGTCTATGCCGCTGTCCTTAACGCTTCCGCCGCCCGCGGGTTGCGCCTTATCGTCCGTACCCGAATCTGAAACTCCGCCGCCCGAAACCGGCTCTTCGTAATTTCCGTTTCTGGATTCTACAATCGCTTTAACCATCTGTTCAGCCTTGGTTGAATTAACCGCGGGCGCCGGCTCTCCCTTGTGCAATTTTGCCTGGCGCTTTGCCTGCTTTTTCTGGTTTTTCTCCATAGCGGCCTGCATTTTTCTGCTTGCCTTTTCCAAAGAAGTTGCCACAGACAGCGCAAGTTCCTGACTGCCCACTAAGCTGTCGCAAATCTGCATCATCCTGCCCACGTTGTTTGATATGGCTTTTTTAAGCTGTCTTTTATTTTTACGGCGTTGCCAGAACCCGTATTTATGCTCCATCGAGCCTTCCAAAATCAGCTTATACGAATCAAGTATGCTGTCCATACAGTTCATCGCCTGCCCAATGCAGGTCATTGCCTTTTCAACCGCCTGCATCGTCTTTATAGCTCCCTCCATCTGAATGGATACGTCCAAAAAAGTCATAAGTATCTGCGACAGATAGTTTTCCCTGCCGTATTCCATAATGACTTCCGCCGCGGTTTCGGCAAGTTCCTGTTGCTTTGCAAGAAACTGCTGTTTGTCCTGCTCCATACGCTTTTTGTTCTGTTCCTGCCTGATTTTGTTCATCGCCTGTTCATACTGTGCGTCAACTCTTTTTTCAAGCTCGGATTTCTGTTGTTGCTGCTCCTGCTTTGCCATATATTTAAACTCCTTTTATTTTACGTATTTTTTCAAAGCGTTCAAAAGCGCCTCTTCTTCGTGGCGACGGTTGTCCGTCCAGTCGTGCGCAAACACCCTGTACATATTCCATCCGCGCCCCTGCAAACTGCGGTAATACCTTAAATTGTAATCAAAAAAGTCATACTTTTTCATAACGGGCTGTTCGCACCATATTCCAAGTTCCGCCGTCTGCAAATCCTTCGACAGAACCGCCACGGGAATCTTAACCGAACCTTCCGTCACGCCGTAATTTATAACCACGCGCTCTTTATCATAACCGCACCCTATTACAAAGTTTGCAACGCTTTTAACAAAATGTTCTCCCCTTTCGGGCACTCCCGACAAAAACTGCCCGCGCCCGCCTTCCGAAAATCTGCGCACAAGCAGCAAATAATCGCGTATAAACGCAATTCTCGGGTTTCCTCCCATTTCTTCGGGCTTTACCGAATGAATTACGGTCACTCTGCTCTGCGCGCGCGTTACCGCAACGTTGAATATGCACTTACCCAGAGCGTCGCGGTTTAGCTCACCGAACATAAGCCGCAAAACGCCGTTTCTATCTCTGCCGTATGTGAGCGAAAGTATAAGATTCTCCGTCTCCTGTCCCTGAACGCTCTCTATAGTTTTAAAGAAAATAAGTTTTTCTTCAACGTCGTCAAAATTCGTTTTAGCCGTGTTTATACGGTTATAAAGCTTTGTATCCTTGTCAATAAGCGACAAGATGTATCTGAGTTGCGCCTCGCCGAAGGCAACCACGCCAAGCGAGTGCGCCAAAACGCCCGTCTTTTCGTCGAAGAATCTGTCAAAATGCTCGTTTACGCATTTTACGACTTCCTCGGCCTCCGCAGGGTTCACGCCTCCGTCGCAATAACCGTTTTCCACAAAAATATCTTTAAAGCCCAGCCCTTCGCCAAACGGCACCGCCGCGGGGAAAGTACGCATATAAGGGTAAAACTCCTTTTGCGAAAATGCAATAAGCGTTTCCGTTCTGCTTCTGTAATGGCAAACAAGCTCTTCGGTATCGAACGCATTGTTGGCAAGCGCAAGGCTCAAAGCGGATATATCCGTATCCAATGAAAGTTCCTCGTCAAAATTATTTATTCTGGCGATATTTTTAACTTTAAAGTGCGAAATAGGCGGCATCTGATATTCGTCGCCGACCATAACGCACTGTCTCGTACGGAACAGTACGGGCAACAGATTGACAGGCTCCAATTGGCTTGCCTCGTCTATTATGGCAACGTCGAATTCCGAAAACTCCTCGGGTCTCAAAAGCACGCTCGCCGTCGAAGGCGACAGAATAAGACACCGCTTCAGTTTTAAAATTGCCGCGGCCCTCGTTTTGAACAGCGCCCTTAAAGAAGTTTTAAATCCCTTGTCCGCGTCGAGAAAATCAAAGTCGCCGTCGTCCGGATTAATCCTCGACATACACAAACTTTCAATCTTTTTAACGTTTAATTCCTGCTCTTTTTTCTCCGCTCTTTCAAACTTGTCTAAAGCCGCTTCAACCTTCTTGCCCAGTCCGTTTCTCATAGTTCCCAGACGGGCGAGTTTTTCTTCTAACGCAAGCGCGTAAAAGGAATGTTCGAACGCGTCCTGCGCCGAAATATTAACGTCATAATCCCCGCGCTCGTAAAAGCCGAAAAATTTATCCAGCGGCAAAGCGTTGTTTTCACCGGTTATAACCGAATAATATTCCGCCGCCGCTCCAACAAGCGTTCTGTCCGTGGCGCACGCCGCAAAATTATCCAGCTCCACAGACGTAAGCACATAAGCGTTACGCGTGTAATAGTTGTTAAAATACTTCGTACCGAAGTTCACAAATCTTTCTGAAAGCTCTTCCGCACAGCCGGCAAATTCCGCGCCCGATTCTTTAATCTTCGCAATTATATCGGTGCAGACGTCAACCGCAAGATTTTCAAATTCTTTCAGTTCCTTAAAGGATATAAGGCATGCAAACGTCCTTGCCGACGACAAAACGTCGGATATATCCTCAGTAAGACACGCGGCTTCCGCAATCTTTTTAACTGCGCCGGAAAGATTTTCAAATTTAAGTTTAGCCGAAACAGCCGCTTTGAATTCGTTCAAATCACAGACGCCGCGCTTTATTTTGCACTTTTCAAGGCAGGCGCACAAATCGGGGTAAACCGCCTTAACGCTTTCAAGATAATCTTTTACCGTCATTCCGGCAAGCCTGCTTTTCGCAAGAACGGTAAACAGGCATTTAAGCTCGTCCTTTAAAAGCTGCCGTCCGAATGTTTTCGTCAGAACGTGCGTAAGAGAGCAAAGCTCGCCGTCAAGCCGCAAAAATTCTTCATAAGAAGCGATTGCCCCCGCAATATCCTTGAATTTCGCATTTTTGCGCACGCTGATTGCCGCAAGCTTTTTAAAAGCCCCCTTAGCTTTGAAATCGAATCTTTTAGGTTCTTCCGCTCCCTTATAAGGCAACAGCGCCCCAAACGATTTCTTAATTAAATCCGTTTCCTTCGAATCCGAAAGCGCAAACACTGCAAGCGTATCCAACTCCGCTTCTCTGCGCTTTAAATCGAGTTCGCATATTTTATCCGCAACTTCCTCAATCTTTTCACCGGTCGCGCCTTCGGTCAGAACGGTGTTTCCGCGGTAAAATATCCCTCGGTTTGCATAAATAAATTCAATTTCGGCGGGCGTAAGCGTTCCATCGGCACCGCAGTTAACAACCCCCTCAAAGCATTTGTCCGAATTCTCCTCAAAAAATTCAACGGAATCCGAAAGCGGATTGTCCACACAATCCTTTAAAAGCTCTTTAAGCTCTCCCGAATCAAACGGAATTTTTTCGCAAGAAAGTAACTTTCCGGTATTTATTCTGTCAAGCGCATTTCCGCTCGCAACGCCGGCGATACCACCCACGGGCACGCCGCTGAAATCAATATTCGGAAACGCGTTAAAAAGCGGTTTCAAAAGCTCCCTCGTTTTTTCCCAAAGCCTGCAAAAACCGGCGTATTCGCCGATTGCCCCCTCGGTGTCTTCGAGTTTTGCACATTCCGCCCACGGGCACTTTTCAAATCCGGTCACCGCGCTCATCTTAGCAAAATGCTTTGCCGCCGTTCCGACTTTCGCGTATAAAGCGTTATATTCCTTGCGCGAAATTTTCGCAGCCTCTTCCGGCTTCACAAACTCCGCCGCAGGCAAATCGTTTTTGTAATACGTATCCAAAGCGTCAAAATAACTTCCGCCCGCAACGTCGCCCTCTTTAAACGCGGCGGTATAATAAGAGTTAAGTTCAAATACAGCGTCCGTCTTTTCCGCCGCAGTCTGTGCGTAAGCCCCCGTAACAGTCTTATCGTAAACGTATTCCCTGCGCCCGCGCACAATCTTTTTAAGTTCTTTTTTAACCTCTTCGGGGTTTACCGCAGCCGCCTGTCTTTCGGTTTCGTAATCCAAAAGCATCACGAATTTTCTCAGTCTTTCTGGAAGCTTCGCGTTAATTTCGCCCAGTGCCGACAACTTTTTCGAAGCCACAAGCACCCTTTTCCCCTGCGACAAAAGCGCCGCAATCATATTGGCTATGGTCAAGGTTTTGCCGGTTCCCGGCGGTCCCTTAACTATTAAACTTTCCCCGCGCGCCACTCTTTTAATCAGCTTTTGCTGTATGCTGTCGGCAGGCAGAATAAAATCGGCGCCGCAATCCTGTGCGGGAGGTTCCTGTTCCGCACCGCCGCCGAAAACTTTTTTAACTAGCGGACTTGCGTAAATCTTTTCCCTGTTGCGCCGCACGTCGTAATACATACACATATCGCTGTGGTTGTACTGCGCAATTACAAGCGCGTTGCGGTAAAATTCGAACGCCCCGCCGCCGGAACAGTTTTTAACGTGCTTTTCCACCCGTTCAAAATATAAATTCCCGTCGCCGAGCACATTTAAATCGACAGGCGCGTCAAAATCCGCCCCTTCTCCGTTGGGGTGCGGAAAGTTGTCCGATACATATTCGGATAAGTCGCGTCTCAGTCTGTGAATAAGACAAGGATTAAAATAAGCGTCGTCGTCAACGAACTCTATCTCCACGTTGCTTGTCTGCGTGCCGCGCACAAGCTTTACGGGGAAAATCAAAAGCGGAGAACACACGGCTTCTATTCCGTCGGCAACCGCAGTTTCCCACTTAAGGCAACCGACACCCAAAAACAGCGGGTTATTGCCCTTTAAATTCAATTCTTTATAAACGCCGTCAATAAATCCGTCAAGTTTTTTAGGGTCGCTTACGCCGTTCAAATTGCTCCAGAGCCACTTTTCAACTTTCGGATTGTTTACAAGCGTTTTTGTAAGCGCGGAATTTTCCAGAACAGTCCTGTTCGAAAGTTTTCCCTTACGCGCCGCGGCGGTAGCAAGCATAACCGCCCCTTCGTTGCCGCCCTCGCGCCACAGCTTAAATGCCTTTTCGCCGTCCGCGGAATTTCCGGCGGCAAAAAGATTCCCCACGTCTATCAATTTGTTTGCTCTTGCGTCGTTAATATGCAAAAGCTCGTTAATAAAATTGTCTAAAAGCTCCACTTATTCCCTCTTAAGCCAAATCAGTTCGAATATATGCGTTTCTTTATATCAGAAATCAAAATCCATTCCGTTCCAGGCATAATTTCTTCCGTCGTCGCAGTCTGCTTCGAAAGCCCTCGCGTCACTCTCGTAAATATGAACCTGATAAACGTCGCTCTTTGTGTTCGGGTTATATATCTTTCTCGTTCGCAGCCACTGCTCCACTCTGCCGCGTGTTATGCCCATATTGTCGTAATACCACCGCGACCAGCCGCCCTGCGCAAGTTTGTTCTGCAAAGCGTGAAAACTTTCGTGAACGATACATCCCATCGCCCACTCCCAGTCGCCGAGCATACACGAATATTTATACCGTATCTGCTTGCCGCCGTCAATGCAAAGTCCGCCCGCCGTCGGATTGTCCAGTTCATCCAAAAGCTGAACTTCCGGCACGACCTCCGTCACTCCAAGCACCTTAAACACAAGTTTCGTTGCCATATCCAGCCTGTCCTGCATTTCGTCTTTCGAAAGTTTTTGCCAGTCCAGCCTGTCGCCGCCGCCGGTCGTGCAGTAACGCGCTATCATTCCGCACTTTGCAAAAACGCTTTCACCGCTCTCAACTATCGCGCGTATGTTTTTAAGATGAACGCTCTTTATTCCGTCGTAATCGAATTCGTGTCCGCCGTCGTCTTTTTCCGTGTCGAAAGAGGAAAAATCCCCCCAGCCCGAATCTATCAAAAGATATACCGACGGCAACTTCCTTAAATATCTTTCGGCTCTTTCCCGATTTTCGGCTGAAAGTCTTATGCCTACGTCGTACCAGTTCTTCATTCCCTGAACGCACGCCCGTACGATTTTGTTAAGCCCCGCAAACCCCATAAACGGCATACGTTTCAAACGTTCGTAATCGGCGGGTTCCGAAAGCATCCCTCTGTCCCTGAGTTCCTGTTCCGCGTCCGAATATGCGGGAACCGAAATATAAGTCCTGCTGACGTCCACGGAAGATAGCGTTTTGTCCTCCTGCGCCGCGGCAAGCGCCGCCGCGTAAAGTTTTCCGTCGCCGGATTCGTCAACGACAAAAACTTGTCCTCCGTCTTTTCCGTAGTGCATCGCACATTTCAAAAACGCCGTTTGCACTTTATCGGTTAACGCCTCCGCGCCAAAAGCCAAACAGTCCGCATTCTCCGTTTTTAAAAACATAAACACGTTTTCGGCAAACCCGAAACCGTTTCTTTCAAACACCGAACAGTCTAAACAATATAATTTAACTTTATTTTTGCGCCCGCGTTCGTCCTGCGTTTCCCTGCGCGCAAAAGTCGCATAAAGTTTGGCCTCGTCCTTAAACGGCGTACACAAAACGGTTGCGCGCGCCCTTCCGCCCTCGTCGCAATCGGGCAGAGGAAAATATTCATACAGCTCAAATTCGTCCGATATATCAAAAACGTAATCGCTTACCGCGCTTTTAACCGCCTCCGCGCCCATTCCGTTTACTTCCGAAAGCACGTCGTCAAGCCTTTTCAACATCTCTGCACGCACGTCGGCAAACGCAACGTTTTCGCCGAACGGATTCAAAAACTCCTGTTTCTCAACGGTCTCTTTTATAAAAGTAATTTCTTTTGCCGCAACGCCGCAGGCGTCAAAATCCGCAACCTGCACGCCGCGGTATAAAAGCGATTTTTTAATTTCATCCGTCCGTTCAGCGGCAAAAGCAACTTTTTTAAGTAACTCCGCCGCCGCGTCCATTACCGCAACCGTCTTTTTAAATCCCTTTTCTTCGCAATCAGGCTTTTCGGCGGCAATATAATTCAACGTTCTCTCCAAAACCGCGCCGTCGAAACTTTTAATATACAGTAAAGCGCACAGCTTAACGTACATTCTGCGCCGCAAAGCCTCGGCTTTCGCACGGTAATCCGGCAGCAAGTCCTTTTCCGCCAAAAGTTTATCCAAAGCTTCGGTCTGAACCGCAAGCGCGCGGGTTTCCGTTTCCCTTATATATGCGGCGTTTGCCTTTTCGAGTATGTCCTTATAACTCATAATTCAAATCAGTTGTCGTCGTCCGTAAGAGGAATACCCAGCTCGTCCAAAATTTTATTCGTCTGCTTTTCTTCCTCCTTTTCTTCCAAATCCGCGCCTTCGAGTTCACCCAGAATACTCAAAAGGTCAGCGCTCATTCCGTTCTTGGATTCAAGCACAATCTCCTCTTTTTCCTCTTCTTCTATAACATAATCATTCAGAACGGAATCGGCAATATCCACAAATTGCGTAAGCTTCTGCGCCGTCTCTATTCTCATACCCTTCAACTCGTTTACCGTGGTGTTAATTCTCACTATGTCTTTAAGCGCGTTATCTACCGTTTCACTGTCGAAAACGCCCCTGAACATCTTTGCAAGCGAAGTAAAGTTAACCCCGTTTGTAATAATGCACAGCATGGCGGGGTCCTTTTTATACGTCATCACCTTGTCGTAAACGGTTTTAAGGCGCGAATATATTTTCTCCTGCGCGGTTATGTCCGCGTTTAAGGCTTGACTCCGCTTAATAGCCGCGCTTATTTCACGGTACTTGTTTTCCAGCTCGTTTTTTCGCCGTTTAAGGTCCGCCGCGGCAAGGTTGGCAGCCTGCACGTCGCCCGTGTTTTTCAGGTTTATGGCAATCTGTTTTTTGTCGTTTTCAAGGTTAATAAGCGCGTTCTTAACTTCTAAAAGCTGTCCGTCGTATTCGTTGAGGCTCTTCTTGCTCTCTTCGATATCACGCGCCTTTTCGTCCATTCTGTCCTTAAATACCTGCAAGGTCTCAAATGTTCCCGTGCACTCCGAAAGCCTGCCGACGTCGTCTTCTTCATACTTTACGAATTCCGCCTCTTTAGCTCTTTCGCGCTTAGAAACTATCTTAACGTTCTGCGCCCACTTATTCAAAAGCTCAATCGCCTCGTCAAGTTTTTTAACGGTGTCTGGCGTGCACATCCTCTCGGAAAACGCTTCACGCCAGTCTAAAATGCACTTTATCACGCTGTTCGAATACGCAACCGCGTCCTTACTCGAAACGTCCGAAACTTTATCCAGAGCTTTTAAAAGCTCCTCAAACTTTTCCTTGCTCTCGTTAAACCGCTTAATCTGCTTTTCGTCAATCGTACAAAAATCGTTCTCTTCCGAATTCAACGCCTCTAAAGTATCAATCGCCTTAACCGAGGTATCGATATATTTTTTAATGGAAGCCTTTATGCCTGTTTCCTCGGTTACCTCTTCTCCGCGCAATTCCAAAGATTTCATAACTTTATCCCTCTGCACGGCGCACTTGTTGTAAGCTTTAACGTCGTTTTCACGCACCTTGGTCAAATCCACCATCAGCGAAGTAAGCTTTGAAATCGCGCTCTTCATCGAACCGTTAAATCCGCTGTTCACGCCGGAATCGCAGATTTTAAGCAAATCGTCGGCAATCTGGTCCGCAAGAATTTCCGGCGCACGAAAATAACTGTGGCTTGCAATATACCTTACATTGAAATTTCTGTGCACCGCCAGCCCGTTCGCCGCCGCAGTCATCTCTATTTTCTGAATTTTGTCACCTAACATCTTTTAACTCCTTTATTTTAAAACAGCGTTAATCAAATCTCCCGCCGCATGAGCGAACGATTCCGACTTGGATTTATATTTTAAAACGTCGTCCGCATAAAACACAAAATCCCCGCCCAGTGATTTAGCCCTGTCGCCCAGCTCCAAAACCCTGCCGTATTCGCCGCGGTTTGTTTCCCTTTCTATTACCTTTTGCGCGCGCTTGAAGTTGCCCGCCTTGGGTTGCTTGCCGCCGACGTTGAAAAAGTATAAATAATACTGTTCGTCGTCCTTTATTACCGAAACGTCCTCTTCTTTTCTTATGGTTTTTGCGTTGCCCGTCTGCTCGTTAAGCATAACTATATCCACCGAAACCGCATATTTGAACAGCTTTGCACGCTTTTCCTTTTTTCCCGCGTCCTTAATTTCGGCAAGCCGCTTAAACGTTTCTCCGTCCACTCTTAAAATCCCGAACAACGGCGCGCGTTCTCCCGACTTGCACGATTCGAAAATTTCCAGAATTTTAACCGCCCTGTCCTCTTCGCGTCCGTCCGCACCGCCGTCTGCAAGCTTAACCGGCAATCCTGCCGCAATTACCGCCGCTTTCGCGTCGCCGTAGTTATAAACCGCGTTATTCGAATACTTTTCGGGTACGTTCTTTAAAAGGTTTAAATATAACAGCGCGGCGCGTTCTTTAAGCTTAATTCCGTTTGCTCCCCAGTCTTCGGCAACGCCGCCAACATAATTCACGTCTATGCGCGCCGCCGTCCAGACGGCTTTGTAATAATCGTGAGCCATCTTAAAGGCTTCGTTTATATCAAACGCGATATATCCCGCGTCGTAATAATAACCCATTCTTAAAAGCGCTTTGGGGTGCTGCAACTTCGCCGCCTCGCGGCAAAGACTTACCGCCTTATTCAAATCGCGCTGATAATCCTTGCGGTTCTCCGCCTTAATCGCGCGGAAATAGCAAATTTCCGAAAGGTTGAAAAGCTCCTCGTTTTCGTGCGTGACTACAAGTTCCTTTAAAGTAACGCTTATATTCTCGCGGCACAACGGACACGCCCACTCGCCGTTATAAAGTTCGAGCGGCTCTTTAAATTCCTTTTTGCAATGCTCGCAAATCATAAGCTCCCTCCTTCCGCGCGCGCTTCGGCAACTTCCTCATAAAAGCTTTTTCCGCCCTCGGCAAAATCAATCCGCCGCGCGTCCGGCGCAATTATATTAAAGTTAACGCTTATTTCCAAATCAAATTGGTTTTCATATTTAAGCTTATAATTTTTCGCAGGCTCCGAATTGTTGTTTTTAAGCTTAACCGTCAGTGTGTAAGAACCGACTTCGGTTCCGCCGCCCGTAACTACGAGCTCGAGAACATCGCCTTCGACAATCGCCGATTTGTTTTTAATTTCAACGACGGGCGCCTGAGCATATCCGTTATATACCAAATTCGTATTCGAAACAGATATTTCAAGCTGAACGTAATTTATAAAAAACTCATTCGTTGCGCCCGAAATAATTTCGTAATTATCCGCCGGTCTCGAAGGAATTTTGCTTACAATCTTTGCCGTTGCCGTGAACTGCCCGATATTTTTGCGGTTAGCGTCGGGCTTGTCGTAAGTACAAACAATTTCAATCTGGTCGCGGGGATAAATCGTGCCGTTTACCGTAGGTACGGGGCTGTGCACCCGTCCGTTATAAACAAGCGCCCCCGACGTCCATTCAAATGCGATAGGAGCCTTTGTAATCGTATAGTTAAACGGTTCCGAAACCACTTTATAATTCGCATTCGTCGCTCTCGGCGTAATGGTGTAATCCCCCGCATTTTCACCGCGTCCGTCAAGCACAAGCCCCACGTTGTCGTTGCCTATTCTTCCGTCAATGCTGTGCGTAGGCGTCATTGTAGTACCCATATACGGCATAACGCTTTGTGTAAACGTTACCGTAATTCCCTTGGGAGTTATAGTATAATATCCGCTTGTGCGCGAACTTTCCACAACGGAATAATTCTTATTTAAAAGGGTTGCAAAGGCAGTATAACTTCCGCCGGCAACGTCCTTTCCTCCTCCCGTATAGCTTATCGAAGCTTTAAGCGCCTCAAGCTCGGTAGCGACAGCGCCGTCTATATCGGTCACCTTAGGGTATTGCACGGCGCCGTTATATTCAAACGACGCGGCGCTGTCCCACACAAAGGAAACGTTTCTGGGAACTATCTTAAATTTCTTCGTTGCCGTAGCCGCCGTAGCCTTGTAGTTTCTGTTGCCGACCACCGCAGTCGCTATGTATTCGGGTATTCCCGTATATTCGTTGGTATTTCTTTGAAAGCCCGTTCTGCTAAGCCGCAAAGCGTCGCCGTCGATTAAATTATCCGAAGAAAGCACGACAAGCGGAGCCAGTTCTTCGCCCGTATATCCTATCGTGTCGGTAAGCCAGCTTAACGTTACCTCTCTCTGCGCAATGGTAAAGCGCCTGCTTTTCGTGTTTTCGGTTATATAATAATTGCTGTTCGAAGTAACCGCCGTCGCCGTGTAATATTGCGTATTCGTATATGCGTTGGCGTATATACTTGCGCCGTCTATGCTAATCATAGTATCGTCCGAACCGAACCCGCCCGAAACGGTGTATTCGGGAGCGTGCAAAGTCTTGTCGTAAACAAATTCCGAAGTCCCCGTCCAGGTTATATCCAGCGGAGCTTTGTTAATAACTTTTTGCACGCTTTCGGTACTGCTTACAATATAATAATTATCCGCCGCCGCAACGTTATTTAACCTTCCCCCTACGGTGTAAGCACCCGCGTTTTTGAAGGTTGCACTACTTGTACCTATATTCACGGGAAAGCTGTTCTGACTGTAAATGTGAACGCTTACGCCGTCATCGTCGAGCAAGCCCGAACCTGTCTGCCGTGCTCTTACTTCAAACGAAATACTATGCTCCGCGCCGTTATAGGTTACCGCTTCGGTACCCGTCCAGTCAAGGTACACGGGGCGCTTTGCAACTTCAACCGTAAGCGAAGCTTTCGCCTGTGAAGTAAGCGAAGTGTTATCGCCCGAAACCGTAACAGTAAGGTTAAAATCCCCGCCGTCGTTAAGCCCGACGCGCTGTATTTTAAAACTTTGCGAGGAAGTTGTATAAGCTCCGCTCCACGCGTAAGCAACATTCATTCCGTCCACCGGCGCAGTCGCCGCCGCTTTAATTTCAAGGTCCTCGCCGTAAACTATTTTGCCGCCCGCCGCATTACTGGTTGCAGAAGTAATGGTTGGCGCGTTCAAATCCCACACGGGATAAATGTACACCGTGTTCGAAGTCAGGCTGCTAACGGAGCCGGAAACAGAATTTTCAAAGCCGCGGTAGGGCTGACCGTTCTCCGTAGCGGTTAAGCCGTAATTATAGCTCAAAGTAAATCCCTGTCGGCTGTCATTTATTTCGTTTAAAACGCCGTCGAAAGTCGCCGCCGTTGCGTATCTGTAGCCGACAAATTGTCCGCCGGTGTACAACGATTTAAAAATTGCGCCGGGTTCGTACTTCGCGTCGTTGTCGTTCTGCACTTTTATGCGGTAAACGTTTTCAAACTCAACCTTTACCTTAACACTGTCGTTTATTACAGCGCCGTCAAGCACGGTGTTTCCTTCCGCACCCCAGCCGGAAACGACATCGCCTTCAACCTCTTTCGACGGGTCGAAAAACTTAAGTTCCTTTAAAACCTTTCCGCCGAATCCCGTATAACTTTCGTAAAGCCCGCTTTCATCCGAAGAAGAATTATATCTTATGTATGAATAATTTTCGTAATATGTAAAAAGTAAGCGGAACTCGTCACCCTTTTTGCCGGTCCATATCGGCAAAACTTTGCCGTTTACCGCGGCGTAACTGTCTTGGTCGTAAGCAAACGCAACGTAAACCTCGTCCGCGTCCACGTTTGGCACCACGCAGTTAGCCAAATCGTACGCTTTAAAAGTCGTACCTCTGGCAGAATAAAATGCGCCGCGCAAAGTTTCAACGTCTTCTTTATCGGCGTGTATATTTATTTCCCCGCCGAAATGAGAAAGCTCCTCCGCGTCCGTAAATTTAACATCCGCAGACGCCATATGCACGTCCGTCACGCCCTCCGCGCAAAAAACCTTATAACTTACCCCGTCCACCTTTTTATCGTTAAACGTTTCGGGAATAACTACTATTTCTCCTCTGCCCTGCATAACGCCGGCAACGGAATAGCTGTCCGTAACTTCGTTATAAACGTATTCGAGCGGGCGCACGCCGTAACCGCCCTGACCGAAAAAACCTCCGCCGAACACGTACAAACCGTAAAAAACCGCGCATACCGCCGCAAGCGCACAAAACAGCGAAGCCGCAATAATCTTGGCAATCTTATTGCCTCTTATCCTCTTGGACGCGTGCACGGCAGTGGCGACAACGCAAATTACCGATAAAAGGTGCGAAGCCGTCCACATCACGGCGGCAGCTACCGAAAGAGTAACCGTTTCTCCCGTCAGGTTCACAACGTTTTCTGCAACCGCAATTGCGCATATAAACACGACAAACGCGCAAAGCTCGCCCACGGAATATTTAAAACGGAAGTTTGTAAAAACCGCACACAGCAAAAACAGCGCGTCCGCCGCCATTGCAAGCACCGGAAAAATCCAATAAAGCACCGGCACCGCCGACCATATCAGAATTGCCGAAACACACACGTCCGCACACAGCGCGGCAATAATGCTTATCAGCAAAAACCCTTTGGGGCTTCTTGTTCCCGCCGAAACTACGGGTGAATAATTTTCGTTCTTTCTCTTAAACATTGCGTCTGCCTCCGCCGTATCTCTTAAACTTCACGGGTTTGGAAACAAATCCGAATTCCTGCGCGTTAAGTTTATCGAAAACGTACTTGTCGTTGCCCAGAACAAACAACAAAACGCCGCCGTCCTCGCGGCAATATTTTTTTGTAAACAGATGGCTGAGCCTTACGCCCAATCCCAGCATTCCGCTATATTCGCGGTAAAGCTCTCCGCCGGCCTTTGTATAATCATGCGCGCCGCCGCAAAACGAACAAAGCCCCTCTTTCGAAATTTTGCTCTGCGTAAACGGTCTGCCGCAACAAAGGCAGGTTTCGGTCTTTTCCTTAACAAGCGTCATCCTGTCGGTAGCAAAGTTCAGGTGCGGCGTATATCTGGCGTCGCCCCCCGCAAATATATCCGAATACACTATTTCGGGATAACTGCATCCCTTGCACTTTCTTACGGTTTTGTCGCCTTCTTTAACTTCCACCACGCGCGAAGCGCAAACCATACGCGCACAGTTGGGGTTTCTCATATTCTCGGCGCATCTTACGGTGAACAGATGATTTTTTATTTCGCTGTTCACGATAATTTTGTTCACGTCCTCGTCGCTCACGCCGAAATCCGGCTCCGCAGGATTAAGATACCGTTTAAGCCCCGCCGTTTTAACGTCCTCGGGGTAAATAATTTCATTACCGTTAACAAGATACTCGGTTTTCCCTCTCTCAAGGCAATTTAAACATATAAGGCTGACCGTACCGTTAAGCCCTACCACCGCCTTTAAAATTTCTCTCCCCTGCGAAGAAATTACGTAAGCCGATTTCTCCCACTGCACGTGCGATATTCCCAGCACCTTTATGCGCGAGCACTGCAGTTTTTTGATTTCACCGTGCTCGCCGGTGTTCGCAAGGCTGTCAAGCATATAGCGGATAACTTCCGTATCCCCGCCGCCGAAACAAACGTATTTTGCGTAACGTCCGCTATCGATAACTTTCGCCAGCCCGTCGAAAACTTTCCCCACAAGCCTGTTGTCAACCAAATCCGACCATCCCGCAGGCTTTGCGCCCTCGTCGTCCGGCACCGAAGCAGACAAAAACGAATCTATTTTTTCAGCTTCCTTAAACGGCAAAGGAACAAGTTCCCTTGCGCTCTCCGAAAAATACAGTTTACCCAAAACAGGTTTACTCTCGCCGGTACCGCTCGAAATTTCCATTCTCACCGAAATCCCGTAAATATCTTCCCTTTCCGCACCATAGCGCACCGGCGCCGAAAACGCTTTTCCTCCCGTAAACACACGCTCGATAAATTCAGTCTTAAAACGGTTTATAAGCCTGTCTTCAGCCTCGCGCGAAACCGAGTCGTTCACTTGTCTGAACTCGATAAGCGAATAATGCTTATGATAGTCCGCCGCAACGTCCATAATGAGCTGTTCCCAGTCCGCATTGCTGCTGTCCGCCGCAATTCCCCTCAACGGCGCAAACCAGGTGGCTCCGTCTTTTTTAAACGAAGCTTTAATTTCGCCGCTGCCGTCCGAACCGTTTACACCGCGCTCGCAGGGATTGAAAATAAACGTGTTCGCCGCGGTTTCGATTGTGTCGCGCGTTACGCGCTTAATCTGAACCCCGCCCGAAAGATACCCCTCTTTATAGAGTCTCTGAATACTTTCGAACTCGGTTTTAAATTCGTTTCCGATAACAATATTCGCCATAATTTAACGCCTCGTCTCTCCGTCGTCCCCAAGTATATCGCGCACAAAATGCACGTTGTCCGCCTCTCTGCCCAGATTCTCGCAAAAGCTCTCGCCTCCGTCGTGGGCAAACTTCCAGCTCTCTCTTATAAACGTCGCAAACGTTCTGGCAACAATCGGCTTTAAAAGTCCGCGTCTCTTTCTTGCCCTGCACGCAGGGCATTCCGCCGACCACTTGTCGTCAAAATCCAGAACGTAAGGTTTGGGCGAGCACTCCGAATATCTGCACGTCGAGCACGCGCTTATTTCGTCGGGACCCACGTCTTTAATCTTGCATTCGTCGTGGCACTCCTTAATGCGGCACGTCGCGCAGAACATTCCAAGCTCCGCGTCCGAAATATTTTTATTCTCTCTATAAGCCTTCAGCGCCGTACACCCGTTTGCAAGCGTCTTGTTGTTTTTAAACCAGCCGCAGTTCGAAAGCGAGCAAATCTTACGGCAATAAATGGCCCTGTCGCCATACTCGCCGCTGTTGCACATCTTTCCTTTTTCGCCGCCGTCATTGCGCGAAACGCACAAATACCCTTCGTCGCTTACCGAGCGGCTCAAAACAATTCCGCAGTTGTCGCATTTAAAGTCGTAAACGCTTATCTCGCTCATAAGCGTTCCCTTGCCGTCGGGGCTGTTAAGCCTGCACTGCGGCTTGTCGTCGCAGACGAGCACCGAACCGCGGCTGCCCGTCTTTTTATACTTTTCCAGCTCCAGTTCATACTCCTGTCTGGGCAAAAGCTTAACTTTTCTGCACTCGCGGCAGCGTATTGCCACCATATTGTCGCTGTTGCTTCCCGCAAGAATAGTAGCGTCGCCGCTGTTACTCGAAAGCAGCCCTATGCTCGCAAAATATGCAAGCGCAAAGCCCTCAAGCCTGTGCATATCGGCAAGCGAATAAATTTCAACGTCGTTCTTCTGTCCCAAACGGAATATACGCCCTATTCTCTGGTCCATCGCAAGCGGGTCGGGAGTTACCTGATAGTTTATAATAACGTTGCACGCCTGCAAATTCGCACCCTCGGTAAATCCCGCGTCCTTAACCACAAGAATAGCGTCGTCTTTTTTGTTGAACTCCTCAACAATCCTGTTCTTGCCCGAAGAATTCCCGACAATTATCCTGCTTTTGAATTTCTCCTCGGCGGAAAGCGCTTCGATAAATTCGTCGTAAACCGTTTCGTTTTTGCCCAGCTCGTAATCGAAGAACACCAGCACCCTTCCCTTGTGTGCCGATAATATCTTTTTTGCGTATTCGTATTTATACCCGAGCTTCTGTGCGCTGTGTTTAACCGGTACAAGCGCGGTATTTTTCGCAACGTTTTCGGTCATTCCCAAAACGCGGTCCGAATAATATTTTGCGTACCCCTTCTTAGTGAATATTTTATCAACGCCCTCTTTTTTCGAAAGAACGCCGAGTATCGCGTTAAAAATTTCGGAATAGGCGTAACTGAATTCCATTCCGTTTCTCTTGTTTCTCTTTATGTACTCGCAAAGCGTGCTTTTTTCACCGTCTGCGTTCACGTACGGCATAAAATCCGCGTCCGTTTTTAAAAAATCAACGGTAAGCGGCTCTTCGTTCAGCCCCGTTATTTCCACAGACTTAACCGCGGAGGGAACGGGAAAAAAGAATACGTTTTTAACGTTCTTCTCTTTCGAAAGATGATTTGCCTGCCTTATCATAATCGAGCGCAACACACCGTTATGGTAAGCCCCCGCCACGCTGTGCATAACTTTCGTACGCAGTTCGAGGTTCTTTCTGTCCTCCAGAAATTCGGTAATCTTCATCGACTGTTCGTATTCCGACTTCAACGAAAAATCCTTCATTCCGTCAACGCCGAGATAAGCCGCAAGCTCTTTATAGTGCTTGTTGGTAACTTCCTCGTGAGTTACCTTGCGGATAAATTCGGTTATGTTCGACGAACCGTGGCAAATATTTTCGTAATAGAACTTGTTTTCCGCCTTATATTCCGCCGAACGGCTCTCTTCCTTTTCCTGTACGAAGTCTTCGGGGTTGCCGCCGCGGCAGCGTATGAAATACCAAAGCCTGAACATATTGGCAAGATTGCCGGAATGCGGAGTCGCGGTTAAAAGTAGGCAGTAAGTAGCCTCAGCCTCTTTTTTGACCTTCATCATCTCCGATAAAAGTTTCATCGCGTAAGGATACCTGCCGTTCTCCTCGCAAAGGTGGTGCGCCTCGTCAACGACTATTACGTCGATTAAAAGTCCTTCCGAATTTTTCCACTCCGCAAAAACTTCCACGTCCACGATAATCGGTCTGTTCGGGCGGAAAAACCTTCCGTCGCGCGTCGTACCCACTTCGCCCAGAACCTGCGCAAACGTGGGATTCTTCGTCTTTCCGTCCTCGTTTTCGTTATTTCTAACCTGATACAAAACGCCCTTACCGAGCCCGAACCTCTCTTCAAGCACTTCCACCCAGTTATCGAAAACCTGATTGGGCGCCACAACCAAAAGAGATTTAACCTTGTTTCTTACGGCAAGCTCCGAAAGTATCACGCCCGCCTCGAACGTTTTACCGCTTCCCACAACGTCGGCAAGAAGTCCGAATCCGCGCAAATCGCGCAAAAACTGCAGCGCCGCGCTCTTCTGATGCTCGAAAATAACGTCTCCTCCCGCGTGGTCAACCGACTTTGGAATTCCGTAAACGCTTCTCGCCGCTTTTTCATATTTATCCGCGCCTATTTTCAGTTCGCCGAAATCGTCGTACCTGTCAAGCGCCTCAACCGTATTCTGCATTTCGGCAACTCCGCGCGTATACTGGCGCCTGCCTTGCAGATTACTGCTCTGCGATTGCGCGTCAAACGCCGACCCGTCTATTTCTATCTCGAATTTCTCGTCCATATTTTCTCCTTATCCCGTCAGTCGTTACCGTCCACAACGAATCCGTCCAGATTGAAACCGAATTTAACCGCGCTGGCTTTAACGTAAGCCGTGTTGCCCGTACGCGCCCACCTGTCGTCCTTTGCGTTCCCAATCTGTCGCATATACTCAACCTGCACAAGCCTGTCGCCGTCGTTGTTCGTCACATAAGCTTTCGCCCGCCCCTCCGAGTCTATCGAAACGCCTATCGCTATCGAAATTCCCAAGGGCAGATACACCCTGCGCCCGTTATAATAATTTCTAATAAATCCGCCGCCCGAAATCGCGCGCACGCCTATCGCTTCTTTCAGTCTCGCCATAGCAACCCGGTCATCGATAGGCATACTCATTCTCACCGTGCCGTCGGTCAGTAAAAAGTAAGAAATCTTCTCCCTGTACTTCCTCTGCTGAATTTCTCTTTCCGTGATAGGCGCCGCAATTACCTGCATCTCGTCCGACTGCTCGCACCTGTCGCCCGTAGTTATGTTCTTTCGGGTAAAAGTGTTTTCTTTGTTTTTCAGCTCCGTGCCTCTCTCTACGAGAATCGCATAAAACGGCTTGCAGTAAGCGTCGTTGGTAAACAGTCTCAATCCGTACGAAAGCGCGATAACCGTTTTAACTTTATAATCTTTCAGCGCGGCAAGCGCCACGCCGAGTGCCGGCGCGTACACGGCGTCCTCGTGCCCCATTATGTTAAAGCCGTTGTTTTCAACCTCGTCGTAATCGATTTCGTCGTTCTCGAACGTACACACCTCGACGCCGGATTTTTTAATTTCTCTCCGCAAATAATCCACAAGTCCGTAAGTTTCAACAAGCCCGCCAGACAAAAACACTTTTTTAACGTTAAAATTCAAAGGGCGTCTTATTTCCGTCAGTATGTAATCGAGTATCTTCTTTGCCGTGCCGGAATTTGCGGAAATGCCCGCGCACCTCAAAAATTCTTCTTTGGTTATTTTTTTCTGGATATACAAATCGCGCGAAACGCATACGGGCACGCCCGAAGCAAAAAATCCGTTCCCGCTCATACCCAGCAAAATCTTTGCCGTCTTTATGTCCTTTACAAACAGATACTGCTTTGCCTGCAAACCGTATTCCACAACGTGCCCCTGCAACCCGCTCGAGGGCGAGCCCATCGTCTCGCGCGAAAACAAGCCCTCTTCAAGGTAATCGGCAACCGCGTCGTCTATATCGTTTCCGCCGAGAGCAAGCGGAACGTTGTGTCCGTCCACGCCGTCCACCGAAAGCCCGTTCGCAAGCAGATTCGCCTTTACAACCGAAATCTCCTCTTCGCCCATATTGAATATGAGTGCGCTCTCCCCCTTTTTAATCTTTCCGCAGTGAATGGCAAAAACACTCAGCGCCTTAGTCATCGAAAGCGACCTTTCTGGCGCCTTCCCAAACGCTCTTTCAACCAGTCTGTCAATCTCGGCGGTAAATTCGGCGCCGGAGTGAGGCGGATAAACAACCGAATACAGCATACCGTGTCTGTCCGCGCCAATCAGTTTCACAAGCTCCGCAATCCGCTTTTTCACAACGCCGCACAAATAATCGAAGTACGCCTCGCACACGCTTTGCGGTGTATGTCCCGCAGCGGTAAAAGTCATTTCGTTTTTAACAAGCTCGTCAAAATTTTTTACAACCGTTTTCCTTCTGGGAAAATAAAAGTTGGGAAACTCGTTTCCCGTCCTGTAATAATCCTTGTTTTTTGCGCTTACGGCGGCGCCGCCGGCACCGGAAAGCAAAGATAAAAGTCTCTTTATTTTAACAACGGTAATAAACGACTCTTCGGCCGCCTTGTCAACCTGCTCCCCGAAATACCACTTGTCGTTTTCGGCGTCGAAATACGCCACGGCAGGAATAGCGGTAAGCGAAGTATCCCCGCACGAAATTTTACCCGAACGCTCCGCGCCGTCCGCAGTATAAGCATAAGCGATTTTCATGGTATCGCTACCCAAATCCAAACCGATGCAAAAATTAACCGTCATACTCACTTACCGTAAAAAAATTATACTTCTACATTATTATAATATAAACGCGCGCGCAAGTCAATTACACGCCGCCGTGTTTCGACATATTTATAATTATTTTTCTTCTCCGAAAATCCGGCAGCCACCAACCGCTCCGTACGTTTTACGCCCCGCCGACCGGCGCAATTAAGCAAAATTAAACCGCCTCCGACGAACCGGCAAACAAACCGTTTGCGCAAAAACCGCACTAAAATCATAAAATGTCAGTATGGAAATTTTAAATTATAACCGCGAAGCGGCGCTCGCGTACGCAAAAAAATGGGCGTTTAAACGAAATCCGCAATTTTACGACTTCTCAAAACTCGGCGGCGACTGCACCAACTTCGCCTCCCAATGCATCTACGCAGGAGCAAAAATTATGAACTACACCCCTATATATGGCTGGTTTTATAATAATGCAAACGACAGAACAGCAAGCTGGACGGGCGTGGAATATCTGTATAATTTTCTTATAAACAACGACGGCGCCGGACCGTTCGCCGAAGAAACCGACCTCAAAAATCTGCAAATCGGCGACATTGTCCAGCTCGGACGCGCCAACGGCGACTTCTACCACTCGCCCGTAGTAGTCGGTTTTTCACGCGGACAAATTCTTGTTGCCGCCCATTCGTACGACGCGTTCAACAAACCGTTAAACTCCTACAATTTCGCCGTCGCACGCGGCGTACATATCCTCGGTGTCCGCAATTAACCCCAATATATACCGCATTGTTTAACGTTTCAACGTTTTTTAAGACACCGAAAAGGCGGGCGAACCAACAAGTTCGCCCGCCGCATTTTTTATTAAAATCAATCCGTTTCCTTTAAAATATTTCCGGCAATTATTTCCGCAGTGAATCCGCAAGCCTCGAAAAGCTCTTCGGTCGTTCCGTGTCCCATAAACCTTTCAACCGCGTGTATTTTACACTTCTTTTTAAAATTGCCCCCCATATATGCCGCGATTTTCTCGCTTATGCCGCCTTCCTTATAGCCCTCTTCCAGCAAATATAAAAGCTTTGCATTGGCAGTATGCGCCGCAATTTCTTCAAAGTCCAAAGGGAATATCTTAACAAGTTTAACAACCCCCACGGCTTTTCCGCCGCGCTTCCCATTCACAATTTCAGCGGCTTTTTCGGCAACCGAGGACATTCTGCCGTAAGTTACAATCACAACTTCGGACTCATCAGCGCCTTCGGTGCAACACACGCCACCGTCGCCCGATATACCGCTTAGCTCCGCCGCCTCCCCGCCTTTGGGGTAACGCACCACCGAAATCCCGCCGCCCGCAAGCGCACGGCTTAAACAATTTTCAAGTTCGCCGTAAGTTTCCGGCGAATAAATTTCAGTGTTCGGAACGGAAGAAAACACGGCGCAGTCAAATATTCCCTGATGGGTTATTCCGTCGTCCGGCACCAGTCCGCTTCTGTCCAAAAGCAGCACAAGCGGCAATTTCTGCAAAGATATATCATGCAAAAGCTGGTCGTAAGAGCGTTGCGCAAACGTCGAATATATAGCGGCTACAGGTTTCATTCCGTTCACCGCAAGCCCTGCGGCAAACGTAATCGCATGCTCTTCAGCAATCCCCACGTCGAAATATCTGTCAGGAAATTTTTTGGCGAATTCCGCAAGTCCGCACCCTTCGCCCATCGCTGCGGTAATAGCGCAAACCTTGTCGTCGCTTGCCGCGGCGGCGCACAAAAGCTCGCCGGCAACCGAAGAAAAACTCTTCCTCTCACAAACCGAAACCCCTGTTGCAGGCTCGAATTTCCCAACCGAATGATACAGCCACGGCTCTTTTTCGGCAAGTTCGTAACCTTTACCCTTCTTCGTGCAGACGTGTACGACACAGCACTCGTCGTGCATTTTCGCAACTTTTAAAACAGCCTGCAATTTCTTTATATTATGACCGTCCACCGGTCCCAGATAGTTAAGCCCCAGGTCCTCGAAAATGCTCTCTTTCAAAAACATTCTCTTTATAAAGTTTTTAAACCTTCTGCAACCGGAAGCAAGATACCTGCCAATCAGCGGAATTTTCAGCAAAAACTTTTCGGTACGGTGCTTAAAACGGAAGTATCTTATCCCCGAGCGCATACGCGTCAGATAATTGTGAAGTCCCCCCACGTTGCGCGAAATCGACATTTCGTTATCGTTGATAATTATAACCAGATTCAACTTTTTATCGGCGCAGTTATTAAGCGCCTCGTATATCATTCCGTTCGTAAGCGCGCCGTCGCCGACGACGGCCACTGCGTAATTACCGTTTCCCTTCAGCTTATTCGAAACGGCAATGCCCAGCGCTTCCGAAACGGAAGTGCCGCAATGTCCTTCGTTTAAAACGTCATGCTCGCTTTCAAACCTGTCGCAAAAGCCCGAAATCCCGCCTTTTTTTCTCAAAGTGTCAAACTTTCCGTATCTGCCGGTCAAAAGCTTATGCGTATACGCCTGATGCCCCACGTCGAAAATTATTTTATCTTCCGGCGAATCAAACAGCGTATGCAGTGCAATCGTCAACTCAACCGTACCCAGATTCGAAGCCAGATGTCCGCCGTTTTTCGAAACGGTTTCAATTAATTTGTCCCTCACTTCCGCCGCCAGATTTTCAAGGTCTTTAACGTTAAACCCTTTAATATCCCGCGGGGAATTTACTTTTTCAAGCATACCGTTTCCCATCCGAATTCAATAAAACGTCCGCTGTAAAATATACGAACCGTCATCATATAATTATATGTTTTACTGCACAATTTTAACACTTCCGTATTCCTCTGTCAATATGTTTTAAAAAATAACTTTTACCAACCGCGTTCACAAAAATTAAATTCAGCCCGCAAAACCCCTCCGCCCGACGGCTGAACAGCTCTCCCGCCCGCACCGTCCGTCCCGTTTTTTTCTATCATGTTCAACCTGCCGTAAACGTAAATATTTAACAAATTTTGTTAAATAATTTCTTAAAACCGGACTAAACGCATTGACTTTAATATAATATAGTGATAAAATAAATTTGTTCCGTAAAAGTCGGGGCGGCAAAGCTCCGCACGGAATAAAGGAGAAAAAATGAAGTTCATCAAAAAAGGCTCGGCGGTCGTTTTAGCGGCTTCAATGGTTATGACCTGCGCGGCGGCTTCGGCTTGCGGACACTCGCACGATTATTCCGAGTGGAAGTTCAGCTCCACCCAGCACTGGAAAGCGTGTCCCGCCGACGGAGAAGCAGAACCGGATTCTTACGCCGCACACGATTTTTCGGGTTCGAGCACATGTGAATGCGGTTATCTTATGGGGCAGGACGTCGATTACGGAAATCACGTTCACAACTACACGGAATGGGGACACAACGCTTCGCAGCACTGGAAACAATGTCCCGACGACAAGGAAACAGACGCAACCACCTACGCCTCCCACAGCTATGCAAACGGAGTTTGCGTATGCGGCAAAACGGAAAATTCACAGGTTAACCCCAATCCCGACATTCCCGCGCCCGCGCCGGGAGTCACCCACACCGTAACTTTCGTTACCAACACGCCGCAAACTTACGGTGCGCAAAGCGTAAACTCCGGCAGTACGGTATCCGCGCCCACAGGGCTTGTAAACGGCGGCAAATATCTTGCCGGATGGTATACTACCGAAAATTTCGCCGAAGGCACGATTTTCAGTTTCTCAACGGCGATAACAAAAGATTACACACTCTATGCAAAGTGGATTGATTTAAATAAAGCAGTAAAAGAAGTAAAAGCTTATAACGAAAGCCTTGCAATCGAGTGGACGGAAGCAAATCCCGCCTCGGCTACGGTTCAGTATAAGCCCGCTTCCGTCGGAAATTACATAACCGTCGATAAGGAGCTTATCCGCCCTTATAACGACGGCGCAAGAGTGGATATAGTCGGTTTAAAGGCAGGCTCGTATTCGGTTAAAATCACTCCTTCCTCCGGTACTTCCTTTGATATTCCCGAAATTTCCGTTTCGGCTTACGACCGTTCGGGCTACGCCCACTTCAATTATACCGAAGGCGTAGGCGCATATAACGACGACGGCACCCTTAAAGACGACGCGATAGTCATTTACGTAACCAACGAAAATAAAGACACCGTTATGAAAGACGTCGCAGGAAAATACGCGGCGGTAAATATGTTTAAAGTCCCCGGAACCGACTGGGGGAACAAAGACGCCGACGGCATAGGCTGGTGGCTGAACAACGCGCAATACACAAAAACAGATAAAAGCGGCAACAAAGGCAACACTTGGGCGGCAAACGGCAATTCGCTCGGCTTTAAATCGGTTGATAAACCTATAGCAATAAGATTTATAGGCACCGTAACCACGCCCGAAGGCTGCACCGCATATAACAGCCTTAACGAAGGCGGTTCGGTGGGCGACAACGGACATATGGCGCGAATGAGAAACCTTAAAAACATAACCGTCGAGGGCGTTGGCGAAGACGCGCAAATCAAAGGTTGGGGTTTCCACTTTATGACCGGCTCGGACGCGGTAAACGGTCAGGGCAAAAGCTTTGAAGCCAGAAACTTAACCTTTAACGAATATCCCGAAGACGCAATCGGTATGGAAGGCGTTCAGGAAGGCGGCAAAATAACCGGCTCTGTCGAAAGATGCTGGATACACCACAACACTTTCCTCCCCGGCTATTGCGCAAGTCCCGCCGCAAGCGACAAAAAAGAGGGCGACGGCAGCTGCGACTTCAAGCGCGGACAATACTTCACCGCTTCGTATAACTACTTCGAGTACTGCCACAAGACCAACCTTGTAGGCTCTTCCGACGACTCATTACAGTATAATTTGACTTATCATCACAATATGTGGTATCAGTGCGGCTCGCGTATTCCTTTAACAAGACAGGCGAACGTTCACTTCTATAACAACTATGTTTGCGGCGACTCAACCGAATCCACCACGCCCTATTCGCACATTTCCAAACCTTCTTTAAGTTACGTTCACTCCCTCCGCGCAAATTGCTACATATTCACCGAAGGCAACTATTATGAGGGCAGTAAAAACATAACCGAAAAGTCCGGCGGCGTTGCAAAGGGCTGGAACAATATGTATTACGCCAACATCGGCACGAACACTATCGTAAATGCAGCCACGCGCGACCAAATCGTTTCCAACAGTTGCGCTTACGGCACGACGAAATACGATAAATTCGACACCGACCCCGCTCAGTTCTATTACGACGCAAAAAACAAAAAGAGCGATTGTCTTTTGGACGACCCCGCAGCCGCAAGAATTAAAGTGCTGCGCGAAGCAGGCGCAAACGGCTTTACGCCCCGCGTAGGCGAAAGTATGATTAAAGACGCGGATAAACCTTCGGCGGCGTTAAACGTCCCCGAAAGCGGACTTACAATCGACGTAAGCAAGGCAACCGTAGGCGGCGTTGTGGGCGGCGTTAAGTTTATTAACGCAAAGAACAGCTCGGGCACGGCAAAGGGCAAGGGAATGCTTGCAACGTTTACAGTTGTCGAAAACACCGAAATCACTTTAAAATCGAGCGGCACGGGAATAACCGGTTGCGAACTCGTAAAAATAGACGGCACGGTTATTGCGGGCGGTATTTCCTCCTACACCGGCGCTTTACAGCCCGGAACTTACTTTATATCGTCCAGCCAAAAGGATAAGGACGGCGGAATAACCGCGCTTTCCTTCAAACAGGGCGTAACCGAAGCCGAAAAAATCCGGAACGTAATCGAATACATCAACGCAATCGGCGAAGTTTCGCTTTCACTGGACTGCAAGAACAAAATCGAATTGGCGCAAGCGGCGTACAACGCGCTCACCGCAGGCCAAAAAGCACAGATAACAAACGCTTCCACCCTTACGGCGGCGGTTGAAAAATACGACAATCTTGCGGTTACCCCCGTAATCAATCTTATAAACGCGATAGGCACGGTAACCCAAAATTCCGGCGACAAGATAGCCGACGCACAGACGGCATACAACGCACTCAGCGCCTCGCAGAAAAATAAAGTAACCAATTACCACGTCCTCACCGCCGCGCTCGCGCAATGGTCGCAATTCGCAGTTAAGAGCTTAAACGACCAGATTGCGGCGCTCGTGGATGTAAGCACGATTTCCGTAACCGACCAAACGGCAATAGCAAACGCAAAAGCGGCTTACGAAAAAGCACAGCTTGCCTACAACAACCTCGACGGCGATAGCGAAGAAGGCGGAACCAACCAGCAGGCACAGATAACCAATTACAAAAAGGTAACCGACGGACTGGCGGCAATAACACAGCTTGAAAAGCTCTTCGCCTTCAAGGACAATTTGGCAGCTTTCGGAGGCACAACGGTTACCAGTGCAAATCTCACCGCGGCAACCGCACTTAAATCACTCTACGCTCAACTGTCCTCAGCCCAGCAGAATGCGCTCACCGGCGACGAAAAGACGAAATACTCGGCAATCGAAACCTCGCTCAACGATTTGTTGGCAAAGGCTCAGGATTGCTCCTTTGAAGGCAGTTTAAGCAACACCTCCTTCATCTCCGCGTCAAGGGGCAGCAAAACCATAAACTATAAATCCGCCGCGCTTACGATAAACGCTACGGGCAAAACATACTCAAAGGGTATGAAGATTGAATCCGATATGAAGATTACAATCACGGCAAGCGTCAAATCAACCGTAAGTTTCTACGTAGACGGTTCCGGCAGCTTTAAGTACAACGGCGACAGCGTTTCAAGCACTTCCGTAAACGGCGATAACGTAATCACCGTTACGCTTGAAGCGGGAAGCCACGTATTTGAAAGAGTAACGGGTTTCAACCTCTACTACGTAACTCTTTCCCCCGCCGCATAAGGCACAATAAAAAACTTTTAGCGCTCCGCCGAACGGCGGAGCGCTTTATTTTATAAGGGTTTTACACGCCAAAAACCGCGGCGCGTTATTCACGCGCCGCGGTTAAAGTTATTTAATATTCTTATTGCAGGGGGTTCCAGGCTTCCGTAAACGTAACCTTTGCGTTTGCGTTTGTGCCGAATATGAACGCAAGATTATTATAATTTGCCGCAGCCGTAGCGTCAAGCAAAGTAACCGTCGTCAGGCTTTCAGTCAAAGCGCCGGCGCCTGTGTTGTTATATTCGGTGAAGTTCGCGTCTTTCGGGTCGCCGTTGCCCATACTGATGTATCTGCCGCCCGCATTCGTTTCAGCCGACAAAGAAATATGCGCGCCGAGCCTTGAATTCATAACCATAACCGCCGCGTTAGCGCCCCACGCTCTGCCAAGCGAAGCTTTGCCTTCGGGCACGCCGTCTTCGGCAGTAAAGTCACAGTCGTCGAAAATCGCACCGTAAGTTATATCGTCAATACCCTTACCCTTGTTATTCCCTTTAAACGCCGTCACGTAACCGCCGTTGGAACCGTTTAAAAGATTTCTGATTTCGCACTTGTGGAAATAAGTTACGCTATTCGTACCGAAAATAAAGTCGGTAGAACCCACTATAAGGCAGTTTTCAAAGTACTGCCTGCCCGTGAACAGTTCAAGCGTATCCTGAAAGCCCAAAAGCGCACAGTTTTCAACCGTCACTTTATCCGCCTGAACTAGCATTGCCAAAGCGCGTTTGTCGTTACTCTTCGCCGTTGCATACGATTGCAGAGTGTTGTATTTGTTAGAAACCGTCAAATGTCTCATCGCAAATCCAACCGCCGTATCCCTTACGTTCAACGTTGCGGTGGAATCGGTAGTATGAACAAAACCGCCCTCGTCCGTTTCACCGTACAGCGAATCGAATTCAATCTTCGTTTTGTCCTGTCCCGCGCCGATAAGCGTTACGTTCGGCTGAGTAATTTCAAGCTTTTCCGTGTAAGTGCCCTCGGCAAGATAAACATTCTTCTTTGCCGCCGCAGGGACGCCGTTATTTATAAAATCAACGGCCTGCTGAACGGTCTTAAATCTGTAAGCCCCCGCCGCGCTCTTAACACCGACGTTTTTAGTGGAAAATTCCTTGTTTACCGCAATGTCAACGCTCGTTGCCGTTGCAAGCTCGGCGTTCTTTGCCGCCACGTAAATATTCACGCCCACAGCCTTAGTAAGTCCGTTTGCGGTATAAGCAATCTTAACAGTCTTTTTGCCCGCCGTTGCGGTATCCGCGCCGCTCAGAACATAATCGCTTGCGCCAAGTTTAAATTCTTGTGTCTTTTCGTCGATTTTACCTATCGCCGTAACCGTCAAACCGTCCGCGGAGAACGTATCACCGATAAAATAGAACTGACGTAACGCGTGGTTAGCATAAACGCCGTTGCCCGCCGCGCTGTTCGCATCCTTGCTGATTTTGTTCGTACCCAGTTTAAGCCCGTCAAAAGCGTAAACGTTTACGTCAAAACTCGTTTCGAATACGGTCTGCGTGCTTGTAAGGTTACCGTCAACGGTATACTTAACGCCGATAGCATAAGTTCCCGCCGCGTTAGGATTATAAGCGCTTGCGTCAATTTCAACGTGATTTGCGGAAACGGTAGATATTTTCCCCGTTTCTTCGTGGGTTGCGGTTACCGCAATGCCTGTTAAGTCAAGTTGTTGCCCGACAAGAAAATCAACCTTGCCCGTATTTGCAATGTTTATTTCTTTTATAGGCGTGTTATCAACTGCGGAAGTAAACTTTGCATAATAAATATCCGAAGTACCGCTCGTACGCGTTAAGGTGTATTTGCCCTTTGCGGTAAGCTCTAACGTCACGCGCTGAATAGTACTGCCGCCGCCCATAGCCTGATATTCGATATCCTGTTTAGAACCGTCGGGTTTAGTAAGCACAACCTTCTGGGTTGCAGGCGCCGACGTGCTGCCCGTTCCGCTCGAACCGTTCTGCACGTAAAAGATGAGCGTGCCCGCCGCGGAAGCATTCAACTCCAAAGCGTCGGTGCTGGCGCCAAGTTTAAGCGAATTAACGGTTGCATAGCTTGCGTCGATAAGCGTATCGCCCTCGTAAAGTCCCGTTTTAACTCTTCCGCGCACTTCGGTGCCCTTTGCAATAGAAAACACGCCGTCCGTCCAGCCGTCCGGATATTTAGTAGTTGCAAGGTCTGCAGGGTCGAATTCATAATTCGTAATTTCCTTACCTTCAACCAGCGCCGCGCCGTTGCCGGTGTGTTCAGGCACCTTAGGCGCGGGAACGGCTTCCGCTGTTCCGGTTTCATCGGCAAATGTCGCCACGCTTTCGTCGTTGTCGGTATCGTCCGCTTCCTTTGCAACCTTATTAAATCCGCAGTCGCATACCGACGTGTGCTTACCAAACGTAGTTTCGTCCTTTTCGTTGTCTGCAGGGCAATATTTGTAGTGTTGCGATTCGTTTTGTCCGCCCCACTCCGAATAGTCGTGCGTGTGCCCGCACGCGGCAAGCCCCATTGCGCCGAAAGCAGTCAGCCCGCTCATTGTAATTGCGGCAACAGCCTTCAAAAATTTTTTGTTTTTCATTTCTCCTCCCAAAAAACAAATTTTTTCTATCAATTGTTTTTACGTTAAGCGTAATTTATTGCGCTTAACGTCCACGGTTTTAAATAAAAAAACCGTGACTCGATACAGTTTAATTATATAATAGTGTAATGTAAATTTCAAGCATTTTATGAAAGTTTTTCCCCTTTTGTCGCCCCGAGCATAGTCAAGCCGTCTCTGCACCTTGTCCGCGCCGCGCGCAACGTTCTTCAACTGTGTTCAGAATGACTTGGCATACTTTGCCAACGCGCCAAAACGGCAATGAAAAATCCCCCGCGGAGCATTCGCTCCGCAGGGGAAAAGTTTTTAATTAATACGTTTAATTTTCAACTTTTAAGTTTAAGTATTAACCGTTACGCTTTTGCATTAAGGTCAAGAGTTACTTCAATTGTACCAATATACAAAGTTCCGGTTGTTTTAATATAGTATGTCTTGCCGCAATCAACTTCAACTGTTTTTGTTGCCGCTTGAGACTTATTGGGAGGGGTAGCCGAAATAGTTGTATCGGTACTAGCAACATCATCAACTAAATACATCGTTCTGTCTCCGTTACCACCGTTAGCATACGTATTAAACGTAATTGTAGCTTTACCGGCATAACTTGATAAATCAAGTTTAACACATTTAGTAGCGCTACTCAAATTTGTACCGAAATCGATATAATTAACACTGTTTTTAGTTTGTAACGATGCTGACTTACCACTGCAATAGAAAGATACTATACCATATTCGTCAAAGCTTCCAGCACCATCTTTTGTACTGTTAACTTTTGAGATTACAGTACTATCTATAGCAGTTACACCAACCGTTTGAATATTAGAAGTCTTTTCCTGCGTTACAACGTAAATTGAAGTATTTGCGGTTACGGTGTAAGGCAATGTAATCACTTCACCTTCGCCGTTGTTTAAACGGTATTCCTTAACTTCTTTGCCGCTTGCAAGCGTGATTGCCGCCGCAATATCATCCGCCGTAACTTCGCCTTCAACATAGAAGTTGTTCTTCGAAGCGTCAACCGTCACGTTTTCGTCACCGCTTACGGTTATAAGCTGCAGTTCTTTATAATTTGCGTACAAGTTCAGCGTGTCGCCTTCATAAGTTCCCGCGCCCAATGTTGTGGTGAAGTCGAAAGCAAGAGTATCGAACTCGCCGTCCGTCTTTGTATACCAACCCAGGAATTTAAAGCCGGTCACCTCCGTATCCGAGGGGATATCCGCTTCGGCAATTACGCCGCCTTCGAGAACGCCCGCCGATTTGATTTCGTTGCCGTCCTTATCGTGGAACACAACGGTTACCGCCGCAGATTCGTATACGGGATAAAGATTTAACACGCCGTTCGCGTCAACCGCCGCGTTTTCGTCAAACACGTAGTCAGCCGTAACGCCGTCTTTGGTAGTCGTCCAACCGATGAGTGAGCTGCCTTCCTTAACGGGATTTTCGTCGGGTGCAGTTACGGTTTTTAAGCTGTTCCAGGAAACGGACTTAAACACCGTAGTATGGTCTGCATTATAATAATTTACCGTAGCGTTTGTAAAGCTTTCGGAAAGCTGTGCGTCGATATCGAACAACCACAAATAAGCGCCGTATGTCGCGTCTGCGGGAACGCTTATATAAAGCTTAACAACGTCGCCGGCGTTCAACTCTATTGCTTTATAGCCAAGCAATCTTACGCGGGTGCTTGAGTAAGCAATTTCAACTGCGGCCTCATCGTTTTTAACGTAATAAATTCCGCCTTGCCTTGTGCCTTTACCGTCGGAAGCCGCCAATCCGGTATAAACGGTAAGCGTAATATTTTCTTTCGCGGTGATTACTACCGGCTTGGATTGGTCGCCTTTATTGCCTATTACATAGTAGCCGCTTGTGAATGATTTATTGTTTATGTTCGCCGTTTCGACCGTTTTATATCCCACGTTGTTACTAACACCGTTAACGTCGGCGTTTTTAGCTATAAACAGTTCATTTTCCACCAGAATTTCTTCCTGCGTTCCGGTTGCGGGAGCCTTCCATTCGGCGCTCAATGCCAAATCGTCATTTGTTTTGTCCGCAAGCTTTGCATAAAGCGTAACCGTCTGGTTTTCGGCCCAAACTTCCGGCGCGTTATATTCCGAAGTCGCCGCCGCGTCCGTACACCACGCAACAAACTTTTTGTTGCTTACGTAAACTTCCGTTTCAAGCGTTGCCGCGTCGCCGCTGAACGCCCTTACGGTCTTCCAGACTGCTCCGTTTACGTTATAGGTTATGGTTACGTCAGCTTCCTGCCACTTAGCGTAAACGGTAATTTCACCGTAAATCTGCACGGTAGTAAAGTCGAAAAGCGTGTTGCAAGCCGCGTCCGCGTACCAACCTATAAATTTCCGCGTCGCCGTGTTCGCGGGGTTTGCGGGTTTCGTTACAAGTCCGCCGTAAGTTACCTGCTGTACGGCAACCCCGTAAACGTTAAACGTAACCGCAAATTTAGTTTCTTTAAGCTCGTCAACCTTTGCCTCGATTGCATTTTTGCAGGATTGGGTTACTTCTGCAAGATTCGCCGTCGTAGTCGTGTCCGCGTCTATTACAGCCTGCTGTTCGGTCACGTAAGCGTCTAATGCCGCAACAAGACCCGTATTTTGGTTAATTTGTACTTTAAGCGTTTCGGCGTGCGCCGCGATTTCCGTTTTAGCCGAAGCTTTATGTTTTGCAAGCTCAACCAAAGCAATCTGCCTGTCGATTTCGGCAATTGCCGCGTTGCAAGCGGCGGAAACGTCGTCCTTGCCGGCACTTTCGACAACCGCGTCTATTGCGCCGTTACCGTCCGTTACCGCCTTGTCGATTGCCGAAATAAGCGCGGCGTCCGCAGAAGCGTCCAAGCCCTCCTTAGCTTTTGCCGCATAAGACGCAAGTCTTTCTTTTTCGGACTGCTTGAACTCTTCAAAAGTCTGCGTGGTAGATGTGATAAGGCTGTCGATACTGTCCTTTGCATTTTCCGATACGGTTTTGATTGCCGCAAGGTTTACCGCCTCGTCGATTTTTACGGCGGTGTCCGCCTTAATTGCCTCAATGCCGGCAACCACGTTGGGGTACAATGTTGCGTCAATCGCCGCAATTTCCTCCGCCCTGTAAGCCGCAAGCTCGGTTTTAGCCGCCTCTTTGGCTTCCGCACGGAGCGTTTCGTCGTTTTTAATTCCGTCGATTGCCGTTTTAGCCGTGTTGCAAGCCGCCGTTACGGCGTCCAAAGCCGCCTGTGCGCCGCCCGCGCCGGCAATCGTTACGCCGGTAATGCCGTTCGTGCCGGAAACTATAGCCGCGTCATAAGCGGTTTTATTGCCGTCCGCGCCTTCCTCGGTGTATTTTGCCGCGCCGCCGTTATAAGCGTTAAGTTCTTTTAAAGCTTCTGCTTTTTTATCCGCAAGCAAAGTTGCATCGCTCTTAACCGCGTCTATTTTCGCCTTTGCCGCAGTTTCGGCCTCGGCAACAGCATCAACCGTCTTGCAGCCGTCAATCGCGGTTTTGCCCGCGCTTACCGCCGCGGCAAGCTCTTGTGCGTTAATCGTATATTCGCTTGCGTTTTTATATTCGTCAATTGCGGTTTTTGCCGTTTCTTTCGCCTCTCTCAAAGCGATAGCCGCGTCGCTTTCGATTGCGTCCATTGCCGCAACCGCGTCGTTATAAGCTTTTAAAACCGCCTCGTTGGTCGTTGCATGCACGATTGCCGTAACGCCCGCCTGATAAGCTTCGCTCAACGCCTGACCGTTTTGAGTATATTTATTTTCAACGTCCAGCGCCGTGAATTTATCGTCAAGCGCCTTGCCCAGCTTAGTCTGAAGAGCTTCGGTAGTAACTTCGCTGTCTTCCGTACAAATTCCGATATTGTCAAGGGAAATATTGCGCGTATCTGTTACTTTACTTCCGTTTGCCGTCATCAGGCTTACGCCGCTGAAATCGGTTACGGAAATATCCGCTTGGGTAACCGCGGGGTCCGTTTCGGTTGCCGCCGTAAATTCGTAATCCGCGCCGTTCAGTTTAACCGAAATTTTGCCAAGACCCAAATCAAGAGTCGCCTCAACGGCTATCGCAACGTTTTCGGTGCAATCGATTTTTGCGCCCGCAACGGTCGTGTCGCCGGCAACGGAAACGCCTACTTTCTTATTACCGTTACTTCTTACCGAAGCAATCACATTGCCGTTTCCGTCAAGGAAACGCAACAAATCCCAGCCGCCCGCATTGTTTAACGGCGTAACCTCGGCATATATATGTACTTTTTTAAGAGTTTGTTTTTCTACTTTAATAAACGCGTTAACCGTGCCGGGTCCCACGTCCGAAAGCGTAAGCTTGCCGTCGGCAATCGTAACTTTAAGATTTTCGGTGAAATCTTCACCGGTTATTTCTCCGCCGGAGGGCAAGGGATTAATCGTTCCGTAAATTCCGGTTGCGGGAGCCGTTTCACTGCCGCCTATACATTCAACCGTTTCGGCTTTGGTAAAACCGTTTTTATAAACCACGGAGTTATATTTGCCAAGAAAGGTTTTAAGTCCTTCCGAAAGCACGTCGGTTTCCGTTCCGGGTTCTTCCGGACCTCCGGGACCTTCCGAACCGGGTTTTTTTGCGCCGCAAATGCAGTCGCCGGCAGTAAAGTCGTGGTTTGCGCGCGTGCCGTCTTCTTCATCACCGCAATCGCAAACCTTCCAATGCTCGGTTGCGTCGCTTTCCCACTTAAAGCTGTGGCTGTGTCCGCCGCCGCAGGCGGTAAGCCCGAAAGCCCCCAGTGCGGCCGAGGCGGAAAGCGTAATCGCCGCAATCGCCTTTAAAAATTTTTTGTTCTTCATTTTTCCTCCCTATCGAAAACAAAAAAGTTTTGTTTACAAACAATGTTTTTCAAAGCAATGTAATTGCTTTGAAGGCGGCTTAAACAAAAAAAGCCGCGGTTTTGTTCAATATGACAAGATGTGGTTTTTAAACATTACGCAAGGGGGCAAAAACGCCCCCTTGCGTTAATGTTTATTTTTTGTTGTTTAACTTAAGCCTGCGCGCCGTTATCTACCATTACCACGGTATGAATACGGGTTGCACGCGCGTTGTTTACTCCGTTGGGTTTGGTTGAGTCAGCATTGTAAATGCCGCCCCAGATGGTGTAAGTGCCGGCTTCGGTAATATTGAACGTTACTTCCACAGCAGTGGTTCCGGTTACCTGATAGAATCCTGCGTTAAGCGTGTCGGTCGAATCAACCAAAGTTGCGGTAGTCGTACCGGTAAGGCAAGTGCCGGCCGAATTTTTAACAGCCATACCTGACGTGTTAGAACCGCCCGTAGATGCAAAGCTTACGGTAAGAGTGCCCGTGCCGGTGAAAGTTACGGAAAGTGCGCCTTCCTTGATTTCAACGCATTTAAGGTTTGCATTTTTGCCCGCCGCGTCTTTACCTCTTATTACGTTGCTGCTTGCTTCGGCAGTTAAGGTAAGGAATGCATTGTCGCCGGTGAAGTAATCCTGTTTAAGCGGAGTTTTATCAGGCACTTCGGGATTAAAACCGGAAATATTGTTTGCCATTTCGTCGATAATTCCCTGCCAGCTGAAAGTGCCGCCGAGTGTTACGGTACTGCCGCCTTTAGCCGTTACGGTAACGCTGCAGATTGCTTTCTTTTCGCCCGCCTGCGCGGTGATTATAACCGCTGATTCGGTAACTGCTTTTGCGGTTACTTTACCCGTCTGGTCAACTTCTACTTTTGCATTGTCGCTGGAAGACCAGGTTACGGTTGCGCCTGCAGGGTCGGTAGTTGCAACAAGGGTTTCGGTTTCGTCTACCTGTAACGAAAGAGTGGGTTTATTCAAAGAAACCGAATTCACCGCGTTATTGTCCTCGCCGCCTCCGCAAGCCACAAGGCTTATGCAACCGATTACAGCCGCAACACTGATAGCGAAAGCTATCAAAGATTTAATAAGTTTGCTTTTCTTCATTTTAATCCTCCTTTAAAAAGACGGCGCGGGCAAAAGCATTCCCTTGCCAAATAATTTTTCTCCGTTAATTAATTTACTGCCGTTTTAAAACGGCAGTAAGGGGCATGCCCCTTAATTTGTTTTTGCGTGACTTAACACGTTAGTATTATTATAGCGCACATCAATTCAAAATTCAAGCCATTTTGAAATTTTTTTACTTTATTTTTTAATTTTTTTCGTTTTTCTTTTTAAATTTGGAAACGATTATCAATTTAACCGTATAATATAAAAAGCCGCCCGCGCAAAATATGCGCGGGCGGCAATTCGTTTATTATTTAAAATTTTTTAAAATACGGAGTAACTTTTAAGCGTTTTTTTATTTCTTTCCGCCCACAACCTTTACAAGCCCTTCTTCTATGAGCTTTTCGGTGGTTTCAAGCTTATATTCCTTTACGTAATCGGTTTTCTTTGCCGCGGTTTCCTCAAGCACAAGTTTTGCCGCCGCCTGCGACACAAGGTCGATTGCCTGGTTTACGTGAGCTTCTTTCTTAACCCTCAACAGACAGGGAGTTGCGGCGTGAACCGACTTATCCGAAACGTCCTCAACGTCGTAATTTTTGATTTTACTTACTTCGAGAGGGAAATAAACCGACAGCGTTTTACCCCTTAAAGCTATTTTTATAAGTTGCACTCTGCCCTTTGTCACTTTTTCCTGACGCCAGGATACGCTGCTTTTTACTCCTTTATAAGAAAGCGCCGCGTTTTTAATCTGCGAATACCATCCCTTTACCGTATCGCTGGACTGAATTAACCGCGCTTTGTAACTGCGGTTATAGCGCTGCCCCTGTTCGAGTTCGGGCGCGGATTCGATTGCGGCAAGTCTTACTTCCTTTTCCTTTTCGCTCTCGTTGTCTTCAACGTCATCCTCTTCTTCCTCTTCGGGTTCTTCTTCCGACTCTTCTTCCTTAACGGGTTTTTCAACTTTTGCCGGTTCTTCTTTTATTTCTTCTTTTACGGGTTCGGGTTCTTTTTCCTCTTCCTTTTCCTCTACAGCCGTTTCGGCAACTTCTTCAACGGTTTCGGCAACTTCTTCCGGCTCTTCGGCGTACTGCGCGGAATTTTCCGCCGCAGCTTCTTCCATAGCCTCTTCTTCTAAATTTTGAACAACCGTCTCCTCTTCGTTTTCGGGCTGTATTTCGGTAACGTCAGGCTGTTTTTTGCCCTTTTTTGCCTTAATTTCGGGTAAAACCGCAATCAGGTATATCAGTCCGAACAACGCAACAGCGACGACAAGTCCGACAACCACGCCCACTATAACCGCAACTTCTGTACTCATATTTTCCTCCGCAATTATAAATGTAACCGTCATAAATTTTGACAGAAAATATTATATCATATCTTTTTCAAATGTCAACAGCATAAATAAAAAAAGATTACAACACACATTTTTTGTTAAATCGTTTCATAGCGCAAACCTTCCGTTGCGCGTTTTTATATGGACAAATCAGACCTTTTTATGTAATTTTCAGACATTTTGCCTTTTAAAAAACGCCGTTTTTTGAATGTTTTTTGCCAAAAAACGAGCGTTTTTCAATTTATAAAGAGGCAAAATTTGGGGGTTAAATCTTAATCTGAACGCCGCCGGAATAGTCGGATTTGTATTTTAACGCAACCACTTTTTTAACCGTGCCCGCGTCCTTTACGGGTCTGCCCTTGAACACGCGGCTTTCAATAGAAATGCTTTCGGTGCTGATTTCGGTTACTTGCTTTTCTTCGGAAACTATCGCAAGATTATAAGGTACGGTTACGTAATCGGCAAACAGAATTTCGCCCTTGCCCTTTATATCGGCAAGCATCATTCCTTTGCCGCCCCTGCCGCGGGGGTCGAACAGTGAAGAAATTACCCGCTTGAAGCCGCCCAGAGTGGTTACCACGATTATTTCTCCCTCGCCGTTCTGCTGAGCGGCAAAAACAACCTCGTCGCCGTCGTTAAGCGTTATGCCCCTTACACCGCCGGCAAGCCTGCCCTGAACGGGAACGTCGTCCTTTTCGGCGTTGAGGCAAAGCGCGTTTTTGGTTACGAAAAGCATTGTGGAAAATTCGTCCTCGTCGAACGTTTCCGCGGTTAAGAGTTCGTCGCCCTCTTTAAGTTTGAGCGCGGGGAAAAACTTTTTGCCGAAACTTATATACTCGCTCCACGCGGTGCGTTTTACGGTTCCGCCCTTTGTAAACATTAAAAGAGTGGAATTCTGGTTGATTTGCTGTTCCGCAAAAATTTTGACGGCGTATTCGCCTTTCTGCACACCGTCGGCAAGCGTTTCCGCCTTTACCCCCGCCGACTTGTAATCGCAGGGGTCCGTATCCGAAAGGTCGACCTTTATGCAGTTGCCCAGATTGGTGAACACGTAAACGGTTCCGCCCGTGCAGTTGACGACCTGTTTGTGCATAAGCGAGAGCGGCGCGCTCTTTATAAGCTTTTTCTTTGCGTTGCCTTCGAAGTCCTCGCGCTCCATAAATTTTACGCCGTCCGCCGCGGTGAGCGCAACCGTCCACGCCGAGACCTCACGCTTTACATCCTGCCGCTTGACGTAAATCTTTTCCGTGTTATCGACAATCTGCGTTTTGCGCTCGCATTTGTATTTGCGTTTTATATCCAGCATTTCGCGCTTGACTATGTCCATTTGCAGGCCTTTGTCGGCAAGAATTCTCTTTATTTCCGCAATGCGCTGTCTGAGTTCGGCAAGCTCGTTTTTAAGCTTGGTTACTTCAAGCTTTGCAAGCCGCGCAAGCCTTAAATCCAGAATAGCCTGCGCCTGCTTTTCGGAGAGGGCGAACCTTTCCATAAGGCGCCTGCGCGCTTCGGGAGTCGATTCAGAGGTCTTTATAATTTTTACAACCTCGTCCACGTTGTGCACGCCGATAATAAGCCCTTCCAGAATATGACAGCGCGCCTCGGCCTCTTTAAGCTCGTGGCGGCAACGGCGCACCACAACTTTCTGCTGATACTGTGTGTAGTATCTTATGATATCCAAAAGCCCGAGCTGTCTGGGCTTTCCGCCCGCGATTGCAACCATATTTATGCCGAAGGTGCACTCAAGGTCGGTGCACTTTAAAAGAGTGTTTAAAATAACGTCGCAGTCGGCGTCCTTTTTAACGGTTATAACCGCGCGCATACCCTGCCTGTCGCTTTCGTCCACAATTTCGGCAATGCCTGATAAAAGCTCCTTTTTTTCCTCTCGCTGGAGCATTATTTTTCTTAAAAGCTCGGCTTTGTTAGTCTGGTAAGGCAGTTCGGTTATTATGATAAGTTTTTTGCCGTTTTCACCCTGTTCAACCGAATACTTTGCACGGAGAGTTATTTTACCCTTGCCGGTTTCATACGCCTGCTTAAGCTCGTTTGCGATTATATAACCGCCGGTGGAAAAGTCGGGACCGGGGATAATTTTCATCATTTCCCCCAAGGATATGCGGGGGTTATCGATATAGGCACAGCAACCGTCTATAACTTCGCCAAGATTGTGCGTGGGAATGTTTGTTGCAAGTCCCACGGCGATTCCGTTGGCGCCGTTGACTAAAAGATTGGGATAGTGCCCCGGCAAAAGGTCGGGCTCCAAAAGGCTGTCGTCAAAGTTGAACGAAAACGGAACGGTCTCCTGTTCGAGGTCCTTTAAAAGCTCCATTGCAAGCGGTTCCAATCTCGCTTCGGTATATCTCATAGCCGCGGCGGGGTCGCCGTCAACGGAACCGAAGTTTCCGTGACCGTTTACGAGAGTCATACGCATGTTGAACGGCTGGGCCATTCTTACCATTGCGTCGTAAACAGAACCGTCGCCGTGGGGGTGGAATTTACCCATACAGTCGCCGACTATCCTCGCCGACTTTTTGTGCGGCTTATCGGGCGTTAAGCCCATTTCGTACATAGTGTATAATATGCGGCGCTGAACGGGCTTTAATCCGTCCTCTACGCGGGGCAAAGCCCTGTCCAAAATTACAAACTCCGCATAGGGGAGCATGGAGCCGGGCATTACCTCTTCGATGGGCCGAACATGAATTTGCCCCTGTGGTATGGAGGTTTGAAAACCGTTCGAGTTCTTTTTTGCCATCAGTCTTCCTCCCTCTGTTCGGCTTTAAAATGAACTTTTTCGATAAAGCCGTCCACCTTATTAAAGTTTGCGTTCGCCGCCAGAAATTCCTTTCTGCCTTCGACCTTGTCGCCCATAAGCATTTCTATAACGTTCGCCGCTTCCGCCGCGTCGTCTATGGTAACCTGAATGAGATTTCTGGTTTCGGGGTTCATAGTCGTGTCCCAGAGCTGGTCCGCCGACATTTCACCCAGTCCTTTATAGCGCTGTATCGAATAACCCTTGCCGACTATTTTAATCTTTTCGTCAAGTTCCTTGTCGTTGTAAGCGTATTCGACAACGTCTTTCTTGAACACCCTATATAGGGGGGGCATTCCGATATACACGCATCCCGCATTCACGAGTTCGCGCATATATTTGAAGAAGAACGTTAAAAGAATACAGCGTATGTGCATACCGTCCTGGTCGGCGTCGGATAAAATAATTACCTTTTTGTATTTGGTTTTTTCCACGTCGAAAGAGCGGTTAAACCCCGCGCCTATGGCGGAGATAAGCGTTTTTATCTCTTCGTTCTGAAGCGCCTGCAGGGCCGTCTTTTTCTGAACGTTTAAGGGCTTGCCGCGGAGTGGCAGAATCGACTGGCACTGCCTTATGCGCGCCTGTTTTGCGGTTCCGCCCGCCGAATCGCCTTCAACTATGAAAAGTTCGTTCATTTCGGGATTTCTGCCCGAACACGCGGCAAGCTTGCCGACCAGATTCAAACCGTCGCTGTCGGAAGCCGCTTTTGCAACGTCGCGCTCGGCGCGGTGCTTTATTCTGTCGTCGGCGGCAAACTTAGCCTTTTGCGCAATTTTATCGAATACCGGTTTTAACTGCTTGTTCTTTATCAGCTGCGAAAGCCCCTCCGTTACGGTCTGTTCGACTGCGGATTTTACTTCGGGGTTGCCGAGCTTTGTTTTTGTTTGTCCTTCGAACTGGACGTTTGCCATTTTTACGGTTAAAACCGCGGTTAAACCTTCCTTTATATCGTCCGCGATGAAAAGCGGGTCTTTAGCCTTTAAAACGCCGTTCGACTTGGCGTAGTCGTTTATTACTTTTAAAAGCCCGGTATGGAAGCCCGTTTCGTGGTAACCGCCCTCGATTGTGGAAATATTATTCACGAATGAAAACAAGCTTTCGGTGTCGTCTTTAGTGTGAGCGAAAGCGAATTCTATTTTTATTTTCCCGACGGGAAAACCTTTGAGCTGAACGTCTTTAATTGCGGCATAGTACAGGGGCTGGGAATATAACTGGAATTTTTCGCCGTTTAAATACCTGACGAAATCGATAACGCCGCCGTCGTATTTATAGCTGACCGGCTCCCTTGCCGGAAGCGCTACTTTTACGCCTTCCGCAAAGCCGTTTTCATCCTCTTCGCCCTCTTCGATTGTATAAAATTCGCGCTCGTCAAACAGACTTATTTTTACGCCCTTGTTCAAAAACGCAAGCTCTTTTAAACGTTTGGAAATGGTGTCGTAGTTCCATTCAACCGTTTCGAAAACTTCTTTATCGGGCATAAAGCGCACAAACGTGCCCTTTTCCCCCGTCTTTTCGCCGGTATTTTTCAACGGAGCGACAGGCACCCCGCAAAGCCATTTTTTACGCTCCTTGTCAAACGTGCTTTTAAAGCTCATTTTAAACACGTTGCCGCGGTAAACTTCAACGTTAAGCCACTCTGAAAGAGCGTTTGTGACTGACGCGCCGACGCCGTGCAGACCGCCCGAAAAGGCGTAGTTTTCGTTGTCGAACTTGCCGCCCGCGTGCAGCTTTGTAAAAATAATTTCAACTCCGCTCATCTTCACTTTGGAATTGACGTCCGTTGGCATTCCCCTGCCGTTGTCGCGCACCGAAGCCGAACCGTCGGCGTGGAGAGTTACGGTTATTTCGTCGGCGTAGCCGTTGGCGGCTTCGTCCACGGCGTTGTCCACAATTTCCCACAGAATGTGATGAAGTCCTTTAACGCCCGTCGAACCGATATACATACCGGGCCGGACGCGCACCGCCTCCAGTCCTTCGAGAATTTTCAAATCGTCCGCGTTGTAACTTTTTTCTGACATAACTACCCTTGCTTGTGTTTATTAACCGTATGATTATACCATATATTGTAAAAAAAGTAAAGCGCGCGGACGAAATTTTCGTCCGCGCGATAAGCTGTTTTTTAACCGGATTATTTATTTTTGAAAAATTTGAAAGCTTGTTTGCCGTCCCGTTCCGCCGACGTGCAAACCGTGCGTCTTGCCGGAGCATTTATTTTGCGGAAGTTTTAAAGCATTTGAGAAAATTCTTCTTCGCCGATTATCTTTATGCCGAGCTTTTGTGCTTTTTCGAGTTTAGAGCCTGCGGCTTCGCCGGCTATGACGAGAGTGGTTTTGGAAGTAACCGAGCTTTGGCATTCTCCGCCGCGCTCCTCGATAAGTTTCTGCGCCTCGCTGCGCTTAAAGTTTTGCAAAGTGCCAGTTAAAACCACGGATTGCCCCGCAAATACGCCGTCCTTTTGCACGTTTTTATTTGTTTGCGGGGTTACGCCCGCAGCCAAAAGCGCATTCAGTTCTTCCAGATTTTTTTCGTCTCTGAACCAGTTTAAAATAGCTTCCGCAGTGATTTCTCCTATATTTTCAAGCTCCAGAAGGCTCTCCTTGTCAGCGTTTTTTAAACTTTCGACGCTTTTAAAGGTTTTTGCCAGGTCCTTTGCCGCCACTTTGCCGACGCCGTCTATACCCAAGGCAAAAATGAACCTGTCCAGCGGAACGTTCTTGCTCTTTTGAATTGCCCCCAGTATATTAGCCGTTTTTTTATCTTTGAAACCCTCTAATTTGCGGAAATCTTCGGTTGTATACGAATATAAATCGGAACAATTCCGCAAACCTAAGTCGTCGAACATCTGACCTGCGGTCATTTCGGAAAGCCCCTCTACGTCCATTGCGTCCTTTGACGCAAAGTGTTCGATTCTGCCGGTTACGCGGGGGCGGCAATAAACGTTGGGGCAAAAAAGATTTGCGCCTGTTTCGATAACTTCGGCGCCGCAATAGGGGCATGTTTTCGGCTTTTTAACCGCCTCGTATCCGTCGTTTTCGCCTATTGCACCCAAAATTTCGGGAATGACTTCGTTGGAGCGGCGGATTAAAACCCTGCTGCCGACCTTTACGTTTTTTCGCGTTAAATCGCCGAAGTTGTTGAGCGTTGCTTTTCTTACCGTGGCGCCTGCAAGCTCCACGGGTTCGACTATTGCAAGCGGCGTAAGCTTGCCCGTTCTGCCAACCTGCCAGCGGACCTCTTTTACCGTTGTTTCGCTCTCTTCGGCTTCGAATTTATAAGCTATTGCCCAACGCGGGAATTTATCGGTATACCCCAATATATCACGCTCTTTAGTGGAATTGAGCTTAATCACCGCGCCGTCCGTTAAAACGTCGAGAGTTTTTCTTCCGACTTCTATTTCCTCGATTGCCGCAATCACCTCTTCCGCCGTTTTGCACATACGCAGAAAAGGAAAAACCTTAAAACCGTTTTCCTTTAAAAATTCAAAGTGCACCTGTTGCGTTGGCAGTGTTTCACCGCTGATATAGTTTACGTTATAAAAGAGAATTTCGGGTTTTCTTTCGGCGGTGACGCGGGGGTCCAGATTCCTTATAGCGCCCGCCGCCGCATTGCGCGCGTTTTTAAGCTGTTCTTTTGCCGTGCGGTTATATTCCTGCAAAACGCTGAGACGGATAACCGCTTCGCCCTGCACTTCCAGAGTGCCGCCGTAAGGAATAGTGAGCGGAAAGCTTTTTATGGTGAGGCACTGAGCGGTGACGTCCTCGCCCTCAACGCCGTTGCCGCGCGTGGTTGCCCGCACGAACTTACCTCCTTCGTAAGTCAAACACATAGTTAAACCGTCGAACTTGTATTCGACGGTATACGCGGGATTTTCGGCGGATTTTTCGACGCGCGTTAAAAACGCCTGAAGTCTTTCGTAAGTAACGCACTTATCCAGACTGTAAAGCCTTGCAATATGCGCGTGCTTTTCAAAACCCTTGACCGGGTCGCCGCCCACGCGCCTGGTGGGGCTGTCGAATTCGACCGTTCCAGACTGCTCCTCCAGCTTTGAAAGTTCGTCGTAAAGTTTGTCGTATTCCCTGTCCTCCACCGACGGGTTATCCAGAACGTAGTATTCGTACGCCCATTTATTAAGTTGGTCAACAAGTTCACGCATTCTCGACATAAAAAGTTATCCTCTATCTACCGGCGCGTAACACGGCAAGCGCCGCAAACGCGCGTTTTTTAAAGTATTGTCAGCGGCGCCAACGCAGCGGAAAGTTCCTTTATGCCCTGACCTTCGAACGCGACGTTTATCGTAGCGCCGCCGTTCTTTACCGCAATCACCATTCCGACGCCGAATTTTGCGTGTTTAACGCGCATACCGACGGCGTATTTTCCCGCATTGTTATTTTTTGTTACCTGCGGCTTTACGCCGCCGAAAGCGCCCTTAAAAGAACTTGTTGCACGCGATGTTTCGAATTCGTCCGCTTCGGAATAGAGCGCTCTTCCCGAAGATTTAACCGTTCCGTAATTATTGTTGTAACCGTATCCGCCGCCGAATCCGCTTCCGCCGTAACCGCCGTAGGAGCTTTTACCGAAGCCTGTGCCCGAGCGTTCGTAAGCCGCGGAGCCAAGTTCGGGGGCAAGTTCCAAAATAAAACGCGAGGGCGAGGCGAGTTCTCTGTGCCCGTAAAGATAACGCGACTTGCAACGCGTTAAATACAGCCTGTTCTTTGCGCGGGTGATTGCAACGTACATAAGCCTGCGCTCCTCTTCTTCGCCGTGCCCGTCGTCGTCCGAGCGCGACGAGGGAAAAATACCCTCTTCCAAACCGCAGACGAACACCGCCGGAAATTCGAGCCCTTTTACCGAATGGATTGTGGCGAGCGTAACGAAATCCCCGTTTTCAAGCTCGTCGGTATCGGAAGCGAGGGTGACGGAATTGAGGTATTCGTCCAGAGTCGCCTGCGGGTTGAGCCTTGCGAAATCGTCAACCGAAGCGATAAATTCTTCTAAGTTTGCCAGTTTCGCGTCGCCGTCGTCGGTGCCGTCGTCGTAAGCGGAACGCAAACCGGTTTGCGAAATTACGTTGCGGACGAGTTGTGGAACGGGAATTTCCTGCGCAGACTGCACAAAGCCCTGAATAAGTTTTGCAAAGTCCGCGATTTTTTCGCCCGTTTTTTGAGGCAACGCCAGATTTTTGCAATCAACGGCGGCGTCGTAAAGCGAAAAGCCGAGCGGAGCGGAATAATCGTACATCGTTTGCAAGGTTTTGCCGCCGATGCCGCGGCGGGGGACGTTGATTATCCTTTCGCACGCCTCGTCGTCAAACGGATTTGAAATAAGACGCAGATACGCGAGCACGTCCTTTATTTCCTTTCTTTCAAAAAATTTGAAACCGCCGAAAACCTTGTACGGTATGCCGTATTTTGTGAATTCCTGTTCATATGAACGAGTAAGCGCGTTTATACGCATTAATACGGCAAAATCGGAATATTTGTTTTTGCCGCTTTTTACGGATTCCTTGATGGTTTTTGCGGTAAAAAGCGCTTCGCCGGCTTCTTCGTCCGCCTGAAAATAAACGGGTTTTTCCCCTTCTTCCGCTTCCGTCCACAGTTCCTTGCCGCGGCGGTTGCCGTTGTTTTTTATTATACAGTTGGCAAGCCTTAAAATAGATTTTGTGGAACGGTAGTTGCGTTCGAGCTTGAACTCTTTTGCATTGGGGAAATCCTTGTCGAACGCCAGAATATTTTCGATTTCGGCGCCGCGCCAGCCGTAAATAGACTGGTCGTCGTCGCCCACGACGAATAAGTTGCCGTGCACGGACGAAAGCAGTTTTATTATTTCGTACTGAACGGAGTTCGTGTCCTGAAACTCGTCAACAAGCACGTATTTAAACTTATCGGCAAGGTAATTTTTAACTTCTTCGTCACGGCGCAAAAGCCTGCGCGTTTCCAAAAGCAAATCATCGAAATCGAGCGCGTTATTTGATTTTAAATGCTTGTTATAGCGGTCGTAAATTACGACGATATCCTCCATTCCGTGTTCGTAACGGAATTTTCTGCCGTACTGGTCGGGGTCGAGCCCAAGCATTTTCGCCTTGCTTATGTGGCGTTTGGCTTCCTTTAAAAGTTTTTCGTCGTCGTAATCGAGTTCCTGAAAAGATTTTTTTATTACGTTTGCGCGCTCGGTTTCGGAATAAATCGAAAAATTCGGCTTTATATCCGCATGTTCGGCAAACTGGCGGAGAATTTTTACGCACATAGAATGAATCGTGCACACCCATTTGCTTTCGCCCTCTCCGAGCATGTTTAAAAGGCGCTCCTTTATTTCTCCCGCAGCCTTGTTTGTAAAGGTTATTGCAAGAATCTGCGACAGAGGCGCCAGACCTTCTCTTATTATGTAGGCGATGCGCGAAGTTAAAACGCGCGTTTTGCCGGAACCCGCACCCGCAAGCACCAACACGGCGCCCTCGGTTTGTTTTACGGGTTTTAATTGTTCTTCGTTCAGTTTATCAAGTAGTATATCCATATCGTGCCGATTACCTCAAACGCAGAGATACAAGCAGAACGGGACGCGCGGAGAAAACCCGAAGGCGCGTACGAAAAGCGCTTAGCCGAAGGTTGCCGCAAAGTTATGCAAAGTATAAATGCGTTTATTTAATTATAGCACAGGAAACTCTTATAAAGCAAGTTCTTTTTCCCTGCGGTACTTCTTTAACGCCGCAAGATATTTTGATGAAAGCTGAAGGTTGTAGCGTTGCTTTTCGTCGTACGACAGTTTTTCGTAGACGGATTTGTCGGTGAGCCTGCCGAGAATGTCGGAAACTTCGCCCTCGCTGTCGAGGATATTTTTGACGGTAAGATAAAACTCGTCGTCCTTTTCGCCTTTAAGCTCGCTTTTAAGCCTGCCTTTGTAAGTCGATTTTGCCTTATTTTCGTTAAATCCGTTTATTTTTGCTTTTAAAGCGCTTTCGTCCATATTCTTTTTGCAGTCCGCCCAGAAATTTGTTTTCATTCGTTTTTTCGCGGCGCGCGCCATCAATATAATATCGTCCATAACCTGCCCCTTAAATTCAAACTTTTTCTGCATTTTTCGACTTGTTTCCAAAGTAAAAAAGCCCGCCCGACTTACGTCGGACAGAGCTTTTTATCAGTTCTTATTTCTTTTTCTTGCGGCTTCGCGCTTTTTGCGGCGCTTTACGGCGGGTGCTTCGTAGAACTCGTGTTTGCGCATATCGCCGATTATTCCGTCGCGCGAGCACTTTCTCTTAAAGCGGCGGAGTGCGCTTTCAACCGATTCGTTTTCGCCTACTTTTATTGTCGACATCTTTTTCACCTGCCCTTGCCAATGCGTTATTTACCGTTAAATTATAACAAACGCCCCGTTTTAAGTCAAACGATTTAAAGCGGCAAAAAAATAAAAATATTAAATTAAGAAATACACGCCTTAATCTGTTTTAAAGCCGTTTTTTCAAGGCGCGAAACCTGCGCCTGCGAAATGCCCACCTCACTTGAAATTTCCGTCTGCGTTTTGCCTTCGAAATATCTGAGGAACAAAATGCGCTTTTCCCTGTTTTCAAGCTTTGCAATCGCCTCGTACAGCGCGGCTTTTTCCGTCCACACTTCGTCGTTGTTCTTCGCGTCGAAAATCTGGTCCATTAAAAGAAGCGTATCGCCCGACTTGTTGTAAACGGGGTCGTACAGCGAAACGGGGTCGGAAATCGCGTCCAAAGCATACGCCACTTCGGAGACGGCGATATTCATTTCGGCGGCGATTGCGTCGTAAGTTACGTCTTCGTCCGCTTCTTCCAACTTTTCGCGCACTTTTAAAATCTGATAGGCGGTATCCCTGATGGAGCGCGAAACCCTCAACGAATTTCCGTCGCGCAAATACCTCTTTATTTCGCCGAGTATCATCGGAATAGCCTTTGTACTGCGAAACCGACTTCAATGTTTTAGTAAGGTTATTATAGCATATTATGGGGGCAATTGCAAGCGGAATCAAAAAATAAAAATTTTGAACATTAGTAAAATTTCCCATAAAAAAAGTCTTTGGAAAAGAGTTCCCAAAGACTTCCTTGATTATAAAAAGTTAATCGCTACTATTTAAAGGCATTTTCCCAACCAATAATTGTTCATATTCATTTTGCTTCAAATAGACCTGAATTTTTCCGGCTGTCAATACAACTTTATGCACAATGGCTCTTACAACATTTTGCTTTTGTCTTTCGTCTAACTTGCCCCAAACATCAGGTAAAGTTCGTAACATTTCAGCCTTTTCTTCCATCATTTTTGTAATACCCTTTTTTTCCTTTTCGACTTCAATGTTCTTTTCCTGCTTCTTAATTTCAAACTTTACTTTTTCGGCTTCGTCTAAAATACTGTCATCGCCAAGTCTTTGAAATGCCTTAACTAATCTGTCATATTCAGTTTTTAATTCAGAAATCTTTTTAGTTAATCCCTCGATTACATCGCCGTCAGTTGTCAGCTTTTCTTTTATATCGTCTTTATAACGCATTGATGAATTTAAAATTATTTGTACCACAGCTTCTTCAACTTGTTCGGCATCATACTTATAATTAGCACAATTTTGGTCTTTAATTAAATTCCTTTTTCCATTACTTTCATATTGAGAATAGCAAATTAATTTTAGTTTTTTATTCTTCCCTTTCCCATATTGCATATATCTCATTTTTGCGCCACATCTTCCGCAATATAGCAATGACGACAATAGATAAGTTGACGGATTTCTTGTTACGCTTCTGCTTTTAAGTATGCGCTGGGCTTTATCGAAATCTTCATCCGAAATAAGCCTTTGATGTACGCCCGGATACTGCTCGCCCTTAAATGTTATTTCTCCTAAATATGTTCTGTTCTTTAAAACATTAAAAACGACAACATCAGAAGAAAGTCCAAGCACTGTTGCAATTTTTAAAGGAGAAAATTCCATTGAATTATATAATTCAAATATCTTACGGACTATTATTGCTTTATCAGGGTCAACTGCAAGATTTCTGATTTCTTTTGAATAATAATACCCATAGGGGGGATTTCCACCACCTTTCCATAATCCTTCTAACGCTCTTTGCTTGCGCCCTAAAAATAATTTAGTAACGATAGCATCGTGGTCCATTTCAGCAAATATAGAGAGTATGGAAATCAATATTCCATATGTCTGTTTGCTTCGGGAATCAATACTGTCTTTAACGGCAAAAAAGTCGCACTCGGCTTTGGCGCAATCTTCTTTTAAAAATTTTAAAATAAGCATTTGCGTTCTGCCTATACGGTCAAGAGAATGAGTAATTACAAATTTAATTCTTTTCTCCTTCATAAGTTTTAAAAGGCACTGAAATGCAGGGCGTTTATCGTTCATACCCGTATAACCGTCGTCAACGAAAACTACTACATTTTGTATATCGTAAGCCTTGCAATATCTTTCATTTGCTCCATATTGGACATCTAATCCATAACCGTCCTGCGCTTGCGAATCAGTTGATACTCGCAAATATATAGCCGTAATATCCGTCATTTCGTCCGTGATTTCTTCGTAAGTCGGATAGTTAAATTTAATTACCTTGCTTTTCTCTTTCATAAATATTTCTCCAAAGTATAATTTATCTTATAGGTTTTCTTTCGGGATAATATTTGTAATAAATCTCATTCACAATATCGCTTATATATTCGTTGATACAAATATAATTTTTTAAGTCATTGAGTTTTATTTTATTGTCCCCCATGAAAATCTCTACTTCTTCAATCATAATCCTCCAAAAATATTTAAAGCCTTGATTTTTAATAATTATTGCCAATTAATAGAAATAATTAAAACAAAATCAAGGCTTTTTTCTATTCTATTTTAGGGCCATACTGCTTCTGCAAGGCTTGATACCCTGCGTAAATCAGTTCTACCTTTGTAATACTGTTCTTTTTGAGAAAGACCGTTATTTCTTCGTAAAGCTGTCGGTCTATGCTTGTTTCAAACACTTTGTTCTTTGCTTGTCGTTCTTCTTTATGCTTTTCTTCGTATCGTCTTTGCGCTAACCGCTTCGGCGTGTCGGGCTTTTTCGTTACCATAATTTCTCCTATGCCACATATATAAGTTCTGATAAAATTTCTTCTTCTATGAGCTTCTGCATTTCCGTCTGTCTGCGGTAATCTTCTATAAAGTTTCCCGTTCTCTTATACCTTTCGTCTTTCGATAGCTTTTCAAACATAGTGTTATAAAGTTCGTCAGCAGCCTTGTCAATACTGTGCAGATATTCGGGAAGGTTGGCTATTGTCCAATCAAGCCCTTTATCTTCAAGATACTTTCTTTTAAGCGTTCCGTATTTACCGTAAACGTGTTGAACGGTCTTTACGTTCGCTTGATACACCTTAATCTCCTCAACCGTCAAGCCTTCGCCCCTATCTGCTTTTGCAATGATTTCCTGTACGTTCATAACCATACCTCCGTTTTTTATTATAATCGTATATATACGATATAGTATTTTTTTGTATTTGTCAAGGCTTTTTTAAAAATTTTTATTTTTTATGCGTAATTTTTATGTTACCAATGCGGCTATACCTCTGATAAGAAATGGACAGGCAACAACTATAACAGCAATTACGACCAAGCCGATTACATAATTTATAAGCATTTTTCTCGCTTTTTCTTTATCTTCGTTTTTGTGGGCAATGGCTATCATAACGCCTATAACGATACTCCATATTCCTGCGGCGGCAAGCAATACCCACCACATATAAGGACTATATTGAATAAACAAATACTCGACATAGTTACTTACTTCTTCATATTGGTCGCCAAGTTCCTGTTTATAAGTATGACCGCACGAGCTACAATGGTATGTTCTCGTTGTTATACCGTTTTTAGATTTAACATCGGTTATAGAATAGCTGTGTCCATTAGCGGCAATTACCGTATCGAACGTATCTCCGCAAGTATCACAAACGCTTCTACGCATACCTGTACTTGTACAATTTGGCTCTGTAATTATTGTGTTTGTATAGTTATGTCCTGTCGGAAAAGTTCCGTCGTTTTCGTTGTACGAATGCCCACAGAGCTGACAGGTAAAAATCGTTCTCCCGTATTCAGTACAAGTTGCCGGTTGAAAAGTCGATTCGTAATTATGCCCGTATGCGTTGGTAAAATTATCTTTGTAAGCATCTCCGCATCGAGTACAAGTATATGTTGTATAACCGCCCGTCGTACAAGTCGGGGCAATCGTTGAAGCAACATAATAATGCCCCATCTCCTCTATTGAATAATTTGTATATGTGTCGCCACATTGAATACAGTCATACTGCAAATATCCCCCGCTTATGCAAGTCGGGCTTTCCATTGATTCTATATAATAGTGATTTATTGTATAAGGATATACTGCACTTTTTGTTTTGGAAGATAATTTAATGGTATGTTCCCCTTCTTCTCTTATCCAAGTTCCTTTGGAATAAGATTTACCGTCAAGAGTTGCCGTCCACGAAGCTCTATCCCATGTAAAATACACACTATTATCCGTATCCGACTTTACAAACTCGCCATTCAATTCTGCCCCAAACTCTACCCATTTTTCTTGAGTCATATTACCGTATGCATCTTTGGCATAGAAATAATATCTTCCATCATTGGCATAATCTGAAACGGTATAACTGTTTCCATTGCAGGATTTCCAACTACCGTCGTCAACCTTATAGTAAAGTGTACAGCTTCCCGAATTATCCGAAGAATTTACAGTAAAACTTTTATTCGTATTTTGCCAAAACTCTGCGTTCGTTACCGTTATTTCTGGAAGTATATCGTCAAAATTTACATAATAATATTTCGACTTGTTTCCTGCATTATCTTCGGCATAAAACGTATAAGTACCGTTTGCACTTCCCTTATTAACTGTTACCGATGATGAGCCAACCGAATAAAACATACTCTCATTTGGCGCCCTACGATAAATAGCTTTAACCCCACTACCACTATCAGATGCCGTTACAGTAAAAGTATTGTTTTTATACACTCCCGTTTGCGATAAACTTGCGCCGTTAATTATTGGCGCACCACCGTCTATTTTAAATTCGTAATTGCCCTTAAAATTGTAGCCCCAACCTGCGCGCGAATTTATTGTTCCTCCTCCGCTACCCGAAATCGAAACTTTATATGTACCCTCAGATAAACCACTTGCCGATGCTTTTTTATTTCCCGAACCGACTTTTGTACCATTAGAATCAGTGATACTTACAGTCATACTTACACTTGATATAATTTCTACCGTAATATCTGTTGAATCTATATAAGTTCCGTTAATGAACGAACCTGTCCCTGATGCCGAACCACCGTACATAACTACTGACAAAGTATTCCTTGTTCTATTAGCCCCATATGTAAACGAAGCACTAAATACCCCCGTCCCTGAACTTGGATATTGCGTCGCACCACCACCTGTTCCATAAGTATATGATGCCGAATAATCAAAAGAAACCGTATATTTTGGTGTTGTTGCCGCACTTGCAGTTGTTGTGCTTTTAGGAATAATCGCAATAAAAAGCGCAAGCAAACTTATAAATACGGCAAACAATAATCCCGTTATAATACCTTTTGTTTTAACTCTCAATTTCCCCCTCCTCTTTCTTTTCGTCATTGAATAATTCTTTTGCATAATTTCCTGCTTGCACTCTCATACAAGCACGAAGCTCTGTCGAGCCTACAAAGAACGCTTGTCCCGTTACCGCCGAAATAATCATTCGTTGTTCTTCGTCGTTGAAGCTGTCGCCCGTTCTGTAAACGTCAAGCACGTCTTTCATATCGGGCGCACTTAATTTAAAAATAAAAGTGTATTGCGAATTTTTTAATATTGCGCTCGTCTTTCCCCTTAATTCTTCGTTGGCATTCCAATCCGCTATGTTCTGAGTTGCCGGAATAAAACTACCATTGTATTTTCTTATACGCTTTGACATCGAATAGAAAAAGTCAAGCGCAATAGGGAATTTTGCATCTATAAACAAGTGCGCTTCGTCGCAGACAATCATTGTACGAATTGCATTGCCGTTCCTGTTCTTCTCTCTTGCATTTATTACTTCCTGTTCAATAAAGCGGAAAACAAGCAACATCTGTGCGTTCGCAACTACATTGTTTTTATTTGCAAACAAGCTCTGAAAGTCAAAGTCTATAAGGTTGGAATTTACCTGTAACGTACTCGGTGCGTTCCAAATATCCGAATATCTGCCGTTTACAAATTTCTGCAAGTACAGCTCCGCCGTTCTCATATCCCTAAGCGTGAGCGAATCCATTTTATCTTTGTCTTTGCTCTGCAAGGTTTCTAACAAGTCGCTGAACAACGGAAAGTAGTCCGCAGGAAAATTTGAACAGTCCGTATTCTCGGTAATTCCCATTCTCTCATACGTTTCAACGGTCAAGTTATTGATTAGCTCTATCACATCAACGGGCGCATCCGCAAGCACGATTTTGAAAAAACTCTCCAACATTTTAAGGTGTGTATTGAACGTAACTTTGCTATCTGCCGCCGTTCCGTCCTCCGTCAGTATTTTATAGATATGAAAAGGGTTAATTCTACCCTCTCTTGCGTTACCGACGTTAATGACATTTCCATAAAGGTTTCTTGTAAGTGCAAGATATTCGGCTTCGGGGTCGAGCATAATTACTCTCGTTCCGTTCGCCCACTCATTAAGAACAAGACTTTTCAAAAAGAACGATTTGCCCGAACCGGACTTGCCGATAATCATAGCGTTACTGTTCTGATACAAGTTTCCACGTTTCCAAATATTAAAAATAAACGGATAACCGCTCTTGTTGTTCTCGCCCAAAAGAATACCGCCCTCGTCCATAACAAAAGTACGCACGAACGGGAACGCCGCCGCAAGCGACGAACTGTTAATTCCCCTTTCTTGGTTTTTTAACGTGGATATAGGACTTACATTTGCGCTCTTAAACCCTTCGATTTGCAAGCCGTAAAGCGTTGACGGTCTGAAATTTCCCATAAGCATCGAACGGCGCACGTTCTTTTTATAATTGTCGTTGTCCGTATAGTTATAAGCCGTAACGGTAAGCATAACGTCGAACAGCGTTTCGTTCTCGGTCTGTAATGCGTTAAGAAGCGTATCCATTGTTTCTCTGTGTACTTCCGCACTACTCGCTTCGCTTGCCTTGTCCGATATAATCTGTTTTGTTTCCATTTCGCCTATACACTTGTCGATACGACGGATAGCTTTCATTTTATCTACGGGCTTAACGTGCATTACAACCTTTGTATTGGGAATATTGAAAAGCTCTGCGCCCCAAGCGTTTTTTACTCTCAACGGATATTCCGATACGGCTAAAACCGCCGCTTGCGTTCCGTCCACTTTATAACTGTTGGAGTGAAAAACAATTTCGTTCGGTTTTACCCAAGAAATTAATTCCTCGTCTTTAACATTTTTAATTTCTCTCTCGTCAAAATTACGGGAATAACTATATTTTAAGAATACCGCCGTTTCTCTCATTCCGAGCAAGTGCGTATCAAGACCGCATTTTGCAATTTCGCTTGCCACGTTTACCGCCGTACTTTCAATATCAAGTTCGTTCCTACCGTAAATGATTATGTAATAGTCCGACAAATACTGTTTGCGAATATTGTTGAGCTTATCTATTCTGTCGATGCGTTCGCTCAAAATATTTTCCTTTATTGCCTTAATACTTTTCTCGTCGCCGCTTTCCTTGACTTCCTGCAACCGTTTGAACAATTCGCTTGCAAAATCGTCCAAGTTTACGGGACGGTCTATTTTCACAATATCCGCACTTTGATTTTGGTCTAACAGTTTCAAAGCATTTGCAAAGTAATTTATATCAATATTCTGCTGTACGGCATCTTCGATGCCGAAGTTCTTTTGTCCTATCTTGATTACTCTGCCATAAACGCCACCACGAAAACCGATTAAACCACTCTCCCTGATTTCTTTTAGGTCAACAAGTGCGTCTACGTTTTCCTTTGAATTTTTACTGCCCTTTTTGTATTTTTTCTTGGCGAACAGAAATCTTATATTCTCATACACGCAGGTATAGAAAATACCGTCGGGCGTTGGAATAAACATACCAACCGCCACAAGTCCGAGTATAACTGCTACCCACCATTGCCCTGCTGTAACTGCAATAAAAATAATTGCAAATACAATAAGTGCAACAATAATGTCCGCCATAGAATAGCACTTCCATACCGTATTCTTAACCTTTACCTTTTTAGGTATAATTCTCATTCTTCCCCTCCGTCTGCTGTATTTGTTGTGCCGTCATCCACATATCGTTCATCGCCACTATTATCTGCACTATCCGAACTACCACTGTCCGAACTACCGCCGTCATTATTTGAATGTTTGTTGTTTCGCACTATATGTCTAATTCCTCTTATGCCTTTTACCGCAAGTCCTACCGTCATACCGCCGATAACTCTGCCGCCATAATATGCACTTCTTAACCAACCACCGCCGGCGTGCATATCATCTGCCGCACCGAACAGTTTTGCGAATAATGTTTGTCCTGCCGGAATTACCATTGCCCCACCGACTATCATAAAAATCAAGAACAGCGCATTTCCAAAACCGCCTACGCCCGGCAAGTATATTCTCTGTATAAGCGGCAACAAAAGCACAAATATATTTACTGACAATACTGTGCCGTATGCAAGAACAATTTTCGTAACAAACTGCTCTCGCCAATTCTTGAACCTTGCCCCGTCATCGAGCGGAAGCGTTGACATAGAAACGGGCATACAGAAGTACATAAAAATGATTTCGTACACACGCTTTGCAAGGTTAAGCACCGCAACGATTAAAGCAATACCAAGCGCAATACTCGCTATCATTGCCGGCAAGTACATAAAGGTATTCGGGTTTACCATTCCGTTACACTTCCACGTTGTGGGCCATACACCGAACAATGCCGATTTATATGTACCGAATATATCTCCAACAGACAAACTTGTTACATCTATTTTGTTGATGTTATATCCGTTTATCCAATTCCCTACACAAGCATCAAAAAGCGCATTTGAAAGTTTTGTCGTATTTCCGATTTGAAAGATTTTAGCAAGCAACTGTAAAAGTGAATTAGCAATAAGTATTCCCAAGAATACCACCGCAAGCATAGCTATTGTACCGAGCAAAGCAAGGAAAAACTTTCCAACAATGCTTGATATGTTACGGTTGTTAGCTATCATATTTTTGACAAGCCCTACTATCGTGAATATACAAGTAAGTCCTACCGCCAAAATAAAGATGCACCAAAATATTGTTGCAACCGTACTATCGCCTACAAGTGCTTCTATAATGTTTACAGACTTACCGTTAAGATTTACGTTCGTTACTCCGGCTATTGCCGAAAATATCTCCATTAGTCCGTCTATCATTTTTAGAAACCATAGGAAAAGCTGTAAGCATAATTCCTGTAAAAATATAAGCATTTAATCTCCTTTTTCGTTTATAAAATAAGGCGGCTTTTTATCGCCGCCTTATCCAAAAACATTATTCTATTTATGCCCCTACCCAAGCGGATAAACCGTTGATTAAAAGCGGTGCGCCCATTGCTACTACGAATATAATCACTATGCCGATTATAAGGTTTTTTACCATATCTCTCGCATTGATTTTTTCTTCGTTGCGGTGTGCAATGGCAATTTTGATGCCGATATATGCACCCCAAATTACAACAACTGCTGCAAGCGCAATTATGATGTAAACCCAAAAACTATCCATTAAGCCTTTGAGCTTTTCAACTATTTGAGCAAGGCTTCCGTCCAAACCGTCGTTAGCCGCTAATAAATTGATATTAAACATCTATTAAGTATTCCTCCTTATTTCTGCTTCTTGTTCTTTAATTTTTTGTAAACGATAAACCCTGCTACACCGCCTACGGCAAGTACAATAAGCATTACAAACAACGCAATAGCTACACCATTACTTTTATCGTCATTTACATCCGCATCCGTATCATCCGAATTATCAGGTTCGTTCGGTTCGGTAGGTTCGTTCGTATTGTCGTCGGGTTGTTCAGGTTGTTCGGGAACGGTAGGCTCGTCGGGTTCTTCGGGTTCTTCGGGAACGGTAGGCTCGTCAGGCTGTTCGGGCTGTTCAGGCTCTACGGGAACGGTAGGCTCTACCGCCTTTTCCTGTGCTTTTACCGTAAGCGTGGTAAGCTCGTCGCCCGATTCGTTCGTAATCGTTACCGTAATTTCGCCGTAAAGCTCGGAATAATCAATTACTCTGCCCGTAACATACCCGTCCGTTATAACGCCGTCCTCGTCGGTAAACTTTACCGCAAAATATCCGCTCTTGGTATCGCCGCACTTTTCGCATACGCACATTGCAACGAGCTTCATATCTTCCGCATTGTCCTTAACGTAAAGTTCATAAGTGTGCTGATGGGGTTCGGGAATAACGGGTTCTTCGGGTTCTTCGATATAACCGTTGTCGCCGCTCGTTACATAGTCCGAAAGATAACTGTAATTACAGTCAATGCAAATATGTCTTGTATAACCCAAGCTCGTAGGCGTTGCAGGTACAAGAATATCGAGATAATTATGCCCTTTTGCCGTAATGTAGTCCGTTATAAATCTGTCATTGCAATCGTTACAAACGTGTTCGGTATAGCCGTATGTTACACAAGTTACTTCGTGTTTTATTTCGGTATATGTATGTCCGTTCGGTTCAGTATAGCTTGCGATATATTCGTCGCCGCAGTTCAGGCAAGTAAAAGTCGTAAAGCCGCCTTCCAAGCAAGTAGGCTCGGTAATCGTTTCTTCATAGTTATGTTCAAGCGCATCTACAAAACTATCTAAATATACTTTGTCGCATACGGCGCAAGTATATTTCGTATAGCCGCTTTCCGTACAAGTGGGCGCAATTTCTTCCGTTTGATAATCATGCCCCATTTCGTCTATAAATGCGTCGTTATACTCATAGCCGCATACCGTACAAAAATGCGTTGTATAACCTTTATGCGTACAAGTATTTGGTACAACTACCACCTCATAACTATGCCCCTTCGGTAATTCAGTTTGTACGGAATATGTGTGTCCGCAGTCTACACAATTATAAAGCATATAACCCGAAGTCGTACACGTTGCCGCAACCGGTGTTTCCGAATATGAATGACCCGCCGCTTCTATATAATTGTCTTTTTTCGTTTCTCCGCAGTCCGTACAAGTATAGAGAGTATAGCCCTGCTCCGTACAAGTTGCCGCAATTTCGCTTGTTTCGTAAGCGTGCGTATGTACTTCATCCGAACTTTCGGCATTTGCCGTAGTAAATCCCGTACATACAAGTCCCGATACAAATAACGCTACGCTTGCCGTGAGCGTTATAAGTGTTGCTTTAATTGTTTTTGTCATTTTTAATTACTCCTGTTTTTTATTTGTTTTTTGCTTGCTCTTGCAATGCCAAAAGTTTGGGAAGCTCATCCTCCAAATAGCTCGCCAATCTTTGCAGTCTTTGTCTTACGCTTTGGTCGTACCCGTCCATATACAAACGGATTAGCGTGAGTTTATCTTCAAGTTTTGCTTTGAGTAGAGCCGCACCTTCTTCTTCCATAAGTGCTTCGCATACTTTGAGAATTTTCGTATGCACTTCCTTTACTTTCTCATTCCATAATTTATCAAGCTCGTTTATATCCGCTACGGGCGGCTTGTCCGTTTCTGACAGCTCGTTATCCCTGCGCTCGATTTCGTCCTCTATCTTTTCACGCTCTTTGTTTAAATCTCCGCCGAGAATATCAAAGACAAACTCTTGCTTTTCAAACAACCTTGCTTCACGCTTGCTTATATCTGCTTTACCTGCTTCAAAGTACACGCCCGAAAGCTCATATGACGGCGTAAATCTCGTCCATATAGGTTCATATCCTCGAACGCTGACTATTGCATCGCCCTTTTCGTTTCCGTTCAAACGCTCTAACATACCCACCGTTATAAGCGGCTGATTACTTGCACCGGTGTTACTCGTTGCGTTACTTTCCGTACTTGTATTGACCGAAAAGTTTTTAATCTTCTTTTGTCCGCACAATTCCGAAAATTCCCGTCTTGTTTCGGGGTCGTCCGAGCCGATAAAGATTTTAATATTACAGTTCGATTTGAGTATATCCGCAATGTCTTTTCCGTACTTTGCGTTAAGCTGTGAAAAACTCTGTAAAACGAATAAGTATCTGATGCCCCTTGAACGACCTACCGTTACCATACCTTCCATGTTTTCGAGCTTCGGCAGGTTTCCGAACTCGTCCAAGATAAAGTATGCTTTACGTTTCAATATCGCCGTTTCCGTATCGCCACGCCGTAAATTCAAGTTCGCTTTTTCTACAAGTTCTTTGTACATCTGCGTAATGAATAATGTTACAAAACGGTGTCTTGTAAAACGCTCATCGGGAACGATAATAAATACGGCGTTCGGCGTTTCGTCCATATTGACAATGTTCAAATCGTCGTCGCTCGTCATTGATAAAATGCCGTCGTCCGACAGTTGCTGTATATATGCGTTGACTTCCGACAGATAGCTCGTCAAAGTTTTATCGCTCGTTATAAGCACGGTGTTTACAAGTCCTCTGACCTTGCTGTACTCGTCCCTATTCTCTAATAAATATTGCTTTAACGCCGTAGTATCTTCCGAGCAATACTTCGTAATGTTATGGTACACGTTGAAAAGCTGTAATTGCTTCTCGTCCATTTTGCCGTCAATACAATCCTCACAGAACGCAAGCACAAGCCCGAAAATAAGATTTCTCGCACCCTCCTCCCAAGTGGGTTGGTCTTTGTTCTGTATCGGGCATAGCGTATATACCAAGTCCATAGCGTTCTCGAATATCTCGTCCTTTAATTCCTGTACTCTCGTACGTGCATCCTTATGTGATAAAAATGTTTCGCCGCAAGCATAATATTTTCCGTCATTCTGCTTTAAATTATTTTTCAGTTCTCTTATCTGACGAATACGGCGGATAAGCGGTTGCATAGGGTTCCACCTTTGCGACGAATACGGCTCTCGCAAGTCAAGCGTTGAAATTGTGTAGCCCTCGCTCTTTAACTGCTCTGCGTGTTTTTCGTAAAGCTCTTTCTTCGGGTCTGCAACTACTAAACTCGGCTTACCTTTACTTCTACCTAATATGGCAATGTTTTGGTCTACAAAACCTGTCGTCTTACCGCTACCCGTCGTACCAACGATTAAAGCGTGTAATTGGCTCGTAGATATAATCTGTACCGCTTTCCCTTTATCTTCCGCACCGATAACGATTTCGTCGTCCTGTTCCTTTACTCCGTCCCATGTCGTTACGGTAAATTCGTTGAGCTTTTTCAGTTTCTTTACTGTAAGCCATTCCGTATCTTCCAAGTCGTTCTCGTTCAATGCGATATTCTGCGCATCAATTCTGTAAAGCATCAAAAAGCCTATCAGCAATAGTCCGTTTGCAACACCGTCTAACAGCCAATAATTTTTATTACCGAAAATGCCAACAAAGTCTTTCCCGAACAGCGCAAATAAAAACGCTATCAACACACTTACAAAAACTGCAACAAAACCGCCGACAACAAGCCAAGTTTTCCAAGACTTTCGCTTTTTGTGTCTGTGCGCTTCTTTTCTATTCATTCAATTTGTCTTACCTCCTTTATTTAGTTTCTCCGTCGCTACCGTTACCGTCGCCCGAACTGTTTTGTTTCTTCTTGCGTTCACGTTCGATTTCTTCTTCAATATCCTGTAACCGGTGCGAGAAGTCCCTTTCTAAAAGCTCACTCTCCATACCGAACGTGTGGAAGAATTTTTTAATCGACCTGTCAATAAATCGATTTGTTATGCCTTTGCTCTTTTTATAAGAATTATCGTCAGGCTTTATCTTGCGTTTGCGCTCGTAAAATTCGGGCTTGATAAACTTGGCAAGATTAAGCACAAGATTTCCTTGCCTACGTTTATAGTCCGCTTCGATGTCCTCTATGATATGAATATTGCTCTCGTCAATTTTGTTATGGTATTTCGGCAAGTTGCTTTCCATATCCGCAGGCTTTACGTTCTTGTTCGATAACGCATAATCTTTTCCGCAAATGTTTCTTATCTCTGCTTCCCGTATCGCAAGCGCCGTATAAAATTTGCGGTTTGCTTTTCTCGCCCGTTCTTCGGTTGCAAGTAGCATTTGGACGATTTTATCTATTCTCGGTTTAAAGACTTCCATATCCTTACTGCCGTAAGTGATTCTACCCTCTGTCGGCAAATCTTTCGCAAGCGCAATTATCTCTTTCTTTATCTGCTCGTTTGACATTGCCGCTTTCGGTCTTGCAAGTTCTTTCAGCTCGGTTATCGCCTTGTCCCTGCTCTTGTACAGCTTATCCTTTTTATCGCTTATAGACAGCCCCAACCGTACAAACATATTATCGATGCACTTCTTATCAATTTTTCCAAACCTGCGATATTTCTTTCCGCCGTTTTTCTTATCGTCGTATTTAGGTTCTTTTTCCCAAAAGACAAAATGAATATGTAAATGATGCGGTCTGTCCAAATGCAGGGCGCACATCAAATCTATGTTTTCCTTATGGAACTTGGCATCTTGCAAAAATTTCGGGAACGTGCGTTTTACAAGTTCAATACACTTTTCGGGCGTATCAATCTTGTACGATTGTTCTTCGTTCAAAGATACAAAACCGTGCCATATATGTCCCTTGTTTTCTTTGAGCCGAGCTTTCATTTCGTCTACCTGCTCTTGCGGTATCATTCCCCTATCATTGAATACACCTGTATTCTTTTGCAGGTATTCAAGTGCGGTACGCTTGCCCGTTCGCTTACCTTCCGTAGTAATGTAGTCGTACACATTTTTCTCGCCCGTCATATCGAAGAACGCTCGCTCGTCTGCGTGTTTTTCCCTTTCTTCTTGCGTAGCACCTTTCGGACATTTGTATGGTGTGTATTGCAAGTTAAATATAATCGGTTGATTACTTATCTTTTTTACCTCCTCAATTTCTTTATTCCCTCGATTTCGTAATCGTTCAAATAATCGGGTGTGTCGGCAAGCAAGCCACTATCGAAGTCGCTCTGAACGGGAAGTCCTTTTCGCTCTAACATTTTCGCATTGAACAGCGAAGAAAGTATCGACTTATTTATCGTTACGTTCAGCACCGTTTCCCGAAGCAAACGGACAATTAAAGCGTTCATTTCTTCTTCCTTGCTTCCCACATTACCCCGTTTCAATTCTTCTATTTCTTCTTGTGGAATACTCTCTCCGAACAGTTTTTCTATGAGTATAGGCAAGCCGTAAAACAGAGCTTCGTTTATCGCTCGGTTACAACTTTTCCGATAGCCCGGCAAAGTCATTATTCGGTTGATTTGCTCGTTCATAATACTGTCCGTTATGCGTATGCGCTTTTCAACGCTTCGCCCTTTTTCCTTTTCGTTCATAATAATTTCTCTCCGTAAAGGCGCAAGCCTTTCAAAAAGTGGGTTTCCCACTTTTTCTCTCGAAGTTGCGATTGCCGCAACTTCCTTATCCTGCTTACCTTTTTCTTTCCATTTGCCGCAGTATTACACTACTTCCGTCTGGGGAATTATGCCGTCTATACGCACTTTCGCCTTTTCAAGATAACGGGCATTAAGGTCTATCCCGATAAATTCTCTGCCGTATCTCTTTGCGACGGCACCGGTTGTTCCACTACCGAAGAACGGGTCTAACACAACGCCGCCTATTTTACTTCCGGCAAGAATACACGGCTCTATTAGCTTTTCGGGGAACATTGCAAAGTGTTCGCCCATACGATATGTATTTGTACTTACTTCCCACACATCTCTTTTTCTGCGGAATTGGTTGTTTAGTGTAAGCGAATTTTCCCTTGCTCTCGTTATCCCTTGACTTCCTGCATATTTATTTTTATCCGACACCCCACGCTTATAGCGTTCCCTCGTTACTTCCTTGATAGGCTCTTGTATAGCTCTGTAATCGAAATAATAGTTACGGGATTTCGCCAAAAGAAATATGTGTTCATAGCATTTTGTAGGGCGGTCTTTGGCACTTTCGGGCAAACAGTTTTTCTTGTGCCAAATTATATCCGAGCGCAGATACCACCCCTTTGAACGTAAAGCAAACGCAAGCATCCACGGTATGCCGATTAGGTCTTTCGGCTTTATCCCATCCCACTTTTTCGGCACTTCGTATATACGACTTCCGCTATTGAAAACGCATTGATTTTTAGTATTCTTTTGCAAAGTCATAGGGCCTTTACCGCTTCCGGCATAGCTATCCCCGATGTTCAGCCATAAAGTACCGTCCTTTGCAAGTACTCTGTAAACTTCGTCAAAAACTTTTACAAGACGGTCTATGTATTCATCGGGCGTTTGCTCTACACCGATTTGCTTTTCTTCTCCATAGTCCCGAAGCCCGTAATAAGGCGGACTCGTTACACACATATTCACGCTGTTGGGCGGAAGCGTTTTCAACACTTCCACCGCATCGCCGCAAAATAATTCGCTCATTATTCCGCCTTCTTTTGATTTCCCGAAGCAACTACGACGCTTTCAATAAAAACGCCGAGCGTTGATTTGTTGCGTCTTTTCTCGGCAAGTTTATCTGCGCCTTTCTTACCGTTTATACTGTTCTGTACCGATTCGTTAAAATCACGCTGAACGTACATATACAAACCTTTTAAGTAGTTATCTTTTGTAACCATAGGTTTACCGTCAAAAGCATAACCGCAAATAGCTTTTATAAATTCCGCTATCTGTTTATCCGTCATCTGCTTCATAACTTTGTAATATTCTTCTTTAATTTTTAAAATTTTCTTTTTCACTATTTCCTCCGAATTTATTAGCTTACTTGATTTCCCCAACAATCCCACCCGTTTACCTGTTCTCTCGCAAACAATTCTATTCTCGGTATATCTCCGAATAACTCTACTATTCTTTCCCGTGCTTCGTCAGGCTTCCTGCTGTGTTCACGCCTTGCAGATATTAAGCAACTCGATACTTTATTGCTTACCGCTTTCATTCTGCCTTTTATACCTAACAAGCACACTTCACAATTACTCTTTGCGTAATACCCCACTCCAAAAAACGGCTTACCGTTCTTCGGATTTGTCTTTATCCAACTAAACCCAAGCGTCTTATATGTAAAACCCCAACGTTCTATAATGCTTATCTGTTCTTTTAAATATGGAAAGGTTGTCCATAAAAACAAGGCACAATTTTTCGCTGTTATTTTCGGTATAGGCAACGTTGCTATTTCTTCGGTTGTCATTAACGGATAATGTCCACCTGCACCGCCGCCGAATTTTGTATTCTTGTTGCGTTTGTTGTACATCCACGGTGGGTCGGCGTAAATAATGCCGTACTTTTTATCTGTACTGTATATATCCGTAAGCACCGTTACACCTCGTTCCCCCAACAATCCCAACCCGTAGCATATTGTCTTGCAAAAAGTTCAATTCTTGGCACATCTCCGAATAATCTTACTATTCTGTCCCTTACTTCATCCGGCTTCTTACTGTGCCGTTCTATATGCGACAGCACAACTGAGTGTACACCATGCGATTTACGCTCTAATATTTTCCCTTTCGTTGCCAATAAGCAATATTCGGCGTTAGCTCTCGTGTAATATCCCATTCCCGTAAATAGTCCGTCGCTCTTTTTGTTCTGCTTTACCCAAGTAAATGCAACCGTTTTATATTTAAATCCCCACGCCGTTATAAGCTCAATACCTTCGATTAAACACGGTGCCGTTACCCATAAAAACAACACACAATTTTTATCCGATAATTTTTTAACGGGTACATTTTGTATTTCTTCTTTTTGCATTGTAGGATAATGTCGTTCCGCCCCGAACATTTTTCCTTTAACCGAATAAGTTTTGAAAAACCACGGGGGGTCTGCATAAATAACGGAATATTTTTTATCCGTTTTATAAATATCCGTAAACATCAGCTTTTTGCGTTCGAGAACCGATTTCGATTTCCACTCTGTGTCGCAGGCATTAATGAAGGTTTTGAACGCAAGCCCTCAACAAACTTAATTTCTTCCCTTAACATCTTTTCATAGTACGAATTTGGCTTACTTTCCCTAAATTGCCCCGATGCCTTAAAAATTCGCATAATTTGTTCAGGCTTATTCGTCTGCATGATTATTCTTGACATAAGAGAGCGTTCGTTCTGTTCTTCTGATTTAAGGGGCGATTCGCCGTTAAAAAGCGACATAAATTTTTCGCCGTGCTTTGTCCTTCCTGCTCGCTCGACTATATCTCTGTCGTCCATATTCGTAAGGCTGTCTATTCCTCTGTTTGTCATATCAACGACGGCAACCGTAGCAACGGTTTCCAACATAGTTCCCGCAACTTCGCTTGGCGGTAAAAAGACTTCGCTTTTTTCTGCTTCGATTTTGGAAAGCCGTTCTATCTTCTCTTTCTTTTCCCGTTCGGCTTCTTGTAACGAATATCTCAAAGTGCTTACATCTTGCAACTCACGCAGAGTAATTTCTTGTAAAGTTTTATCAACGTACTCGCTACGGTTTTTAAACCGCTTAATACATTCTTCCCTGCTCGAATATTCGTCGCCTACTTTTTTCACACATCCCATTTCCGCAATTCGGAATATGCTATACTTTGTTTCGTCGTCCTCGTCCGTTTCGCAATAAACGCCGTAATATTCAACTTTGGTGTTTGCCGCCATTTCTTCTATCGTAGGTTTTACTTCACGTTCTGCTTCCGTATCAAACTCGGCTTTTTCTGATACGGTTTCCATAAATTCTTCTTCCGTTTCTACCGCCGCATTATCGGCAACATTTTCTTTTGCCATAACGAACTTCGTTATCTTTTCCGCATCGGCTATTGCCGTGAAAAGCACGTTCGGATTTTCGGTTATCTTCGATTTCCAATGCTGTATGTATGCGCTATTGTTTTGGATATGGCTTTCATTTGCCGTAAGTTCCAAATCTTGCGCTATAAACATTGAAGCAATTTCCGCCCTTAATTCTTCTATGGCATAATCAGGCGTTCCTTTCCCCCCGTTCAAGTTTCTATTAAGCCGTGATTTATGTCCCGTACTATGTCCGATTTCGTGCAATGTCGTTGAGTAGAACTCTTGATTATCAAAAAACGCTTCCCTGTTCGGAACGTGTATCTCGTCCTTTTCGGGTAAATAAAACGCTTCCGTACCGCCGAAATAAATTCGGGCTTCGGTATCACTCCAAGTGCCGATAATTTTCTCCGCACGTTTACTGTAACCGCTCTCGTCCCGTTCAGCTTTAACTCGTTCGGGAATACCCTCGATAACATCGCCGTTAAAAACCCTGTAATATTTGCGGATAGGATATACGTTTTCGTCCATATATTCTTCCTGCTCGGCTCTCGTCATACCGTCTAACGTTCGTCTGTCGAACGGCTTTTTCGTTTCCTTGTCCCGAAGTTCGTAGAACTCTATTGCAACGCCTGCTCCCTTCCCAAGACTTTCGCCTTCTTCGTTTCGCTTAAAACTCCAACCCTTATCTTCCATTTGGTTAAACGTAACCCAACGGTTGTCCGAATAACCTTTTTCCATTGTAGCCGCAGACAAAAATAGCCTGTTTATACCTCTGTACGGTTTACCCGTTATGCCGGATTTAGGCGCACCGCCTAACCAACCCTGTTTCCAAAGACCTACACCTTTTTCAAGGTTTGCAAGTATTATGTCTACAAGCTGTTTTCTCTGCGGTGTAAGTTTATCGTAGATTTTATTGTTCGTTGCCGTTTCGCTCAAATCGTAACTTTACCTCCTCTATGAGAATAGGCTGTTCGTCCCCGAAGTCGCTATCGTCCATATCAAGTATGTCAGCTATGTCATATCCAACAGGAATTACGATTTCGGGTACTGTGTGTTTTTTCTTTTTCAAATTGTCCTCCTTTATTTGTTCTAACACTTGAAATTTTCTTGTTTTTCGTTTATAATAAGTTTAAGAAGTTTTTGGGCGGTATTTTATGAGTAAAGAAATCAAAAACAGAATTGAATATACCGTTATGTGCATAGGGGAATTTTCAGAAAGATATTCCCTGTCTATTCACGCCGCCTATTCCTATCTTAAAAAGTATGGTGGCATTGCACTTATGAAAGATTGCTATGATGCTATGCACTTACAGTCAATAGATGATGCCGTTGACGACCTTGCCGCCGTTTGTTTACGAAACGGGGGTAATATCGCATGATTTTATATCACGGAACTAATATCGATATTGATAATATCGATATTGATAAATGCCAACCTTATAAGGATTTCGGCAAAGGCTTTTACACAACAACCCTTTTTGACCAAGCCCAAGCTATGGCTATAAAAAAGAGCCGTATTTTCGGTGGAACGCCTTGCGTTATTACTTATGACGTTCCGGACAATATTCTCTTGCTTCCAAATTTAAAAATTAAAGTATTCGATAAAGCTACGCAAGAATGGGCAGTTTTCATAATTAATAATCGAAACCGTGATTTTAACGACCACACAAACTCTCTTTGCAATACCGATAATAAATATGAAGTAGTTTACGGACCTGTCGCTAACGATACTTTAACCACTCTTATTCAGCGTTATAAACGTGGCTATATCGATGCTAATGTTCTGTTGAAAGAAATGGAATATGTAGCACCGAATAACCAATATTCGTTCCATACAAAAGCTGCCGTCGCACTTCTTAAAAAGGTTGGTGTGCAATGGATAAAGTAAAATTTTTAACAGAGCTTAATATTCAGGATATTATCGGCTTTATTGTTGAAGATACAGGTATCGAATACGATTTAGCAATGGATGAATTTTATAACTCTATTACGTTTAAAAAACTTACAGAGCAAGGAACAGGGCTTTACCGTGATAGCGCCGCCTATGTCTATGAACTCTACAAAAACGAAAAGAAAAACGGAAAACTCATACAAGTTGAACAGTAATTTTCTCGGCTACGGCTAACAACCGTAGCCGAGTTTCTTTTTTATTTTCCGCCTTTATCGCTACCGTTGCCGTTACCGCTCGGCTTATTATTGCTTGCTTTGGGCGGTGTATAAACGGGCGTTCCTTTTACCGCCTTTATTGCCGTATGTTCGTAATAACTCTGCGGTTTATCTGCACGGAATAATCCGCTCGTTGCGTTGATGCGAAGCATCTGGTCAATATCGTGATTACACCAAAACGCAAGATAATTCATAAGGCTCATATCGCTGTTTGAATGATTATTTTGCAAATCTCTGCCGTTATACAGTTGTCTGATTTTTTCTCCGTTTTTCGATGCGAACGCTTTATCAAGAACTTCCCTGTCGTCTAATAACGAAAGCCCCTCTACGCCCGTTCCTGCGCCTTTCCACTCCGTACGCTTTTCGAGCTTACTTTCGAGAATTGCTTTCATTTCGGGCGTATCAAAACTTTTAAGTTCGGTATTGCCGTAATCGTCGCCCGTCATTGCGATAAAGTGTCCGCCTTGATAATATTCCATATCCCCGTCTTTACTGAACGCTCTTAAATCTGCGCCTTTTGTAATCCCGAAGAAATGCAAGCCCTTTCCGCTTACCGATTTTTCGCAGTATGTTCCGTCGCAGTTGTCAAATACTTTTTTAGCAAGTGGCGAAAAATCTCCGTTCTTTTCAATGCAACCGTCAAGGTCAATACAAGCTATATTGTCCTTGCCGTCAAGCGCATAGGCAAGCGCAACGCCACCGTTCTCTTTTGCATACTTGCAAGCTGTATCGAAGTCCGTCCACGTTTCGGGGTTATTGCTCTCCGCAAACTTACCCGTATGGGTGTCGATAAGGAATTTATCAAGTCTGCCCGTTTCCATATTTTCTCTTGTACGCACGATAACCCAATTCGGTTTATTACGCATAACTTCGGGAACGTTCTTACGAAGCCGTGCTTCCACCTTTTCAAACTGCTTTTTCGCTTCTTCGCTCGGTTGACGGTATTTGCTTTCGTAGTCCTCGTCCGTCTTACCCTTTAACGCTTCGATAAACTGTTCTGCCGTAAGGTCGATTTGTTCGCCGTCCGCGCCGCCTTTCAAATGAATTTCAAAATCTTCGGGAATACGCAAATATACCTCACCGTTTGCTTTTTCTTTATACATACCGTGTGGTAAGTAATAAGCCTTCCCCTCGTATTCGCCCTTAGGCATTTTGTAAAGCGCAACATTATCGTATTCAATGATAAATGCCTTTTCGCTGAACGGTACATTAAACCATTTCTTATCGCCCTCGTCGCCGTCCTGCTCACGATAATCGTCCAATGCGGTAGGCTCACGTTCATAATCTTCGGCGTTTGTGCCGCTGACCATATCGCTGAGATATTCTGCCGTAATCTCTTTCTTTTCTTCACCCTTCTTTAACGTGAATTTGAAGTTATCGCCTACACTCACGTTAATTCGCCCGTTTTCGCTTTCCTTATCTTCTTCGATTACGGAGTTAGGGACATAATAACCGTAGCCCTTGTATTTTTCGTTATTTGTGGGCATGGCGATAAATGTAGTTTTATCATATGTACCGATAATCGCTTCTCTCGGAAGGTTTATTTTTACCTTATTGAAATTACTCTCGTAATCTTTATTTGATGTACCCCCGACAAGCTCTTTAAACTCCTGCGGCGTAAACTCTCTTACATCGCCGTTACGGTTTTTTATAATAACCGTATCGTCAGATTCAAATAAAAGTTTGTAGCACAGTTCTCTGCCGTCGCTCTGCATATCTACAAGCTGTCTGCTTTCTTTGATGCGGTTGTTGAATAAATAATAGGAATATTCCTGCAATTCCTTATTTGTTGTGGGCATACGGAAATGAGAACTTCTATCGTACCTTTTTATAAGTGCATTTTTGGATACGTTAATTTCAACCCATTTACTGTTGTCCTGTCTTGCCGCATTGCCGTAATGCTCGCCCCTATACTGTTCTGCCGCTTCCACTGTGGGGAAATCGTATGTTCCCTGTCCCCATGTTCCGTCGCTTGTGTCATAGCGTGCCGCAACAACAAAATCGTTCTTCCTCTGAATAATTGCAATATTTCTGTCGTCCCTGTCTTTAATGATGCTCAAAACTTTATAGCCCTGCGGCGTTTCGGTTAAATACTTGTCTTTATCTTCCATTTCATTCTCCTCGATTTTTTTATTGTTTTCTATATTAAATTTTTCACTTAAAGTTTTCATTTCTTCCAGCGTTATACGGACAAGTTGCGTAGGCAAGAATAGAACTTCAAGATTTTTCCATCTGCTATTCAATTCTTGTCGAGTTTTTAATTTGTCCTGAAAAACAGGTTGGTTCTCCGTTTTTCAATATCACTTTGACTTTAAATTTTTTCATAAAATCCTCCGATTTCGATTTTTTAAATCGCTATCGGCGGATTTCGCCTTATAGAAAATGCCCCGACAGCGTTGGTTAAACGTTATCAGGGCATAAAAAAAGTTCAGGCATTAGGAAAAAGCCCCTTTTAGGCTTAACCTCTGCCTGAACTCTTACACGATAAACTTGCGGTTACAATTCTATTGCAGTATTATATTAATTTGTTATTGTACATTATAATTTTATCTTTGGTACACGCACTCCCTATCCGGTCTTTCACGGGTTATGATTGCGCCGTTCCACAAGTCGCAACATTGCTTATTCACATTATATAAAATTTATAACCGTGAATTTTTAATTTTTTTGTCGTAAAACATAGAAAAATGACAAAAGAGAAGTCCCTATAAGGAACTTCTCAATTTTCTTCTTTCTGTTTACTTACAAGCACAATGGATACGCTTCCGTTTTTCACATTTATTATGTACCGACTATTACATTTACAACATTTCATTAAGCAATCATCTACTGCGACAACTTGCATCAATTCTTTATCGCATCTTGGACAACGAATATGTGATTTCTTTGCTTCGGTATTTTGGAATTTTTCCATTATTGCCGCCTTTTACTAATTAGCGTAAAAAAATATACTCTATTCCACCTCCGATTAAAGTAAATTTAGTATTAAACTTATTAGTATTTTTCTCTATTATTTCCATTTGGATTTTTGAAACTTTTTATTTTTCTACTGTATTTAGCATAATCTTCCGATAACACCCAACACCAATTATTGCCGAGTGTTGACGGTGTATTAATTCTGCTATCTTTATCTAAATGTAAATAATCTTGAATCGGTATAATAACCGTATCGGCGTTACTTTGGAAAAGACTTCTGATAAGCGCATCACAGTCATTTTCCAACAACTTTTTATTAACGCACTTTCTAAAAAATCTTTTGTCTTTCTTTGTTATACTTTTTAGCCACTCTATTGTTGTCGGGTTATCGTGAGTACCTGTGTAGGCAACACAGTTATTTATATAGTTTTTCGGGTTGTAAATACTATTACTTTCATAAAATCCGAATTGCGCTATCTTCATACCCGGAAAACCCGTTTCATTGAGTAAATCTGTTACGCTCTCATCAAGAAAACCTAAATCTTCCGCAATAATTTTTGCATTAGGAAAATGCTCTTTTATTGTACGAAACAGCTCTTTTCCCGGCGCTTCAAACCATTTGCCGTTACGGGCAGTTTCCTCTCCGTAAGGAATACTGTAATATCCGGCAAATCCCCTAAAATGGTCTATACGGACAATATTATAGAGTTCAAATGCCGCATTAAATCGTTTAATCCACCAAGCAAATTTTTCTTCCTGCATCAACGCCCAATTATACAAAGGATTTCCCCAAAGCTGTCCGTCATCACAATACTCATCGGGCGGTACTCCTGCTACTGACGTAGGATTACCACATTTATCAAGTTGAAAATACTTATGATTATTAAATACATCTGCGCTATCGTATGCGACATAAATAGGCAAATCGCCTATTATTTCTACGCCCTTATTGTTAGCATAACATTTTAGCTCTTTCCATTGCTTAAAGAATTCATATTGCAGAAAACACCAAAAGCTAACTTCCTCTTGTCTTTTTTCAAATTCAGTCCACTCGTTCCAAGCCTTACCGTCATTTAATAACTTATGGCTCATAAACTCTGAATACTGTGTCAACCATTCTGAGTTATTATCCAAAAAACAATAATAGCTTTTATCTTTTATAAACCGAGAAAAGGCTTTACGCAATACCGAATAACGCTTTTTGTATAAGGCATCGTAATTAATTGTACTACTACTATTTGTTATTTGTTCCGTACATTCTTCGTCCGTTAAAAGCCCGTCTGACTTTAAAATATCAAGGTCGATAAAATACGGATTTCCTGCAAATGCGGACGGAGATTGATATGGAGAATCGCCGTAAGTTGTAGGATTAAGCGGAAGTACTTGCCAATAGTTTTGATTTGCTTCAACAAGAAAGTCCACAAATCTATATGCTTCCTTTCCGAAACTTCCAATGCCATATTTACTCGGCAAAGAGAAAACAGGCATCAATATCCCACATTTTTTCATATCATTATTTCCCAAATATTTTTAGCATACTCTTTTATTGTTCTGTCAGATGAGAAATACGCCGAATTTGCGGTATTATTAAGTTGCTTTAATGCAAAGTCATTTTTATTTTTGTAATCAGAATTGATTTTAAGAAGCGCATCAACATAACTCTGTAAATCGTGCAATACAAAATATTGGTCAGGCTTATGCCAACTTGCTCCGATAGTTAATGAGTCGTACAAATCTTTAAAGTAACCTGTATTACCGTCATTAAACGTGCCGTCAATTAGTGTGGACATAGCAAAATTATGTAAATCGCTATTCTTTATAATTTCGGTGGGATTATATCCGTCTTTTTTAAGCCTTTCGATTTCGTCTACTTCTGCGCCGAATATATAGTTATTTTCTTTACCTGCAAGTTCCACAATTTCTATGTTTGCGCCGTCCATTGTGCCGCAAGTAACCGCACCGTTCATCATAAACTTCATATTACCCGTTCCGCTTGCTTCAAGTCCGGCAGTTGATACCTGCAAAGAAACATCAGTACCTGCAACGATTTTTTCCGCATATGAAACATTATAATTTTGAACAAATACGACTTTCAGCAAACGATTAGTCTGCTCGTCTGAATTAATTTTATCTGCTATCTCGTTAATAAACTTTATTATTGCTTTTGCTCTTTTATAGCTCGGTGCGCTCTTTGCTCCGAATATGAATACAGAAGGTTGAAACTCCTTTATTGTACCGTTCTTTAAACTTTTATAAATTTCAAGTATTGCAAGTGCTGTCATAAGCTGTCGCTTATACTCGTGCAACCTTTTTACCTGTGAATAGACAATAAAATTTTCGGTTATATCTACACCTTCGTGAATTTTGATATATTCAAAAAGTTGTCTTTTCTTTTCAGCTTTAACTTTAATAAAATCAGGAATTATGTTGTTGACTTTACTTTCAAGCTGACCTAATAGCTGTATATCATTACGCCAATCTTGTCCTATCGAATTATCGATAAGCTCTGACAATTCACGGTTACAAAGCATTAACCATCTGCGTTGTGTTATACCGTTTGTTTTATTTTGGAACTTTTCGGGATAATATTTAAACGCTGTTTTGAACAGGTTACTTTTTAAAATATCCGTATGTAATTTAGCAACACCGTTTACTTTGTTACCGACAAATAACGCAAGATTAGCCATTGAAAATTTATCGGCAGAATAAATTGCCATATCAGACGCTTCTTCCGGCGAACACTTCAACCTTGCAAACTCATCTTTTTGCTTTACATATACTTTCATTAAAATAGAATATATTTCGGGCAAAATTTTCTTTATCTGTAAAGATTGCCAACACTCTAATGCCTCAGGCAATATTGTGTGGTTTGTGTATGAAAATGTCTTTTTCGCAACTTCAAGCGCATCTGACAAACAAACTCTATGCTCTGTCGTAAGCAGTCTTATAAATTCCGCAATAGCAAGTATAGGGTGCGTATCATTCAACTGTATTGAGTTAAATTCGGAAAAATTATCAAATCGTCTGCCGTGCTTTTTAATATGCTTATCGACAAGCTCTCCGATAGCCGCCGCAGAGAAGAAATATTCTTGGCGAAGCCTTAACAATTTACCTTCTTCGGTATCGTCTGCCGGATAAAGATATTCGCTGATTTTTTGCGCTTCTTCGTTCCCTTCGGCTTGAAATAATCTCAAATTATTTACACGTTTACCGAATACGGGCATATCATAAGGCACAGCCCAAACCGACATATCGGCAAATTTTATTAAGCGTTTTTCGTTTTCCCGTCTGATAGACCACGGGTCGCCAAACTTTTGCCAATCATCAGGCAACTCAACTTGAAAGCCGTTTTTAATAGCTTGTTTGAATAATCCGTATTTATAACGGATTCCGTACCCTTGCAGGGGCAAGCCTAAACCTGCCGCAGAATCAAGGAAACAAGCAGCAAGCCTACCTAAACCGCCATTACCGAGAGCGGCATCCTCTATTTCCTCGAATACGTTTATATCTATTCCTTTTTGTGCAAGAATTTCTTTTGCCTCTTCAAGAACTCCAAGCTCCATAAGGTTGTTATAAAAGCTACGCCCTATAAGAAATTCCATTGAAAGATAGTAAGCATTTTTTGTTGCGGGCTTCTGCGTTGCTTTTAGCCCACACTTCATTGCAAGACAGGAGATTTCGTTGTATAAAGTTTGTACATCTTTATTTTTTACTTCAAGCCTTGTCAAATCCTGTAAAAATAAAGTTTTATCCATTTGCATTATCCTTGTAACTAAACTATTCTTATTTGTCTTTCACTCTCAATTACGCTAACTTTGTTTACCTCAGGTACAAGATAAATTTTACCGCTCATAACTTTATCGCATTTTACATAAAGTATTTCTTCTCCGACAGCGCATTTCAAAAATTTTTCAGCGCCGTAATCGAGCGTTTTTAAAACCTGCGCTTCAATACCGCTCTCCGAAACGGTAAAATCATAAGGTGTCCATTCGTATCTGTATGTAGAATTGTAAACCTTTCTACCCGTTGTCGCCGCAAACATTTTACTGTAAATCTGTTCGGGTGCTTCAAACTTTGTTCCGTTGATAACCAAATAATAATGCGGTGTTTTAACCTTTTTGTCTTTACCTTTTACGTTTATTGTTTCAGGTAACTTTTCCATAACGAAAGTACCGTTTAATCCGTTCGTTAGCGGCATAGGCGAAATTCCTACACTACCGACATTGATAATAAGTTTCTTAAAATCAAGCCCTATACCTATTTCGCCTTTTTCAAGAACGTTATCGGATAACGCATATATTCTGCTACCGTTTATATCCAAAGAAACAAGATTTTGACCGTTTATATTCTCGTTATCAATAACCTTTGCCTTTATGTCGCCGTCAAACTTAATCGCAGAAACCGAAATCAATAATTCGCCGCTTCCGTTCTCACATACGGCTGATTCGGGCAAATCTACGCTGTTACCGAGAAATTTAAGTTTCCCGTTTTCAACGTTACAGTCAAGGTAGTTATATTCGGGAATACGGGGCATAATACTTTCTTCGGTTTCAATATCAAACAAATGAATTGAATCGATATTTAATGCCGCTTCACATACCGTATCAGGCTTATACTCTTTAAATCCTGCCGATTTAATAATAACTCTCGTATTTGTTTCCGCAAACCCGTCGCCGTCCATATTTATATCGCCGTACACAAGGGTCTCCGTTCCCAATTCTTCCGAGTGAGATATTCTTACCTTAATCTTTGCTTCGCTTGCCCGAACTTTATCTTCTTCAAGCGAAATATCTTCCGCACGGAAACCTATATACACGGTCTTTGTTCCGTCCAAATACTGCGGAGTAGTTTTCATAAGCATCGAATACGGGACGGTTATTTTGGCTTCCGACCACTTGAATTCTATATGCACTTTATCGCCGTCTTTTTTGAGCGTTCCCTGAAAAAAGTTCATTTGGGGCGTTCCTATGAAACCGGCAACAAATTTATTTGACGGATATTTATAAAGATTTTTAGGTGTATCTATCTGCTTTACAAAGCCGTCTTTCATAACTACTATTCTCGTTCCCATAGTCATAGCTTCAACTTGGTCGTGAGTAACGTAAATAAATGTTGTGTTCAGTTTTTTATGAAGTTTAATTATTTCGCTTCTCATCTGAGTACGAAGTTTCGCATCAAGGTTTGAAAGCGGCTCGTCTAAAAGCATTACTTTCGGTTCTCTAACGATAGCTCTGCCGAGCGCAACACGTTGTCTTTGTCCTCCCGACATCTCTTTGGGTTTTCTTTTAAGATATTCCGTAATCCCGAGCGTTTCTGCCGCTTCCGTTACACGCTTATCTATTTCCTCTTTCGGAACTTTACGGGTACGAAGTCCAAACGCTATATTTTCATAAATAGTCATATGCGGATAAAGAGCATAGTTCTGGAATACCATTGCTATATCCCTGTCCTTCGGTTCCATACCGTTTACGACAACATCTCCGATTTTCAATTCGCCTGCCGTAATTTCTTCAAGTCCTGCTATCATACGAAGCGTAGTTGATTTACCGCAACCCGACGGGCCTACAAATACGATAAATTCCTTATCGTCAATTTGCATATTGAAATCATTAACGGCTTTCGCTCCGTTAGGATAAACTTTATAAATATGTTTTAAACTTAAATTAGCCATTTTTAAATTCCCCCCAAATTATTCTTTTACCGCACCGGCAGACATACCGTTAATCATATACTTAACCAAGCAGAAATACAAAATAATTATCGGTATAGCTATTATAATCGAACCTGCCGCAAACCGAGCAAATTCAGTTTCGCCCAACGACATAAGCCCTACCGCAACCGTCCATAAATCTCTGTTCTGCAATAACATCTTCGGAAGAATAAAGTCTGACCACGGCCAAGTAAAAGATGTTAATGCCGTATAGACAAGTATAGGTTTCGATAACGGCAAAATAAATTTAACAAATACTGTAAAATTAGATGCACCGTCTATTCTTGCCGCTTCGTCTATCGAATAAGGTATTGTGTCAAAGAAGCCTTTTTGTACCATATATCCCATAGGCGCAGTTCCCGAATAAATCAGTATCAAACCCCATTGCTGATTAATAAGGTTAAATTGTGTCATTAACAAATATACGGCTATCGTTCCCATAAAGGACGGGAACATTCCCAAAACAAGCGTTGCCTTCATTAGCTTTTTTCTGCTTTTGAAACGGAATCTCGACATACAGTAAGCCGTCAAAATCGTCAACAGCGTTCCGAATATACAACTCATTACGGATATAAACAAAGTATTCAAAAACCATTTGGGATAGTTGTACATTACCGTATCGGTAAACAAAGTTTTAAAGGCATCAATTCCATATTCCTTAGGGAAAAACCCGTCAAATGAATATATTGAACCCGACTTTGAGAACGATGCCAATATAAGCCACAGACAAGGGAAAAAGAATATAAACGCAACCACAATAAGTATGCAGTATGTAATAAGCACGTTAAGTACTTTTTTTGATTTCGATTTAACAACTTTTGCTTTTGCTTTATTCATCTGAACGTTTCCTCCTGTTTATATGACGGGGATAAAATATACACCGTTAGAGATATTATCGAAGTTACAATAAATATAATTAAACTTATCGCCGCACCTATCGAATAATAGTTATTATCAATAGATATTCGATACAACCAATTTATAAGAAGGTCTGTATTATTTGCAAGGAAATAGCTGTCTGAAATAACGCCATCACGAAGGAAGTAGAAAATACCGAAGTTATTAAAGTTATTTATGAATTGCGTAATAAGTACGGGCGTTGTAGCAAACAAAACATAAGGTAAAGTAATTTTTATGAATTGCCTCCATGCGCTTGCGCCGTCTACCCTTGCCGCTTCATATAAATCGTTATTCAGATTAGACAGAATACCGGTTGCAAGCAACATTATCGAAGGTACGCTTATCCAAGCATTTACTCCAAGACCGATAAGCCTTGCCGTCCATTTTGAATTAACCGCTAAAAAGCCTATCGCATCCCCTCCGCCTTGTTGGATATAGTAATTTATCGGGCCACCATAAGAGAACATAAATTTGAAGCCAAGAAGCGTTATGAAGCCCGGTATCGCATAAGCAAGTATCGGGAAAGCTCTCCAAATTGCTTTGCACTTTACACACGCCTTATTTAAGAGTAAAGCAAGTCCTATTCCTGCAAAAAAGTTTATCGCTGTGGAAAGTACTGCCCACATTAAGTTCCAACCGAATATCTTAAAGAACGTAGGCGCAAACTGTCCGAGCGTGAGTATCTTTCCGAAATTTTCAAACCCTACCCAATCTACAAGTTCAGGGGGTACGGTTGTTCCGCCATAATTGGTAAACGCTATCAGTATCATAAAGACAATGGGTAAAATACTGAAAATGCAAACACCTATTATCGGTAACGTTAAAGCGGTTTTATGGAAATTTTTATCAAGCAATGACGCCGCCTGACTTTTAAACGACAGCGGTTCTTTTAAAGTATCTTCTGCACATTGGGTTGCGTATACATCTTTTACATTGACAATATAAATTGCAATATAAAACATTATCATTATTACGGCGAATATTCCCATTAGCATCATAACAACCGAATTGTCGCCTGCTATACCAAACCATGCATCGCCTTTTACCTGACCCAAAGTGAATAATCCGAATAAGTCTGCGCCGCCCGTAAATACAAAATAGAGTATAAACGCTACTTGTAATAAAATGAACATACTGCCTTTTGTCCATTGTTTATACAGAAGCTGACCAAGCCCCATACAACAAATGGATGCGCCTACTTTTGAATTGCCTTGCGTTATAATTTCTTTTGCACCTGCAAATTTTTTCTTTAATCTGTCGGGTATGCTTTTAAAATAATTCTTAACTTTTGTAGGAATACCGACAAAAAAAACTTTTAACTTTATTTAAAACTTTCGTCATAATTCCCTCCTTATCCTGCCAAAGTATGAATTGCATCATATATATTTTTTGATACGCCTTCAAGTCCTTTCTTTAAAGACTCGTCCGTAGCATATGCCGATTTACCTTCAAGTATATCTCCTGCTATAAGCGAGAAAAATGTTTCCATTGGCGACCATATTTGAGAAGTCGCACAAACGCTCGGCATTACATATATCGAACCGCTATCGAGATTTTCGTTTATTATCTTATCCAAGCCACCTATTTCTTCTATAATGTCCTTACGGGCAGGAGAAATACCCAATATTTGATTTCTCTTTTTAACCATATCATAGCTTGTAGCGAAGTTTACAAATTCAAGTGAAGCGTTCGGATATTTTGTATAAGAGCTTATTGCATAACCGTTTACACCACCCATAACAGTCATATCCATAAAACCTTGACTTTCATCTTCCAAATCACCGCTTACAGGAAGTTTGGGAACGTTTACCATTTTAACGTGTTCTTTCGCATATTCTTCTGTATATCCTGCATTTACCATTTCTCTGATAAACATAGTGTAAACGTCAGGCGTAGTCATAGTCGCAAAATAAGTTCCGGAAGCAAGTCGGGTATATCTGTTATCGCTAATCGTAAATTCCGTACACTCCATATTCATAACGGAAGCGAGCTGTCTGATTATCTTTGCTCCTTTATAGCTATCCCCGTTTGCTAAACCTATATCATATGTATCCGTTCCATCTTCCCCACCGAACAAATAACCGCCGAAGGAAAATAAATAACCCGAAGAAAAATAGCTATCAAGTAAGGATTGCATATAACCGTATTTTTTACCGTTACTTTGTTGTTTAACTTGTTTTGAATACCGATATAACGCAGACCAGTTTTCTATCATATCAGGCACACCGTTCTTATCGTCATCCCATTCGGTTTCCCAATTATCAGGCAACAAGTCATCACGATAAAACAATAACGGCTGCTGAATATTTACAGGAACTCCAAAAACATACTCTTGCTCTGATATAGTGGTTGTATAAGCATCCCAAGCATTTTCACTTATATGTTCGTAGCAATCAAGCTGTTCAATAGGTAATGGTAATATGTGGTGTCCGTCAACATATTTCATTACGGCGTCGTTTGCCTGATACAAGACATCGGGACCATATCCGAACGGACCACTTTGTTCAAGGTCGTTGAATTGGTCAACGTTTGCATCCACAGCTTTAATACCGTATTCTTTATACTTCTCGTTAAAAGCATTTAAAAGTTCTTCAAGATACCCCTGTTCCTTTGCAGTGTTATTTTCAAGAATATGCAAAGTAACATTTCTTTCTAATTCGCCGGTAAATTTTTCTGCGCCGCCTGCATACGTTTTACGGACAACACTCATAACGCCAAAAGCAATTATCACTGCAAGAATAATCGCAATATGCGCTATTAAAGCCGGTAATATTTTTTTCATCTTTTCCTCCTTTAAACATTATCTATGCGTTTGTTTACAAACGCATAAGGGATATATCCCTTACATTGTACCGAATTTTATATTTTCTCTATTACGAACCCCCAACCGTCAAGTTCGCCATTAGCATATTTATAGGCAAAACTTTTATTCAAAGGGGTATATTTAATTTTAAATTCGTTACCGTTAAGAATAAGTTTGTATTTTTCTCTTACTACTTCTATAATCCCGTTATGTTCAGTTATAACTATATTATTATCGGCAAGCTCTCCGTTAGCTTTCAATGAACATAAATACTTGATAAGTTGAGTTAGAGTTGAACTTGAATCTACTTTATCCCATTCAAATGTGCGCCTTGAGTCAGGGTCGTGATAGCCTTGCAAGGCTATTTCCGTTCCGTAATAAATACAAGGAACCCCGTCGAAAAAATACAGCATTGAAAGTGCATTTAATAATTTATCTTTATCGCAGTTGACTTGTGTAAAAAACCTATGCGTATCATGACTATCTAACAAATTGAGCAGCATACTGTTCGCCGCATTACAATTTCGCATTAACAGCTCGTTAAGTTTCTCTACAAACCGTTTCGGCGTAAAGCGTTTAAACGCATAAAAGTCTAAGCACGCTTTTGTGAAAGCATAATTCATTATGCTATCGTATTGGTCGCCTTGAAGATAAACGTTTGCATCGTGCCAATTTTCGCCTATTAAAACGCAGTCAGGCTTTGCTTCTTTAACAGCTCTCCTGAACTGTCGCCAAAACTCGTGAGATATTTCATCTGAAACATCAAGCCGCCAACCGTCTATATCAAATTCTTTTATCCAATACGTTGCAATATCAATAAGATACTCACAAACTTCTTTTTTGGATGTATTGAATTTAGGCATATATTTGCAGGAAGCAAAACATTCGTATTGTAACGGATTATCGTTAGTTATAATAAACCAGTCATAAAATTTCGACTTCCTGCCGTTTTTCAATACATCTTGGAACTGACTTATTTGGTCGCTACAATGATTGAATACCGCATCTAAAACAATTTTCATTCCCATTGCGTGAGCTTTATCTATCAGTTCTTTTAAATCGTCTTTGCTTCCAAAATTTTTGTCTACATTATAATAATCGCTTATGTCGTACTTATGGTTTGATATTGAGCTGAAAACAGGAGTTAAATACAAAGCGTTTATACCTAAATCGTTTATGTAGTTTAGCTTCTCCGTAATTCCTTTAATATCTCCTCCGGCAAAACTTTTCGGCTTAGGAAGCTCTCCCCATTTTAAATTGATATAGCTTTTGTCTTTATCCTTTAAACCGATATTAAACCGTTCGACAAAAATTTGATAAAAGGTTGCGGTTTTCAACCACTCTATCGGCTTCATAACGTCTATATCGTTTACATAAGCTAACTGAAAACAATTATAATAATTTAACGTATAATCATAGTGTTCAGTAAGCCCATCTTCCGAAAAATAATATTCCTTGCCGTTTTCTGTTATCGCAAAAATATATACCAAGCGCACGTCGGCTAAATGCAATGTTGCTGTGTAATAAGCAAATAATTTATCTTCACAGTAACGCTTCATTATAGCTCTTAATTGCACTGTGGCATAATCATATTTACCGCCGTAAACCACCTCTACTTTTTCGGGCATATCATACTTACTTACCCTTAATCGAAGCGTAACGGTATTCTTATCTTCGGCAAAACAATATTTTGATTCGGGTATATGTTCAATGGCAAATTCATTCATTTTCTATTTCCTTATATGTATTGACATTTTTTATCCGCATCTATATAATAAAGAGTATGGATAAGAAAATCACAATACACGATATCGCAAGAGAAGCGGGAGTTTCCTCTGCAACCGTTTCTTATATAATAAACGGGCTTCACACAGAAAAATATACAGAAGAAACCAAGCAAAAAGTTTTACAAATTGTAAACCTTTATAATTATAAGCCAAATACCTTCGCAAAAACTTTGAGAGCTACCCCGAATTCCAAGCTAATATCCTTATATTCAGGAAATTCGGGTAATTCTTTATATGACGGAGAATTTGGTTATTTCATAGAGAATTTAAGAAAAGTATTCCCTTCTGATAAATACGGACTCGTTTTAAATGGATTACCTTATCGCCAACTTGATAATAACGTTGATGCCATTATCGCTTTTAACATTGACAGAGAATCATTTAAAACAATAGGTAATTTGAATTATGCACCTTTAATTGCAGTTGATTGTGTTGTCAAAGACTCACTCTTTTTTCAAATAACAACTGACTATGCAAAATTGAAATACGAAGCAGACAACTATTTCAACGGCACTTATGAGTATATCACACTTTTACCCGCAGACGAAAGTATTAAGAAAACCATTCAGTCAATATTTAGTAATGTAACATTTATATCGACTTTAAGCGATTTGCGTATAATTAACGATAAAAAGAATATTCTTTCCGATAGTAAAGTAATAGCAGATTATCTGTTAAATACAAGCACAGATGTATATTTCCCTAAAAACCTTGTTGCCGATAAGTGCAAGCATATCCTATCTTGCCTTAATGAAGCCACACAACGCATCTCTTTCACTGTACACAATTTTGAAGTTTAAAAATAACGGGCGTTCAGTTATGAACGCCCGTTATCTTTTGGAGAAAAAAATGATTTCAAGCGTTTATTTTTATGCGTTTACAACATAGAAATCTATTTTTTCGGTTGCGATAGTATATACGATTTTGTATGTTCCCACCTCAGTACAGTTAAAATTACCGCTTGCACCGAATTTATCGTTTGCGTCGCCGGCAGTACCTAAGCTGGCGGTGTTAAGGAAATCTCCGTTACCGGACGATGCGCCTTCATCATATTTTGCCAAACCAAAAGTTGCTCCAACTGTGGCATCAAAAGTCAGCTCATACGCAGTTTTATCACTGTTAAGTTTCAGCTTCCATACTTCGTTAAATCCATGTTCCCACGAACTTGTGTTATCTCCGATAGTAATATTAAGTCCTTTAATATAAATATCGTAACCTGCATCTGCCGATTTGATATTTACTATCTTGGAATAGCTGTCGAAAGTAATATTGTAAGTTCCTGCGGTAACTACTTTGAAGTTATAGTTATTGCCTTCGGGTGCAGGTTTTGCCGCTTCTACCAAATTAGCCGCACCGATATAATAACGGTAGTTATAATTTCCTACCTGATTTACCCACTTGTCGCCCGGCTCGGTAGAACCTGCTTTGAACGCCTGAATACAGAACTCCGTACCTGCTTTAAGCTCAAAATCTTTTATTTCGTAAACACCCGAACCTGCCGCAGTTTCCGTAAGTTTATAATCGGTATTGAAACAGTTATTTGACCAGTTATGCCCTTCCCCGAAAGTACCGTCAAGGTAGTAATCAGCCGCTACTAAACCTTTGCTTGCATCGAACGTTACAGACAGCTTCGTTGTTTCGGCATTGTAAGTAAACGTGTAAGTTCCGCTTGCTTTTGCCGTCATATTTCCGGTAGTGCCGTCTAAATATGCTTTGCTTGCTTCGTCAAGGTTACTTGCTTTAATATAAACAGTACCCGGCTTTGTTTCAGTTCCTGTGGTCGCCGTTGAAGCGAACATAAATTGGTCGCCCTCTTTAATATAAGCACTCAAAGTATATACGTTAGGGTTATCGGTTTGTTTCATTTCCGTATGGGTTGTAAAAATATCCTGCCATGCGGTAATTTTTTCGCCCTTAATATAATAAGTCATAACGGTTTCCAATTCGCCCTGAACATCGCCGTTGCGTACCCAAGTAATGGTATCCGATGCGCTCAATTCGGTAGGATGCCCTAAATCGTCCGCAGGGTGAGTTGTAAGCGTGAAAGTATAGTTACCGTCTTTTTTGCAAACTATATCTTCCATTTTTGTGGGTTTGCTACCGTCTATACTGCCGTTTGAAGCAAAGTACACAACGTTATCAAGCGTACCCGTATTCATGTAGCCCCAACCACGCTGATAATCCCAAGAAGTATTGGTTACAAATTGGAACCAGTCGTTTTCGTATAAATCAACGGTAAGAGTATATTCATTCTTATCCGTTGCTTTTGTCATTTTAGCACTATCTTTTAAAGCCGCAGAACCGCCGAGCGCACTACTGCTTCCTTGACCGCAAATATAGAATTCACGGGTATCTTCAACGACAAGCGATGATGTGAACTTTGCAAATGCGGACTTATTTTCCGTAATAGGCGCATCGAAGTCAAACAAATGAGCATAATTCGGAGTAGCATACCAATTGTCAAACGTATAATTCGTTTTTGTCGGCGTCCACTTTGTTGCCTTTTCTCCTTCTTTAACTTTTTGTGTGTCCAACACTGTGTCGCCGTCATAATACGTTACCGTATATTCCGTTTTTGTTGCATCGTCATCTTTACAAGCTGCAAGCATAGCGACAGAAGTTACACATACAGCCGAAGCGACAATTAAACCTACCCATTTGGTTGTTTTCTTCATTATTTCCACCTCGAAATTATTTTGTCGATTAATTTTAGTTAATCGATTAACTAAATTATAATACACACAATCTCGCTTGTCAATACCTTTTTAAAAAAATTTCCCATTTCACAAAAAATGTTAAACTTTACCAAAATATCAATTTATAGACCTGAATAAAATAAAGCGACTTTCGGATATTTCTATCCAAAAGCCGCTTTCTCAATTATACTGTCAATTATATTGGTCTTATTGATAAATCCTATTACTAATCCTTTTTTAAAATAGTCTTACCAATTCCTATATCGTTATAAAATTCTTGCAAATCTTCTTTTGATAGCGCACCCATTAACTTGCTAAATCTTTCAGCACGCCGTTTAGCGCATAAACAAAAATTTGAATTCTCCGTACCGTATATTTCATCTATTTGTTTAAAACGTTTTTGTTGTTCCAAAACGGGATAATTAAGCGAAACGTCTAACCTAAAATACTCGTCAAATTTATAATCAATTTCATTCAAATAACTTTCTACAACATTTTGAATATTGTATCCTGTTTCTATTTTTATATTATTATTTGTACAGACAGATGCCGAAAAGCATCTCTCATTCTCTGCGTAAAGATTAAGGTTAACGCCACAAAAATAATTAAATATACGATCCACTGAGCCTTTAAGTCCCAAATGATTATAGCTATGAATTCCGATTACTTTATTATCATAATAGTAAGCCACCATTAGTTGCGAAGAATATAAGCCGCAAAGCATCCTGCTCTTTGCACCGCAGTAGCGCTCATAGAAGTTTTCACCGACTGCATTTGTCAAACGTTTTTTTGTTTCTAAATCATACAAGTCCAGTTTATTTGGAAAATATATCGAAAGCGTTTCTATCGATTTGCGCCCGTCAGAAAATGCAATATATCCGTCTTGCCTGTCATTATAGAAGCAAACAGCACCAAAGACATCAGAGAAAAATTGTCTAGCCGCCAATAAGTTTTTCATTTAAATCTCCAAACTACGCGTATTGATAAGTATTCCATATGCTAAAATTAAACTCCCAAAAGAAAGCATGATGCCTAAATGTTTTAGTTCCATTTCCTTTATTTACTTGTAAGTCATAAATATTTGCCGGATGATAATGCGGCAATCCATTTACGCTTCCATTCTCAATTAAATGCCATTCTGGCTTTAATCTTGGCGTATCTGTATGATATCCTATCATATCCATAACATCCAGTATATCGCTTTCATAATAAGTATATATACTGGGAATAAATGAATAAGTTACCCCATCTCTTACTACTGTAGCTACTTGCGATGTCGTCATAACCCCAATAGCCTGTTCATATGTAATTTGGTTTGAAATATATAAGCCCCCCGCAGGAATCACCGTATCGGTAATTCCATTTCTATTTGATATACCGGAAGCAAAAGCTAAATAATAAATAGGCGGATCATTGTCTTTATTTTTTCGCGGCAATGCTTGAACTTCTGCTTTGCTTTTTGCTTTAGCTTCATATCTTATCCCATCAATTGCAATTGCTGGAATCGCATAGGTTGTACTTTGATAAGTTGTCCTGTTTTCATATCTATAATTAGTTATAGCTCTTTTTATCCAAGGGAAAAGCCACGAAAGGACAAAATAGACTACAACTGCGACCAAAACAACTACAACAACTTGCAACAAGACCGTCATTGTTCCTGCGGCTGCGGCCGCTATAACAACACAGTTGTCTAATGTTTCATCACCTAAATAGTCCTTTGAGTTAACAACCGTTCCATCTTCAAAATATATTATAGCACTTTCGCTATCTTCTTGGTATTCTATTTTAGAAATATTTACATAATCTACATTTAATACTTCATCTTTTTGCTCATATGTTATCTCCATGCTTACACTCGTGGTATTTGTATCGCAAGATAAATCATATGTAACATTTACCTCCTCATCAGTCATTGCGACATAATCGCAATCTGAAAATTCTTCGGCTGCATACGAACGAGTACCAACAAACTTTATAACACCATTTTTCTCTTGGTGTTCATAAACCTCGTATTCATCGAATTTATCAAGCTCTTGTTGTGCTTTTTCATCATACGATAACGTAGCGATAGCATCAGTATCTATCGTTCTAACTTTTGCTTTACTTATTATGGGTTTTCCACCCAAAGTAAAGACTACCAGCATAAAAACAGCTAAAACAATAGCTGCTATGCTTAATTTTTTTATTGTTTTCATACGAAAACACCTCCTAAAATTTTATTCATTTATATATTCAAGTACCGTATTTATTGGAATACAATAAACTATTCCATAAATAACATTGCCTGACATATCCTTAGTCCTAAATGTTGTTACACCTATCATCTCCCCACTTTTATCCAATAACGCACCCCCACTGTTACCCGCAGCAATAGTTAAATCACATTGAATAACAGCCCTTGTCAATCCATCAAGTTCAATATTTACAAGTGGAATACTTACAATACCTTGAAATATACCTATACCATAATTGGATGCATTTCCGACAGCATATACATTGTCGCCCGACTCTATAATACTTGAATTCCCACACTTTATCGGTTTTATATTTAAACCCTTTATATCTTCAAAATATAAAACCGCCAAATCTAATTCCGTATTATATTTTTCAAGTCTTACCTCACGATATTCATCTTCATAAGCAAACCTAATATAGTATTTTTCAAATTCATTTACTACACCTAAACGTGTATATGTAACGACATGCGAATTAGTAATTATTCTACCATTAGAAGATAAAATTTCACCTGTGCCAAAACTCTCCCCAATACCATCGGTTTTAGCTTTAACTTCTACAATGTTATATAAACATTCATTAAATATACTTGTTGCATCTTTTTCGTTATCAAACGAAATAAAATGCAAACAAATCGAAAGCACAGAAAGCGCAACACTTAATAATACACAACAAACAAAAGCTATATTTTTATTTTTCATTAAATTTTACCGCTGACTTCAATAATCTCAAGAAAGTAAAGGCGTGGCATTAATACGCCACGCCCATCCTTTCTTTAAGTGTAACGCACTCAAATATTTAGACTTTAATAAGTTAACAGTTTCGCAAATTTATTGCCAGTTTACCGTAGCTTCGCCGGTATTACTTGAAGGAGAAATATAAGTATGGTTCATACCGCTTTCCCAAGTAACATTTCCTGCGCCGTCTATCTTAACGAATTTGTATTCGATTTTGGTATCTGCCGGAACGCTGATGTCAAAGAACCATGTCGGATAAACACCGATTGTCGGAGTGTCATTGAACAACGGGCCTATTGCCTTTGAAACATCCCACGCACCCAATTCGGGAACATTACCTACAATGTAGACATTTACTCCGTAATTTGTTGTTGCGTTATTGACCTTGAAGCGTACCGATACCTGTGAACCGGATAAAACCTTAAAGCCGCTGAATGCCGCACTTTCTACTCCTGTGGAAGTAGTAACTACAACATCAACATCGCCCACAACGCCCGTAGGAACGACTACCTTTATAAGGCTGTCAGACCACGAAACGATTTGAGCATTTTCAACGCCGAAAGCAACACTACCTACATTAGAGCCAAATCCACGACCCGTAATAGTTATAGTATTACCTGCCTTGCTCATCTTCGGGTTTATATTACCGATTATAGGCGAATCGTTATCGTCTGCCGTATATTCCCATACAGCAACTTGACCTGCGCCAAGATAGTAGTCAGATACTTTTCCCTTTGTTACGGAAATATTGCCGCCGCCGAGCAAGTTGCCAAGCACGTCGTTATATGTTCCGTTGGGAAGGCTTGAAAGTAATCCTTCTAACTGATAACCTGTACTCTGATTTCTGTTAATTGCCGTCATAACTACGTTATTGCCGAAAACTCTTTCATATACATAAACGTCGTCATTGAGCCATCTTTCCTGTGTCGAGCCATAAGCAAGAGCCGGATTAGACTTACGCAAAGGAGCAAGTTTGGAAATAATCTGATAAGCTCTTGAAGTCTGGTCGAAACTTGTCATATCTGCACGGTTATAAGGGTCACTCTTACCGCCTGCGGCATCGCTCATATATTGTTCAGTTCCGTAATAAACGCAAGGAATACCACGGGAAGTCATCTGCAACGCAAATGCGATGTCCAAAGTTAATTTGTTGTTTCCTGCTTCCGTCATAAAACGAGATTGGTCATGGTTGTCCAAGAAAGTAACTTGGTCGTTGATACAGTCATAATCCTGTTCCATATCCATCATCGTATTATGAAAATCTTTCATTGTGTAACCGCTTGTTAAAGCGTTAGCCAACGCACTGCGAACTGCGGTGTTATATCTGAAATCCAAAAGGCTCATACCGCTTTCGTTCGCAAAGTTCTCCATATTAGGTTCGGAAGTCGTAGCGCTGTGCGACCACTCGCCAAAGATGAATACGGGCTTATAGTCATAAATGCTATTTACCCAGTTTTTCTGCCAACCCAATGACATATGTTTTACTGCATCAACACGGATGCCGTCTACACCTGCATCAAGCCAAACTTTTATTGCATCTTTTAAGTATTGGTCTGTTATTGCGTTTTGCTGATTTAAATCGGCTAAACCGAATAACGGCGCATAAACCGTATGTTCCCAAGTATCAAATTCCGCCCATTGGTCAGATACATGATTAAATACGCCTTTCGTATCGTCGCTGTATGTACTTACCAATTCTCCGTTTTTATAGAGCGCACCGTCGTTCGGCTGTTTAATTCCGTCATAAACCGCAAACGAAGTATGGTTAGGCGCAAAGTCTATAATTACTTTTATATCTTTGCTGTGGGCAGTAGATACAAGAGTTGTAAATTCTTCCATAGTTCCGAAATACTGATTCGGCAAGAAGAAATCACGACCCCAATATCCGTGATAAGGAGCGCAACCGTTTGAAGGGTCAATGTAATCGCTGTTCTGAACGGGAGAAGAAATCCAAATTGCGCTTACGCCCATATTTGTGAAATATCCCTCGTTAATCTTTTGTGTAATGCCTACCCAATCTCCGCCGTGATACTTTTTCAAATTGTTTTTATCATAAATTTCTCCCGACGGATTGTTCGATGAGTCGCCGTCAACAAAACGGTCAGTAACAATTTGATAAATTACATCCGTTGACATACTTGAATTGTTTTCAACGCTTGCATCGTCTATCGCCTTGCTTGCCGCAAATGCTGATAAAGGCATCATTGTTACCAACGTAATAATTGCAAACAACAATGCAATAATGGCACCCACCACAGAGTACAACAACTTTCTTTGCTTTAAATGCATACTTACCCCCAAAAATTTTAATTTTTATTTTCACGCAGACTAATAATTTCTTGTACAAATAAACCGGCTGAAATTAAGTCATCTGCGAAGAAAATCGAATTATAATTATGAAACCCGTTAGGTCGAACTCGCAATTTATTATTGTGGTCATCAAACATTTCAATTTCTTTTTGCTCACGAGATGCTTGCTCGAACACCTCTATCGGACAATAGAAATTTCTCTCTGCTTTAAAATCTTTCATAAAATGCAAACAAGCGATGTCGCCGTGCCGATTACAAAATACAGCAACTTGTCCACCGTTAGCTGATTTTAATTGTTCGCTATTTAACCACTCAAATTCATTTTCAAGTATCATACATCGCAATTAGTTAATCGATTAACTACACTTATATTGTACCCCATTTCCAAAACTTGTCAATACTTTTTTTAAAAACAATTTTGGTAAAATACACAAAAAATTTGTCGAATTTTGACCAAAAAAAAGCGATATAATTTTAAATATAGCATAATCTTTTATAATATTTAATAAATGCTAAACATAGCAGTATTTTTATTTTTTTAAAGATTATACTTCAATTAGTGGTTGGAGATAATAATGAAACTTGAAGATGCTGTTATATTGCGAATAGAGCAGTTATGTCTTGAAAGAAATATGACAAAATATGACTTATTTAAAGCAAGCGGTGTTCCGCAAAGCACTTTAACATCGATAAAAAAGAAACGAAGCGGGTCAGTTAAAGTCAGTACACTTTACGGCATTTGCGAAGGTTTTAATATTTCTCTTGAAGAGTTTTTCCATTCTCCATTATTTAAACGTGAAAACATTATAGACTAATCATAAAAATAGCGCAACGGCAAATTGTCGTTGCGCTATCTATATTAGGTCTGCACCAAAGAATTATTACGACGTGGCTGAAACTCATACGGCTTACTATCGTACTCGGATTAACTCGGAGCCTTCTTCGACCATTGTATGTGTTGCTCACGATAAATTATAAGGTTCTTATAACGGTGCGCCTTAATAACGAATTACTTATTTGAACATTAAATCTTTAAATCTGTAAGTTAAATAATGAAATTCCTCAACCATTGTATTATCTTCTTTTGTCATAAGTAAGAAGTGTAACTCGTAATCCTGCTCTGTTTTGTGTAATTCAAATAATTCTATATAGGTATTCAACGGATTAATTTCTTCTTCCAATATTTCCACATCGGTCAAAATAATCGTTTCTTCTCCGTCCAATTCAAGGTAAATGGCGTTACCTTTTTTATCTACCTCTGTAATATATGTTTCAGAAAATAAATCTTCTAACGAATCAATATAATCATGCTTTTTGAACTGTTCCGAAATAGTTAATCCGGCAGTGGCATTTAATGAATCTTCAAGACTTTTTTCTAATACTTTAATCGCCGCCTCAGTTTTCGCATCCGCATACTCAATGATTGCTTTTTTCACTTTCGGTTCTGCGTATCCCATAGCAAGTAACCGTTTGTCTTTTACTTGCTCTAAAATTTCTTGTGGCAGATGAGATATTACTCTTAACCTATTTATATATTGAGATAAAAAATCGTTTTCGGGAGAGTGTGTTTCTTTTTCCAACGAATACTCGCAATAGTCATTATAAAAATTAAACGTAGCCGGCAATATCATAAATCTCAATTCATTTTCTTTATCCGACAAATTAAACTTTGTTTTTACAGTTAAAATGTCAGACTTATAAACACCCTCACAGCTATCGTTCAAAAAAAATATTGGTAATGTTCTTTTTGCTCTTGAATCAACCGAAAATCGAACTTCATTAAGGTCAAGGTCATTTTTAAGTTCCTTTGTTAATATTTTCATAAACTTTACCTCTTTTTTAATTTTATATTTCCCAACCGTCAATCACACTTACGATTGGCTTTTTCTTTTTAAAAGCATATTCGCAAGCCGTATATGCACCACCATAATGAGTCATAACTCCTGCAACAATAAAATCAACTTTATCTACTAAACATTTATTGGTTTCAATAATAGCTAAACGTTTTGGTACACTTCTTTCTAACAAATAAATACTATCGTCAAAATATTTAGGAAGAATAAACGTATTGTCGTTTTCAACAGATGCTTCGGGGATATACGAAAGCACCATTGTATTCCTAATTTGCGGATAACAGCCTTTTAATTCAAATATCAAAGAGCTACAAAAAGCATCAAAGTCGCCACGAAAACCTGAATAGAATTGCGTAACCCCCTTGTCCTCTATTAGGTCTAAAATTGTTTTTAACAGTTTTTCCCTATACGGTTCTACACTCATATTTCGATGTCCGAAAAAAGCACAAGATTTCATTTAATAACCCTTTAATTGCATACACTAATAGCACATACACATTGCGTATTGTCGTTTTGGCGTTATCAATATTATAGAATAAAAATAGCGACAATGCAAACTGCTTATTGTCTAATAGAGCAAAGGGTTATCAAGGTGGCAATTTCAAAAGAGTTTCAAAACAGATTTATCGAATTGATTAGCGATATTGAAGTTAAAAGTAAAGATAAAAAAGCTGAAATTATTGGTATAAATCGTTCAACTTTTTCTAATGCCTTTAACTACGGTATCGTTCCCAAGACGCCCTCTTTAATCCGTATTGCAGATTATTTCAATATTTCGGTTGAGTTCCTAATTGCCATAACAGACGACGAATACTTCGACCACTCCAAATCCCCCAAAAGTTTTATAGAGCGTTTGGAAGAATTACGAATTGAAAGAAACATCAAAACTAAATACGAATTATCACAAAAAATACTTATACACCGAAACAATATCGCACAATGGTATAAATTAAATTGCTTACCATTAATTGATGATTTAATTATAATTGCAAAACATTTCAATGTTTCAGTTGACTACTTGCTCGGAAGAACTGACGATAGAACGCCGTATAAATAAAAAGATGTCGCTCCCTTGCGAGAACGACACCGTAGAATATACCGTTCGTCGCCAAGTTGTCAGACTAATTTACATTTCTCGTTGAGATTTGTAAGCGATTATTAGAGTATAGTTCTACCATTACTATACTCAACGAGATAAAAATTATTAAATTAGTCTGACGGTTTGTATTTTAGCAAATAATAGATTTTTTGTCAATAAAAAGTAGCTCTCACAAAAATGTGAGAGCTTTATTTTACTCATTAATATTATATCGATATAATTCATTTAAACTGCCGTCCAAAATAATAACTTCCATTTCCGTTATCAATTTTGGTATTTCTTTTTCATATCTTTGGAGATTACATTTTTGTAAAAGTTCATTCCAATTAGAAATATATGTATTCTTCATTACTACTTCCGCAAGACAACATATTTCCGGATTACGCATACGGTTAAATTCTTCTTTTGAAATAGGTTTAATCCTTTCGTATTCTTCGGCAAATTCTTTAAGGTAATCTCTTACGGGTTTTATCCTACTTTCATTTTTTATAAACAAATCATTACAATAAGTTTCGTACCACTCACGCAAGCCACACTTGTATTTATAAAGCAGATGTCCGTAATCGGGTAAATGGTTAGCCTTAATAAATTCCCTTTCATACGGCAACCTGTCATTCTGCCTGAAAAATTCTTCAACCGCATCAAGAATATTTGTTGACGACCACCGACAAACGGGATATTCGTCAAGCAGTTCACCTATTTTTGCCCGTGCATCGGGTAATTTCTCTAATACTTTATACGCAAACTCTAATGCTTGTTTCCTTGTGGGCTTCGGCTTGTAATATGTAGGAAAATTTTTATTGAGCCACTCATGCAAGTTAATTTTGTAGCGTTGTTTAATTACAGGATGAGAAGGTAAACCATTCTCTTTTTTAAAATCAGTTACCGTAGGGACTCTGCCGTTCACGGACATAAAGTACTCAACGGCATCTTTTACAGTAGCATCATCCCATTCCGTAAAGGGCATCACGTTTGCAACTTCTTTCAGTTTTGCAATTTCTTCTAAATGGCTGTTTTTACCCTCAAACATAGCAAAAACAGACAAAAGTGCTTGATTTCTTGTCATTTTAAGCTCCTTTTGTCTGTTTCGCAGTACTAACATTATTGGAACGGCGTAAGTGGAAAACTTGACGCCCACGGAAATATCGAAGTTGTCTATCGCCTTTATAAGTCCCACGCAGCCCGCCTGAAACACGTCGTCGGCGTTGGCTTTTTTAGCCCAGAACCTGCGCACCAAAGACAGCACCAAACGCATATTGCCCACAATAAACCTTTCGCGCGCGGCGGCGTCGCCCGCCTTTAACTTTATCATAAGTTCTTCCTGCTCCTTTTGAGAAAGAAGCGGCAGCCCCGACGTATCCACGCCGCATATAACAACTTTTTGCAACATACTTTTCCCTCCTGACTGAGTATGTAAGCTGCAAAAACAAAGGATATGTGCGGGGTAAATTAAATTTTAAACTTCGGTTTGCCTTGAAATGTCTTTTTTGAGTTTTGAAATTATTTTCTTTTCGAGACGGGATATATAGCTTTGTGAAATGCCGAGTTTATCCGCCACGTCCTTTTGCGTCATACCCTCGCCGCCGTCAAGACCGAAGCGCATACGCATAATTTTTTGTTCTCTCTGCGAAAGTTTGCAAAGGGAATTTTTTAAAAGTTCCTTTTCGACTCCGCCCTCCAGAACGGAATAAACGCTGTCGGCGTCGGTTCCCATAACGTCGGATAAAAGAAGTTCGTTGCCCTCCCAGTCGGTGTTTAAAGGTTCGTCGAAGCTTATTTCCTGCTTTAACCGCGTCAACCTGCGGAGATACATTAAAATTTCGTTTTCGATGCACCGCGAGGCGTAGGTCGCAAGTTTGATGTTTTTATCGGATTTAAACGAATTTATAGCCTTAATAAGCCCTATGGTGCCCACTGAAACCAAATCGTCGCCGTCGGCGCCGGAGCCTTCAAACTTTTTGGCTATGTAAACGACGAGCCGCAAATTGTGCTCTACAAGGTCGGCCTTGGCGGTTTCGTCGCCGCTTTCGAGAAGTGAAATCTTATCGCTCTCCTCTTCCTGCGAAAGGGGCAACGGCAACGCTTCGGTGCCGCATATGTAGTCGAGAGTGTTTTTGCCGAAGAGTTTTAAAAGAAGGTTTTTTATTTTTTCGAACATTTTATTCCTCCAATAAGTCGCAATGCATTACGGCGCGCGGTATACGGTTTGGACTTACGCCGAATTTTACGTTTTCAAAAATCTTTTTCGTGGTGCCGAAATCAACTTCCACTCTGTCGGCGGTAAAAACTTCCATATTTTTACTCCCTGCAACAGTATGTATTTTTACTCCGCTTTCTATACGCGCGGCGGACAAAAGTTTTTGCGCGGTATCTTTGGGAAGTACCGAAACGGGCGCCCCGCGACAGTAAACCTTGTTGCCGCTATCGAAAAAACCCTTCACTTCCGCGTGCAATTCCCCTGCGGATATGCGGCAGATAACGTCGTTTGCCGCTGTTTTTTTCAGCCTTGCGGCAAGTTTTTTTGCACCGAGAATAACAAATAATCCGCAAAACAGCGGTATACCGACAGGTATGGATGAAAGAGTATAACCGTTACCCTGAACATACTCCGTTCCCGCCAGCGAAAACACGCCGATAAGCGCGCCGCCCAGCACCGCCGTAAAAACAAGAAACGCACCGGTAAACTTTAAATACCCCTTTAAGTTTTTAAACCTGCCGGCGATTAAACAAATTAAGAGTCCCGAAACGATTTTTATCGCCGCCGACCAAACGGGCGGAAGATTGAAAAGCGGAAACACGACCGCAAAGCACGCGCCAAGCGCCGCTGCAACCGCAAGCCGTTTTTTAGAGGCTCTGTTTTTTACGACGGACTTTGCCGCATACAAAAGCGTAAAGTCCATACAGAAATTTTCAAGGAGCGCAAGCTCAACGTAAACCTGCATCGTAAAAAGCATTATAGCGGCTTTGTTTAGTCGTAAAATAAAAAAAACCGACGTTATTTGTCGGTTTTTGTCGGTAAATTTTTTTATATACTTTTAGCGTTTTGTAACTTTTAAAGAGGAAGTTCGTTTAAAAGTTGAACAAGTTCGTCGGTGGTGCCGCATTTGAAAAGTCTTTCGCGGGATTCGGCGGCGCCGTGCGTTCCCTTTAAATAGAACCCGAGCATTTTACGCATAAATACGCAGGCGAATCTTTCGCCGTAAAGTTCTTTGGTTTTTTCGATTTGCCATCCGACAAGCGCTTTTTTGTTGCCGGCGGGCTTGCCGCATATTTCGGCGAATATCCACGGATTGTACATCGCTCCGCGCGCCGCAGCTATTCCGTCGGCGCCCGTTTCTTTTAAAAGTTTTTCGGCGTCTGCCTTGCAGAACACCCCGCCGTTTGCTATTACCGGAATTTTCACCGCGGCTTTGGCGGCGGCGATTTGTTTGAAGTTGACTTCGCCGGAATAGATTTTATCCCGAGTTCTGCCGTGCACGCAAATCATATCCGCGCCCGCATCCTCGCACATTTTTGCAAATTCCCCCGCACATATATGCGAATCATCCAGCCCTATGCGGAATTTTACCGATATCGCTTTGCCGCTCTTTTTACATTCGGAAATGATTTTAAAAGCCAAGTTAAAGTCGTTTAAAAGTGCGCTCCCCTCGCCGTTTTTATAAATTTTGGGTACGGGACAGCCCATATTTATATCTATCAGGTCAAAAGGCGCAAGCTCCCTGCTTTCGCAGGCGGCGCGCATATAATTTGGTTCCGCTCCGAATATCTGGCAGGCTTTAACCCCCGAATATCCCTCGGTTATGTACAAAAGCTCCTTTGTTTTTTCGCTGTTGTAACAAAGCCCTTTTGCGCTGACCATTTCGGTAAACGTAAGCCCCGCGCCCAGCGAAAAACACATTTCGCGGAACACCGCGTTGGTGTAGCCTGCAAGCGGAGCCAAAAACACGTTGTTTGCGGTTATTAAGTTTGAAATTTTAATTTTTCTTAACTGCATTTTTAGCCAACGCCCAATAATAATCCTGTCTGGAATTATCCATTTCGTCTATTTTTTCGCCGTTTTCCGTTGCTATCCTTTCAAACTCGACAAACCTTTTAACAAACTTTTCAGACGCGGCGCGGAGAGCCTGTTCGCAGTCAACGCCCGCAAGACGGCAGGTGTTCACGGCTGAAAACAGCACGTCGCCCGCCTCTTCGAAAATTTCGCCGTCGTCTTCGTTGACGCAAGCCTGCAACAGTTCGCCCACCTCTTCGCCAAGCTTTTCCGAAGCTGATACGGGCGAAAGGAAATCCATACCCGATTTTGCGGCGCGTTTTTGAATTTTCTGCGCGCGCATACACGCGGGGAAATTAGAGGGCACTGCAAGAACGCTTTCGGAACAGGTGCTTTGACCTTTTTCCTTTTTCTTGTTTTTCTCCCAGACGCCCAAAGCTTCGGAATCGGTTGAGGCTTTATCCTTACCGAAAATATGCGAGTGCCTGAAAATGAGTTTTTTAACCACGCGCGTCAAAACGTCGCCGCCGGTAAAATCGCCGCGTTCCTCCGCCAGCACCGAATGAAAAGCCGCCTGCAACAAAACGTCGCCCGTCTCCTCTTCCATTCCGTCGGTATCGGCGCGTTCGATTGCGTCCACAAGTTCGTAAGCTTCCTCAATCATATTGCCTTTTATGCTTTCGGAAGTCTGCGCCCTGTCCCATGGGCATCCGCCCGGCGCGCGCAGGAGTTTTATTATCTGTTCCAGGTCGGAATAATCAAACCTGTCCTTTTGTAAAAAGTCCTTTTCCTCAACCGCAACGGCGCAGGTATAATCGTAATTTTTTTGTCTGTCTATTTCGTAAATTTTGATTTTTTCGACTTTTTCGCCCCTTATAAACGCGCAATCCGTCTCTTCGCCGAAGATAAACGAAAGTCTTTCCTTTACGTTCTGCGCTAAAATATCGCAATCCACGTCAAACACAACCGCGGCGCGGCAGGACTTTAAATCCTTTACCGAATATGCTGAAACAGCCGTATATTCAGCGCTTTTCAGTTTTGCCGTGTTATAGGCGTGCGCTCCCTTGGAAACGCAGTCGAATACGGTTACGTCACTATGTTTGGAGAGAATGATTTTGCAGGCTTCGTCCTCGCACACTGCGCCGTCCACACAGTAGCAAACGTTCTGCATTTTTGCCGCATTAATCACGGCGGAGGCAAGCTTTTTGTTTAGAGTATCAAAGTTGCGGCAGGTTTCGAAAACGCCGTCAAGCGTTTCCGCATTGAACTCTTTTAACGAATTAAAACTCTGCGTGCGGTTTGTGCGTGCGATTATTTTATCTGCGCAATCAAGCGCCCGCCTTGCCCGAAGGCTTAAGTCGCCCTCCGAAATTCCCAAACCTATCAGCGTTATCTTCATTGTTTTTACCTCTCCGATTTTTTCCTGCCCTTATAATATACCAGAAATTCATTAACATAGCAACAAAATAAGAACAGTTTGCCGCCCACGCCGCACCGTATACGGAAAGGTTTGTAAACTTAATTAATGCCGCGGCAAGCGCCACGCGCAGAATTGCCGTGGTCCACTGGGTTACGGTGCTCTTTACGGGGCTTCCCAAAGCGGTTATGCACGCCGAAGAGGTTTGCACCAGAGATTCCGTTACGGACGATACGGCGAGAATTCGTATCAACGTTATTAAAACCGCCCTCTGCTCTTCGCCTAACGAACCGAATATCAGTTTTGCCGCAAGCGGAGCAAAAATATACAGTCCGGCCGCCGCCGGAAGAGATACCGCAAAGGTGATTAAAAGCGCTTTAAACGACTGTTTTTTCGCTTCCGGCATATTTCCGCTTTCGGCAAGAGGCGAAATTTGCGGAACGCCCGCCGCCGCAAGACCGTAAGTTACCGAAACGGGCAGATTGATAATTGTAATCGCACAGCCCGAAAATATGCCGTAAAGCGCGGTGGCGTCGTCGGTTATCACCCTTAAGAGCCGCACGATTATAATACTTTCGGCAAGCTGTGAAAGCGGCATTGCTATTGCCGTAAGCGTGAGCGGCACGGTAAAGCGCAATATATCCTTTGCGGGCGGCTCGGGCACGCGGTAAAGGGGAAGTTTTTTGCGGCGCCTGAAATACCACAGACACGCGGCTGCGGTTGAAACCACCTCGCTTACCGTAACGGCAAAAAGCGTTGACGCCACGGCGAGCGCAAGATTTTCACGAAAAACATACGAAAGCGCACAGCCGACGGCCACTTTTATGACCTGTTCGGCAATTTCCGTTAAAGCCGTGGGATACATATTGCCCAAACCCTGAAAATAACCGCGAACGATTGACAGAACCGAAACAAAGAACACCGAAGGACTTAAAAGCTTGCAACAAAGCGCTATTGCCGGTTCGCCCTGCACCCTTGCAAGCGGCACGGATAGCGCGTACATTATCAAAGTGCCCAAAAGCCCCACCGCACCGTAAAGACGGAAAGCTCTTCTTTCGGCGCCGTCGCCCGTGCCCGAAGAAATGAGCCGCGCAATGCCCGTCGGTATTCCCGAAGCGGAAACGGTTAAGAGAATACAATACAGGGGGTATACCATCTGGTATATCCCCATTCCCTCGCCGCCTAAAATGTTGGTGAGGGGAATTCTGTATACGGCGCCGAGCACCTTTGAAATGAAACCGCCGAGCGAAATTATTATTGCGCCCTTTATAAACGACTGTCCGGTTGTTCGGGAATTTTTCATACTTTACCCTTCAAAATAATTATGTTATACGGCAAGCGCTCCGCTTTTGCGAAATCTTATTCGAACTGTCCTGCCAATATGTTTGCCGAAAGCTGTGCAAGTTTGCATGCGGAGGGTTCGATTTTTGCGCCCTTATCCATTGAAACGAGCGCAACCGCTCCCAGACAGTCGCCGTTGCAGACTATGGGAACTATAATCTGCGCAGTCACGTCTTCCTGTCCCGAAACTATGGGCACAACGTCTCCGCCTTCCGAAGCGTTTGCAATATAACTCTTTCTGTCCCTTAAAATTTCGTCCATTTTTTCGGAAAGGCTCTTTCCGTCGAATTCGCGCTGGCCGCGCCCCGAAGCGTGAAGGACTTCGTCGGTGTCGCAAATAACCGCAACGTGCCCCGAAAGCTGCGAAAGCGATTTTGCCGTGCCTTCGGAAAACTTTTCAAGCGTGGCTATCGGCGAATACTTTTTTAACATAAGCTCGTCCCTGTCGGTAAAAATTTCAAGCGGGTCGCCCGACTTAAGGCGCAGAGTACTGCGTATTTCCTTGGGAATTACCACTCTTCCCAGTTCGTCTATTCTTCTTACGATTCCTGTTGCTTTCATAAATTTATCTCCTCTCAAAAATATAACCGCTTTACGCCGTATATTATAAAAAAATACCTCTGCGGGAAAAATTTGCCCGCAAAGGTATTATGTGAAAGTAAATTTTTGTTATGCGCAACACTTTTTCGTTACGAACATAAATTGACGATATAATTAACCGTAAACGCCGCCGCCGAAACACACACAAAGCAAAAGCCGGCAATAAAAAACGGTTTTTTCCGCTTTAACACGCGCATATGCGCAAGCACTGAAACGAACGGCAGACCGAGCGGGAATAAACGGTGATATGAAAACGCTTCTTTAAATTCGCCGCAAAAAAACTTTAAATGCGCGCGCGTCATTCCGCAGAACGGACAATCAAAACCGGTTATGCGGTGAAAAAGACATCCCGCAAAAAACGCATAAATTAATAATACGCCTATGCAGGCCGCATGCATTGCGATTATTTTAAAAACCTTTTTCAAGAATCACAAAAGAGTCATCAGTTTGTTGAAGTTCTTTTCCTTAGCCTTTTTGTAACTGATAAATATATCAATCAAAGGCCATATTCCGCAGGTAACCCAACCGAATAAAAGTTTTGCCACGCCAAGCCCCGCGTCGCCAATCATAAAGCGGTCCACGCCGAACCCGCCCAAAAACACCGAAAACAAAAGCACGTGCGTGGGATTGTAAAGCGAAGCGCACATTATTGCGTCAACCTTATCATCCGAAGCGGTTTCGAGTTTGCTCTTTAACGCGATAACTTTTTCTTCGGGCAGTTTGCCGTTTACTATCTGCAAAATTTGTCTTACGTTCTCTTCTCTCATATTTCCTCCGAAATGTATTAATTTTAACGAACTGTTCTTTAAAAATCATTCGTTTTGTATTATTTTATATCTTACACCGCAAAAAGTCAACCGTTTTGAATGATTAAAAGTTTAAGGAGCACACATTTTGTATAATAACTTAAAATGAGGATGCAAAATGTTCAGATTAAAAGAATTGCGGCTTGAATGCGGACTGAAACGGAGCAAGGTTGCCGCCGACCTGCAAATGAACGCGGGCACGATTGCCAATTATGAAAACGGCATACGGCAGGCGCCGTATGAATACCTTATTAAATTTGCCGATTACTTTGACGTAAGCGTGGATTATCTTTTGGGGCGCAATGAAAACGAACGCCCTAAAAACTTTAACGACGGAACAAGCGCCGAAGAAGTTATGCTTTTGAAAAACTACAGAAATCTGAATCCGCTTGCAAAGGCGCGCGTGTTTGAATATCTTGAACTGTGGCAAAACCGCGCCGACTGATTGCATTAAAAAGCTAATTTTTTTATATTTCACTTTCAAACGACGGCAAAAAGCTCTCGGACAATTTTGTCCGAGAGCTTTTTGCGGCTATAAATTTCTTATGGAAAAAAGGAGCGCTTTTGTTTTAACCGTTTGCTTTTAACGAATTTTTTTGTTTTTTGAAAGCGGAAACGGCGGAGTCGATTGAATTCTTGTCGGCCGGCTTCGGCTCGTAATAGCCGCGCGTGTTCATCTGCGTATATATGCAATACTGGTTTTCGGCAACGTTTAAAAGATTTTGCGAAAAGTTGTTGCGCAGAGACTTTGTGCTGCCTTCGAAAAGCGCCGTAGTATACAGTTCCATAAGCTGTTTTTCACACTCTAACATATCCTGAAGCGTGTCTTTTTCGTTCAACGTGCAATCGCTTTTTGTGAGTTTCATATTTTAACCTCCTATAATTTCCAACAGCGCGTTATAACGCTTTTCGTGTTCGTTTGCAATTTTGGTAAAGCATTCCGCCAAATCCTGGTCGGTGAGCGTTTTGGAATATGCGCGCGCTTTTTTGCAAGCGAGCCCCTCCACGGTAAGTACTCCCGAAATGAGTTCGAGTTCCTTTGAAGTCAAATCCTGCATTATAATTACCTCCGCACAGATTTTTGACAAAGTTTAAACTTTTTAAACTTAAATATAAAAAGTACGGACGGAACTTTTACGTTCCGCCCGTACTTAACCGTTTTTAACTTACTTTTTTAAATACTTGAATATATTTTCGGCGCCGTTATGGGAATTTATCAATACAAAATACGGGTCGGAAGAAAAATCTCGTTCCGTTTCGTACTCTCCGCCAAGCGCTTCGACAGCGAATTTAAGTTCGCGGTATTCGGGATAAGTTATACCCTCTTCGTCTATCTTATCCAAAAGAGCGGGCAGAGCGCGTTCGTCGCCGTAAGTGGCAAGATATCCCGCGTTTAAAGCAAGATTCTCCGGCTCGGTTCTGAATTCTTTTAAAAGAATATCAAACACTTCGTCGTTGCGAACAACCGAACGCGACATAATCTCGAGCATACAACCGCGTTTTACGCCGTTTTTATAATTTTTTACGGCTTCCGGCAAAACCTTGTCGGCTTTTTCCTTTAAAAGTTCAACGCATCTGTTCTCGGTTTCATCGTCGCCGCAGGTTGTAAGAAGTTCCATATATATTTTAAGCGCCCTGTCGTCCGCGCCTATCAATCCCATTGCATATTCGCGTTCATCGCCGGTTCCGTTCAAAAGCGGCAAAAGCTTTTCGGTTACGTCTGCGCTTTCTATAGCGTCGCACAAAAACTGCGAAACGGGCACGCCCTGTTTTAAATGGGCTTTAAGGCATTTTACAAGCTCGTCCGCCGTCATTTCCGCGTAAAACTCACGCGGAGTTTTATCCAACGACTTAATTTTTGTGTCGCCGAAACGTTTGTACATTTCGGGAATCACGTTCTCCCAACCGCTTTCCGAATATTTGTCCGGATTTTTTGCTATATAATTTTTCAGTTTTTCATCGAACATTCCGTCAAAATCGTATAATTTCATATTTCACCAATCAAATCGTATACCGCCGAAGGATTAACTCCGAAAAACTTATAGATGTCCTTGCCCGTCACGTTGCTTTCATCTATACCCGAAAGCGCAAATATGGCGGCGGAAAGCACGTCGCTGTTTTTAACTTCGCCAAGCCGCCCTTCTTCGCGTAATTTATCATAAACAAACTCGGTTGCGTGCGCAAGGCTGTCGCCGTTGGTTTCGTCCAGAATAGCAAAATGAGCCAAAAGCCCCGAATAAGCTTCGGTAAACATTTTGTGTTTAAGCCTGCCTATTGCCAGTTTATGCGTAGGCACATATTTATATATGTGGCAGATTGTCAGTCCGAATTCGTTATCCTCGTTGCGGCGCGCAAGCCTCATAAGCGCTTCGATTTTTAAAGCGTCGTCCGCAAACGCGTCCAAAAGTATTTCGCGCACAATATCGTCGAATCCTGCCCGCACCGAAACCTGCGCGGCAAGCGCTTTTATATCGCCGTCGGTTCCGCACTCGTCTAAACACCATTTAATACAATCGTAAAGTTCGGGTTTACGGTTGAACTTTTTAGCTTCGCTTAAAGAAAGTTTAATATAATCGGAAATGAATTTTAAAGCCTTTTCCCTAAGTTCCTGCGGCAGACGGTAATAATAAGTCAGTTCGTCCGCAAATTCGCCGCAACGCACTTTATCATAATAATAACGCGCCGTTACCGCGTCGGGATATAAAGTTACAAGGTCGTCGAAAGCGTTTAAACTTTCGCGCAGTTTTCCGCAATTGAAAGCGGCGACGGCTTTAAAAAACATAACGGGCTTTTCAAAAGCAATTTCACCGTCCAGTTTTAAAATCTGTTTATAAGCTTCGGAATGAAGTTTATTTTCGGCGCAGACCGTTACTATTTTAAAAATTTCGTCCTGCTTGTCCGTTTTTATTTTTAAAAGCTTATCGGTGAGTTCCAGCGCCTGTTCGATTTCGCCCGTTTCGCACTTGACCGCCGTAAGTGTGGACATCGCCTGCACGTTATCGGGGAACTTTTTCAAAATATTCAAACATTCCTCTTCGGCTTCGGCGTGTCTGTCCGAAATTATTTTGCACATTGCAACATAGTTGCGCGCTTCGGCGTAGCGGGGATTATCCTCGTGCACCTGCGAAAACAACTCTTCGGCTTTTTCAAATTTGCCGTTTTTAAGATTTAAAACGCCCTCTCTTATTAAATCGGAACAGTCGGCAAGGCGGGGCGGCCAAACGAATTTTAAAGGATTTTCCTCTTCCGATAAAAAGTCTTTTAAAATACTCTGACGCGCTTCCTCGTCCAAATCACGGGTTTCGAACAGCAACTTGTTATAATAAAACGCCGAAAACTGCGGCTTGTCGATATTCATATAATTGACGGCAAGCCCTTCGTAACATTCCGACATCCCGCTTTCGGAAAGCGCCGCGTCCATATAGCGGAACCAACCGTTTATGCACATTTCGCACAGTCCCAAATCGTCGTAGATTTCTGCGTAGAGCATAAGGGAGTCCTCGTCGTTTCCGTCTTCCTCCGCGTTTTTATTCAGCATTTTAAGCGCTTTTATATAGTTGTGGTCATCAACCATATCGGCGGCGACAGCAATCAGTCTGTCCGCCGAAAGGTCGATATCTACCGTTTTTTTCATAATTTATTTACCGAAAAGTTTTGCAACGTCTTTACCAGAAAATTTATAATCTGTATTACAGTAGTGGCAATGCACGCTTACCGCGCCCTGCTCTTTAACTATTTTTTCAAGCTCGTCAAAACCGAGGGGAATAATTACCCCCTCTATTTTTTTGCGCGAACAATTGCACTTATATTCGGGAAAGGTAAAATACGTGGTCGTTTCTCCGCACAAATCTTTAAAATAGCCGTTTAAAATCCCGTCGGCGCCGAATTTTTCGACAACGTCCGCGGCGTTAACAAAATTCTGCATCATATTCTCCGCGGCGTCCATATTTTCTTCGTGCGTGCCCGGCAAAAGCTGCATAACCACCCCGCCGGCAGCCGCGCATTTTCCGTCTTTCATTTTAACGCCTATCGCCACGGCGGTTTCAATCTGTTCGCTTATATGAAAGTACTGCATCAAATTTTCGGAAACGTCGCCGCACTTAAGTTCGCACGTACCGATAAAGGGACGGAAAAATCCGTCGTCCTTAATAACGGTCATCGAACCGCCTTTAAGCCCCCCGTCCGCGCCGTCGATATACCCACGTATATGCCCCGACGAATCGCCCGAAACGCTTGCCGAACAGCTTCCGTCTTTAGATTTTACGGTAATAGACACCGCGCCCGTTTCGCTCTTTAAACAACCCGCCATATACGCGCACGCCGTTAAAAGACCGCCCAGAATTTTTGCGCCGTTATCGTTTAAATTATGTATTTTTATCGCGTCGTTAACAAGTTCCGTCGTGTCCAGAACCGAAAGCGATACTTCGTTGTCGTAAATTAAAGCTTTGCACAGTTTATTCATAATTTTACCGCCGTAAAAACTATTCTGTCTTCCTTTCCGCCGCCGAGATGCCCTTCGGCGCAAGCCGAAAATCCTGCTTCCTTCAAAAGATTTAAAATTTGCGTTTCCCCGTATATATATTGCGTTTGCCGCTCGTCCGCACGCTCGTAAAGCCCGTCCCCGCGCCGTTTAAAAACAGTAACGTCGAAAACTGTTTTTTCGCCGTCGGTTTCGGTAAACCACAAACACGTCGCGTCCTCGCCGTCGTCGGCAAACACGCCCGTCCCAACCTTTTCCCTCAGTTTTTTTTCGGAACTTACGTCAAATATAAAAACGCCGCCCTTTTTAAGGTTAGCGCATATCCGCTTTAATGCGGAAAGCAGTTTTTTGTGAGGGATATAATTTATGCAGTCGTTTATTGCGGTTATAAAATCGACTTTGCCGTTCGTTCTGAAAGTTGAAATATCCCCTGATATATATTGAATATAAAGCCCTTCCCTGCGTGAAAGCTCCACCGCGGCGGTAAGCGCCTCGGGAGAGATATCCACTCCGTAAACGTCGTAACCGGCCTTTTTGAAAGCGCGCGTAAAATATCCGTTTCCGCACCCCATATCAACGCCGCAACCGCCTTTTTTAACTCCGCAAGCCGCAAGTTTATTAATTAAATACTGCGACCATTGTTCATAGCCGCAGTCGTTATTCAAATATTCAAAAACGCCGCCGAGGGCGGAATACGCATTGCCTTTAATCATTTTAAAAGGTTGTCCGCACTGATTTTTTTCTTCTTTTTACCTTTTTTATCCACAGGCGAAGCAAGCGCCTTTTCACGCTCGGCAAACAGCTTGTTATACTCTGCGTAAACAGGGTCGTTTTTGTGCGCCTCTTCATAAGCCTTTAAATCTTCGGCAAGTTTAAGCCTGTCTCCGTTAACGCCTGCAAGGTTTGCGCGTGTAAACGTTTTGCCCAGCTTTTTAACGGCGGGCTCCGCCGAAACCGGCATTACGGGGCGGGCGATAAGTTCGCTCCTGCCCGCTGCCAGAAGTTCGCGCGCAGCGCGCTTCCCGTCGGCTTCTTCATCCTCTTTTATTTCCTTTTCGGTTCTGTTTGCCTTTGCCTTATCCGTTGCCGCCTTAAGCGCGGGATTAACGTATAAATCGAAGCCCCACTGAGTGAACGCCATCCAGCATACTAAAATAAACGAAAAACCTATGAAGATAAATACGAAAAGCCCTATCATCTGGAAGAAAGAGCCGATAAGTATTATCCAGACTGGAATAAGCGAAAAACCCGCCATAAACACCGTTTGGAGCGGCGTTCCCACCATCATAAGGAAAGAATTTTTAAAGAGCTGTTTAAAGGTTACTTTATAACTTATGCCCACCGCAAACAGCCAACCGCAGTAAACCCCTGCGAACACGGTTGCGATTACCATAAAGATGAACGCCGTCAAAGCGCCGGCGTAATTGCCGCCCTGCGCGGCAACCAAATTCTTCCAGTCGCCCAAAACAAGCGAGGAAAACATAAACAACATAAATATCGTAACCGGAACGACGGTATTGAAGTAACCCACCTTTATTCCGCGGAAAAAGTCGGTAATTTTAAAGCCGCCGTGGTTTGCAAGCATTTTTTTAATGGAATATCCGCCTCCCGCTATACCCAGCGAAGCGATAAATCCAGCAACAATCAAAAGCGAATAAAACAGCAGGTCCGAAGAAAGCCTTACACCCTCGGCAAGTCCGCTGATATCGGGATAAAAAGGATATAAAATACTGGAATTGAATGGATAAACGGAATCGAGTCCGGCAATATACGCGCCGCGCACCCATACGATGGCAACGCCCGGAACAAACGTAATGAGAATAAAAACGTTAATTAAAACGAGCTTTAAAATATTGGACTTGAACACGCCCCACGCGTCGCTCCATCTGCCCGTAGGAATAGCTTCCCTTATATAATCCCGGGCAAGTTCTTTGCCCTCCAGGTCGTTAACCTTAATTGCCATATCTTTTACCTTATTTTAATAATACTTGAAATTATGATATCATAACGGGCTGAATAATTCAAGTTATTTAATACCTGAATTTAAAAAAACTGCCGCGGCGCGTTATTCAACGCGCCGCGGCTTATTTCAAAAAAATCGGTTTTAACATTCAGTGAATGTCATATGGCATAATCGTTATGTTAGAATTGTCCGTATGAAAATATTCGCAGAAAGACTTAAAGAACTGAGAACAAAAAACAACTTATCGCAAAATGCCCTTGCAAACATATTAAATGTAAGCAGATGCACAATCGCACGCTGGGAAAAATGCAAAGGCGCACCCAATTCTTCACATCTCCGTGAAATTGCAAAATATTTTAAAATCAGGTGTAACTATCTTTTAGGTCTCGAAGACTGAAAATTTATTCTGCTTTTGTAAACATATCTTTGCCGACTGCGCACAGGGGGCACGCAAAATCTTCGGGAACATTTTCCCATTTCGTTCCGGCGGCTATACCGCCTTCGGGATACCCCGCGTCCTCGTCGTATTCCCAACCGCAAACGTCGCAAACGTATTTCATAATAAAACTCCTCCGTCATTTACGGCGTCTGCGCGCCGTGTTTAATAAACGTTCATTATTATTTTATACGAAAACAATTTAATTATGCAGGTTTTAAATCACTTGCATTACGGCGTTGATTACAATTCCCGAGACAACCGCCACAACATACAATACCGCAATTATCATTAAATTGCGCTTTATCTTTTTTGTGTTTTTTAACAGCACCACAAGCCCTAAACCTGCGTTACAGCAAAGTCCGCCCACAAAACTGCCGAAAAGTATGCCGTTATTCAGGTAAGCGGTTGTAAGAATCGTACTCGACGCGCAGTTCGGTATCATACCCAACAGCGCCGTTATTAAAGGCTGAACAAACGGTCCCCCGCCGATAATGGCCGCGTTTATGGCGTCGGCGCCCGCCGCCTCGATTATGCATCCGAACACCACGTTAACAAAAAACAGATACAGCGCTATTTTAAGAGAATGCAACAACGGCGAAACGAGATAAATCGTCAAATCCGACTTGCCGTCGTGCTCGTGACAGAGCGACTGCGAGCGGATATCCGCCGTCATACCTATTTCGGCAAGGCGTTCGCGCCTTAAAATAAAGTTGGCAAAATAGCCCACAAACACGGCGATTACAAGCTTTGCGCATATAAGCGGCATAATCATACCCGCGTGGCTGAGCTCGGCAAGCATAATGATAAGGGCTTCGTCGGACGTTGCAATAAAAACGGCAAGCAGAGTACCCGTGCGGATGAATCCCCTGTCGTACAGCTTTGCCGCCATAACGGAAAATCCGCACTGGGGAATTATCCCCGTTGCGGAACCTATTAACGGCGCAAGTTCGCCCTGTAAAATTTTCTTGTTCTGCGTGAGCGTTGTGCGGTGTTCCAATAGTTCGATTAACACGTAAATCAAAAACAAAAACGGAAAAACCTTCAACGTGTCCACAAGGCAGTCTAAAACAGTTTCCCACATAAAACTTAATTAATTATGTCCCGATTAATTATATCCTGCAAAAACAATCCTTATACCATAAAAATTGCGGCGTGCCGCCGCAATTTGTAATCACTTTTTCTTTTTGTCTTTTCTGGGAGGAAGTTTTTCGGTTAGCCCGCGCTCTTCTTCGAATGTGAGCGGAACAAAGTCCGCGTCCGCATATCCGGTTTTAACGTAACCTTCGTCGCGCTTTAAAAGCGTAAGTCTCGTCACTCCGTCAAAAAGGTATACGCGGCTTAAATCCACGTTAAGATGCGCCGTTTCACCGCATTTTAATTTGGATTGCCCCCCGACTATCAGCGAAATACCGCCGTCTAAGTTAAATTCGCAATAAACGTTATCGCCGTCGCTTTCAACTTTGCCTACGGTTCCTTTAAAAGTTCCTTCCTTGCCTGCAAAAGCGTCCTCGGGGCGAATGCCGACAATCACTTCTTTTTCCGCGCCGACGTATTCATCTATATTTTCAAAGCGACTTACGATATTTTCGGCAAGCGGAATTTCAAAATTTCCGCAAACCGCCTTATAACCGTATTCACTCTTTTGAATTTTTGCTTTTTGCACAAAATTAATTGTGGGCGCGCCCATCAGAAACGCGACGTATGCGTTAACCGGATAATCGTAAAGATTGGCGGGAGTATCGATTTGCTGAACAAGCCCGTTCTTTAAAACGAGAATTCTCGTTGCCGCCGTCATTGCTTCGGAAAGGTTTTTAGTGGCGTAAATAAAACTGCCTTCCATTCTGGCCTGCAAATTTATGATTACGTCGAGCATATCCCGGCGAAGCACGTCGTCGAGTCCGTTTAAAGGCTCGTCGAAGAGATAAAGCTTAGGTTCTCTTGCAAGCGCCCTGCCTATCGCTACGCGCTGACGCGTTGCGGCCGTAAGCTGTTTGGGCTTGCGGTATAACACGTCGTTAAGCCCCAGAATTTCCGAAACGGCTTTAACCCTCTCTTTGATAAGCGCCTGCGGAGCGTTCCTCTGTTTTAAACCGAACGCCAAATTATCAAAAACGCTCAACGCGGGATAAAGCGTGTCGCCCCTGAAAACCATTGCAAGGTTTCTGTCCTTGGGGATTACGTCCGTCATATCCTTGCCGTCGATAAAAATTTCGCCTTCGGTGGGGTCTTCAAGCCCCGCAATCAACCTTAAAAGCGTGGATTTCCCGCTAGCCTCGCCGCCGTAGACAACCAAAAATTCTCTGTCGGTCGTTTCGAGATTTACGTTATAAAGCGCTTTTTCTCCCGAAGGATAAACCTTGTTTAGCGCCGTAAGTTTTAAACTTGCCATAATTTTCTCCGTTTTACAGCAATATAATAACACATATTTCCTTGTAATCGCAAGTAAATTGTGTTAAACTTTTTTTATGAACGCAAAAAACTTTGACAAGCTCATGGACGAAGAACTTAAAAACGCCGACGGTAAAAGTCTTTTACTGCACTGCTGCTGCGCGCCCTGTTCGACAGCTTGTCTGGAAAGACTGTTCAAAAAAATTAAGACGACCGTTTTATTTTATAATCCCAACGTTAAAAGCGGCGAATACGAAAAGCGCAAGGCTGAAATGATTAGGTTTTTAAGCGAAACGGGTTATGCGGTTTTTTTAGACTGCGACCACGACGAAGAAAGCTTTTATTCCGCGGTAAAAGGGCTTGAAAAAGAGAAAGAGGGCGGCGCAAGATGCCTTAAATGCTTTGAGCTTAGACTTGCGAAAACGCGGGATATTGCCGAGGCAAACGGGTTTGATTACTTTTCCACGACCCTTACTTTAAGCCCGCTGAAAAACGCGGAAGCAATTAACAAAACAGGCGAAAGTCTGCAAAAAAACGCAAAGTGGCTGTACTGCGACTTTAAAAAGCGCGGCGGATACTTAAGGAGCGTTCAGCTTTCAAAAGAGCACAATCTTTACAGACAGAATTTTTGCGGCTGCGTATATTCGGAAAACGAACGCAAAACCGTTGCGGAAACAGATAAAAAATGATATAATACTTTAAACGATAACATAAAACCAACCAAAAAACTTAGAGAAACAAGCAAGACAAGGCGGACGAGCACCACCGAGGGCGCATACACAGAAGTATGTAACCGAGGCGGCGCTGAGTTCAACACGGTATTGCGCCGCTTATATAAGTTTTCCACGGGAGCAAAAATGGATATTAACCGCTATTCCCCCTCCTACGGCATAAATCACAAGCATATGCTGGGGCTTGCCGATTATTCGGCGGAAGAAATTTTCGAAATTTTATATGCGATAAAATCGATTAAGGGCAAATTCGCCGCACACGAGGACACACGCATTATACAGGGCGTAACCGTCGCCCTCCTTTTCGGCGACACCTCCATGCGCACACGCTCGGCGCTGGAAATAGGAATAAGGCAACTCGGCGGAGTGTGCGTAAACCTGCCTTACAGCGAAAAGGATATGCAGGCGGGCGAAAATTTCAAGGATATAGTAAGCGTAATCTGCCGTTTCGGCGTGGGTGCGCTCGTTACGCGCGGAATAGACAGAAAAACTTTAAACGAATACTGCGCGGTTTCGCAGATTCCGGTAATAAATTCAACCAACCATAACGAAGTTCCTATGCAGACGCTTTGCGACCTTTTCACCGTATGGGAAAAGAAGGGCAAACTGGAAGGACTTAAAATAGCGTACGTCGGCAAAGGCGGCTCGAACGCCGCGTCACTGGTTACCGGCGCGATAAAATGCGGAATGGAAGTTGCCGTAGCCACGCCTAAAAAATTCGCACTGCGCGAAGACGCGGTGAACGACGCGTTGCAGTACGGAAACTTTCTTATAACCGAAAATCCGGTAGAAGCCGTTAAGGGCGCGGATATAATTTACACCGACGGATACAGCTATCATTCTTCCATTTCAGAAAACGACCTTGAAATTTTAAAGCCTTATCAGGTTAACGCGTCGCTTTTCTCGCTTGCCAACCATAGCGCATACTTTATGCACTCTCTTCCCGCAACGCGCGGCGCCGAAGTTACGGCGGACGTTATCGACGGCAAAAACAGCCTTGTGCTCGAACAGGGCGAAAACAAACTGCACACCGTAAAAGCCGTTCTGGCAATGCTGATTAAATAACCCGTTTAAACGCACAGCCCGCTATACTTGGTTGCAAGTATAGCGGGCTTTAATTTTATTTTGCAATTTGCACGAACGTGATTTTATTTTACTAAATTTCTATTTCTCCGCCGGCAGAAAGATATTCCAGATTACCTTTCAATTTTTCTTTCATAATGCCGTACGCCCGTTGCCCCGTACAATGACAAGTGTAATAGCGCGTTTCCACGTCGTCGAGCTTAAGGGCAATTTTATCCACAAGCTCCTTACTTTCATGCTTTTTTGATATAGGGTTGTAAAGATGAAATCCGCCTATAATTTCCATGGGCTTTCCGTCCGCCAATTGCTTTGCGCGCTCTTTGATGTTTACTATTCCTGCGTGAGCGCAACCTGCAAACAAAACCACTTTTCCGCCCTCCGCAACAAGTAAATTCTGTTCGTGTTTAAAATCATCGAGCCGCTTTTTGCCGTTTATTTCCGCTAAAAGAGCTTTATTTGAACTCGGAGTCAACCCGTTAACCCGCACGTCCGAAAACAAAGTCAACTCGTCGTCTATAACCTCGACGCCGCCGGTAAATATTAACCGTTTATCGCCCTTTAAAGAGCTGTTAAGCCCCACGCTGAACGGCAGCCCCAAAACTTTGGCATAATGTTTATCGAACGCGCTCTCCCTGATATATATTTTAGCCGAACCGTTGTGTTGCAAAAATAAAGCAAGCGCGCCGGCGTGGTCAACGTGCCCGTGAGAAATTACCACGGTATCTATTTCCGCAATATTTACGCCCGTTTTCACGGCGTTTTCGAGAAACAATCCGTTCGGACCCAAATCGAATAATATTTTATGTTTTTCAGTCTGAATATACAGGCAAAGTCAGTGTTTACTTTTAAATTTTGATGAAACCGACGTGTTTTCCACTAATGCTTTTATTATCATAAGATATCTGTTAAATTACCGTAATTCAAAACTTTTTCTTAAAATCAATCACTATCATTTCGGGGCGGTTAAAAAGGCGCAAAGGGAATTCCGAATTCCCCAGCCCGCGCGAAATTATCATTTTTGTCTTCCCGCGCGCGTGCACGCCTGCGGTAAGTTTTGGAAACACTCCCTGTCCCGGCGCGTACAACCCCACGCCCGTAAAAGGTATGCGCCACTGTCCGCCGTGAGCGTGTCCGCTCAAAATAAAATCGAACCCCAAATCCTTGTACTTATCCAGAAACTGCGGCATATGCGCAAGCAGAATTTTAATGTTCGGGCTGTCCGCCACACTGTCCGCAAGTTTGTAAACCGTATCGTTTTTCCGCGAAGCGCAATTAAGCCCCGCAAACGTTATTCCGCACATATCCGCGGTGCAATCGTCCAAAACGACGGCGCCTGCCTCCTTTAAATCCCTGCGGAAGAATCTGTAACCCGCGTTGCGCATCTCGTGGTTGCCCGAAATAAAAACAAAAGGCGCCGCCGCCGAAAGCGCGGAAACGAGCTCCAATGCAACCCGCTTGTTATTATCGGTGTATCTGTGTACGATATCCCCCGTAAAAACAATTACATCGGGTTTTTCCGTTACAACCTTTTTTATAAGCCGCTCGTTTTTGTGCCCGAAGCTTTTACCGTGCAAATCGCTTAAATGCAATATTTTTACATTTTTTTGCAACCTATCCGTTTCAAAATCAAAACGCGCGGTTTTTATGCAGCAATTGTTGAACCAAACGAACACGGCTATAAGCGCAAGTCCGCCGACAACGCCGAGCGTAATCCACAGCCAAAGCATTACCGCGCCTCCGCAACTATTCTTAAAATGGGCTTGCCCTGTTCCTTAAACCGCTTTTCGTGTTCCGTCTCCACGTCGCCTTCCACGGGATTGGCAGCCAAATCTTCGCAGGTCTCCAAAATTTTAAATCCCGCTTCTTTATAACTTTCCAAAGAGAACAAATAAAAATCCCTGTCGTCCGTTTTCTGAACGACCTTTCCCGCCGGTTTTAACAGTTTTTTATAAATTTCAAGAAACCGAGGGTGCGTCAGCCGCTGTTTTTTATAACCTTCTTTGGGCAAAGGATTTGAAAAATTGAGATAAATTCTTTCTATGGCGCCCGCCTTAATATATTTTTCAAGCACCTCGGCGGCGCAGTTTAAAAAGTAAACGTTTTTTAATTTTTCGTCCTTAACCCTTTCAAGCGCCTCTATCAGAACGTTCGAAATTTTTTCAACGGCTATATAATTCACGTCTTTATTGCGCGCGGCGGTTTCGGCAACGAACTTGCCCTTGCCGCAACCTATTTCCATACAAACCGGATTGCCGTTGCCGAAAATTTCGCTAAACGCAATATATTCGGGGGTTAAAGCCGCCCTCTTCATGTTCTTGTCGGATAAATCCGCCACGGTTACAATGTCGCCGCAAGCGGCGATACGTTCTTCAAGATGTCCCTTTTTATGCATTCTCATAATTTCATTATACACAATTTAAAGCAATTTGCAAACCGGTGTGAAATAACCGCAGATTTATTTTTTAAAAATTTTATTAAAAACCGTTTCATACCTCTTAAAACGCGTTAAAAATCAACCGTCGGGTGAAAAGAAAAAATTATTTCGGATACGGCGGCGCGTCGGGCGCCTGTCCGCAGAGGAGATTTATGACGATTATCGAAATAATAGACGCTTTTACCTTTTACGGTCTGGACGTACTGTGCCTTGCCGCGCTTACGTTTGCCGCCGTTCAGCTGTGCAAGCTTACGTTCCTTAAAAAACTGAACAGAAAACTTATAACGTTTTTGCCTTTCATTCTGGGAACGCTGTTTTACGCGGCTTACGCGGCTTTAAAAAATATGAGTTTCGAATACCTGATATTAAACTACGTTTCCGTACTCGAACACGGAATTTCGGTTGGCGCGGCGGCAACTCTTACGTTCGTTTTATACGAACAGTTCGTGCGCGAAAAAAAGAGCGGCTTAACCGCCTCCGAGGGAGTAATATCCGCGTTAATCGAAGGATATGTGCCCGCCGAAAACGTTGAAAAGGTTGCAAAACTCATTTCGGAAGCCATTGCAAAGGACGTTACCGGCGGCGGCGCAAGCCGCGCCGCCGAAATCCTTTCGGCAAACGCCGGCGAAGAAATAACCGAACGCGACATACAGGTTTTATCCAAGCTCATTATCGAAGCTTTAGCGCACGTAAACGCATCGTAACCGCTGGATATTACCGTCCCGACCAAAACGCCGCCGCGGACATTGCCCGCGGCGGTTTTTCAATCATCCTGCGCTGCTTATATCAATTTCATACTTAGGCTGCACGCGCGTTAAAAGGTCGTCTTTAAACGCTTCGTAATATCCCGCAGGTTTTTTATAAAGCTGCTCTTTAAGCCCCAGAACGTCCGCGCCGCTTGTTTTGCAGGTTTCGAAAAGCGCCGACATCCTCTCCTGCAACGCCTCCTTCGCACCTTTCAGAACGTCTTTTTTAACGTCGTCGTCCTCTATAATTTTATCGGGGTCCATAGGCACCCTCGCCCCCTGAATCTGCGCGTTTGCCGAAAAATTGAAAGTTACCGCGGGCGTTCCGTTTTCGATATCCAGTTTTACCCCCGCTTTTATATCCTTCAACCCAAGTGTGTAGTGGGTTCCGTCGGAAGAATCGCACGGCAACACGGCAAGCCGTATGTCGCTTTTTAAAACGGCAAGGGCAAACGACTGTCTTTCGTCCAACACCCCTTTAAAGTGCCCCTTGGAAAAATAAGCCGTCTTTCTTGCGGTAAAATCCACAGGCTCTCCGCTCTGCGGACCGCCGGAAGAACCGCTCTGCCCGCTCTGTCCTCCGCCTCCGTTCCCAGACGAACCTCCGTCGCCGCTTGAAGAACCCGAACCCTGTTGATTTCCGCTCTGCGAACCGTCGGGGCTTTCGCCGCCCACGTTATCGCCGTCGCCGCCGTCGGCGGACGTCCCCGGTTTAATAGTTTCGACGTACGGCATATAACACGCTTCGCTTTCGGAATACTGAGTCATTGCAATCGATTTCAGGTTTGCCGAATTTGCGTTCGCCGATTTTTCTATTTCGTCGGATAAAATTTTCCTAATCGCTTCGCTTGTCATCTGAGTCGTAGTCGACGTCATAGCCAGCATATCGGCGGCGTTCCCTTTACACATTGCCACAAGCGCCGTAAGTTCGGAATAATTTTTTCTGTAAAAACACCCCAGCACGCGGAACAACTTGTTGTCGGCGCAACTGTCGCCCACAAGTATCAATTTGCAAAACTGCAATTTGGGATAAAACCCCGTTTTCGCATTTATTTCATTCATAGCGTCGGCAATGGTAAGTCCGCTGCCCTGTACCTGCGTATACTTTATATTTTCGCCGCTCTGCGAAGGTTGCGGCACGGCGATTTCCGCGGTAACCAACACTTCGTCTTCAGGGCAATCGATTCCCACTGCGGTGATGATAGACGTTTTATGAATATCCACAAGCCCGAAATCATTTGTAAAAAACAGAAAAGTAAGCGCCAGAAACGCCAGCCAGTAAACGACTACCGAAATCTTGCTGAAACCGAATTTCTTTCGTACCTTTTTCATTCTCTCCTCCTTTTAAGCGTCCAGGCAAGCAACGGAAACGCCACCGCGAACGCAATGAACATAATCCACAGCCACTTGAAATAAACGGTGTAAACGTCCTGATACATATTCGAAGTAAAAACCACAACCGCGCCTATCGCAAGGTTGACCGCCAGCGAAACAGGTCCGTACCCGCTTACGCCTATTACGGAGGCGATGCAATGCACCGCAAGCTGAATATTCAGAACAACCGCAAAGAGCATGACGATTTCCATAACTAACAAAAGTATCAAATCGATTCTGCCCATAGTTTCTATTGCGGGGAAAAACAGCGAAATTCTCGCCAAGGCAAACGTGCGCGAAGGAGTTATCGCGCCGTAAATGCCGTAAAATACAGCCAAAAACAACAGCACGGCGGCGGCTCCGCCCGCATAGGAAAAAGTAATTTTAGCCGCGTCCCCTTTTTTATATTTGTAATGTCCCATAAACATCAAAAGCCAGCAAGGCTCCACAAACGAATAAGCCGTGCCAAGCGAAGAACCGAAAATTCTGTTTGCGGGAGTTCTGAACATCGGCATAAGATTGCCCCATTCCACTTCCAGAAAAGACATTGCAAAAATCGCGAATATGCATACCGTAAAAATAGGCATACAAATATCGGCGCATCTGCCTATATTGGTGAATTTTTTGCTTGCGGCGTAAACCGAGAAAACAAAAAAGGGCAAAAAAACCGTAAACGACGGCGTTGTGTCGTAAAAAATCGCATGCACGTATTGTTTTTGTTCAAACACCGGCAAAACTGCCGCAAACATAAACATAACAGCAAACAATGCGTAAATTATGCGGGCAAAAACGTTTCCGAAAGTTCCTTCCAAAAGCTGAAAAAAAGTTTTTTCGGTGCGCGAAGAAAGATAGCTTAAACTCCACACAACGATTCCGCATATAACAAAATTAATTAAAGCCGGCAAAAGCAAATCCCTGCCGCAGTCAAGGCTCAGAACCGTGGGAAACAGCAGCAATTTTGTAGCCGCTGTATACGCAAACATTATAAAACAAATCTGTCTTACGCTGATTTTCATTTATCTTTTCCGCCTCCGGAAGATTTTTGCGTCTTTAACCTTTTAAGGCGCACCTTGTCTTTGGTATTAAATACTTTGGGACGCGTTCCCAACGTATACATATCGGCTTTTACCAAACCGTCGTACAAATCGTTTTTTATAAGCGGCGCAAACGGCGCAACCAGCGGCACGCCGTAATCCTGTTCCGTTACAAGATACGTTATAATGTACCCGCACAAAACTACGATTCCGAACGGTCCAAGACTTCCCGCAATTATCAAAAACAGCCATCTGAGCGTCGTAGTCGTTTCCACATTGTTGGGCACCGTATATAGTCCTATTGCAGAAAACGCAACGATTATTATAGCCGGAGTGGAAATTATTCCTGCCTTAACCGCAGTGTCGCCCAAAACCAAAGCACCCACAACCGACAACGCAAGCCCAACGTATTTCGGCATTCTTATCGAAGCTTCGTTCAACACCTCCAACACGAACAGCGTCAAAAACATCTCCACGCTGGGCGAAAGCGCAAGTCCGGCAACCGAACTCGAAATTTTCAAAAGCAGTTGAAAGGGTATAATCTGAATTTTAAACAACTGCGCCGCGATATAAAGCGCGGGGAGAAAAATCCCTATCAACAGCGAAATAATCCTTAAAAGCCTCAGCGTTGTGGCGCGGTAGGAAGTTATATAATAATCCTCAACGGACTGAAAGTCCTCCACAAGCATATAAGGCGCGGTAAGACATATCGGCGAACCGTCCACAACTACGCCTACTCTGCCCTCGCAAATCTTTGCACAGAAAATATCCGGCTTTTCGGTAGTTCCGCACCGCTTGAACAGCGACCGCGGGCGTTTTGTTATAAATTGCGACACGTACGACGAATCGGGAACTATGTCTATCTTGTTTTCGTTAATCTCTTTTTCTATTTTTTCGGGGAGCCCCTCGGGACACACTCCGTCAATATAAACTATCGCAACCGCCGTTTCCGATTTTTTACCTGTAGTAATTGTCTTTACCTGCAGTTTTTCCGTTTTTACGCGCTTTCTTATAAGTCCCAGATTTATTTTTATATCTTCAATAAATCCTTCGCGCGGGCCGTGAACGGCAACTTGCGTCGGCGGTTCGGCAACCGCCCTTACCGGCGGACTCTTTACGCCTATTATTATATAATCGCTTACGCCGTCGATATACAGCACCGCGTTCCCGCCCGAAATTTCCTTTACGGCCCCTGCGGTGTCGGTGCCGTCCTTAACCTCCGGCGACGCCAGCAAAAGCTTGATTTCACCGTAACCGGCGTCCTTAGGCGCGTCACGCAAGGGCTTTGCCACAAGCTCGCCCAAAAGTTGCTTATCGATAAGTCCGTCGGCAAAAATCGCGGCGAATTTTTTGCCGTTTTCCGATTCGAACTCAAAAACGAGAATATCCTCGGACGTCAGCACGCTTTTTACCGACTTAACGTTTTCCTGCAAATCCGAAGTTTTTCCGTTCTTATTTTCACAGCCTCCCCGTCCGGCGCTCTCCTTGCTATCCCGTCCGCCGTCCGCGTTTTTTTGCGGCTTACGTTCCTCTCCGTCGTTTTGCATTTCGGGTTGTACGGCAGATTTTTCCTTCTGCGCAGCCAAGGTCTCTTCTCCGCGCGGCGGCTCTTTCATATTTCGTTTTTCGTTATCCGTTCTTTTTCCTTTTGCCATAAAATTATTTTAAGTAATAATTTTTAAATAATACAACGGCGGAAGCGGCAAAAAAATTTTTAAAAAAACTTTATAAAAACGCTTGATTTTTTATACTATGCAATGTATAGTATTATACGTAGCGGAGCATTAGCGCAGAGATTTTAACGAAGCAAGGACTTTTCTATGGATATTCAACTCAAAAAAGGAATTTTGGACGTATGCGTACTGCACGCCATAAGCAAAGGCGAAAGCTACGGCTACAAAATCATAAGCGACCTGCAAGGCGTTATCGAAGTTTCCGAAAGCACTCTTTATCCTATTTTAAAGAGACTGGAAGCGGCGGGGTGCCTGACCACGCGCACTGCGGAATACAGCGGAAGGCTCAGGCGGTATTACAAAATTACCAACGTCGGTTTAAAACGGCTTTTGGAAGGCAGAAGCGACTTACAGGAAATTAACGTAATTTACAAAAAACTTTTCGGAGGCAGATTATGACCTACAACGAATGGCGCGACGAACTTAAAGCCAATTTGCTGTGCGTATCCGACGGCGAAAGACGGCGCGTACTCGATTACTACGCCGAAGCTTACGCCGACAGGCGCGACGCGGGCTTTTCCGAACGCGAAATAATAGACGACTTCGGCGCTCCTTACGACGCGGCGCAGAGAATACTGGCGGAAAACCGCGAGGAATACGGAAGTTACTCTTCGCACGGTGAAAAACACGACGCATACGGCGCAGACAGCCGCGGCTGTTACAGAGAAGACCGCCGCGCCGAAAGGGAACAGGCGCGCGAAGAACGCCGTGCGGAAAAAGAAAAGCGCAGAGCCGAACGCGAGCGGTACAGCGAACCCCGCAACGGTGGGCGCACAAGAAAAACCGACTGTTATGACGACGGATATTACGAAAGCGGTTACAACAGGAGCGCACATTCCCCGCAGCCGCAACAAAAACAGGACGGCGGCTATACTTTTCTGTTCGTGCTCCTGTGCATAGTCTTCTGCGTGCCCATATTCGGCGTTATAATAGGTATGATAGGTATAACAATCGGGTTTTGCGCCGCACCGTTCGGTCTGCTGATAAGCTCCGTTGCTATGATAGGCTCGGGCATAGGCGAAATGTTCACAAACGTTGCCTCAGGCGCAATTACTCTGGGGACGGGCATAGTGCTTTTCGGGCTGAGTTTAATTATTATGCCGCTCTTCTTCAAACTTATATCTTTAATGTGGAAACTGTTTACCGGTTTCTTCAGATGGCTCAAAAATTTTTTATGCGGCAGGAGGGCGTATTAAATGAAAGGATTCGTTAAGGTAATAATCGCAGGTTGCGTAATACTCGGTATAGGAATCGCAGTGCTCGTAATCGCGCTCGGATTAAACGGCTGGTCGTTCGTACCTGAATTCGAAGAAAAGTCGTTCACCGCAGAAAACGTAAACACGGCAATAGACATCGATGTCGATGCCGGCAGTTTAAAAACGGAATTTTACGACGGCGACAGAATAGAAATAACCTACCCCGTCGCAAACGGCTATACTTCTACAATAACCGAAAACGAAGGCGGCACGCTTAAAATGGTTGTAAACAAACATCATTGGTTTACATTCACCTGGGGCGCAACCATTCCCGACACAATAATAAAACTCCCCATAGGCACGGCTTATAAAGTAACAGTCCGTCTCAACGCGGGTTCGGTCATGCTTGCCGACGGCGAATACGCCGATATTACGGCGCACGTAAACGCAGGTATGTTCAAAACAAACGCAATAACCGGTCAGAACTTTAAAGTAACCGTAAACGCCGGGCTTGCCGACATAGGGGATATAACCTGCACCAAGCTCTTTTGCGAGGTAAACGCAGGCAGAGTCGAAACGGATAAAATAACCTGCCCCGATACCGAAATAAAAGTTGCGGCAGGGGCCGCCGTCCTCGGCTTTGCGGGCAACAGACAGGAATACGACGCCGTTGTGGACGTAAGCGCCGGCAGTTGCACGGGGCTTGAAACGCAGAGCGGAACAGGCGGCAAAAAAATAAAGGTTTCCGTCAGCGCGGGCTCCGCCGCCGTCTCTTTTTCAGGCTAACAAATTTAAGATTCAAATAAACCGCGGCGCGTTTAATAACGCGCCGCGGTTTATTCATATGCCTCCGCAACAAGACGGACACCAAGTTTAAAACCTTCTGCAAAATTTATTTCTCCCGATAAGCATTCAAGCTCTCCCTAATCTTTTTTGTGATTTTAACTATAAATCACAATTGTTATATTGCTAATCTTTTTTGTGATATTATTTTATAATATTTTTGCTATGGAAAAGTTCAGAGAGAGATTAAAAGAATTAAGGCTTGAGAAAGGTCTTACGCAAAAACAACTTGCCGAAAATATAGGGAGCGTTCAATCCGCGGTATATTATTGGGAAAACGGACAGCGTATCCCGAACGCCTTATCTATTATTGCCATAGCCAAATTTTTCGGCGTATCCGCCGATTACTTGCTGGGATTGGAAGATTAAGTTTTAATATGGCTAAAACGCTTGTCAACAATGTTGAAAAAATGATAAAATACAGCCCGTTAAAGGCTGTATTTTTTAATGAGGAAACACAAATGAAAATCGATTACGACAGTGAATATTTTAACCCCGAAGCAGTGCTCGAATGCGGGCAGATTTTCCGTTTTCATAAGTTCGGCAAGGGATATGCGGTACTTTCCGCGGATAAAGCGTGCCACGTTTACGCAGACGGCAATAAAACTATAATCGAGTGTGCTGACGGCGACGGCGATTATTTTTATAACTATTTCGATTTAAACAACGACTATAAAAGCATTGTAAAACGTGCAAAAACCCATAATATACCGCAGTTAACGCATTATGCCGACCTTTCAAAGGGATTGCGGCTTTTAAACCAGAACAAGGAAGAAATGCTCTATTCCTTTATAATTTCGCAAAACAACAATATCCCGCGCATAAAGGGCATTATTTCGCGCATATGCGGGGGGCTGGGCGAAAAACGAGAATTTATGGGCGAAGAATATTACGCCTTCCCCTCCTCCGAAAAACTCGCTTCGGCCGGCAAGGAATTCTTTAAGGAATGCGGTTGCGGCTACCGCGACGGTTACCTCGCCGAAACCTCCGCCCGCGTTTTTAAAGAGGGCATAACCCATCTCGACAGTCTTTCCACGCCGGACTTAAAGCGCGAACTTTTAACTTATAAGGGAGTCGGCGGCAAGGTTGCCGACTGCATATCGCTTTTCGGTTTTTCGCGGCGCGACTCATTTCCTGTGGACACGTGGATAGAAAAAGTCTATCACGAAGACTTTGCAGGCGAGCTAACAGACAGGAATAAAATTACGGAATACTTCCAAAAGCTCTTCGGCGAAGATGCGGGCTATATTCAGCAGTATTTATTTTACGGAAAACGGCAAAACTTATAATATGCCCGATTATTTTTCACATTCCGTGGCGGCGGAAAAAATTTTCGAACGCCTTGACGGAAGTTTAAAATCCCAGATAAAATCAAAGCCCCTGTACCTTTTGGGCGCGCAGGGCGGCGATATATTTTTCACTTATAACTTCAAATTTTCAAAATCCAACTTAGGCAGCGAAATTCACCGTATGGACCCCGAAGAACTTTTCAGCGTTATCTGTCGGGGTAACCCCTCATATGCGGCGGGTTTTGCCGCGCACTACGCGCTTGACAGCAAACTTCACCCCGTTGTCTACGCCTACGAATATTCCCACAAGGGGCCCTTTCTTCACCAACGTTTCGAAGCGGACCTGGGATTATTCATCAGCAAATTTTATCACGTCCGCCGCAGCATATTGCCGCGCGATACGGTACTTTCGTGCACGGGCCCCGTATACGATACAATTAAACCCGTCGCCCCGCAGATAACCGTCACCGGCGTAGAGCGGTGCTTAAAAAGGCACTTTAACTACACGCGCCAGCTCTTCCGCACAAAGCGGCAAAGCTACAAATGCGATTATGATTTTTCCTCGCTTGCAGGCGCCGCGGAAGACGCTGTGGAATTCGGAAAAGAGTGCGTCAAACGCGTTTTAACGCAGGATATAGACGGTGCAATTTTCAAAGACTCGTTTTTGAATAAGTAACCCAAATCACCTTATAATATAAATTTACGCACTGGCGGGCGGTTTTACGAACTTAAAATTCTGTCGTAAATTCCGCAATTCATAAGCCGCGCATAAAGTTCGTCCTCGGTTATTTCATCCAGAAAAGTTTCGCCGTAAATTTGAATTACCAGATATCTGCTGCTATCAACAAACCTTAAAGCGTCGCGAAAGGTCGCGTTTTCGTCTAAAATAATATATTTGATTTCCCTGCCGCGTTTTTTCTTCTTCGCGGCAAAATTTATTTTTTGCGCAGGCGGACTCTTTTCAAAAGCCGAGCACGCCAGCATTAAAGAAAATGTTATTGCCGAAACATTGTAACCGCACACAAAAAACACAACCAAAAGCGCCGCGGCAAACACGAGAGCCGCCCCGCGCAACACAAGGTTGACGGTTTTCGGTTTTAAAAATTTGGTCAGCGCGCCCCCCGCCACTCTTCCTCCGTCCAAAGGATAAGCCGGCAAAAGATTTATTATCAGCATCGAGGCGTTTGCCGCAAACACCGTATCGGTATAGGCGTAAGTCACGGGATAAAACCACCACAGCCCCGCAACGGCAATGCACAGTATTAAATTTACCAAAGGTCCGGCAAGCGCAAGCTTGATTTCGTCTTTGGGTGAAATTCCTTCTATGTCGCACACCGCCGCCGCGCCGTAAGGCATCAGCTTTATGTTTTTGCACTCGAAGCCCATTCTCGCCGCGCAAAAAATGTGACCGCACTCATGCAGGAGCGCGGTCACAGCCGAAATTATGAACATCGGCAACCCGCCGAACAGCGCCGACAACAGCCCGACCAGAAGAAACAGCGGATGAACGGTTAATTTCACGAATTCCAGACGGGAACTTCACCCGAAAGTTTATAGCAGTTCAAAAGCGTCTCGCCGTCGTACATAGACACCTGCACTTCGCCGCTGCCGTCGGAATATCCGAAAGGAAGATTTGCCGCAACCTCGGTGCCGTTTGCCGAATACACCTGCGTTAACCCCGTAATTACGCTCGAAAAAGTAGAAGTGTGCGCAATCTGCACGGTATACTTCCCGTCCTTTTCGGTTACGGAAGAAATTTTACCCTTGCATACGGGATAAACTGCGCCCTCTGCGGTAAAGGAAAGCACTCCGTTTTCCGCAACGGTTATTTCAGCGTCCGAAAAATCGGAAACTACCGAAGTCAATGTAAAATCGGTATACGCCGGCTCGGCAGCGGGTGCCCCCGAACCGAGCGCCCCGACAAAAGTATTTATAAGGCTTGACGGCATAAACAGATTGGTCAGAAAAATTGCCACGGCAAGCGCGCACGCCGCCGCAAGTTCGGATATGAGCACTATCGTACCCTTATCCTTATTAAGCCAGTCAAAACGTTTTTTCTTTTCTTCAACGGGCGGGTCGGAAACGTCCTCGGCATAAACGTAAGCGCCCATGCGCTCGTTCACGTTCTCCACCACCATATCTTTAAGTTCCTCTTCCTGCGGCTGTTCCTTTTCGGTTCTGCGCTTAAAAAGGTTAAGCCCCTTCTTTTTTACTACGTTAACCGTGTTTACGGGAATTTCCAGCATCTCGGCGTAGTCAAGTTCCTGTTCCATATCTTCCTCCGAATTTTTAAGTCTACCTTAATGTATTCCCGCAAAACCAAGTTTAGAACACTTTTTGAATTAACTGCATATAATGGCGTTTTTTTAAATCGGAACGGCGCGGACAACTATTTGTACCGCGCCGTAAGTTTTTTAATTTCTTTTAAATAATTTATTAAAATCCCTCTAATCTTCTTCAAAGATTTTATATTTTGTTTTAACTTGGAAATCCCTCCGCCTTATCAAAACTTTTGTCACCCGCCCGCTCTGAATATTTCATAATGCACCCTTATAACCGGATTTTTATATCCGTAATCATATGTGTACCACACATATTTGTCAGGTAAACACTGACTTTTTGGTATATTTTATCTATGGAATTCGGAAGCAGGTTTCGCAAATTGCGGCTACAATGCAACTTAACGCAAAAGCAGGTTGCCGACACTCTCGGTATTGAACAGTCAAATGTAAGCGATTGGGAAAACAACGTATCAAGACCGGAATATGAAAATCTTATTGCCCTTGCACGGCTGTATGACGAAACGCTTGAGTCTCTTCTCGGTATTGAATTATAATTTTTAAGCTAAACAAAAAAGCGGCGCGGATAATTTATCCGCGCCGCTCTTTAAATTACACTCTTATTTTCTCATATTCTTTTCAGGAACGCTAACCTATTTTCAAAAATTTTCATACTTCGCTTTAATCGGCGCATTCATAAGCACTATCCAACCAAACAAAAGCAATAAAGGTTATGCCCGCTTTCAACCCGTTTTACGGTTTTGTTCCGCTTTCCGTGTCGCCGCCGCTTATTCCGGGAATGGTAATCATAAACCCGTTGCCGTCGCCCACAACCTGAGGGAGTTTACCGTCCCATTTTGACATATACTCTATATATTTCATATATTCCGCAATGTCCTTACCGTCGTGGTCAGTCGTAAATTTAATGATATAAGTAGTCACAGTCTCGTTTTCCGCGCCTTCAACCGGCGTGTTTACGGTTTCAACTTCATAACCGAGCATCCTCGCAATCTCAACGCTTTTAAGCATAATAGATTCCGCTTCAGCCTTAGCCGTCGCTATTTGCGCGTCTGCCTGCGCCTGAGCCTTTGCCACAAGCGCCTTAGCCTCCTGTTCGGCTACGTAAAGAGCCGTTTCCGCTTGTTCCTTCTTCTTTTCGTTTTCATACTGCGCCTGCAGTTTTTCCTGCTGAGCCATCATTTTGGCTTCAACCGCCGCCTCGAATGCGTCGGAGAAGGTTATGTCCGTCAGAACCGCGCTGTTAAAGGTTACGTAATACTTGTCGCCTATCGCGTCGGAAATTTCCTTTTCCACCGTGGGCGAAATAGTGTTGCGCTGTTCAATAAGCTTTTCCGCCTGATACTGCGAAAGCGTAGCCTTAGTGCGCTCTATCGCAACGCTCTGAATTCGGTTGGTAAGCGCTTCCAGCCCGCCGTAATTGAGCGCGATTTCTTCAACTTTGTCCTGACGGATTTGAAACTGCACCACCATATTAATATCCATCGATTGCGCGTCGGCGGTGTATGCGTCCATTCTTATGTCAACCTGCTGAACTTTCGCGTCGTATTTTTCATACTTGCGCGTCAGCCAAAAGTCGAAATACGTGCCGGGCGATTCAACTTCCTTAATAACGCCAAGCTCCTTAACAACGGCTACCGTACCCGCGTCCACCGTGTGGAACGAACCGGGGATTAATATCAAAAGCATAAGCCCCGCGGCAATAATGGCAAGCGGAATTGCGGAGTGAATTTTCTTCCCCGTGCTCTTCCCTTTTCCCAAAAAGCTTCTCGCAATTAAAATATTGCGAACGATAAGCACCACGCCGACGGCAATAACCGCCAGAAACAGTACTGCAGTAAGTGCGCTGTAAATCATTTTAAAACACCTCAAAAATTATTATATTCGCAAAGCTTAACAAAGTTCATCCGGCTCAGCTTTCCGGTTTTTATAAACGCGCGCGATGTTCAAAAACTACGGAATAAAAAAAGCCCGCACCATACTCATCATAATGTGCGGAAAATAAAAAACCGCACACTGCAAAAAGTAGTTGCGAGTCTCATTGTCAAAACTGCCCGGGCGCAAAGCGCCGTGATGGCGGACGAGTTAACGCGTTGCCGCGCCAATTACTCCCTCTGTCAAACTTTACACTCATATATTATCATACGGAAAACCGCTTGTCAACTATTTATCGATATATTTTTATCGATTTATTTAAAGTATTAACCGTTCACACGTCGAATAATTCGTTGGGAGTGATTTCAAACAACTTACACAAGAATAAAATCTGCTCATAATTCAGTTCGAAAACGCCGTTCTCAAAACGTGAATACTGCTGCTGGGTCATCCGCATTACTCCGGCAACTTCACGTTGCGTCATCCCTTTGTAAATTCTTGCGTCTTTAAGATTGTACCCTATCCGCCTCGCAACGTTTTCAAGCGGCAGATTCCTCTTAACCGTATTTTCCACATCAAAATCTTATCCCACTTTATTATGCAATTTACTTTATATACATCATATTTTGATGTAGCAAATTCACACGCCGAAGATTTTAACGTATAATTTCTTGCGTGCTTCGGATACGGAGCAAATATAAACTTTGAGGTAGAAATATGAAAAAGATTTTAACTGCGTTAACCGCGGCTGTTGCCGCAATTTTAATGTGCGTATGCCTTGCGGCGTGCGGAAACGGCGAAAATTCAGTGGCGGGAACCTACAAATTTTACGCAGTTGAAGAAAGCGGAAAACTACATTACGTAACCGACGAGGACATGGGAATAACGGAAGATTACATAGTCTTTACGCTCAATGCCGACGGCAAAGGCGAACAAAAAATGCAGGTTTCCGAAACCAACACGGTTACAGTGCCTTTCGAGTGGACTCTGAACGGAACCGAACTCACCGTTGCGGCAAACGGCATCGAAACCAAGTGCACGCTTGAAAACGAAATCATAACTATCGAAATAATGGGGAATAAAGCTCTTTTGAAAAAATCGGCGTAAAACTTAATTAAAAAACAACGCCTCGCAGCAACAAGCCGCGAGGCGCATTTTATTATACTGTTCATAAAAACTTTTCAATCTCTTTTGAAAGGTCGGCAAATTTCTGCGGCGAAAGCGTTTCGCCCCGCGCCTTTAAATCTATCCCGCATTTTAAAAGCGCGGCTTCGGACTGTTCCCTCGTCGTTTTAAACACGCTCATCAAATTGTTTACAAGCGTTTTTCTGCGCGACGAAAACGCCGCGTGCACCGTCTTTTTAAAAACGTTTTCATCCGCCGCAATTCTTCCGTCTTCAACCGTAAGCTTTACCACCGCGCTGTCAACGTTGGGGCGCGGCGTAAACATCGTCCTCGGCACTCTTTTAATAATTTCCGCCCGCGCATGGTACGCCACAACCGCAGTAATCGCGCCATATTCGGGGGTGTTTTCCTTTGCACACAGCCTTTCGGCAACTTCTTCCTGCACCATAACGGCAAGACTTTTGCACTTTTTGCCGCCGTCTAAAAGCTTTGTTATAAGCGGAGTTGTGATGTAATAAGGCAAGTTCGCTACCACGGAGTATTCGCCGTATTCATCTTCGAACGCAGCCAAATCCACCTTTAAAAAGTCCTTAAAGACCACCTCCGTGTTTTCAAATCCCGCAAGCGTTTGCGCCAAAACCGGTTCAAGAGTTCTATCCACCTCGAACGCAACAACCCGCTTTGCCTTTTCCGCCAGCGCGCGCGTTAAAGTGCCCGCCCCGCAACCTATTTCCACAACCGTGTCGGTTGCGGTTACCCCTGCAAGCGAAACTATACTTGCAAGCAGATTTTTGTCGGTTATAAAGTTCTGCCCGAACTTCTTTTTAAATCCGAAACCCGTTTCCCGAAGTACGGTCTTTACGTCGTTTTCCATAATTTACCCGCTTTAAAAAAGTATAACTTAATTATAACAGCCGAAACTAAGATTGTAAACGGTTTTAATCCGTTTGCCTGACAAACGCAAAAAAAGCCCGCGGACTTAACGTTCGCGGGCTTCGACTTTTTATAGTGATTTCGCGCTAAGTGTAACTTTAACTCGACTCTTCACGAAAAAAATCTTTTCACTCTGCCGCCGCCGCAAACGTTCCAACGTATGTTCCGATAGCGCGGCCTGCGCTTTGCCCACGCAAATGCAGAAGTGTTTTTCAAACCTTTGGGAAACCGTCATATCCCCGCCTTTACCAATATTGCTTTACCGGCTCAGGGCCTTCGATATATAAATTCTTATGTTATCGGTTACCAAGCTTTTTAAATAAATTATGCGCGTTTTGCCATACGGTTTTTGCCATAATTTCGGCGGTTACCCCCCTGATATCCGCGATATTTTGCAGAATTTCGGGTATGCTTTCGGGGGTATTGGGGAATGTGCCCGCCCTGGATTTCGGCGGCAGATACGGGCTGTCCGTTTCGGTTAAAATGCGCTCTGCGTTTAACGCGGCAATAGTTCTTCGCGCCCTTTTGCTGCCAGAATAAGTGCTTGTTCCGCCGAAAGAAAAATAAACGCCCAGCTTTTGCAATTCAAGCGCAATTTCGGGTGAATGAGAATAGCAGTGCAACAGCGCGCCGCTGTTCAGTTTTGCCGCGTTTTCCTTTAAAAACTCCGTCATATCCTCGGCGCAATCGCGCGAATGAATCACAACGGGCAAGCCAAGCTTGTCCGCCAAATCCAATTGCGCCCCGAATATCTCGCGTTGTAACGGCTTGTTTGTGTCGGGATAGTGATAATCCAGCCCAATCTCGCCAATCGCAACGCACTTTTCGTGCGCGGCGAGCGCGGCTATTTTTTCAAGGTCGCCCTCCTTATATTTTTTAAGCTCCGTCGGGTGAAACCCCGCAGTAAAGTAAACGCCTTCGTACTCTTCTGCAAGTCTGTACGAAAATTCGCTCGACTGCAAGTCGAACCCCGCGGCAACAACCTTTTCAACGCCAAGCTCTTTAAGCCGCGCAAAAAGCCCGCCCAAACCGCCGAAGTGCCCGCCGTCCAAGTGGCAATGCACGTCGATATATCTCACGATAAAAGGCTCCCGTCCGGCAAATCCTTTTCGGGCGCAACCAAAGAAAGCGTGCCGTCGGGCGCTTCCGCGCACACCACCATGCCCTCGCTCAAAATCCCCTTCATCTCGCGCGGCGGCAGGTTGCAAACGACAATCACCTTTTTGCCCACCATCTCTTCGGCGGTGTAATATTTTGCGATTCCGGAAAGAACCGAAAGCGTGCGCGAACCGACTTTAATCGTTTCGTGCAAAAGCTTACTCTTTTTAACCGCTTCGCACGCGATTACTTTTCCAACGCGCATTTCAATCTTTCCAAAGTCGTCAATCGTTATTTCTTCCTTTTTTTCCTCGCTTACGGGCATCGCTTCCATACGCTGTTTCTCCTCTATTTTTTCTATTGCCCCCTTGATATCTTCAAACTTAACGCGTTCGAACAAGGTTGCGGGGGTTGCGGTTACTTTATATTCCGTAACGCGCTTATTGCTATTATAATCGCTTTCGACCGCACCGATTTCTTTTAAAATCTTTTCCGCGGCTAAAGGCGTGAACGCACGAAGCAAATTTGCGCCCACGTCCAAAGAAACAAGCAAATTATATAAAACTTCCGAAAGTCTTTCTCTTTTGCCCTCGTCCTTAGCCAAAAGCCAGGGCGTGGTTTCGTCTATATATTTGTTCGCCCGTCTGAAAAGCGCCCAAAGGTTATCCATCGCGTCGGAAACTTTGTATTCGTCCATTCTGGCGGCAACCTTTGCGTAAGTTCCGTTAATAACGCTTTCAAAGTCCTTGTCTGTTTCCTCTTCGGCACCCGTCTTTTTTGCTACTCCGCCCAGATATTGGTTTGTCATCGAAACGGTGCGTTTTAACAGATTGCCCAACACGTTGGCAAGGTCTGAATTTATTCTGTCGCACATTAGTTCCCAGGTTATTATTCCGTCGTCGGCGTAAGGCATTTCATGTAAAACGAAGTATCTAACCGCGTCAACGCCGAAAATTTCAGTCATATCGTCGGCGTACATAACGTTCCCCTTGCTCTTGGACATCTTGTCGCCGCCCTGCAAAAGCCACGGGTGTCCCAAAACGCATTTCGGCAACGGTTCGCCCAAAGCCATCAAAAATATCGGCCAGTAAACGGTGTGAAAACGTATTATGTCTTTTCCTATAACGTGCACGTCCGCAGGCCACAGTTTTTTGTACTTTTCAGAACTTCCTTCGGGGTTGTAACCTACGCCAGTAATATAATTGGTGAGCGCGTCCAGCCAGACGTAAACCACATGGCGCTCATCGAATTCCACAGGCACGCCCCATTTAAACGTAGAGCGCGAAACGCACAAATCCTGCAGTTTGGTCTTTAGTTGACCCGCCTCGATAAGCTCCAAAAGCTCCTTATCAGACTTTCCGATGAATTCGTCCGCAAGCAAAAAGTTGTTCATCATCTCGTTCTTGCGCGAAACCGGCAAAATGAAATCGGGGTGGGTGACGATATGCTTTACAAGTTTGCCGGCGTATTTGCCCATCTTAAAGAAATACGCCTCTTCCTTCGCAGGCTTAACTTCCCTGCCGCAATCGGGACATTTGCCGCCGACAAGCTGGCTCTCCGTCCAAAAGCTTTCGCACGGGGTGCAATATAATCCTTCGTATGCGCCCTTATATATGTCGCCCTGCTTATAAAGTTTAGTAAATATCTTTTTAACCGCGTCCACGTGATAGTCGTCCGTCGTGCGGATAAACTTATCGTAAGAAACGCCCATCAAGTCCCAAATGCGCTTAACCTCGCCCGCAACCTCATCAACGAACTGCTTGCAGGTAACGCCCTTTTCGGCGGCTTTCTGTTCCACCTTTTGTCCGTGCTCGTCGGTGCCCGTCATAAAATACACGTCGTAGCCCTGCGCGCGCTTAAAGCGGCAGATAGCATCGGCAAATATACTTTCGTAAGTATTGCCAATGTGCGGCTTGCCCGAAGTATAGGTTATTGCGGTCGTCAAATAAAACTTTTCTTTCATATATAAGAACTTTCTCCGTTTAATTTCCCCAAAAGTATAGCACAGCGGCGCTAAAAAGTAAATTACTTTGAACTCGTTTTATCGGTAACCGTTTCGCCCACGACGTCGCGCCCGATAAGCTCGTCTAAGGTAATTCCATAATAGTCCGCAAGCAATTCACAGATATATATGCTCGGAACAACCTCGTCCCTTTCGTAGCGACTTAAATTACCATTATTTATTCCGGTAGCCGCTTCTATTTCTTTAAGCGTTTTCCCCCGCAATATCCTTTGTTCTTTAAACGTTTCCCCGTATTTTCTCACAACTCACCTCATGAATATTTTGCTACATATTTGCAGATTTTTCTTGACTTCTGTAAATATACAGATTATAATTATTATATCTGCATATATGCAGATATTTGAGGATTATTATGGAACACAAATGTTTTAACTGCGGGAACTTTAAAGCCTTTTACAACAAGGGTTATTGCTGTTTTTTGAGAACGGATTGCGGTTTTTGCCAAAAGTTTAATAAAACAAAGCAAAAACACTGCTCCTGCGAAAACTGGGCGCCGAAATATTACCCGAAGTTTAAAAGCGGCGTGTTTTTAAAGGAGATGGAAACGGCGCTGACGCAGATAAACGGCATAAAGCTTATTTTAGACGAGCTTGACGAAGAACTGAAGGGCAAAAAATAGAATAATTAACCGCTTTAAACTCATAAACATAGTTTATGAACGCTATTTTTACGGTTATTTTAATAAGCTCGCTGATTGCGCTCACCTTTGTTGCGCCGGCAGAACTTTTGCCTGCCCTTTTGGGTGGAGCCGAAGACGCGGCGGCAATGGCGCTTACACTGTTTTGCATTTACGCGGTATGGATGGGGCTTTCCAATCTTGCCGAAAAGAGCGGATTTTCAAAGGGGGCGGCAAGGCTTTTAAAACCGCTTACTAAAAAAATTTTTAAAACGGAAAACGACGAAGCCTGTGAAAATATCGCGATGAATATGAGTTGTAACCTTTTGGGAATAGGCGGCGCCGCCACCCCCTTTGCCGTAAAAGCAATAAACGAGCTTGAAAAGGATAAAAACGAATTTGCGCAGAAACTGCTTTTCGTTATAAACGCGACGTCGATTCAACTGTTGCCGAGCACCGTTATTGCCCTGAGGGCAAGCGCGGGAAGTGCGGCGGCGTTCGATATATTTTTGCCTTCGCTTATATGCACGGCGATTTCCACGTTTTGCGGAGTGGTTTTATTTTTAGTGCTCGAAAAGCTGAAACCCCGCAGAAAAAAACCGATAAACAAAGCATATACGGGGGTTAAACTAAAATTCAAGGGGCACGGAAGCAAATGACGGCGCTTATTATTCCTGCGGTCTTTATTGCCGTTTTCGTATTTGCAGCCTTTAAAAAAGTTAAAATTTACGACGAGTTTTCAAAGGGCGTAGGCGAAGCGGTTAAGTTCACCGTTTCGCTCCTCCCCTGTCTTGCGGCGATTTTTATGATGTGCGCTATTTTCGAGGCTTCGCGGCTTTCGGCAATGCTTGTAAACTTGTTGTCGCCCGTGTTCGGCGCTCTGGGAATACCTAAAGAACTCACAAAACTCGTTTTAATTAAGCCGTTTTCGGGAAGCGGCTCGCTGGCTTACTTAAACGAAATAATTGCAGCGCACGGCGCGGACAGCTATATTTCGCGGTGCGCGTGCGTTTGCTTTGGGTCTTCGGAGACGGTTTTTTATATTTCGGCGGTTTATTTTGCAAATTTAAAAATGAAAAAATTGTTTAAACCTATTGCCGCCGTGTTGATTGCAACGCTGGTTTCAACGATTTTTGCCTGCCTTTTATGTAGAATAATGTGAATTTGTTAAGTTTTTTCATTAATTGTTACATAATTAATAAATATAAATTTTTTAAAAATATTACTGTAATTTTTTTACTTTTTCCGCAGTTTATGTATAATTATAGCTGTAAATAACCTTTGCGGTTATTTAAAAACTTGTTTACAGTGCTCACCCGAAAGGGTAGCAACTTCATTTTTCCCCCTTATCATATAGAGGCGGCGCAAACTCCGGTTTGCGTCGTTTCTGTATTTTTACGGGCATTTTTATATGGACAAATCAGACCTTTTTATGGAATTTTCAGACATTTTGCCTTTCAAAAAAGCGCGTTTTTTGAACGAATTTTATCAAAAAACGCGCTTTTTTTAATTTTTACGAATCCTGTTTATTACCGTTTTTAAGACGCCGACTACGCTTTCAACCTCCTCTTCGGTGTTGTATTTTCCGAAAGAAAAACGAACGGCGGAGTTTACTCTTTCGGGAGGCAAGCCCATTGCGGTAAGCACGTGCGAGGGACTGACCGCGCCCGCCGAACACGCCGAACCGGTGGACACGGCGATGCCGTTTAAATCCAAAAGAAATAAAATATTTTCGCCGGCGCAACCTTCGAAAGATATGTTGGCATTAGATGGAAGGCGCAACTTTGCATCGCCGTTGAGACGCGCGCCCTCTATTTCCGTTAAAACTCTTTTTAAAAACGCGTCGCGCAAGACGGCGGTTTTTTTATTGTTTTGCTCCCTGTCTTTTACCGCCCTTTCAAGCGCTTCGGCAAGTCCCGCAACCGCCGCGACGTTCAGCGTGCCGCCGCGGAAACCGCGTTCCTGCATTCCGCCCGAAATCAGGCGGGTTATTTCAGAGCCGTTTTTAATATACATTGCGCCGAAACCGCGCGGACCGTAAAACTTGTGGGAGGAAATTCCCAAAGCGTTGCAATGCGCCGTAGGAAAAGGCAGAACGCCTGCGGTCTGAACGCAGTCGCAATAATAAAAGACATTGTGCGCCTTGCAGATTTTACCTATCTCTTCTACGGGCTGAATTGTGCCGACTTCGTTGTTTGCGTGCATAACAGCGCAGAAAATTGTATTAGGGCGGATTGACGCGGCTACGCTGGGCGCGGAAACAATTCCGCGGCAATCGGGCTTTAAAAAAGTTACTTCAAAGCCGTACTTTTGCATATCCTTTGCGCTTTCTATCAGCGCGGGATGTTCGATTGCCGAAACTATTAAATGCCCCTTACGGCGCGCGGCGCACACCCCTTTTAAAGCGGTGTTGCCCGCTTCGGTACCGCCGGAGACAAAGTAGACTTCTTCGCTTTTGCAACCTAAAAGGCGGGCGACTTTGTCGCGCGCGGAAATAACCGCGTTGCCCGCAACTCTGCCTGCGGAATGCTGTGACTGCGGATTGCCGAAATCACGACGCATAAACGGGAGCATTTTGTTTAGTACCGCTTCGTCCAGAGGGGTTGTTGCGGCGTTGTCAAGGTAAATCATATCATTCGGTTGCGGTTGTTTCTTCCGTATTCAAAGCTCTGAATATAGCGGTGAGCGCGTTGAATTCGACTTTTTTAGCTTCGTACTCTCTGCCGAGGCGGGTGTTTGCGTTGTTTTCGTTACGGCTGACCTTTTGCGAGGTCTTCCAGAAATTATGCGCGGTGAATAAGGTTGCAATTAAGGCAACCAACGCAAGAGCGGCAAGGACTATTGTTACTATAACCAACACTCCGTCTTTGCGGGAATGCATTATACTGCCCATAATTGCCGCCGCGATTGCAAAGATAACGAGAGGAACTCCGGTTGCAGCAAACGCGATAAGCGCCTTTTTGCGCTTTTGTTTGAAAACCGTGCGGCGTTCAGCCTTTTTGGTTTCGTTTTCTTCGCCCAGAGTTTCAAGCTCTTTTTCGGTTTGAGAAAGCCGCTCTGAAAGCGGGGCGGAAATTTCTTTGAGCGCGCTTTTCTGTTCGGGAGTGCAATAAGCTTTTACGCCCTCCGCGGCTTCCGCCGCATCAGACGCGAGAGTGAAATCGGTGAAGTTTTGCGTGAGCGCCTTAAGCTGTAAAAAACGTATTTCTCCGTTTTTGCCGTCGGTTTCGGCAGCCTCGGCAAGATGATAGCGGGCGGAATCGTAATCGCCCTCTTCCAACGCGCGTTCAGCCTTTTGAATGAGGTTTGCAATCTTTTCGACGCGGCGTCTTTCCTCGTCCTCGCGCATTTTTTCGCGCGCGGCGAGCTGTTCCGGCGTCATTACCGCCGCTTCCTCGTCGTCGGTTTCAAACTCGGGGATTTCGAAAGTTAGTTCCTCTTCGGGTTCGCCGTCGATATAGAGCTCGTCCACGCCTTCGGCATTTTTACGTATTTTGTATTTTTTATCCTTGTCGTCGTCGATTAATCTTTCTTCAGCCAAAATTAAACCTCACTTTGATTTTAAATTTATATACGATGAAATCGGTTTTAATTGGGGACAACCGTGTTGAATACGGCGCAGTTTAAACCGCCTTTATAGCGGCTACGCGCCCATTCGCAGAGTTCCTTTGTTTCGAACAGTGCGTAGACGGCACTGCCTGAGCCGGTCATATTTACGCCGAGCGGCGAAAAACTCTTTAATTCACCGAACGCACGCCCGATTTGCGGATTTAACTTTTGTGCCGGTGTGAAAAGAGCGTTTGACAGGCTTTGACCAAGGGTTGTAAAGTCGCCGTTTTTGAGGGAGCAGATTGCGGAAGCAGTTTGATTGAGTGCACCGCAACATAATTTCCGACCGACCGTGCCCGCCTGACCCGACGGCGAATGCGGCGCTGCGCACGGCGCGGACATTAACTCGTCGTAGAGTTTATAACACTGCGGAGTTGACACGCCTGCCTCGGGGAAAAGCACTAAAAACCAAAGGCTTGCTTGCGTTTCAATCCGTTCAACCCGCTCGCCCCTGCCGGTAAGCCGCGCAAAACCGCCTGAAAGCATATAGCCTGTATCACTGCCGAGGTTGTCGGCGAGCTCTTTAAGCTGTGCTTCGCTACCCTGCCCGAAAAGCTTTGCCATACCGTTTAAAACGCCCGCCGCATCTGCGGAAGAACCGCCCATACCCGCGCCCATAGGAATATTTTTGTAAATTTTTATATCGGCGCCGCTGCAACCGAAACGGTTTTGATAATTTTTTGCCGCAAGATATGCGTTGTTGTTTTCCGGTTCGATTAATTCGGAACCCAAACCGTGCATTTCAACGGTAATTTTATTGTCGGCGCGGCGGTTAAGTTTGATTAAATCATATAAACCGACCGTACAGACAAGGCTGTCGAGAAGATGATAGCCGTTTGACGTTCCCGTTATATCCAAAGTTAAATTGAGTTTTGCGTAAGCCTTTACGCGGACGTTCATAAACTGATTATATCACACAATTAACGGGGTTTCAATTATTTTTAAAAAAAGGATGAAAATTTATGGATTTTCCGTTCAACGCGCCGGAAACGGAGCGCTGAAAAAATGACGGCGGCGCGGGCTGTAAGCCCGCGCCGCCGCTATTACGTTGTTTACCGCGGTTTAAACCTTGGGACGGTAAATTAAAATTCTTTCCTTGCCGGTTAAAGGGAAATTTAAGTCGGGATTAGACTGCTTTATGCTTTCGGGGCTTTCGGAAAGGCGCTTTGCCGTTTCCCAAAGTCCGTCGCCGGCGGCAGGTATATAAACGCTGACGGCACAGGTTGCCGCTTGTTTGGGCGCGCCCTCGGTTGCTTCGGTCACATAGCCGACTATGCGCGTTTCGCCGTCGGCGGCGGTTATTTTAAGCACCGCTTCGCCCTCGCACTCGCCTTCGGCACGCTGACGCAAACTTACTCCGCACACCGAAACCGCAACGTTTTTGCAGTCTTGCGAAAGCCCTGCAAGTTCTATTGAAAAGGGCATATTGACTTCAGTTGAATGGATTTCGCCGCTCTTGTCGTAGAGGAGAGTTGCGGTAACGCTGCCGTCAACCCCCTTTTCGGTACGCGAATATTCGGCTTTGGGAAGCGCGGCCGCGAGGAACGCACAGGTGTAATCGAGTTTGGCTTTGGACGCGCAGAGTCCGCTGACGCGCTCGGAATAGACCTTGATTTCGTTATCGAGTTTTATACGTTCTTCGGCGAACGTGAGCTGTGTTTCGCTTTCGGTGCAGAACGCGTCGGAGAGATAGTTTACCTCTTCCTCATCGTAGAAGTGCCCGAAAAAGCCCAGCGTTGCGTTAAATTCAACGCCGCACTTGCCTTTTTCTTCGTATACCTTGCAATTGACCGAAAGGTTTTTTATTTCCGCACGGCAATATGCACGCTGTGACAAAAGAGCTTCGTCGCACGAAAGCTCGCATCTGAAAGGAACCGTTCTGTCGAGATTAACGGGAGAGCCGTCGCGGACGGCAAGGAGCGAAAGATAAATTTCGCCGCCGACTTCGATTACTCCGGCGCGGGCGTTACAATCGAGCACCTGAACGCTTGCGGAAGGAACCAGCACGTCTTCGGCAACGCAGTCAAAGTCGTCGTCAACATCGCTTTCGCCGCTGAAATTTATTAAAGAATGTAATTTTGCGCTATCCGTTTTGCAGATTGCGCCGTCGATTGACGTTACGAAACTGCGCTGGGCGCTGTCGTAGACGTCGATTTTTGCGCCGACCACGACGGAAATTACAAGCGAGGAACCGTCGCGCTTGACTTTGCATTTTTCGCAGGAAAGCGCGCACTCGCTCTTTTGCGCGGGAGCAAGTACGTCGTTATCAATAAAATGCGAGAACTCGGCGCCTTTCTGCACGCGGCAGAGCTTGCCTTCGCCGTCAACATAGACGAGAGTTGCGATTAATCTGCCGGTAAAATTGACTCTGCCGGAAGAAATTTCGCAGGAATTTAAAGATATTTGCGGTTCTACTGCCGCTACTTCACCAGCGTCTTCGTCGGAAAATTTGATTTCTACCACCGATTGGGTGCCGAGCGACGCCACGTGCCGCGTATATACGCCCGTTTGAAACTGTGCTTGAATAGACATTATAACCTCCGTTACAAGGCTATAATATGCTGAAAAGCGGCGATGTATTACTTTTTTTTGCGTAATGCGAAAAGCGGACGGACGTAATTTGAATTGCCTGAAACAACTTATTGAAAAAATTTTATTTTTATTACTTCTGAGAACTGCTTTCCTGTATTTTTACCCTGCCGCAGAGGATTTCGGAATAGGAGTAAGCCGTTTTGCCGAGAAAATCTTTATCCGCGGGGCTGACCGTGAACAGAGACGGATAAATTCCGTTGACCGTTGCGGGGAAAGTTACGTATTTATTTCTGCCGAGATTGAGCTTTACGCTTACGGCTTTGCCGCTGAGCGCGGCGACGGTTTCTTTAATTGAGTTTATTGTTGTGTTGACCTTTATCATATTATTATTTTTGCCAGAATTTCCAAAATTATGCAAAAATAAAATTGCGAAAACAAGGCGCGGCGGAAAATTTCCGCCGCGCCTTGTTTGATTTTAAATTTTAAAAATCGTCGTCGTCATCTTCGTCTTCTTCGTCGTCGAAGTCGTCGTCTTCAAAATCCGAGAGAGAATCTACGTCCTCGCTCTCGTAAAAGTCGTCCTCTTCTTCTTCGGAATCGTCGGAGAATTCTTCTTCGATTTCTTCCTGAAGCGTTTCGTCGTCAACGGTTAAGTCGCCTTCGTCTTCTTCGAGATAGTTTTTCCACTCCTCGTCTTTTTCGATATCGATGTCCTCTTCTTCCTCGTAATTTTGCTGTTGTTTGCAGCTTTCGCACATCTTTTCGCCGGCTGCCACGTGGTTTACTCCGCAAACGGGGCAAAGTTCGTCCTGTTCTTCCTCCATTTCAAGCGCTTCGAATTCTTCGTCGTCGATATCGGCAAAACGAAGTCTGCCGCCTTTCATTTCGGCTATGCAAACGTCGCAATATTCCTGTTTTTCGGGGTCGATATAATTCAAATCGCATCTGGGGCATTTTTCGTATTTAATCATAACGCAGTCTCCGTTAAAGTCGATTTTTTAAGCGCGCTGGTACGCGTATGTTTTGTGGTAACATTATATTAATATTTATTGCGTTTGTAAACTGTTTTACTGATTTTTTTAAGGGCAAATTAAAAAAATTTCAACTCCGCACGTTACGCGCGCTTATATTAATTTTGACAAAAAAAACCTCCGCTATGCGGAGGCCTTTAAATTATTTGTTATTTCGTTGTTTCTTCGGTTGACTCTGCATCTTCGCCGGTGCCGTAAACGTCGATATTCTTATCGTCGTAAGTATCGACCTTGATTCTCTTTTCGCGAACTGCGGGCTGAGATTTTTTGTTGCGTTTTATCAGAATTACGGTAAGGGCAACCGCGCCGCCGATTACGAGAACGCCCAGAACGCACATACCGACAATGAAGCCGATTTTTTCGCCTTGGGAAAGGCTTTCGTACCAGCCTTTTTCTGCGGGCATTGCCTGAAGAAGTTTATCTTTGAGTCCGTTGGCAAACGCTTCCCCGTCCTCTTCAGTTACCTTGCCGACAATCGAATAGTAATATTCGCTTGTGTTGGCTTTTACGTCCCTGCCGTTCACTTTTTTGGTTGCGGTATATCCGCTCCACTCGTTATCGGCGGAAGGGGCAAGGAATGCTTTTAACTTTTCGAGCGTTTTATCAGAATAAACGGGAGTTGCGTCCTCTTCAAGTTCCGCATTGCACGCCGCCGCAAGTTTTTCGATATATTCGATATCGCCGGTGCGGAAAAGATATTTATATGCGTCGGTAAGATGAGCGTAGGTTTCGCCGTCGTCCTCTTCGTCTTTGCCGAAAAGTTCGGAGGTCATTTCATTGTAGCTTTCGTTTAAATCCGCGAGCTGTTTGTTTGACATAACTTCGCCGTACGTGCCGGTTTCGGGGTTATACCCGCGCAAATCGAAAGCGGTTATATAGTTTGCCGCATAGTAGTCGCTGTCTGCCATGCTTGCATAAATAAGCTGGTTTTCGATAAGTTCGGGCTTATACCAGTCGGAAACGGAGACAAGGTCTAAAATCTTTACCGGGGTGTAATCGTCGGTGCCCGTGCTGTCGTTGAAGTTAGGGTCTCCGTCGTAATCGAGACTGTTACCCGTGTAGTCGATACGGTAGAAAGTGTAGCCCGAATCGCCGTTTACGGAATAATATAAATAGTTATTATCGGTAAAGAGTATGCTGCAAGTGCCTTCCTGAACCACTTTGTAATAAGGCGCCGAAGAGTCCATATCCGAAATTTCGGTTTGCAATTCGCCGTTGACGACTTTGTTTACGGAAACGCCGGCGGTTTCGCAATACAGCACGTATTTAAGTTCTTCGTTTTCAACGAAATATGTGTAAGCGGAAGCCGAACCGCCGTCGGTTAAAAGCTTTTTCTTGTCGGCGTTTAACGTTAAAGGCGTTTTATTATCCTTGCCAATATCGCTTACTTTAAGTTCGAAAAGGTTGCTTTTGGAAACTGAGGAACTCTTTCTTGTGTAGAAAAGCACGCCGTCCTGATATTTTATGAGGTCGTAAGTGTAAGCCGAACGCATAGCCTCCTGCTCTACGTTCTCTTTGCCGTAGGCATAGTTGAACGGAGTAAGTTCGTTCATATAGCCGACGCCGTCGAACACAAGCTCGCCGCAGTTGATATAGAGGTCTTCTTCGTCGTCCCAACCCACTATTACTTCGGACGAAAGTTTATCCTTAAACTTATCTTCGGTTGCCTTTGCCGTTACCGTATAAACCTGATTGTAGGAATAATCTTCGCCCGCGGAATAGTTTTTGACTTTCATTGTGTAGAATACGCGGGGATTGGATTTATCGGCATTGTCGAAAATAACTTTTTCAACTCCGGATGCAAGCACGGTGTCCACGCCTGTGGATATGTTGAACGAATGAAGGTTTTTTGCCGCCGTGCCGGAGCCTTCGAGCTTTTCGTCGGTGGAAACGTAGAGAATGTAGACGGTGCCGTCGTCTTCCTGAACGAATCTGTACTCGTACTTTTTATCGCTGTCGCGCTTGGGAAGCTGGATATACGCGTCCGATACTTCGGTGCCGTCGAGCTTTGCGCGCTTTAAATCAAGCACGTCGCTGTAAACGTTGCCTTCGGAGTCTCTGTTTACCGAAGGCGTTGCAAAATAAATGTAATTTCCGTAAATGAACAGACCTGTGTCGTAGTCGAAATTAAACGCCACGTGGGGAACCACGCAGTCTACCTCGGCATAGGAATGCTTTGCGAAATTTTCGGTAGAGATGCGGTAAATAGCGCCTTTTTCGGGTTCGCCGTAGGCGTTGTCCGCAGTGTTGGACTGGACGCCGTTTATAAAATAAACGTAGTCTCCCTTTGTAACGGCGAAACCGCCGTTGGATTTTGCAGGCATTTTTTCGAAAGCCTCGGTAAATTCAATACCGGAAAGCTGCACGGATTTAGTACAGCCTGCCGCGAACATTGCGCCGAACGTGCAAGCCATTGCCACCGCGCCGCATATAATTTTAATGAAACGTTTTCTCATCGGAACTCCAAATACGTCAATACCGCATTTCTGCGTTTGAATATAATTTCAGCAATGTCAATTATATACCAATTGCAGTTTTTAGGCAATAAAAATTTGGCTTGATTTTAAAAAAAACAACAAAAAAGGAATAAAGTTTTGGAAAAATTTGCTCTTTTGAATTTACTTAGAGCCCTGGACGGCTTGCAAGGGAAAAAGCCTGCGGGCGAAAACGGCGCAGGAGACGGAAACATTAACGGAAACATAAGCGCGGACGGAGCGTTTAAAGGCGGAGACGCGCTTGGCGGATTGGGTGGAAATGAAGGACTTGCGGCGGACGGCGGCTCGGGCTTTGACGGTCTGGGCGGAATTCTCGGCAATTTGTTGAAGGGCGGGCTGTTCGGAGGCGCGCCTTTCGGCGGGCAGAACAACTCGGCGGGGAATTTCGATAACGGTTTCGGCGCGGGGCGGACGGATTCGGGGAACGGCGGCAATAACGGTGGATTTTCGGAAACAACTCAGCCAAACGTTATGGCAAGCGTTCTGGAGAGACACGAGGCAATGGCGAACAGAGTGCGGAACAAGAAATAAGAAAGCCCCCCCCCTTTTGAGGGTGGGGCGGAAATTTTTAGTCGCGTTTATTATTATTTCGTGAGCCGAAACGAAAGTTGCCGCGGTTAAACACGGAAGAACGCAGCTTATATACGTTTATTTATTTGTGGATTTTGAATGCAAGCGGATGTGGCGGGGCAGACCGTTAATCCAAAGCGGAGTGATTTCCGCCTGAATCAAGGGCAGAATGTAATGTACAAGCTCGGGCTTTACGTTGGTGCCGTCCTCGTTTATCCACTCGCGGGGGACTTTCTTTTCGACGTTTGCAATGAGGTGCACGTCCGCTTCTTCGGTTATGCACATATACGGGTCTTCGGAAACGCGTTTTAACGTGATTACTTCGCCGCTCTTGCCTTCAAACGCGGCTTTAACGCCGGCGCCTCCGCAGTTGAAAGCTTCGGTGACGTCGATTCTCGCCTGAATATGCGCCGCGCAACGCTGTAATGAAGAGAGTTCTATAGCCCTTGTCTTTACTCCGTACTTTTCAGCCACTTTGCCGGCAAGAAATCTTGCCGTGCCGGCGAGTTGCTTATGCCCGAACGCATCAACATAATCGACATGGTCGGAAAGTTCGCAGACGTATCTGCCGTCAGCCACTTTTACTCCCTCGGAAACGGCGATTACTATGGAGCGGTTCTCTTTTAAGAGTTTGCCCACGTCTTTGACGAATTTATCGATATCGAAAGTTACTTCGGGAAGATAAACGAGGTCTACCCCCTCGCAGTCCTCGCCCTTTGCAAGCGCGGTTGCCGCGGTGAGCCAGCCGGCGTTTCTGCCCATTACTTCGATTACCGAAACCACGGGATAGTCGTAAACAAGACCGTCGCGTATGATTTCCTTGGTGGTTGCGGCTATATACTTTGCCGCACTGCCGTAACCGGGGGTGTGGTCGGTTATTGCCAAATCGTTATCTATGGTTTTGGGAACGCCGATGAACTTTATGGGGCTTTTTATTATTTTTGCGTAGTCGGTCAAGCGCATTATCGTGTCCATAGAGTCGTTGCCGCCTATGTAGAAAAAAGCGTAAATTTCAAGCTCGTTTAATATTGCGAAAATTTTATCGTAGGTTTTTTCGTTGCCCCTGATGTCGGGGAGTTTGTAACGGCAGGAACCGAGGAAAGACGACGGAGTGCGCTTTAACAAGTCCATATCCAAATCATTTTTGATGCGTGTGGAAAGGTCTACTATGTCCCCGTCCAAAAGTCCTTTTACGCCGTGCACCATGCCGTAGACTTTGTCCGCCCCCCTGTCCTTTGCCGTTTTGAATACTCCTAAAAGCGACGAATTAATGACTGAAGTGGGGCCGCCTGATTGTCCTACGATTACGTTTTTCATTTTTATTCCTCTTAAAAGATTGATTAGTGCGCCGGAGCAACTTACATACTCCAACACTTTTAATTGTAATATAATTTTTAAAAAAAATCAACATCAAAATGTAAAAATTTTACTTTTTTTGTTGTAAACGAAAGAAGAAACGCGTGGAAGCGGGTGAGACGCGGAATGTGCTCGCGACGGAGAGGGGTTGCGCCGTATATGCTTTGTGCCGGAGAGGGGTTGCGACGGAGAGGGGTTGCGCCTGCCGAAAAGCAAAACCGGTTTAGCACGGATGTTGACTTACGGTGCGGAAAGTTCGTATGCGTTTGAAACGAAAAACGGCGGCGCCTGCAAAATGCACGGCGCCGCCGAAAAAAGAGATATGATGAGTGTTGGTTGAGTTGCCGGTTATTTTTTTATAAAGAGAGTTGAAAGCGAAAGCGCGCCTGCAACTAGCGACAAAACACCGGAAGATATTGCGCCGCCGGCGAGAGTGAACGTTTTTCTGAACGTTTCGACAAGATTATCCGATACCGGCACCGCCATCTGAACGGCGAGAAAGAAAAACACGCCCGCAGCTATACAGCATCCCGTTGCTATAAACGCCGAAATTTTGGGGAGAATTTTCAAAGCCGACAGAAGACCGAACACAACGCCTGCCAGAGCGAGCGCATAGGGCAGGAAATAGGACGAAAAACCAAGGATTTTTACCGTTACAGATATGAGACCTTCGCTCGACGCGGAGTATCCGAATGCAACCTGCGCGCCCGTATACGAAATTCCGGTATCATTGTTGACTAACGCGGGAGCGAACATCAACAGTATTGCCGTAAGCGCAAAAAGCACAGAAACCAGAGTTAAGATTTTACCGATTTTGATTTTTGATTTTTTCTTTGCCATAACAACCTGCCTTTTTGAATTTTATTTGTTTTTATTCTATCATATGAAAATGAGTATTGCAAGTTTATTTTTATTTTTTAGACAAGTGTCTATTAATTGTTAAGTTTTTAAAACACTTGTGCCGTACGTGTTGAAAAATTGCGGTTGCAAAAAAATAAAGGCGACCGAACGGTCGCCTTTGGGATTGTTGAAATTATCTCTTTGAGAACTGGGGAGCGCGGCGTGCTTTCTTTAAGCCGTACTTCTTTCTTTCCTTGACTCTGGGGTCGCGGGTTAAGAAACCTTCCTTTTTTAAAGCCGCGCGGCTGCCTTCTTCAGCCTGTAAAAGTGCGCGGGCAATTCCGAGACGGATTGCGTTTGCCTGACCGGTGTAGCCGCCGCCGTAAACGTTTACCATAACGTCGTACTTAGCTTCCACTCCCAAAAGAGTAAGGGGCTGTTTTACTACGTACTGCAAAACCGACTGGGGGAAATAATCTTCGAAAGCTCTTTCGTTTATTTCAATGGTGCCGGTTCCTGCGGGTATGAGACGAACGCGGGCGATTGCCTTTTTTCTTCTTCCCGTTCCCCAGAATTGAAGTTTTTTCTTTAAATTAGCCTTTGCCATAACTTAATTAACCTCTCACCTTAAAATAATTTGAGCTCTTCGGGTTTCTGCGCCGCGTGGTTATGCTCGCCGCCCTTATATACTCTGAGTTTTTTTATCATATCTCTGCCGAGGGAATTTTTGGGCAACATTCCGCGGACGGCTTCGTACACCGCCAAGTCGCTCTTTTCGGCAAGCATCTTTTTGTAGGATACTTCCTTAAGACCGCTTATATAACCCGTGTGGTATCTGTAAAATTTGTCGTCGAGCTTTTTACCCGTTAACACCACTTTGTCGCTGTTTAAAACTATGACAAAATCGCCCGTATCTACGTTAGGGGTGAACGTGGGCTTGTTTTTGCCGCGAAGAATTGCCGCCACCTTTGACGCAAGTCTGCCTAAAGGTAAGCCGGTTGCATCTACGACGTACCACTTTCTTTCAACCGCTTCCGCCTTTGCCATGTAGGTTTTCATTATCTACTCCTTGAATATCCGCAACTTTGCGGACGCTTTTACGCCTTCATTAAATGTAAACTTATTTTATTATTTTATAAAATTTCTGTCAAGCCGTTTTGTGTTGGGTTTTGAAAGTTTTTTATAAATTTTGAATTATTTTATATTTGATAAAAAAAGACCGCAAAAACGGTCTTTTTAATAAGTTATGTTAAAGGTTTTTCATCGTCTTCAGACGGTGATTGCACGAGATTTTCGGACTGCCGTGACTGAGCTGCGAGCTTTTTGGCTTTATTTTTGCGGTAAATTTTGCGGAACATTTCGTAAAGAGTAAGGCAGATGCCTATAACTATATAGATATAGTACACCACCATTCGCCAGGTGAGCACCGACCACATAAGCACTGCGCCGCCCGCAACCGCCGAAAGCGCTTCCATAATTACCTTTTCCATTGCGCCGGAGTTGCCGGGCGTTGGAATTATTGCAACCGACTGCTGAACGAACGCATAGAGCGCCATTACCTGAATTAACATTCCGAAACCCTGTTCGGCACCGATTGCGGAAAACATTCTTAAGATGCAATAGGGGAACGCGAAAGTTAACAGGACTTCGGCAAAACACAATGCGATTAATGCAAGGAAGTTTAATGGTTTTTTGGACATTATGGCGATTGACGAACGGAAATCGTTTACCGTATTGAGCGCCTTGCCCATTGTTTTGTCTTTATCCTTGACTATTTTTATCTTTGTGCCTAAACCGACGAGTCCGGAAGTGCACGCGTTTGCAAATCTGGGAAGGACTGCAAAGAGCACTATCATTGTAGGGAGCAACAGATTGAGCGCAAGACCAATCCAGCCGACTATTTTTATAACCTGCGCCCATGTCTGGTCGGCTATCTGCGAGAGAACGCCTATGTTGCACGCCATTAAAAGCAGTGCGCACAAGAGCCAGCAGAACATATTGACGAAGTATTTTATGAGCACTACAGCGCTGGAAACCCCGCCGGAAAATCCTTTTTTGTGCAGATAATAAATCTGCATAGGCTGACCGCCTGCCGCGAACGGGGTTATATTGTCGTAATATTTCCCCAAAAAAGCAACTTTAGAACTTGTTTTAAAGTTGCATTTGCCCGTTGTAGTCTTCATTATTACAACGTATTTGAACCAGTCGCAGAAAATTATTCCGGCGAGCACGGCAAGGGTTACCAGTGCAAAGCGCCAGTCGCCGCCCTTTACCACGTCAACGAAAGAGCCGGCGTTTTCGCCGCCCATATTATCGGATACGTCTTTGAAAATAAACCAGATACCGAGAGCGATTACGCCGATAAGCACAACGTAGCTTACCCACGACCATTTACTTTTTTTGGGGGCTTCTATCTTGCGGTTTTCGAACTGCTTTAACGCTTCCTCTTTGGAAAGCTTTTTTCTTTCGAAAGACGCCGACGTTTTATTTTCGGGATTTTCCCCGCCTTCGGACTGGACATTTACGGGTTGCGCAATTTGCGTTTCGGGCTGAATTAAAGTTTCCGCTTCCGTTTCTGCGACGGATTCGGAAGTTAAGTCATTTTCAAAAGGCGCGGATTTTTCGCCGCGGTTGTCTTCGGGGGAGGTATTTAATTGCTTTTCATTGTCTTTCATCGACGCTCCCAATTTAAGTCTACTCGGTATGGTAACACTACTTAATATTATATGTAAGGTTGAAGTATTATATCAAAAAATATTGAAATTGTCAAGGAGAACATGCCGAAAGCCGGTTAAGGATAATAAAAATGCGGAATTGCCGGAAAGCGGAATAAAGAAAGTTTTGCGCACCGTACGCCAAGCCTTATTGAAATCCGCCGCAAAGCAACGAAACTTTGCGGCGGACTTTAACTTTTATTTTGTTAAAACTGCTTTAATTCTTTTAATTCCCGCCGAAACGTTTTCCTGCTTGCTGATTTTGAAGGTGCCGAGCTCGCCGGTGGTTGCGGCGTGGGGACCGCCGCAGATTTCCTTGGAAAATTCGCCTATGGAATAAGTTTTTACCTTTTCGCCGTATTTATCGGAGAATACGCCGACGAAGTTTTGCTCGCGCGCTTCTTCCAAAGTCATCTCTTTAAGCACAACCGGAACGTTTAATTTAATCTGTTCGTTTACGAGGCGCTCTACTTCCTTTACCTCTTCGTCAGTAAGTTTGCGCGAGAAGTTGAAGTCGAAACGCAGCCTTTCTTCCGTTATGTTGCTGCCCTTCTGGTTTATATCGGGCGAGCAGACTATTTTGAGCGCCGCGTTTAAAAGATGGGTTGCGGTGTGGTAGTTGGTTGCTGCCTGCGAATGGCTTTCGAGCCCGCCTTTAAACTGCCCCGCGGCGAGGACGCGGCTCTTTTCCTGATGTTCTTTAAACGCCGCGTTAAAACCATCTTTATCGACGGTTAAACCGCGTTCAGCCGCAAGTTCTTCGGTGAGTTCGAGCGGGAAGCCGTAAGTGTCGTAGAGCCTGAAAGCCTGTTTGCCGCCCACTACCGTTTCCTTTATATAGCCGGAATTGGATTTGGACATAAATTCGTTTTTGCGCTCTATCGACTGCACGCACTTTTCGAATTCTTTTATGCCCTGCGCGAGGGTTGCTTCGAACCTGTCCGCTTCCTTTTTGATTTCTTCCAGAATATAGCTCTCTTTTTCGATTAAAAGAGGGTAAGCCGCGCCGTATATATCTTCGATGAAGATTTTAGCCGCGGCGAGCATTGCCGAGCTTTCGATTTGGAGCTGTTTGCAATAGCGGATTGCACGGCGCATTAATCTGCGCAGGATGTAGCCCGCGCCCGTATTGGAGGGCAGAATTCCCTGACTGTCGCCTATCAGCATCACCGCGGTGCGGGTGTGGTCTGCGATTATGCGCATTGCCTTCCGGTCTTCGCCGCCGTTATCGTAGGTCTTTCCGCTTAACTCTTCGAGTTCTTCGATTACCGGCATAAAGATGTCGGTTTTATAACCGTCGTGCAGTCCGTTTAAAAACAAGAGCATTCTGTCGAAACCGAAGCCCGTGTCTACGTTTTTGCCGTCCAGAGGCTCGTAGCCGCTTTCGGTCTTTTTATACTGCATATAGACGTCGTTGCCGATTTCGACATAGTCGTCGGGGAAAACGGGGTTGGGGTTGTCCGCATTTAAAGGATAGAACCACTCGTTGTCGGGTCCGCAGGGAGTGCCGACGGTACCCTCAAGCTCCCACCAGTTGTCGGACTTGGGCAAATAAAAGATATGTTCGGGCTTGATGCCGAGATTTTTTAGAAGGTTTGCCGTTTCCTCGTCGCGCGGGGCGGAGGAATTGCCCTCGAATACCGTTGAACAGAGCTTGTTTTTATCGAGCTTGAAAACATTGGTTAAAAGCTCGAACGTCCACGCGGTTTTTTCCTTTTTGAAATAATCGCCCAGCGACCAGTTGCCCATCATCTCGAAAAAGGTGAAATGCGAAGCGTCGCCGACGGAATCGATATCCACCGTTCGCACACAACCCTGTATGTTGCAAAGGCGCTTACCCTGCGGGTGCGGTTTGCCCAGAAGATAGGGCATTAAGGGCTGCATACCCGCGACGTTGAACATTACGCCCGTAGAGCCGTCGCCGATTAAAGAAACCGCGCCAATATTTTTGTGCCCTTTACTTTCGTAAAAGGATATCCAGTTTTGTCTTAATTGTTTCGAAGTCATTTTCATTTAATTTACCTCTTATTTGCGGGAGCAATTCTTTCCACGGGTCAGAAACCGGTAATGCGAGAAGTGTGCGGATTGACGACGGCGCACGCACAGAAAAGTACGCAGCCGGAGGAAAACGCAAACACGACAAAGTTTTGCCGAGTTTATAGCCCGTGACGTTTTATTTTTTGATAATCGTAAAACTGTCTTTGCCGTCCTTTATTGTATAGCCCATAGCGTCGATTTTGGCGCGGAGGCTGTCCGCCTGCGCCCAGTTTTTATTAAGCTTTGCCTGCCAGCGGGCTTTTGCAAGTTCTTCAATTTCGGCGGGAATTTCGGCGGGATTTTTTGCCGCAACTTCCTTTAAGTACTCTTCCGCGTCCTTTTTGAATATGCCGAGTAATGCATATGTTTTGCGGATTTGCGAAACGTCGTCGGCGGCGGTTTTATCGCCTTTTTGAATTTTTGCCGAAACCGATTTAAAAAGAGAGAACAGCTCGGAAAGAGCGAGCGCGGCGTTGAAGTCCTCGTCCATACACGCGTTGAATTTATCGTCTATCCGCTTGTTTACGCCGTTGACACAAGCGGATTTACCGAACTTGTCCTCCGCCGCTTTTATTACGGAATAAAAATCGGTCAGGTGCTTTTCCGCTTCGGGGAAGAGGCTGTCGGTTATGTTTATATCCCCCCTGTAATTGTTTTGCAAGAGAGCGAATTTTATTGCCTCGTTGGAGTATTTTTTGAGTAAATCGGACAAAAGCAGGCTGTTGCCGAGGCTTTTGGACATTTTTTGTCCGTTGACTTTAATAAGCCCGTTATGCGTCCAGTATTTAGCAAACTGCTTGCCCGTTAAGCTTTCGGACTGAGCGATTTCGTTTTCGTGGTGAGGAAAGATTAAATCTCTGCCGCCGCCGTGGATATCGATTTGGTCGCCGAAGGCGGCGCGGTTCATTGCCGAACACTCGATATGCCAGCCCGGTCTGCCCTTGCCCCAGGGGGAGTTCCAGCATATTTCCCCCTCCTTTGCGGCTTTCCACAGCGCGAAGTCGGCGGGGCTTTTTTTAAGCTCGTCGTTTTCCACGCGCACGCCGTCGAGCATGTCCTCGACTGAGCGGTTGGAAAGGCAACCGTAACGTTTGAAGCTTGAAACGTTAAAATAAACGTCGCCGTTCGCCGCGGGATAGGCATGTCCTTTTTTGATTAATTCGGAAATAAAATCGATAATATTTTGAATATTTTCGGTAGCTTTCAGCCAGAGCGCGGGTTCGTCCACGTCGAATTCCTTCATAACCGCGTTTATGTTTTCAATCATCTGCGCGGCGTATTTTTCGGCGGGGATACCGGTTTCTTTGGATTTGGCTATTATTTTATCGTCAACGTCGGTGTAGTTGCGGGCATAGGTTACGGAATAGCCCTTTTTTTCGAGATACTTACGCATTATATCGTAAATCAGAGCCTGATAACCGTGGCCTATGTGGGCTTCGCCCGAAACGGTTATGCCGCATGCGTACATTTTTACCTTGCCTTTTTCGAGAGGGGTAAATTCTTCTTTTCTGCGGGTTAGACTGTTGTATATTCTCATAAAATTACCTTTAAGATTGGTTTGCGCAAAAAATTTTTCGTTAACTCCGAACGACATGGGTTGGAGGAAAACGCAGCCGCGACAACGTTATGCGAAGTTTATATGCGTTTTACGGGTTTTGCGGGAACGCCGACAACCGTTGTATACGGCGGAACGCTTTTTAACACCACAGCGCCCGCGCCGATTTTTGCGTGGTTGCCTATTGTTATATTGCCGAGAATTTTTGCGCCGGCGCCGATTTGACAATGCTCGCCGACGGTTGGATGGCGCTTGCCCTTTTGTTTGCCGGTGCCGCCCAGCGTTACGCCCTGATAAAGCACAGTGCCGGTGCCGATTTTTGCCGTTTCGCCGATTACCACTCCCATTCCGTGGTCGATAAACACGCCTGCGGCAATTTGCGCGGCGGGGTGGATTTCGACTCCGGTTATCCTGCGCGTGCGTCCGGACAGGCATTTAGCGAGAAATTTAAAGCGGAGTTTATAGAGAGCGTGTTCGAGTCTGTGGTGCGAAAGCGCGCGAACTCCCGGGTATGTTAAAAAGATTTCCAACTTGTTGCCGGCGGCAGGGTCGTTAGCCTGAGCCGCGGCGATATCCGCTTTAAGTTTTTTAAAAAGCATATTACCTTATTTTATTATATGTTGTAGCTTTTGTAAAAGCAAGCGTTTTTTTAATAATAGCTTACCCGATATTTGGATTTTATAGCCGACCCGTTGCAAAACGTGTAAGTTTTTAACATTCAAAAATAAATTTTTGTTAGAACTTCGATAATTTCCTTGACATTTTGGTGTTAATAGTTTACAATAATTTTGTAAATTAAATTTTTGTTAATTTTTCACAGGAGATACGGTTATGAAACGGGAAAGAATTGAAGAGATTGCCGAAATTTTGGACAAACGCGGTAAGATGACTTTGGAACAGCTTGAGGAGTTTTTCCCTAACGTGTCCCAGATGACTTTGCGCCGCGACCTTTTTCAGCTTGAAGAGGACGGACGCATAATCCGTATACGCGGCGGCGCGATGTCCGTTAAAGAAGTGCAGAAGGTTTCGGGCGAGGCTTACACGAAAAAGACGACGATTAACACCGACGCGAAAATAGTTATTGCGCAGAAAGCCGCAGGACTGATTGACGAGGGCGCGTGCATTTTCCTTGACGGCGGCACGACCGCTATGTATCTTTCGAAAGAGATGCCCGACATAAAGTGCAACGTATTCACTAACGGCATTGCCGTTGCAATGGAGCTTGCGCAGAAAAAGAACATAAATATAACGGTTGTCGGCGGACAGCTTATGAAAGATAATCTTTCCACCTCTTCCCCCGCGGCGAAAGTTTATTTTGACGCCACGAACTTTGAAATTGCGATTGTTTCCGCAACGGCGTTTACTCCCGAACAGGGATTTTCGTGCAACAGTCAGGTTGAGGCGGAACTTTTGAAAAACTGCTTTAAGAAAGCAAGACAGGTTTATATGATGCTTGACAGTTCAAAGATAGGCAAAATAAACCCTTATACCTTTGCGAATATCGAAGACATAGACGTGCTGATAACCGACGACCATTTCCCCAAGGAATGCAAACAGCTGTTTGAAGCGAACAACATAGTGGTTATGTAATTTTAATTAATTAAAGCCGCCAGCGCAAATGCGTTCTTACCATAGGGGTCAGCCATACGATTATAAAAAGCTCTCGAACAATTTGTTAGAGAGCTTTTTTAATACACATTATCAGAAAGATAAATTGAAATTTATATTATAAACTTATAAATTGTTGTTTTTTTCATCTTGGGGGTCTGCTTCTGACTGTTCGGATAATTGCATTGCAGGTGCAAACTTCCCTTTTTTCAACAAAAAGAACGGTAGAATAATAGCGGCGCCTATAATTAACCCCAAAATCAACGCTACGTTATGACAAACCGTCGTCCAACCAAAGCTTACAACGTAGGTTGTAAGCACACCGTATATCGCTGATACCATAATTGTAGGCTTACCTATTTGTTTAAAGCTTTTCAAATCGAAAAATATTGCCGCAAGACACGCGCCCATCAGTCCGTATATTCCACCCGACGCACCTACACTTATGGTAGAGGCAATATTATCCGCCTTATCAGGTGCCATTGCAAGATACAGAGGATCGGTAATAAAGCTTTCAATAAATCCCACAAAAAAGAACAACACAGCGGTCATCCACCAACCGAAACGCTTTTCGGTATAATTGCCGATAAAATACAATCCAACAAGATTAGCAATTAAATGCAAAATACCGCCGTGTAAAAGCATTTGGGTAAAATGCCTGTAAATTTGAGTTCCGCTTGGATCAACTATTGCGCCCATAGCCAAATAATTTGAAAGTAATCCCCCGCAACTTCCGAAAATATAATTTAACACAGATGAGCTATCACTAATCCAGGATGTATACCCTGTGTACCCTTCGGGCAACGGTAAATAGCAATCTAATAAATACATAATTATCAATATTATAGATAAAACATTTGTAAAGGTAATAAGTTTTTTGAAATCAACTTTCTTTTTCATTATTGTTGCGACCATAAATTACTGTTTATCGAATTATCATTGTAACACATTGAAAACGGAAAAACAAGCGGATTGCAATATCAGGCATATCTCAACGGACTGCGGGCAGTCCGGTTCTTCCAATTATAAAATAGTAAAAGGCATAGCTTAACGCTATGCCTAAATCTTTTTATTTGCCTCTTATAAACTACGGTAATGCGCGGGCGGCTTTTTTAAGTTTGATACGACAAAGGTTTGCGTTGACAACGTTTGCAAGACAAGACGCGGTGCGGATTTGCGGGGGCCATATGCATAAGTATGTAACAGAGGAAAACGCAAACTGCAACACCGTATTGCGGAGCTTAAAACCCGTGCCGGACTAAAATTCGATTGTTAATCACTCCACTTGTGTTTGTCGAGCACTCTGTCCTTTATATCGTCGTAAAATTCAAAATATTTTTCGCGGATTTGCTCTGCCGTGGCGCCGCTTTGCAACAACCCAAGCATTTCGTCAATTTCGTCAGGAGTGAAATCGGCAAGGTTGAATTCGCCGTCAAATGCGGCGGAAAGTTTCATTAAGTCTAAATTCGTAGCTTTCATTTTTCCTCTTTATCTTTCTTGCCTTTAAAGAAATTTTTTACCGGAGGCAGCATTGTTATTGCATCCAAAATCAAATTAGCGCCGAAGACGACTATGTGCAGATAATGAACGTCGTGATTGAGAGGCCAATATAAAAGTATGAAAGCAACGGCGCATTCGATTATGCCCTTTAAAAAGAAATAAACGCACCGCCACGATTTGAACGCTATTGCAAAGGCGTGATTGAAAGCGTGAGCGCCTTCGAACAAGCCCATTACGCCCCAGATTATGGAAATCAACATAATCGGGTCGTTTTCGGGGTCGATTTGCTGGACTATTATCATTGCGCCGAGTCCGGCAACAAGCATGGAAGTTGCCGTGCGATTAGTTTTCGTGCTGCGGTATTCGCGGCGGCAGAGCGCAACAATCAGGCGGGTTATCCCAACGAACAACATCATTCCGCCAACTATATAAGGCAGAACGTGTGTGATAAGCGAAGTTATCGAGACGCAGAGCACGCCTACAATTAGATATACGGCTGACACGCAATACGCCGCCGCGCCGCGGGGAATTTTTGTGAACTTAGCAACGCGCTTGGCGTTGGTTTCCGCGGAAAACTCTTCGATTAGATAATTGCCGTAACTGGAAGTATTTTCCTTTTCGTACACAGGCAAAGCGGCGCCTTCGGTAAGCGCGACTTCGTCGGAATATCCCGAATAAGAATAGACTTCTTCGTCTTCGATAAAAGCCGCACGGTTTTTATTAAGTTCGGCTTCGGTTTGCGCGGAATAACCGGTATAGGAAAATTCCTCGTCGTCCTCCATAGTCTTCCCCCTTTTTATTAATATGTTCAATTGTAACAGAATACCGCAAAGTTGTCAATTAATTCAGATTTTTACATTCTCTTCAATAAAAACCGCAGACCAAGGCGGCGCGCCGAAACGTTTGGAAATATGCCCGCATTTGCATGTAAACGAATAAAAAACGGAGTAACCCTCTCCGTAAAGCGTTTCGAGATTGCCGAGTCCTTTACTTATTATTATATCGCTTGTTTTTAAAGTTTTAAGCGTTTGCGGATTCACTTCCTTTAAATATGTACCGGGCACGCCTGTGCCGTTATCTATTACGTTTGCAAAATCCGTCAAACCCGTTTCTTCGGCGTCTTTTTTCGTTACGTCGTTTATAATAGCCGAACCGCGGACAACTGAAGTTATTTCAATTTGCGGATAATTTTGCTTAATCACCCTGATTAGTATTTTATCGAGCACAATTTCGCCGCAGTTGTCATGCAGAAAACACAGGGTTTTGGCGGTTTTTAACTTGCATTTCAATTTGTCATAAGCCGTTTTTTCGGGTTCGGCACGTTTTGCGGCGCTTAAAACGTAATCTACTGCGCCGACGGTTAAGTCCGAAAGACGGGCAAAATCTATGTAATTTGCCGCCATTGTGAATTTTAAAGCCTCGCATAACGGGTCGGGGGCTGTTGATATTTCTGCATATAATTGCTCTTCGAGAGCGAGAAGGCTGTTATTGAAAAGCGTTTTTTCGGCTGAATAGTCGATATCCTGCCCGAAAATTTTGCGGGAAATACCGTTTATATCGCGCATTAAAAGAGGTGCGCAATAGTTTGCCGGCGGATTTTTAAGAAGGTTTTTTACCTCTTCTTTAAATTTCTGCAACTTTGTCCTGTCCGAGTGCGTACTCTCGATTTTTTTAAGCTGACTTTTATAAAGACAAGCTTTACATTCTTCGTCTAATTCCATACGGTAATTATAACACCTGCTTGGCGGAATTGCAAATACAAAAAGTTGTGCAGGGTACCAATGCGGCGATAGTAAGCCCCAATTTTGAACCCTCTTTAAAGTATTTGTTGACGGTAGTTACTTATAGTCCGCCTTGCGCCATTTCAAACTTCCACAAAGTTTTATCCCTTTCCTCTTAGGCCATACCGTTGCAAAACTTTTCAAGCATTTTACGGATTTCAGCTAAACATTTTTTATGTTCTTCGCTGTCCGACATATTTATAGCGAGTTATATTAAAGTTTTAGCCAAATGCTTAAATGTAACTTCTGATTATTTGACTGGTTTAAAAAACGATTAAAAATAAAAAGAACCGTTGTGTTGTTCACAACGGTTCTTTTAAAATGAAATCCGGCAACTACCTTATCTTGCGGGGTTAAAACCCAACTACATCGGGCGTAAACGAGCTTAACTTCTGTGTTCGGTATGGGAACAGGTGGGACCTCGTTGCTATCGTCACCGGAATGGCTATATATCGGCTTAAAGCCGTTTATATACAAATTTTTTCGAGCGGTTACGCACACAAACCGCTGCGAGCGTTCTTGACACATTTCCGCGTCTTAAACAAATTCAGACACGCTTTTCCGCGAAGTCTGTAATTTTTACAAACTTCATGTAAAGCTGACATGAAGTCTGGCAACTGCATAGGGGGTGGGAGAAAAAGGAATGATGAGACAAGTATC